>JAZSDN010000042.1:0-111165 GCA_045531205.1 Clostridia bacterium | reverse complement strand
TGTCGGCGAGGGCGAAAATGCTCTTGATGCAACCACCTTGGAGGATGCTCTCGGCGGATGGCTTCAGGGCTGGGCGTTCAGAGTTGACGGCACGATATACACGGTGTACGTAAGCTCGGAATACGACAACGACAAGGAAAGAACCCTTGACAGACTTTTCTACTACAACGCAGTAAAGGTAGACATAGCTCAGGGTATGCAGAAGGGCTGGGACGATTATATGTCCGACATTGAAGAAAACGCAGACGAGATCGAAGAAGCATTAAAGGACTTTGCTAACTAATTCATAATATACGGAGGAAAACACTATGGCAGGAATTTTAGACGGAATTGTCAGAGGAATAGCAAGTCTTGCGCCGCAGGACGATCCCGACGTTAAGATATTCAACGCACAAAATGAGCTCAAGGATATAACCGAAGCTGAGGCAAAAAAACGCTTCTATACCGAATGCGGTGCAGAGGTGGCAGACGGAATGAAATTCTGCTCGGGATGCGGAGCAAGACAGGGCGAATAAGGAGGAATGAAGATGAAAAAAATCTTATCATTATTATTGATACTTACGATGTGTTTTTTGGTGTTTGCCTTTACGGTATCGGCTGAAACAAGTGATAACCTGCTTGTCAATCCGAGTTTTGAGGATGGAATGAACGGCTGGGTATCTCCTGACGGAAAATGGAGTACCGTAGAAAGCGAAAGCGAATATGAGCCTCGTGACGGAAGCTATTTTGCATGGCCTTCCGAGGCATATCAGGAAAATACATACATTTATCAGGATGTTTCTCTTAACGGCAGAAACGCAGGCGAAAGTATTATATTTTCTTTAATGGTTTGTAACTACGATCAATCTCCGCACGATATGGGAAAGGTTGAATTGCAGTTTTTAGATGCAAGTGGAAATCAGATTAAGACCTATTCACAGGAACAGCGTAACCCCGACTGGCATAATCAGGTTATCATAGCCACCATTCCTGCCGGTGCGGTTACTGCAAGAGTTGTTTTGTGGGCTATATGGTATGTCGGCGGTGACGTAGATGCTTATTACGATATGGCATCTGTTGTGGCAACAACCGAAAAATATAACATGGTTTACATTACCGAAAAAGACGGTAAAGAAGATGCAAAAGCAGGTGATATTCTCACTCTTACAGCTGATAACGGTGTAAGTCAGAATCCTCTCGATTATGAATGGTCAAGTTCATATAATGAGGCGGCAACCGTTGATGCTAATGGTATCGTGACAATGATTACGGACGGCAGCGATGGTTTTGCGATTTATGCAAAGGATAAGAAAACAGGCGTTGTAGGTGTTTATTGGATAAACTCTGAAAACGAAAACTTAAAGCCTGCAAGTGGAAGTGCTTGGGCAAGTGCTGAACTTGCAAAGGCTGATGCACTTGGTCTTATTCCTGAAAGCTTAGTAGATGCAGATCTTACACAGTCAATCACAAGAGCAGAGTTTGCAGCTATCTCCGTAAAGGCTTATGAAGCACTTTCGGGAACAGCAGCACTTCCGAATACTGTAAATCCGTTTACGGATACATCCGATATTGAAGTGTTAAAAGCATATAATCTTGGGATTACAACAGGTGTATCGGCAACCACCTTTGAACCAAACACACTCTTAAACCGTGAACAAGCTGCAACAATGCTCACAAGAACATTCAAGAGAGCAACAATGAACGGCTGGACAATTCAGAATGATGCACAGTTTGCATTGACATACGATAAGCCTTCAGCTTTTGCCGATGATAAAGATATATCCGATTGGGCAAAAGACAGCGTGTACTTTATGGCGGCGAACAACATCATAAACGGCGTTGGTGACAACAAGTTCGCACCTAAAAATATTACATCTGAAGAAGAAGCAACAGGCTATGCAAACGCAACAAGAGAACAGGCACTCATTATTGCAGTGAGAATGGTTGAAAACCTTAAAAAGTAAGGAGGTTTTGAGATATGAAAAGGTTATTGTCAATATTGTTGACTCTAACTATGTGCTTGTCGCTTATGACATTTACGGTTAGTGCGGCGGCAAATATAAGTGTCAATAAAACAACATTAGGATATGGTGACAAAATCAAAGTGACCGTGACAGGACTTACCGATGAATCCGATCCGTATATCGCAATTTATAAAAAAGGAACGGCAGCAAACCAATATGGAAAATGGTGTCGTGTGAATAAAAACACAAGCGAGTATGAATTGGATATTGAAGTAGAAGCAGGAGAATATGAGGTCAGGTTATATTCAAAGACCTACGCAACAGATGCAGACTTCATAACCTCTGTGCCGATTACCGTTACAGCAGGAACACTCCCAACTGATACTCTTGAAGGTGCAAATGTAAATGCCGTTGGGAATTATAACTGGTCAGGTAAATGGGAAGATTCCAACTACGGCGAAATCATCATAATTCAGAATGGCAGCGAAGTAACAGGAACATATCCTCACGACCAGGGAAAAATAACAGCTACCGCACAAGGTAATATGCTTTACGGTCAGTGGGCTGAATCTCCTACATATACACCACCGAATGACGGCGGAGACTTTGAATTTGTTATGAGCGAGGACGGAATGAGCTTTATCGGACATTCGCGCTATGGCTCAAATGCTGCTTGGAGACAATGGAACGGAAAAAGAATCCTTGAAACATCAGATTGGGCAACTGGAGAAATTACATCGGCATATCAGATGGGATTAGTTCCTGATGTACTTGTAGGTGTTGACTTATCTCAGGACATCACAAGAGCTGAATTTGCGGCAGTTGCAGTTAAGGCGTATGAAGCACTTGCAAACGGTGCGGCAATTCCGGCAGTAAACAATCCTTTCACAGATACAAATGATGTTGAAATCTTAAAGGCATATAACATCGGAGCAGTAAACGGAACATCTGCTACAACCTATTCACCAAACGACCTCTTAAATCGTGAACAGGCGGCAACGATGCTCACAAGAGTATTCAAGAAAGTGTCTATCCCGAATTGGACTTTGGCAACCGACAGTCAGTTTGCACTTTCCTTTGAAAAGCCTGCACTCTTTGCAGACGATGCAGATATTTCAGATTGGGCAAAGGACAGCGTTTACTTTATGGTAGCAAACGGCATTATCAACGGCGTTGGTGACAGCAAGTTCGCACCTAAAAATATTACATCTGAAGAAGAAGCAACAGGCTATGCAAACGCAACAAGAGAACAGGCACTTATTATTGCGGTGAGAATGGTTGAGAATTTGAAGAAATAAGAAAATAAATCGTGTAGGGTTTGGCGTTTACGACAAACCGCCATTCCCTACATAAAGCCTTTTACAAAGGAGGTCGAAAATATGGCAAAGTTTTGTACCGGATGCGGCATGGAGCTTACTGACAGCTTGATGTTCTGCACAGGCTGCGGAACAAAAGTGCCGGAAGGTGCACCTGCCGAAGCTCCTGCGGTTAAGGAAGAAATACCTGCCGAGGAAAAGGTTGTGAAAGAGCCTGTAATGGTTCAGGCACAGCCGGAGCAGCAACAGCAGTACATACCGCCACAGCAGCAGCCACCACAGCAGACGGCATACACACCGCCGCCTCTGCCGAGAGAAATTTTGGATAGTGATATAAAAGGCACAAAATACGAGCCGATTTCGGCTTGGGGCTTTATCGGAATTATGCTTCTGATGTGTATTCCGATAGTCGGCATCTTGCTTGTTATCATCTGGGCGTGCGGCGGATGCAGAAAGCTATGCAAACGCTCACTTGCAAGAGCAACGCTGATTATGGCGGCAATCGGGCTTGTGATAAGCCTTATTATAGGAATTGCGGCAGGAGGATTTATTAACTTTCTTTCAAAGAATGCAGATGCAGATGAGCCGGGCGGAATTGCGGCAGTCTTTTCCTCCATTACCGGAGATAAAGACGGCGAAGGATTGATGGGACTTCTTGAAAATATAGAAGGTATCAATAAAGATGCCGAAAAGCAAAATAACGGTTGGCCGAAAAAATTACGCAAATATCCCGGAGGCGAGGCAAAGTCCGTTGCCTCATACCGCACCGAGATAAGCGGAACAAACGCTGATGAAATGTTTTCGTGGATTGAAGACCTGAAAAAAGACGGATATAAATTTCAGGACTTCTACGATATGGGTATGACCGAGCAGGAGATGCTCGATATGAACGGCTGGTGGGCAACTGACGGAAAACTATATCTCAGTATGTCCTTCGCAGACGGAACGGTTACGGTGGATCACTTAAGCGAGCTGCCGGATTTGGAAAGTTATTTTAATTAAATTTGAAGGAGGCACATTGTATGAATAAAAATTTACCCTTTTTACTGCTTGATAACAGCAGTATGATGTCAGTTATAAACGAAGGAGAGTTCAAGTGTTATAACATCTCTTTCGAGGAGGCAGGACACATTATAGACTGCCATGCAGAGGATGATTTGCTGAAATGCTTTTCCAATCCTGAAATTGAATCAATCATTTTCAATTACATAGGTGTACCGAATAAGAAGGTAGAATACAAAAAAATCAGAAATATGAGACCGGGACAACAGGGCATTGTTTTCAAGCTCTATATTGCGCCTTCGGAAACTCAGCCGCTTATCCATGCGGATGACGGTGTTGAAGCAAAGAAAATTCAGAATGTATATTGTTATTGTCAGTATCTCGTAAGAATGGATGAAAAGTAAAGGAGGAATCAATTATGACATATTGCGGTAAATGCGGAGCGCAGGTTCAGGACGGCGTAAAATTCTGTCAGGGATGCGGCGCAGCAGTAGAAACGAAAGTGGAGAATAACGCACAGCAGGCACAGCCTGCATCACAGCCTCCACAAAACGATTTTTCACAAAAGATTCAGAACCTGAATAACACAGCGGACACAACAGCGGACTTTGATGCACAGGACATTACTTCCAACAAAGCAATGGCAATACTTGCGTATTTCGGACCATTGGTGCTTATCCCGATTTTTGCGGCAAAGCAGTCGAAGTTTGCAAGATACCACGCAAATCAGGGCTTGGTGCTGCTCATTGCATCTATCCTTTACGGAATTGCGTACAGTATTTTAAGTTCAATCATCCTTGCAATTTCGTGGAGATTGTATTTTCTGGTAAGCATTATCGGTCTTGTAAGCATTGTGATTACAGTTCTTGCAATCATCGGCATTATCAATGCGGCAACAGGCAAAGCAAAAGAGCTTCCGCTGATCGGTAAGTTTAAGATTTTGAAATAATACATATTTCATCCGCCGGGGAGTCAAATCCTCGGCGGATTTTATATTCTATATCAAAATATGATACGCCTTAACCAAAGAAAAGGACTTTGAAAAAACTTCGTAGACTTTCACTCTCTTGTGTAGTATGTTTGTGTTGCCAAAAAGGTAATACGTAATAAAGGAAGTGAGATAATGCGTAAGAAGCTACTTACAAACGGAAATGTGTTTAAGAGAACAGACGGTCGTTGGGGCGGTGTCGTGTGGTACATGGACGAGCAAGGCGAACGTAAAAGGAAATGCTTCTCAGGTACAACTAAGCAAGAAGCTAACAAGAAAATCACCGCTTATATAGCAGAATTCGAAAAAGCCATTGAGGATACAGATGAAAGCAAGAAACTACTAAAAGATAGCCTGCAGAATTGGCTGGAAACAGTAAAATTCCCATCAGTCGAGCAAACAAGCTACGACAGACTCGAAGGAACAGCGAGGTGCCAAATCTACCCACTGCTCGGCGATAAGGTAGTCGGAGATATAACTCCTGCCGATGTCAAGGCGATGCTCAATCACTGGATGTACCTCGGGAGGTCATACTCACTGGTAAAGAAAGCATATGTACTCCTAAACGAATACTATAGAAACCTATATGTAGAAGAACGGATACATAAGAATCCCATGGACAATGTGGAGATGATGAAAAAAGCAAACTTCCTGTCAGCACAAGGAAAGGAAGACCTGCCGGAATGCGAAACCATCGAAGTCTTCACAGATGAGGAGCTTGAAAAATTCAAAGCCGAAGCCTTCCGAACACACTCCACAGGCAATAGGGTATATCAACAGGCAGGAGCCTACATCCTGATGCTCAACACTGGACTGCGAATAGGCGAACTTCTGGGGTTACTAAACAGTGATATAGACCTTGAGAATAAAACAATGACAATAAGACAAGCGGTAAAATTAGTCGACCAAAGAGACGGAACCAAGCTCATAGGCGGTAAAGTTAAAAAAGTAGGTAAAACCAAAACCACCACAAGCAAACGAGTCGTACCGCTAAACGGCACGGCAATAGAAATGATACTCGACCTGCGAAAAGAGTACTACTTCGGCGAAGACACTCCACTGGTGTGCGATGCCAACGGTGACTATGCAAACCCAACTAACCTACGAAAACGACTATATAGAATAGAAGATGCTGCAGGAATAGAAACAAAGGGACTCCATGCATTCAGACACACCTTCGCCACCAAGCTAATCAACGGAACAAAGTGTGCTGACGGAAGCATAAAGACACTAAACATAAAAGCGGTAGCCGACATCCTCGGACACACTACTACAGAGATAACCGAAAGGTACTATGTAAAAAAGGATACCTCAAGGCTGACCGGAATCACAGACGGATTCGAGATATGACGAAACCGCAGAATAGAATACCCCTGAGAATGAAATTAAATCACTCTCAGGGGTATCAAAATTTGATACGCATAAACAAAGAAAAGGAAATTGTTGCGGTTATTGTCTCAATTCCCCATATATCGCTCCACCTATAATAAGAATTGCTCCGATAACCTGTATCGGTAGCATTATTTCTTTTAAGAATATCACAGAAAATATAACGGCAGATAGTGGCTCTAAATATCCGCAAATTGCAACCGTTTGAACGGGCAATCTGCCGATAGATGAAAAATAAAAATAACAACCTATGCCTGTATTTATAATACCTAAAATAAATATCGGAATTATACTTGATTGAGGTATCTGAATGTTACATCCTTGCTTTATTAAAACAAAAATTGCAACGGTAATAAAGCTGATGAAAAGCTGTAACATGGAATTTTCAAGCCCTGTTATGTCCCTTGCTTTTTTATTGAATATAACCATAAATGAGTAACAGAGAGCAGACATTAATCCGCAAAAAATTCCCCACATATTTTTGTCGTTATTGAAGGCTGTACCGTTTACAAGGAATATACCGACAAGCACCGAAACAAAGCTAATTATTTTGGTTTTAGTTAATTTCTCTTTGAATAATATTGGGGACAGCATCATCACAATAACCGGACCGCAATAATATGTGAGCGAAGCAAGACTAACACCGATTTGACTATATGCTTCATATAAAAATACCCAGCTTGCCCCCATAGCAACACCCGATAAAGCTAAACAGACAAATTGACTTTTGTGTCTATAAAATGTCAGTTTTTCTCTTGTTAAAAAGAAAATTGCTATCAGTAATAAACTGCCTATAAGTGTTCGGAGAAGTACAATTTCATAACTGCTTAAATCAATGAAACTTGCCACAATTCCGTTTGAGCCAAAGAGTAATAATGCAAATATGTACTTAAAATATGCTGTTTTCATTTTGTAAACCACCTGTTATTGACTTTTTTCTGCAAATAGTATATCATATATTCATACATTACACAAGCGAATATATTTCATAGTTAGCATTACAAAAACAGATACAAGAGGTAACAGAAATGGATATGAATATACAGAAATATTTGGCATTTATTAGAACGGTGGAATACGGGAGCTTTACAAAGGCAGCAGAAATATTAAATTATTCTCAATCAGGCATAAGCCGTATGATAAATGATTTAGAAAAAGAATGGAATGTGTCATTGCTTGAAAGAAATCGAACAGGGGTAAAACTGACCTCTGACGGAATGAAAATACTTCCTATTGCACAGAGCGTATGTAATGAATTTAATCGTTTACAGGAGCAGGTTGATGAAATAAACGGACTTGGATCAGGACTTATACGCATAGGTACATTTTCATCTGTTGCGACACATTGGCTGCCAAAGATTATAAAAGAATTTCAAAAGGACTACCCCAATATAGACTACGAGCTTCTGCTCGGAGATTATACCGAAATTGAAGAATGGATAAAGACAGGCAGAGTTGATTTAGGTTTTTTAAGACTCCCTACAACAGAAGAATTTGAAACAATATTTTTGGAAGAAGATAAATTGCTTGTTGTTTTACCGGAAAATCATCCGCTTGCTGAATGTGATAAATTTCCTGTAAAAGCATTATGCGATTATCCGTTTATGCTTTTGGAAAAAGGAGCAAAAGCGGAAATCTCAGAAATATTTGAAAGAAACAACATAACCCCCAATGTGCATTTTACAACTTGGGATGATTATGCCGTTATGTCGATGGTTGAAGGCGGTCTTGGCATTGCAATACTGCCACAACTTATTCTTCACAGAATACCTTATAAAATTGTTGCAAAGGAGCTTGATGTTCCTGCATACAGAAAAATAGGCATAGCATACAGAGAAAAAGCAAAGCTTCCACTGGCAGTTAAGAAGTTTATTGATTACTTAGAATACAGAATATAATTGTATCAAAATTTGATACGCATAAACAAAGAAAAGAGATTTTAATTTTGGGTAAAAAATATTCTGCGAGAATTGAAAAATATTCTTGCAGAATTGTTCTCTACAGGCGAAATTGATAGAATTGACGAAATCAAGTGATGCTAAAATGATGATGTAGCAGACGGAACGCTCCGAAACGGATGCGACCGTATGCGAAATTGATGCTCATTTCGGGCGTGATTATTTGAGTCTCAAGACCATGCGCCGTCATCAAAAATATAATTTAAAAATACTAAAATTCAAAATTGATGCTCTGAAATTTGATTTTGAAACACAAAAATTTTTAATGATTAAAAAATAAGAAGTGGCTCAAACACAGTGTTTGAGCCACTTTGTATGGCAGGGGCAGTAGGATTTGAACCCACGACACACGGTTTTGGAGACCGATGCTCTACCAACTGAGCTATACCCCTAAACAGCAAATATTAAGTTTTATTGAGTTACCATACGAACATAGGGACACGGCTTTGGAGACACTCCAAACTTTAAAAGACCGTTCAAATTATTCCCACTGTTGAGCCATTTGTGGCACTCGCTCTTTTGAACCTCGTGCCTTTTGATGCTTTATTGATGCTATTGAAAATTCTCTGCAAATTTGATGCCCAACTGCCAAAAAATCGACACACTTAACGTTATTTAAGTATAACATAGATTTAGTGAAATTGCAAATAGAACAAACGGAATTGCCCGTGTAAGACGATAGAATGAATTAAAGTGGAATTAGTCGAGAATTATTCTTAAAAGCCATATAAAACATTTTTGAACCAATTACGGCAAATCATAGTTTAACCGCCATACTAAAATATGGCACGCCTTAAACAAAGAAAAGCGGAATTAAAAATTAAATTATGATATCAATTAACATGTTTTATTCTTGACATATTTAGATATAAATGCTATAATGATAGTGTAGTTTACAGACGATTTTGTCTGTTTAAACTCCAGTATCTCTTTGCAGATGTGGTTTTCATAGAATATGATGCGCGATAAGTATTTCTGTGTTTATGCCATTCTGCATGATACAGAAATTTTTTATTTTAAAGGAGATTTGGATATGCAAGAAATTAAACTTATCGCAAAAGCATTTAAAAAGATGGAAGACCCAACAGGGGCAACCGAGGGACATACAAAATATGTTTGTTATGTCAAGGCAAATAGTATACCTCAAGAAATTAATGATTGGTTTGTAACGAATCCGCGTGAGCAGAAAATGTCTACAAATGTAGCTCGAAAGATTATAGAAAGTTTGAGAGATAATTCAAATTTTCACGAATTAAATAGAGGAGTACTTATTTCCGCTCAAGATGTAAAGTATGATAATTCAACAAAGGAATTACAAATATTTTTGGAGGATTCTACAATCCATGGAAATATTGATGGCGGTCATACATTAAGAGCAATTCTTCAAGAAAATCTTAAACATTCAATCAGTGAGAATAGATATGTTTTCTTCGAAATATTCACGGGTATAACTTCGCCGGTAGAATTGGCTGCAGCAAGAAATACATCAGTTCAAGTTGATTTAAAATCTATTGCAGAATTAGAAAAGAGCTTTGATGAAATAAAATCTGCTTTTTCAGAACTAGATTTTGCTGGACGAATTCAATATAAGATGAATGAACATTACAATGATAATGATATCGTACCTATTGATATACGAGAAATTATTGCTATTATAGCTATGTTCAGTCAAACAATGTATCCTTATAGAACATCCGAAGGTACTTTAAGTGAACAGCAACCTATACAGTGCTATTCCGGTAAAGAGGCAACTCTAAGAAAATTTCTTAATATGGATAGCAAGGATAAGGATAGACAAAAAATAAATAGGGATAACATGATTAAAAATATGAAACCTATTATCAAAGATATTTTTGCTTTATGGGAGACTGTCGAGCAAGAATTTGCAGCTACAACTAATAGTACTAATCGTAGATATGGTACTCGTAAATATTCAAGATATGATGAAGGCAAAGTAGTTGGAAAAACAATGTTCGGTCAAAATGATTTGCAATACATTATTCCAAAGGGCTTAATGTATCCTTTGATCGGTTCTTTCCGTGCATTAGTGCAAGTCGATAGTTCCACAAACAGCTACTGTTGGAAGAAACATCCAATAGATGTGTGGAAAGCGATTGGCTCTAAACTAGTTTCAATAATTCTTGATGAAAAAACAGAAAATCCAGATGTTTTAGCTAAGAATTCAAACCTATGGAGCAATTTATTTAAAGAAATATATATATATGCTTACATGAATTAAACCAAAAGCCTTTACTTTCGCGCAGTAAAGGCTTTTATGCTATGTACATAAAAAGGTCAAAACCTCAGAAACTGCTTGGTTACTGAGGTTTTGTTAGTCAAGGATAACATGGTTTGAAACTGTGGTATCTAAGGTCTAGAACGAAACCCGCTACCAAACTGCACTACATCACGATATATTTTTATATCTCCTGTGTCTGAGGGATGACATGTGGTCAAAAAATTAGCTAATCCAATGATTCTCAAACTTGTGATTCTATAAAGGCATCCAGTATCAGAGGTAAATTTTCATGTTGTTTACTTTTTATACAATTGAATAATGTAAGACCTATCTGTGTAAAGAAGGCATATCCGGTGGATACGGTGTAGACCTCATCTTCTTCATTATATACACCTTTTATTATCCTCGAGTAACCCTCGCAACTAAATTCAGCTTCTGATTCCTCAGGAAAGTATATTGCATACTCTCTATCTATAACATTCATTGTTACAAGACCGACTTCACTCAAAGTCTCGAGTTCAAACTCATTTGGACAAATTTCTAAATATTCATCAAAAATTGATTGATCGCGCCCTGTCTTTTTTATAATTTTGTTTACGTCATAATCATATATTATCAATGGAATAGTTCGTTCTTCTCCGCCTATTTCAAGAGTGTATGCCAATTTGCATAAAGTGGAGAATGCATTTGCTGTTTTAGAATCTAACATTGCAAGTGTATTTAGCAATACTTTAGATACGCTTCCATTTTCTATGTGTTCTCTTATCAATAGAAAAGACCAAATATCCTGTACTGATTCGTTGGATACTTTAGATACTAAGTCAAAAAAATACTCCAACCAGTCTTCATCTGGCTTATGTATTTTTTCTTCATATTCAACATTGTGAAGTAGGTCTTCAAAATGTTTGTTTGCTTTATCAATTACCGCATTACTATTTTTTATCCTTTTCACCCATTTTCTAACTAATAAATGCATTGCGGCTATTTCTATGTCATCTGGTTTTATTGTTCCTTCATTCTGTAATGCTGAAATCAAATGTTTTTCTGCATTTATTTGAGGTTCTTTTAAATATGAAAATATTTTCCCTGATTGTTCTTTAGCAATGTTAATTCCGCTAGAAATTAATTCATTAATAATTTCTTTTTCACACATTTTTATCACCTCTTATTTGTGGTTATTTGATACTGACGATAATTTAATGTAACAAACTACATTATGATAGAAAGAAAAGCGTATTTAAGTTGATTAATACGCTTTTCATCTAAACTATGCTACAAACTAGACGATAAGCTAGAATTAAAATTAATACAAATTATTATTGTATTATGTAAATAAATAATATTAGCTATGTATTTCTTGTCTTTTTACAGTTTTTAATAAAATCTCTAACATCATATTTTGTAAATCATAATCTTTTTCTTCAAACTCTTCTTGAAAATACATAATTGTTGTTTTTTTAATCCCTAATGCTTTACTATATTTATCCAATATATCTATAGATGGTTTTGTTTTTTTTCCTTTTTCTATATCCGTAATATATGATACAGATATTCCTGTTTTTTCCGATAAATCTTTAATTGAATAATTATTTATAATTCTTAATAGTTTTAAAATTTCACATATAATAGGTTTTTGCTCTTTTTCTAACATCATATCACCTCCATTTTTTACGGGCCCCCGTCAATTTGAATTATTAAGATATAGTATTAAATTAATTATGTACCGTATGAACTTGAGCCTCAATATTATTGTTGCCTCCTATGGTGGTCTGCCATGTCTTAGTCCCAATGTGGCCGATCAACCTCTCAGTTCGACTTGCATGTGTTCGGCAAGAACGCAATAATGGTCACAGGACTTAGCCCAACATTATATATTAAAGTTCACTTGTTTTACTGCCACGCCTTGTTCAAAGACAAGGCGTGGTTTTCAAACATCCTGACCTCGAATACGTTTAAAGTTTACTGACTATGTCCCATATTTTTTTAACAATATCCCATGATTTTTTGATAAGAATAATTGTTTTATCAATATAGTCCAAAGCATCTACAACTGTTTTTATTAGTCCAAGTGAGATTTTGCCTTTTTTTAACATCACTATGAAGTCTAACTTAAACATTGTTACCTTCGCCAATATCTTTTTAAACATACCCGAGGCGCTTATGAACTTTTTATTTTTCATTATGTACCTCCTTGGTATTTTAGCATGACTGACAATTTATGATTTACCCCCTCTCTTTAATCAGTCTCCTATGTTTAACTGTACATTATCATTATATAACCTAAAGAGTAAAATGTCAATAGAGAATTTGAAATTTCTGACTACAGAGTAAAATTTTACTCTGTAGTAGCACCTGTATATTATTATTTCAACTGACTAACCAAAAAAAGAAAGAACTGAGAAATCGCAAAATTCTCAGTTCTGCTTGTCTTATTTATGGTAAATATTTGGGCAAAATTTCACATTGGTTAATACGGTGATTTGAATTTAAGCTAATTAGAATATTATCAATCACTTTTGAGATGAACTTTTTAGTAAAAGTTTTGCCACCAAGATACCCATCGAGATTTATATTGAAGATAAAAACCTATCTGTGTTTAATTTCTTGTTAGCTATTTAATGCTTAATCAAAACCTATGGTTTATGCAAATTTGTATCGGAAAATTTATCTTTCAGAAATTGTCCAAACTCAAAAGTATCAGTTATAATTTCATAATTCTCTATTAGTACAAATCGTCTTCATGATTAGATTTACATACTTCTACAATATAATCAATTAATTTATAATCTTTTTGATTTTCCCAATCACATATAAAAATGTCTGTGTAATATTTGTCGCAAGGACCTATTTCAATTTGTATCGGAGAATTTGTTCCATAAAGAGCTACAAAAGCGTACAAAATATGATCGTGAGTGACAAAAGTTACAGAATGAAAATGTTCTCCCAATTTTACTTCATTATTAAATCTATCAAATATAGGCTTTATGCCAATTCCTTCTTTACAGAAATGGGCAATATCTAAAATTCCATTACCTGTGCATATGGCATTTCGAATAACATTAAACTCATCACTCAATATGCGTTCATGGGTGTTTAATGCTGCAAATGCATTAAATGCAATTTTAGCATAAACTCTCATAGTATCTATCAAGTTAATTCCGTATTCAAAATGTGCCTCAACTTGGGATTTAGAGACTTGCGTGTTTTCTGCATCATTCAAAACATCATTCTTTTTTTCGACTAATTTATCTATAGCCTTTTTTATTATAGGTTTGATTGTTTCTGCGTTCTCATCACTATTAATACCAAGAAACCATTTGTTGTCTTTAAACCCTAACAAATAAGTATTTACAGGGATATAATTTCTTTTGATGCATGTCGGACAATTGTTATATGAACTGAGTTTATCAAAGAAATAATCAACTTTATCTTTATTTGTTATTTCTGTACTTGGAGACAAAATCATATTATATGTTATTTTATCTGTTAATGATTTCTCTGTAAAATTCGGCAAAATAACTTGGTCCAAACATATGGGCTTGGCATCTATTATATAACCTAAAGATAGTTTGGATGTTCCTGCATCCTTAAAAACAGATATTTTATCTCTGTTTTTATGTTTGGTTCGTCCTAATCTTTTGTAGAACATCCTATTAAGGACTACAATTGGATTTTCACGAGCAAAGGTTAACTCAATTCTTGAAAATTCATTATTTATTTGATCAGAAACAAATCCCTTTGGAAGACAATACAGTCCGCCAATACACTTAGGAAAGACATGTTCCGAAGATTTAAAGGTTGCATCTGTATCATCGCTATTTGTATATATACACTTGTTCATACTAACCCCATTAAATTACAGATCATTTAGATCTACATCTAATCCAGAAGCTCGCATTTCTTTTGCAATTTTGAATTGCCAAGCCCCAGCGTCATCCATTGGCTCATATACTACGCCGGAATAATCTCCCGGAAGTTCTACATTTCCCTTAACAAGCGCCACTACATGATCTCTACCAATTTTAGAAACGAAATAACCATGCTCGAATACTACATTCTGTCGCGCTCTATTTCTAAACCCTGTTTCTTTCTTTGCCTTTCCCTCATCACATTCAGTATATAATACAATCGCAAAACCAACATCAGAATAGTTTTCAAATTTTTCGATAATTGTTTTGCCTTGATTAGTTTGCTCATGAAGAATG
Source organism: Clostridia bacterium (assembly GCA_045531205.1). GTDB lineage: Bacteria > Bacillota > Clostridia > UMGS1883 > UMGS1540 > JAZNQL01. The sequence goes on along the minus strand of JAZSDN010000042.1, from coordinate 96,125 downwards.
ATGGCTTCTAATCCTAATTGTTCAACAAATCGAGCAACAGAAATTTTAGCCTCATTATCGTGACCGTGAACGATAAAAACTTTTTTCGCAGAAATTGGTGATTTAACTTTGTTTTCTTTAGAACTTGTTATTTTATCAGTTTTGCTCAATGTCATTTTATATGTAAGTAACTTCTGCTTAATTATTTTTAAATTATGAATAAATGTTTCCGAGCCAGCATCCGGATCATAAAAGTGCTGTTCTGCAAAATATGAATATAGTCCATTACCTAAGTCTTTAATTAAGCTATCATACTTAGATGTTATTTCAATATAAAAATCTTTTAAGGCATCGTCATCTATATCTCCTTGAGTCATTTCTTCGCAACGCTCAATATCATCCTCAACCATATCTTCTATCGATTGAGGCTGGTTCCAAAAAGAAGTATCCTCAGACAATGCTCTTAAATATGCCAGTATGGTCTCATGGGCAGAAGGATTGCGTGAATAATCCGAACAAATAGAAAGAATATTTTCTGCCAATGGATGATTGCTTAAGAATCTTTTGGCAAATATCTCTATTTGACTCATCCATTGTGTAAATTTAGGACCAGCTACATAAGAAAATGGGAAGCCGTCACTAGCAGGATGAAATTCTTCTTTTATAATTTTTCCTCCATTTTCAATTAGTTTCAGAATGGTATTTTTCTTACTCATATTAAATTTGCTCCTGTATTTATAGTGAAAATTTGATATACATTAAACAAAGAAAAGGCTTATAGTAACATTGTCATATACAATGGCAAATAAACAATGCCATTTTCTTCTTTTAAATCCTTTGTATGAAGAACATATGGAATGTTAGTTTGCTCTTTATATTTGTTCATGAATTTTTTAATAGATGAAAGCGTATATCTATCACCTGATTTAACTTCAATAGGTGATATGTTGTGCTTATTTGTAATTTTGCTTTTTGCAATCAAGAAATCTATTTCCATTCGGTCTTCTGCTTTTTCTCTTGAAGATTTGGAGAAGAAATATAATTTATGTCCTGCAGCAGTTAACATCTGTGCTACGATATTTTCCATAAGCATACCTGAGTTTACGGATAACTTATCAAAGAGAAGTTTTTTATAGATTTCTTCGCTGACAATTCCATTTTCATCAAAGGCGTGACTTATAAGCAATCCCGTATCTGCCATATAGCATTTTAAAGTTTTTCTTTCCATATTCATCTTCAAACCAATATTGGGTTCTGAAGAATTATAGCAAGTGTTAACAATCATGGCATCATCAAGCCAATAAAAAGGTTGCTTATATTCGCGCATTCTTGCTGAGGGCTTTATGTCGCTTAACTTGAATTTCTTCTCATGCTTGGAAAGCTGTGCCGGAATTTCGTCAAAAATCGCTTCAATTTCAAGTTCGTTACCATCAGAATGTTTCATTATATCTTCTCTATATAGCGTTAAAATATTCCGTTTTGTAATATCAACTGCTTCAAAATCTCTGGTTTGAATGTATTTCTCAACAGCCTGTGGCATACCGCCTACAATCATATACTGACGGAAATAATCCATGGCTTTACGGTGGAGCATCTGTCCCATAGGCTTTTTCTTTTCAAAGCAATCTCGAATAACAGGCATTAGCATTTCGTTATCCATTGCCCATAAAAACTCCTCAAAATCCATTGGATACATACGAATATGTCTTTCTTCCGATGGAATAGTAATGTCCTTTACATTTTTGCGGATTGACATCAAAGAACCAGTTTCAATATAATCATATCTTCCATCTGCAACCAAATATTTAATAGCAGCTCTTGCTTTAGGGAACATCTGCACTTCATCAAATATAATAATACTTTCACGGTTATACAACTTGGTATTATAATAACTTGACAGGTACATAAAAAGAGTATCTAAATCATCAAGATAATTAACAAACAAATTACAAACATCATCATTAACTTTGTTGAAGTCAACAAGAATATATGATTTGTAATTTTCTTTTGCAAAATCTTCTGCAATATAGCTCTTACCAACACGGCGAGCACCATCAATTAAAAGTGCAGTATCACCATTCGAAGTGTTTTTCCAATCTAATAATTTGTCATAAATTTTTCTTTTCATAACTGCCTCCTGTACAGAAACAAGATTTACACAACAGCATTATATCACGAAATCAAGATTATTGCAAGTATATTATTACACAAAAACGATATTTTATTCATAATTTATTGAAAGTTATATAGGTTTATGATATAATATTTTAAAATATATAAAAGTGTTAGTTTTATTATTTTTAACACTAAAATAAAACTATAGCATTATTTAGGAGATGTTTGTGTGTTAAAAACTCGTGGTATTGCAATGACAGATGGACTAAATAGAAAAAATCATTTTTTTGAACTTAATGGTATTTTAAATGCATATGAGCAAAGTTGGAGAATTGGTACTCCGACTAATTTGAATCATGATAGTACGAAATTGGTTGGTTGGACATATCCTACTGGAATATATCTTGAACCCGGAAAAGCCTATTTGACAAATAAAGCAGAAATTTCAGAAACTAAAGAGGAACACGATTTTCTAATAAAGAAAAATATGACATATCTATATGGAAAGTACTACGAAGAAAGAAAAGAGTTATATAACAAATTAAAAGAGCAATTAGGAACAGTTCTATCACAAAATGGAAGACCTGCATTAATAAAATGTGTTGCATATGAAGATGAAAATATTGTGTTAAAAGTTTTTCCTGAAATCAAAGATTGCTTACATGATGGTTTGATTGATATAAATTTATTAGAGCCGGTGTCAGCAGGTGTTTATAAAAAAGGTAATTACTTATTATTTGCTCATAGATTTTTTAGAAGGAATTGCTCGTTACTTAACTCATTAAATGATTCTTTTTTAGAACGATTGCAAAGTTTAAGAGATAGCAAACTGTCTGTTAAAATTGCAATTGATTTAGATCTTATAGGATTATCTGGTACCGAAACTACAGAATTAGAATATCAGTATTGGTGGGGCCCAAAATTTGATGAAGATCTTTCGAAAATTCCTGTTGGAGTTACATATCATGAGAATGAACATTATGACAATGTTTTTTCAAACTTATGTTTTACTGAATTTGGATGGTACATTCAAGACAATAGGCAAACATTTGAATGTGAAGAGGTTAACGATCGACCTAATATTTGGAATGAGGAAGATTTTTATGGGTGCCGTTTTGTACACAGCATGCTCAATCCGACAAATAATTTGCCTAATCATTTAGATGGAGCCATCAGAGCTTATACTGATGAAAAAATGTTAGTTAGACTTGGGAGCAGTATTGATAAATCAGAGAGGGACACTTGGTATACAAAACTATGGCGGATAGACAACGATATGCCTGTAAGTTTGTGGAAAGAATTGATTTGCCACTATTATCGTGATAATAGGCTTGTTGGAGAATATTTTGGTGGGCAAGATGAAAAGTTTGATAAAATAATTTTAGAGGATAATGCAAAAGACAACATTGCTCCATTAGATAAATATGTTCCTACAAATATGAACAGAAAAGAAGGTATTAGAGTATATTTTTCATATCACCATTCATTTGATGTTAACAAAGATTATGACGTAGTCGTCAACAGTTATGAATATATGTTTCTTAATGATTCTAGTGAAAAAATAATTGAAAGTGATACTTTAACTGTTTTAAAACTATTGAAACGTAACAATTTAAAAGTAAGAATACCATATACTTCAAGGATAGCGTATGAAGATACTATATTCAATTTTCCAATATTTAGATGTAAATCAATCGAAATTGCAGAAAAGGTTCAAGAGGCTATAAAAGCACTTTGTTATGCTTGGAAAGAAAATGGCGATGATAGGCTTATATCATATTCGTTAGAATTTAATCATGAAAACGAAGCAATATTTTTATCGTTTGCTGGACATGTGGATGATTTTATAAATATTTTTAATGAAGTTGGAACAAGCTTGCCGGAGAGTGAACAGTTGCACCTCTGGTTAAATAGTTTGTATGACATAATTAATAAATATCCCATAGCAAATACTTGTCCAAAGGTATCTGACATCTTAACAAATACAGGTAATTTAAGATTTAAAAGAACTTTTGTCCCTACTGAATATTTAAAAAACTTAAAGATGCAAGGAAACGCATTAATTACAAGTTTTATAGAGGAAAAAGAAATAGTCAATGAAATAATTGCGAACAATATAGGCATCGCGCCAGTTTATAAAGTAAAACAGTCAAAATGTGATAAGTGTAAAAATGATTACATTTCTTGTAATTGTGTTAAATTCATTGATGATATTACTGAAACTATGAAAGATATTGAATTTCGAGGTGCTACCTGGACAAATAGGCATGCATAGGTTTGCAATGTATATGTTCATTGGTGTAATCAATTAAAATATAACACGCCTTAAACAAAGAAAAGCGGAATCGAGAAGTCGGAAGAAATCTCGGTTCCGCTTGTTTGAATTATGGCAAAGTTTTGGTGAAATTTTGTATCAGTTAACACCATGATTTGGGCTTGAGCGAATTGATATATCTTCAGTTTTTGTCAAAAAAAGTTTCTTGGTGAATTGTTGCCAAGGTGATCATCGAGATTTATTGAAATAAAACAACCCTGCATACTCTTTGAACACCTTATATCCAATGGTTCCGTCTGTTACACTATTAATTGCGAGAAAACATATGTTCCGAATCAAGATTATTTATTGAAAACATTTATATTATATAATTGCTTGAAAAAAGTCGAAAAATATGGTAATATATAACATGTTAAATGCATTTTATGTGATTTTAATGCATGTTGTTTTTTTATAACTTTATTTAAAATATTATCAATTGGAGGGATATATGATTTTTATAGATTCTAATAACAATGTAGCAAATAGTAACACGAATGTTAGTATAAAGTGGACACCAAAAACTATCAGAGAAGCTAATAATCGTACGGGATTTCAAAAAATAAATAATATTATAACCCCATCTATATATACTACTAATTTTTTAATAATTGTATACACATGGTGCGTTTTTTTTGCGCGCATATTTAATTATCAAATACCAGATTTTTTGATTTCGTATGAAGTAAATCCTATATGTACCGTCAATGCTATATTATTAATGGTCTTAACAAATGGGCATGACCGCTATTATACGATAACCGGAGATACATTGGTTCTGTCTGAGTATTTAGGATTGCAATGCATTGATTTGATCACCAAAATTTCGTTATTTGTTGTTTCGATCTTACAGTGTATAGCAATTGAAACATTTATCGGCATTTGTTTTTATGGTTACTTCTTAACTTTTTTAAGAGCGTGGTATTTGCATAAGCGTTTAAATAAAGAGCACCCCATTTCAAAGCAAGTTGAAGAAACATGGTATCCGAACAACATTAGACATAATATGGTTATGTTCATATGGTTTGTATTATATTATGTTTTATTAAAAATGAATATTATTTATTACATCATATGTTTTTTAAACAATAATCCAATTGATTTTAAAGATCCGGAAGTTGTTTATGCATTATATATAACCAGGTTGTCTTTTATTATGATTTTTGATTTTTATTGGATATATAGGGTTCTTCGAAAGGTAAAGATTAAAAAGAACACAGCTTTTAAATCGCAAAACGAGACGCTATTGGAAAAGGAAGTAGAAGAATATTATGCTAACAAAGCTTGATAGAAAGATATTTGCTTTGCTGTGGTTATTGCGGTTGCCAATCGTAAGTGTGAGTATATTATTGGCTATGATTTCTTTAAATTATGCTGGTGTATATGAATTACATATTGTCATTCCGTTAGCACTTGTCATTATTGCAGGATATATTCAAAATGATATTTTTGACATTCAAATTGATGTGATCAGTGCTCCTCAGCGGCCATTGCCATCAGGGATGTTTTCTGTTTGTGAAGCAAAGATATTATATAAAATTATGATTGCCTTAGGATTTTTATATGCAATTACTTTACAAAACATCTTATATTTCATATATCTGTCTGCAATATTGATTGTATTTTACATATATTCTAAGCATTGTAAAGCAAATTGGATTTTGAAGAATCTATTCACAGCACTTTGTTCTGTAACGGTTGTTTTGATTCCGCTTTTTTATGAAGGAAAAATCAATATGCAAATAGTGGAGTTGGGAGTAATGGCTTTCTTGTTTACATTTGGCAGGGAGATTTTCATGGACATTCGAGATCGAGATGGAGACAAGGTGATTCCGAACATAAAACGCCCATCTGTCAATTTTGGTCTTTTCATTTCCTTTATACTTTTATTGGCAGCCTTCTTAATGAAAGAAATATTTTTCCTTGAAATAAGTTTCATTAGATATCTTATTTATGTTTTTATAATTTTAATGATGCTTTTATGTTTTGCAAATAAAAAATCGGTATATTGGATTGTCAGTGAAAGCATAAAAATAATATTTATATATGATCTAATTACTATATATTTACATTCAAGGTGAGTCTATGTATTTCATTATTAGAAAAGATAAAGTTTTTACGCATATTGGTATCTATATAAATAGTTCACAAATTTATCATTATTCATCGAAAACAAATAATTTTTTTGCTAATGATAAGATTGTAAAGTGTGATGATTTATTTCATTTCTCAAGAAATAGAAGTGTGAAATTTATCAGTTTTAATAGCGCCCTTAATGATGAAGATATTATAAAATCTTCAAAAAATTTTGCTGGCGAAGGAAAGCAGTATCATATTATAAAAAACAATTGTTATACTTTTGTTTTATGGTGTTTATACAAAAAAAGTACTACATGTATTAAAGACATTTTAATTTTCACATATGCTAATAAAATACCTATACTTTCTTTTGTTTTATAAAAATGTTTAAACTTAGTGTATATTTGTTGTTTATCATAGTATGCTTTAAAGTGTTTCACATGAATTAATTTTGTATTGCTAGTATTAAGAAAATAAGTGAGTAGATTGATATGGCTAATATTGAGATCTTTAAAATGAAAGATAAAGACGAAAATAAAATTGATTTTATTTTCGTCTTATTTTAATCTCTCCATATTTTCTCAATAAACTTTTCGCCGATTAATATTCCTTTTTTATAGTCAGTTTTAGCAGAGGAATAAATTTTCGACCATTCAAAGAACTCTTCCTCTGTCATATCCTTATCGGTTAACTGCTCAGGAAGCTTATTCCGTGCTCTGTCCATTCTTGAAAATAGTTTATTATACAACCGTTGTCCTATTTTCAATGGAGAATCTTCGTCTCCTAATGATTTTTTATAGGTGTTTGTATGACCTACCTCTTTACATGTTTTACCGTCCTTATATATTCGATAACAGTATTCACGTTTTCTTTTATCTTCTAAAACAAAGTATCTACCGCAGTTTTTACACACCTTAACTTGTCTCCCGCTCTTTAGCATATGCATAAATTCAAAGTAAATGAGCTCATGTAAATAATCAATGATTGTATATGTCATCAGACTTAAGTGTTGGCCGCTTTTGTGCATAAAATCAAGTTGCTCCTTGGTATCGTTAATATTATTATCGTTCAAATACTTGACTTTGTCGTAATCTAACTTTCCGTTTTTATTTGGCATTAAGGCATATCCAAAGCACGCAAAAAAATTATTAAATTGTTTATGTTTAAATAAAAATCCAACTAACTTCTCAGACACATGACGTTTGGGGAGATTTTCTTTATCGAGGCAGAGATTGATTGCGAATTTAAAGATTTCCTGAAGTACTAAGACTTCCTCTAAAGTTTCAATTGCTGTCGCAATATCTTTTTTATATATTTCGTCCAAAACAAACAAATCACTTGGATGTTTTATGTTGATCAGTTTATCGAATATTAGATAAACAGCATTGTGGGTAAAGAAATATAGCTTTTCATTTAAGGGTTTTAACATATCGCATATATTCCATACCTGCTCTTTGAGAGATTCAAATTTGTCAAATGAGTATGGAATCTCTTTTAGTTCGTTAATTTTGTTTTTGTATTCTGTAAAATCAGTTTCACATAAAGTCACAACGATTGAACCCGGACTTTTTTCTATATAAAAAGTTGTTTTATTATTTCTATGTTTTGTCAAATAATATAATTTTCCATCCGCACCATCAAACACTCTCATATGAGGTCCTTGCTTTTCGTAGTACATATTTGTCCCTCCTTGCAAATAATACATTTTATCAAAATAAATTTTTTGCAATTATCTATGTAATGTTAAAATCAGATTTTATATAATTGTATCACAGATAACGGATTTATTCAACATCTGTTATTTGCAAATTAAATTTGTATTCGGCGGTCCTTAAATAAAATTTTAATACGAAAGGAAGTGAATGTATTGAAAGAATCAATCTATAAAACCTACGATGAATTGCCTCTGTTTCTAAATGCAGATACAGTTGCAAAAGTGTTAGGAATATCAATTTCAAGTGCATACGAATTAATGCATGAAAAAGATTTTCCGTCGCTGAAAGTTGGGAACAGATTGATTGTTCCTAAAGAGAATTTCAAACAATGGGTTGAGACAAAAATTAATGTTATGTAGGAGGTGAATTTACACTATGAAAACATATGAATTTAAAGATTATCTAAAGAGCACTTTCTATCATCCATCAAGAAATAATGAATTTCCCAATGGTAGACTAAAAGCATTTTCTCGACACGCAATAAGTCAGCTGTGGGACATGCAAGAATTCAAAGTTGGAGATAAAAATTATTCGAATAATGAAATAAGATACATACTTTCAGAGAAAATGATGCCTGAACATTTGGACAGTGCTATCAAAATCTTTGTGAGTTTGAATCGAGACTTTGGAGTGAAGATACTAATGTATTTAATCATTGCATGTGTGATAAATCAGAATGGATTGATGGAACTACTTGCGGAGTATGATGTGAAACATTTAAATCAAAACTCGAAAGGAGGAGCAGCATGAAGTACTATTATTTAAATCAGCAACACAAGCTTAGAAATGTGTTTATAATATCCAACTACATTATGCAGTTGGATATAAGCGCAACGGCACTGGCAATATATTTCTACCTCATGTATATCGAGGACAGAAAAACTTATCAGTGCTACCCGAGCTACAAAACTATCGGTAAGGCTCTTAAGATTAAAAGTAAAGGTACTGTTGCTAAATATGTAAGAGAGCTTGAAGATAAGTGCTTAATCTATACCGAACCTACAGAAGTAATTCTGAAAGATGGTAAGAAAAGAAACGGCAACCTGAAATATACAATTCGTCCTATACAGGATGCGATTGAACATTATCATTATGAGCAGATGAAAAATGTTAACGAGGTTGCAGCTCGGGCAAAAGCTCAGAAGATGCTTGATGAATATAACAGAAAGCATCCGAAAGCAACCGCATAAATTATTTACCCGTTTCAATGCCAACGCCACAGCAGGTTTGAAAACGGAAATTTTGCGGTAAGGTAGGTACACCACACCAAAAAGTTAGCCTCTCGTATCCGCCATATAAACCGCATGGTCAGCCCTTAAAATCGATTTAAAAGAACAAACGGAAGTACGAGAAATCACCTGACGGGGCGCCCCGAGGAACGAAGCATGCGAAAATGATAGAAACAGGATAAAGCTTGGTGCGCTTTCCGCCCCAAGCAGGCTTACATCGCCGTGCGAAGCCCGGCGGAGAGTTTCTAAAATGCATCTACAGGTGCGGTTTGGGTGTGCGGTATTCCCGTCAGACCGCGCCGTGTGGGCGTTTCAACAGGTGTTAAAACAGGTGTCTTCAAAATTACAAGAATTTTTAAGATTGGAGTGTGAAATTATGAGTAAAGTTGTTATATGTACAGAATACAGTAAGACCGGCAAATCAGTCGGTGGAAGCTTCACAAATTATATCTCAAGGAGAGACAGAGTTGACAAAACAATTAACACAATAAGGTCGAAGGTTTTTCCTCAATATGCTGCGGAGAGACCGGGAGTTGTTAAGATGGGCGAACACGGTTTGTTTGGTCAGGAGGACTATGTTAATCTGCGTAAAGCGTCAGAAGAAATATATAATCACAACGGAATCGTATGGAGACAAGTCATATCTCTCAGACAAACTGATGCAGAAAGACTTGGGTATGATACGCCGGAGGCATGGAGAAATCTTCTCAGGTCTAAGCAATTTGAGATTGCATCCTACCACAGAATTCCTGCTGAAAATATGAAATGGTACGCAGCGTTTCATAAAGAGGAAGGACACTATCATGTTCATTTTCTTCTGTTCAATAAGGAACCTGGCGGCGAATTTCTTTGTGCGAGAGACTACCTCAGATACAAAGACTCATTAACAAAAACTATTTTCAAAGATGAGATGAAACAACTCTATGATGAGAGACAATCTCTTCGAGATAAAATTGTTGAGTCTGTGAAAGAAAAAGTGAGTGAGTTTAATGCAGACATTGGTGAAGCTCCCGATGGGTTTGCCAAAGCTTTCGTTGACTTAAAATTCTCTCTTAATGGATACACAGGCAGGAACAATTATCAATTCATTTCCAGTGAGCAAAAGGAAAAAGTTGATGCGGTTGTAAAAATTGTTTGCAAGGACCAAAACCTGCAGGATTTGTATCAACAATGGTGTCAGGTTCAGTTAGCTCTCTTAAAATATTATCGCAAGGATCCCGAAGAATGTTTTGATAGCTTAGAGAACAATCTTAATCTCCAAAGACGCTTGGAAAATATTGTTCTTAGGGCGGCTATCTATGACAACAAAAAGAATGATTTATATACAGATAAAGAGCAAGGCAGCCTGCCCTACGGCGGAATTATTTTTGCTATCTGTAAAATGTTTGAGCAGTCGATTGACTATGACATCAAGGAAGGGTTCACGAAATCAATTGTGGATTCAAAAGAGAGAACAAAAGAATACAGAAAAGATTCTGCGATGGGTATCCATCATGGAATGTAATAAGGAGGTGAAAATATAATGAAGAAGAACAGAAAAGTAAAGATGACTTTCAATGTTCCTATCGGGGTACAAAGACAAATTAAAAATTATGTTGAGGACCTTGGCTACAAAAGTGAGAGTGCATTTTGCGGTGAAGCTATCGAAGAATACCTCTCGAAACTTCAATATGATAGCATAGGTACATACATGAATAAACTGTTGGTTCAAGCGGTAGATTCTACAATTGCAGGTCATACCGACAGAGTCGTTGATATGCTTTTCAAATTCGCTGTTAGCATCGAAAAGCAAACGATGATTATGAGTGGAGCCTATACGCAGTACTACATGGAAGACATTGAAGAGATGGCAATTGAAAATGTTAAGAAAAGACATGGAAAATTGTAAAATCCTTCGTGGACTTGCTATCTTTCTTGTGATATTGTTTGTGTTACAAGGAGGTGGTGTGGATGGCAAAGTACACTTTGGAAGAGATTATGCACGGCGACAAATACGGAATTGAAAGTGCTGTGGTTGCTGAAATATTCAGGATGGTTCAACAAGGTATAAAATCAAAAGAAATAAAAGAACAACTAAATATTCTCTATGTCAAGCACGCATTGCTTATGGCAAAGAAAATGTATGAAGAAGGCGACTGTATTTCGGATAACGAAATAACAATCGCCTTTTAATATGCAAAATTTAAAACGCAAATTATTGACAACTCTTATATATTCTGAAAATAGTGTTAAAATAGAATAAAGGAGTTGACTAAATATGAAAAAAATCACAAACATACTAATACAAAAATTTAGAAAACACTTGATAGACGAAGAAAAGTCAGCCTCAACCCTGGAAAAGTATATTCGGGACATAACAGCTTTTATGGAATGGTGCAACAGCGCAGAAATAGACAAAGCTCTTGTGCTGAGATATAAACAGGGATTAATAGAACATTATGCTCCGGCATCTGTAAATTCCGTCTTATCATCTCTCAACAGTTTCTTTGCGTACAACGAATGGCACGGATTGAAGGTTAAAATGCTCAAAATCCAAAAACAGATTTTTGCAGAGAGAAGCAAGGAACTTACAAAGGCTGAATACGAAAAATTACTTGTGGCTGCAACGCAAAAGAAAAATGAAAGGCTTTATTATCTTATGCAGACAATTTGTTCAAGCGGAATCAGGGTGTCAGAATTGTCTGCAATTACGGTTGAGGCTGCGAAAAATTGCAAAGCAAATATAAATTGTAAAGGAAAAATGCGAGTCGTAATTCTCCCTAAAGACCTTTGCAAAATGCTGCTGGGATACGCAAGAGGGCAAAAAATAACAAGCGGTTCTATATTCATTACCAAAACAGGAAAGCCGCTTGATAGAAGTTCTATATGGAAAATGATGAAAGCACTTTGCGAAGATGCAGGAGTTTCAAGAGAAAAAGTGTTCCCGCACAACCTCCGTCATTTGTTCGCACGGACCTATTACAGCATACAAAAAGATATTGTACGCCTCGCTGATATTCTCGGTCATTCAAGCGTAAACACTACCCGTATCTACACTATGGAAACAGGTGAGGTACACCGCAGACAAATACAAAAATTAGGACTTTTACGATTATAAAACATAAATAAAAAAACCACATAATTGAAATTATGTTGCAAGGTGATAAGTGTTTTTAAATAAGAGTCATTCAAAAAAGAAGAAAAGATATTAATTAATCTACTTTTATTTAAAATAAAACACAACATTAAGACCGGGCATTGTAAAATTTGTATAACCGGTCTTTTTTGTTATGTCTGTTTTTCAATATTATAACGAATTTTTATAAAATAGTTGCAAACCATTGACAAACGCCTCCTAAAAGTGTTATAATTACTAAGCTTTTAGTATGTACCTGCGATGTCTTTCCCCACATAATTTCAATTATGTTGCAAGGTGATTTTTTTAACATCTTTTGTAATGAACAGTACTTTGTCGAAATATGGGACAAGAATTTCAAGAAAGGGCAGGAAGAAATGGATACTTATAATCTGTCCGACAGAAAAAAGGAAATCATAAAAACCACATGGCAGTACTTGCTTACAACCGGGTTGGCACATGCTTCAATTGGAGAATTATGCAGGGAAACAAAACTTGCTCAAAGCAGTCTCTATCATTGGTTTGAGAATAAAGACGACATTTGGATAAGTGCAGGAAAATATGGACTGTCAAAGGTGGTTGATGCACTGATTGGTTATACCTTGGACAACAGGGCCAACATTCGTCATTATTTTGACACCGTACTCGATGAAGTGGAAAAATACAAGTATGAGCTGAGGACAGCCATTCAATTAACAACAAGTCCTGTGTTTGGCGAAAGAATGAGAGATAAGGCAAAGGACTTTAGGTTCTTTTATGACAAATACGCAAATGAACTTGTTTCGCTGTTCGGTTGTTCGTATGCGGATGCAGAAACATTTATTTATTCTATTATTTCGTTTGTTGTTGATTACGCTATATGGGATGATAGGGAAAAAACTCAAATGTTACTTGAAAATCTGTATGAAAGAACAGTAAATAAACTACAAAAATAAACAGAATGAACATCACTCATAAATAAAAAGCACATTCTAATGATATGGCACCGGAGGCAAATATGGATGAGACATACGATTTTTTATTATTAATATTTTTACTTTTATTTGGCACATTAATCGTTTTGGCTTTCATAGTTAATGTTTGGATTCCATATCAGGATGAACGAAGCTACATAAAAATGGAGATTCAAAGAAGCGATGGCGAAGAGCGAGAGTATTGGAAACACATACTAAGAGAATTTTATATTAGTCATATTCCAATTATCGGTAGAATCATATTAAAAATTTACAGAAGATAATTTCTTTAATTAGAAAGACGGAGGCAAATATGGATTTATTTGAAGAACTCAAAACCAGAATTGGATGTCAATACATATCAGATTTGCGTTTTGGAACAGAGAATGAATTGGCAAAAACAATAATGAGAAAGATTGATGTCGCTGATTATTCATTATCAGAATTAAATGATATGGCAGAATATCTATACCAAAAGACAGTGAATTTTGAAACTTTGGAAGAAGCTGCAAAATTCTTTTCGAATTATGAAAGAGTTAAAAATGAGGTTATATGATGGAACAAAAGATTAAAAAAATATGGAATGCAGCTACAACTGTTATCGTAACAATAGCTGTTATTATATCAATTCTGCTTGTTGGAGTAAGATTTGTTGGTTTACAGGTGTTTACAGTATTATCCGGTTCGATGGAACCCACATATCATGTTGGATCACTAATATATGTAAAAAAGGTTGACACATCCAAACTGCAGGCAGGAGATCCTATAACCTTTATGCTTGATGAAGATACGGTTGCTACGCATCGTATTGTTGAAGTGGTTCCAGACAGTGAAGAATCAACAGTAATTAGATATAAAACCAAAGGTGATGCAAACGATTCGGTGGATGGAGGCCTTGTTCATTATAAGAATGTTATTGGTTCGCCAATATTCTCAATTCCATACCTCGGATATTTTGCAGATTTTATCCAAAATCCACCCGGAACCTATATTGCTATCTCTGTCGGAGCGGTGTTGCTTCTTTTGCTTTTTATTCCTGATTTATTATTTGACAGCAAAAGTGAAAAAGAAAAAGAAAATGATGCCGCTTCCGACTTAGATAATGAGACAGAAGTCTCATCAAAATGAGGGCAATGCCGCAAGGCTCCCTATAAATTATTTTTAAGGAGGTTTTCGTATGAAAACAACAAAGAAAGCGTTACTATTCACTTTTTGTGCGGTATTGCTCGTAGTCGCTTCTGTTCTTGGCACTATGGCATATCTCACATCAAGCGATACAGTAACAAACACATTCACAGTTGGTAAAGTCAATATTGAACTTGACGAAGCCAAAGTGAATCTTGATGGTACATATGCAACAGATCATGGAAATCGTGTTGCAGAAAATGAATACCACTTGATTCCGGGACACACATACTTTAAAGATCCCACAGTGACAGTTTTAGAAGATAGCGAAAAATCATATGTAAGAATGATTGTTACTATCAACGAGCAAAAAGATCTTGATGCTATTTTTGCACCAAATGGCTTACCTCTTAGTGATTTCTTTGGCGGTGTAAGTGCAGAATGGACTCTTTATGGCGAGACAGAAAATGCAGATGACACTCGTTCTTATGAGTTCCGTTACAAAGAGACTGTTGCAGCACCAGACGGAGATGTTGTGCTTGATGACTTGTTTGAAACGATCAAGGTTCCTGGTGATATTACTAAAGAACAGCTTGCAACAATTTCAGAGCTTAAAATTGAGGTCGAAGCACACGCAATTCAGGCAGATGGATTTGCTAATGCAGACGAAGCATGGGCAGCATTTAAAAAATAATTAAATATGTTTTCTAAGGATGAAACACAATTTCGTTCTAATGAAATAAATATCAACAGGAAAGGAGGGAAATGACATGAAGAAGAATGTTGGAATTAGCTATAAGGCTTTTGCAGTTATTCTGGCGGCGGTACTTATTTTAGGCGGTACAATCGGTGGTACAATGGCGTGGTTAATTGATGATACTAAGCCCGTATCAAATGTGTTTACCGACAGCGACATCGAAATTACCTTAAACGAGACGACAGAAGATTATAAGATGATTCCCGGTCATACTATTGACAAGGATCCTAAAGTTTCTGTTGCAAAGGGTAGTGAAGACTGTTATCTGTTTGTAAAGATTGACAAGTCAATAAACTACGATACATATTTGGCGGATTATAAAATAGTTGCAGATTGGACTAAACTTGAAGATGGTGTTTACTACAGAACAGTTAAGGCAGAAGATACAACAAGGGAATTTTCACTTTTAGCATCAGGCGAGTACACAAGTAGTGAGGATGGGAATTTCACTTGGGAAGACAACCAAGTTCTTGTAAGACCTGAAGTTACAAAAGCACAGATGAATGCAATCAATGGTGAAAACCAGCCTACGCTCACATTCACAGCCTATGCAGTGCAACTCAATAAAACAAATAACACACCATTTACACCTGCAGAAGCATGGGCAAAAGCGCAAGGGATTGCAAACAATGCAAACTAATCTAAGTATTCCTTGGTGAGTGTAAAAGAAAATTTGACGAAAGGATTATAGTCATGAAAAAGAAAATTTTAGCCCTTTGTGTAGTAATTTCATTGGCTGCTGTTGCAATCATCGGTGGCACATTGGCTTACTTCACAGATACAGAGACAGCAACTAATGTATTTACAACTGGAGATGTAAAAATTGATCTGATAGAAGAATTCGATTCAGAAAATGCTAAACTTATGCCTGGTATTGACATCAAAAAAGAAGTTACAGTAAAAAATACAGGTTCAGAAGATGCATATGTTCGTGTTCATATCGCTATTCCTTCAATGCTTGATAGCGGTAGTGAAGATCAACCACAGTTTGCAGCATACAACAACACACTTCATTGGAACTTTAATAAAGAATCATTGGCAGACGGTCAGTGGAATTGGCACAAAACAAATGTAGACGGCAATTCATCATACGGTCCTGGTTATCCTGAAAATGGTGGTGCATGGAATATGTATCAGCAGGAGATTGATGGAATCTTATACAATGTTTATGTTGCCACATACGAAAGTATTTTAGGTAGCGAAGTTACTACAGCTACAACTGCAATCAACAAGGTATATCTTGATAAGGAAGTTACCAATGAGCAGATGACAGAAATTATCAATGTTCTTGGTGAAACACCAAAGATTCTTGTTGCTGCGGAAGGTGGCCAGAAAGCAGGATTTGAAGAAGCTTATGAAGCTTTGAATACCCAGTTTGGTGTTCCCGGTACATATGATGTGGAATGGACAGCAGTTGTTCCTGCTCAATAAAAAACAAATTCGTACATTAACTTACAAACTAAAGTGTCTTGTTCAGGACTGCTCCGTTTTGGAGCAGTTCACATAAGAGCATTTGAGCTTCGGTTCAAATGTTCTTATGTGAACTGCAACTAACAAATTAATAATATGCAGAATGTCATTGGAAGGAGCGACAATATGAAGAAAAGAATATTTCTGTATGCTATTGTTGGTATATGTTTATCTGTTGCAATATCAGGTACGCTAGCATATTTTACTGACGAAGAGGTGGCACACAATATAATAACCTCCGGAGGTGTTAATATTGAAGTAATAGAAAAAACACAGGGGAGTAATGATGTTTTAGTTGATTTTCCAAAAGAAGGAATTAAAGGTGTAATGCCCGGGAAAACAGTCTCTAAAATTGTACAAGTAAAAAACGCAGGAAGCAATGAGGCTTGGATACGGATTAATGTAGAATCCACTATTACAAATCCTGCTGGTGAATCTCTTCCCCTGACAATAGGAGATAACAAAAAAGTCATTGAATACTCTGTCCTTGATGGATGGATAGATGGCGGTGACGGATATTATTATTATAAAACAGCCGTTGAACCTGAACAGCTAACAGAGGAACTTTTTAAAGAAGTGAAATTCAACCCCAATATGGGAAATGAATATCAAAATTGTACAGCTAAAATAATTATCAACGCACAGGCGGTGCAAACAGCAAACAATCCTATTCCCGAAGGTGGAAGTGTTAAAGATATCAAGGGTTGGCCAAGCAATTCGGAAGGAGAGAATTTGGTAAATGATTAGAGAAAACAATATAAAGAATAGGGCAATATCAGTATTCCTCGTAATTTCGATGTTGGTTACAAGTTTGTTTAATAGTCTTATTGCTATGGCATATTCAGAAACAATTGAATATGAAAAGAATATTGGTTGTATAGCCACATTCAATACTGATGTCTATGACTATTTCCCCGTAAGTGATGATCCTTCTAATTTATCTTGGGATACAGAATATCAACTTATTGAGGAAGACTTGGAAGAAGGATTTAAAGTTGTTATTACGGATTACCATATTTCTAATAATGAAGGGGATTTACCTTGTCTTTGGTATAAAGTAGAGGCCGCTCCGGATTGTGAGGCGCCGGAGAAATTAATTGAGTATCCTTGGGTATTTCAAAATTACCTAGGCGAAGATGCTGATGCATACGATTCACTTATTATAGAGATAACTGAAAAAGACAACATTACTGTTATTGATGAAGAAGGTAACGAAGTTGGGGAACAAATAGAGTTGCCACAATATGAGAAGAAAAAGCTCATTGGCGAAAGTTCTTTGTCTGGTGATGTGGATTATCAATGGCAGATTTTCATTGACGAAACCTGGATTGACATTTATGGAGCAGATGAACCAGAATTTTTACTATCATATGGTGTTGTCGCTACTGTACTAGATGAATTTCAAGCCAAAATAAGACTTACAACAAGAAAATCCTCAAAGGTAATTGAGGGTGACCCAATTGAAGTAACTGTAATCCCGTATGAAGAAGATAAACTCGATGAAGACGAAACTCAAGAAAATGGAAGTCCCACAGATTATGAGATTCACAGTGATGACGAAGATGTCACAGAATTAACGATTGAGAATGACAGCCTTGATGGTGATAATAATCCAATTGAAAATGGTGCGAATGCAGAATATAGTATAATGAAATTAAGCACTTTTTCAAATGCAGACGAGGTTAATGGCGTTATGCTTGCTGATGAAAACGGAGATTCTGGAAGTGAACTTGAAACCTATACTGTCATTATAAATTATGTGTATCAAAATGGCGAAATCGCAGCTCCGTCATGGTCCGGAACATTTCCAAAAGGATCAGAGGTAAAAGAGACTATACAAAACCCTATGGTAAAAGGATTTGCTCCCAAAGAGGATTCTTGTACTATTGATATTTCTTCGATTACACAAGATGAAATTTATACTGTTACATACTATCCGGCAGAAGTTGAATTTAAAGTATATCATTACAAACAAAATGCAGAAAATGATTATTACATATTAGACGAAACCGAAACGATGCAAGGTTATACGGGTTCAACAGTTGGTGAAAATCTAAAAAAAGAGTACAAAGGATTTTATGCTTATAACTATGATACTACTCTTGAAATTGCTGCAGACGGAAGTACTGAAGTAGAGATATATTATGATCGTTATTATTATTTAATGTCATTTGATTTGGGTGGCGGATATGGTGTAGAACCCATTTATGCCCGATATGGCACACCCATTAGTGTGGGTACACCTAACAGACCTGGCTATTCTTTCACAGGTTGGGACGGCCCAATTCCTGACACCATGCCTGCAGAAAATAAACGGTTTACGGCACAGTGGACAGTTGGAGACACTTCTTTTGATGTTGTTTTTTGGTATGAAAATGCTGATGATGACGGTTATTCTCAGGCTGGTGTGTTAGAAAATGTGCCAGCTGAATCCGGGACGATAGTCAATGGTGTTGAGTATAAAGAACGTGATTTTTCTGAAAGAGATGATGAACACTTCACATATTCTCATGCAGATGAAAATGTTACCGTTCAGGGGGATGGTTCAACTGTTGTGAATGTTTATTATACAAGAAATAAATATAACTTAATATTTGAAGCTGATGGACTTTGCGTTTTAGAGGAACATTCTCATGACAACTGCAAGATTGTTTGTACTTTGCCTGAACACCAACATTCTTGTGATGAATGTTGTAATGCTAGGAGGCACAATCATAGTGCTTACTCTCCAGCAAATACAAATAAGTGTACATATGGATACGAACACACTCACAGCACTGTTTGTTATGACTGTGAAAAAATTGAACATACGCACAACAACAGCTGTAAAAATGCTAGCTCAAAAAGCATCGTTAAGGTAGTTAACCGTAAATATGAGTCAAAAATTTCTCACTACTTTCCTATAGTGAGTGAAAATGGTACTTCATATAGTGGATATTCATGGACAGATAAAGACGGCGATACATATGGCTATGCATTGCAGACGCTTGACGTTATGCCGGGCAATGATGTAACGTTTACTGGTGAAAATCGAGGCACGAAATGTGTGATATATTATTATGTTGAAATTGTCAATGGTGAAGAATTGTCGGGATTAACTACCCGAACATTCAATGGTAAAACATATAAACTTATGAAGTCCGTTGAGCATAATTTTAATTATATTACCTATGAAGAGGAATACCATAATATAGACGGATTTAGCAGAAGTCGGAGCAATGCGGATCCTGCGTTTGGTACTTATCAGAACAATCAAGACAGCGCAAAACTTGGTGGTTCTGGAAATGGCTATGACCATGTGAATTATCTGTATTATGATCGTGTTTCTTATAACTTAACTTTCTCCAATCATGGTACAACTGTATCTGATGCGGGTGGCAGAGTGCAGTATGAGGCGCCTCTGAAGAGTTACAATTTTAACCCAGACTATCCTGTAAATTTTGAACCCGATGCATATGTATTTGAAGGCTGGTACGAGTCTCCCTTCTTCGGTGATACAAAGGTTGATTTTGAGACTGTAAAGATGCCTGCAAACGATTTAACACTCTATGCAAAATGGACACCAAAAACACATACTGTCAAGATATTCAAAACTAACGATCTTAATAAGCAGATAGGTGAAACTCAAACAGTTTCACATGGATCCCTTGCAGAAAAACCAGAAACTCCTACAAATGGCAGTTATTCATTTGTGGGTTGGTTCTACGAGGGAAGTGACGGCAAAGAAAGAGCTTTTGATTTTTCAATGCCTGTTAATCAGGACCTTGTACTTTATGGAAAATGGTCATCGAATGTATTAGTAAATTATACAATTAAATATGCTGTTGAAGAAGGAGAAAAACTCATTTATATTGCACCTTCAACAACAGGTCAGGCATTGGCAGGAACAACAAAAACTTTTCTTGCAAAAGCAGGAGATGACCTTAATGAAGAGTATCGTGAAGGATATTTTCCCGAAACAAGCAGTCATTCCATTACACTGAGTGCGGATGATGCTTCGAAAAACATATTTACATTTGTATATGTTGCAAAAGATAAAGTCAATTATACAGTGCGATATATTGATAAAGCGACAGGTGAACAGCTCGAATTTGATAAAAACTCTGTGACAACTAAAGCCATTGTAACAGAGACTTTTGAAATAATATCTGGATATATGCCTGATGCTTATCAGAAAACCTTGGTGTTGTCTGCCAATGAGCAGGAAAACATAATTACTTTTTATTATATTAAAGATACTGAACATGCTCCAGTTCAAGTAATCCACTATATTCAAAATATAGAGGGTGAAGGATATACAGTGTATCAGAATACTTCAAGTTTAAACACTGCAATTAATGGCGAATTTAGTGCATCTATCCTACTGATTGATGGCTTCAATTTTATCCGTGCAACTGCGAATGATAAAGATGTTACACCTGAAACAGGAAACTCAACAGTATCTGGTACGGTTACAGCAGAAGGATTGGTTCTAAAACTGTATTATAACAGAAACCTGTATCCGTATGAGTTCAGGTTTGTTGAGGAAGGTACAGATAAGGTGCTTGCAGAACCTGAAAGAGATATTGCCCGTTATGGTGCGCAGGTTGTGAAAAACGCAAAGCAAATTAACGGCTACACTTCTTCTCGTGATTCAGGTTCAATTAATATAAAAATAGAGAAAGGTGATAAGGCCGAGCTAAATGTTTATACATTTTATTATAAACGAGCTTTAGCTGATCTAACCATAACTAAGTCGGGAGCTGACGATATTGACGAAAATCAAAGTTTCATTTTTAAGGTTACAGGTATTGATGCAAACAATACAAATATCAGTATTACAGTAGTCATCCATGGAAACGATAGTGTAACTATTAAGGATCTGCCTGTAGGTAAGTATCAAGTAAAAGAAATAAGCGATTGGAGTTGGAGATACAGTCCAAAAGACCCAATTAAAGAAGTTTCTGTCGATGCCGATGGAACAGCGATTCCTTTTGAAAACGAAAGGACGAAAATATTTTGGTTAGATGGTAATGCTTATTGCGATAATAGATTTGGTAAAGGAAATGCATCTAGTAAAGCAGATACATCTGGTGAAGAGGAGGTCGAGACTAATGAGTAGAGGCAAACACGCAAGAAGAAGACAACAAAGATTTAATAAAAGCATAATACTCGTTGTATTAGTTTCGATTTTTGCTGCTGTGGCAGGCTCTACATTGGCATTTTTAGTTACACGGACGGATTCAGTAAAAAACACTTTTAATTATTCCAATGTTGCTTGTGAGGTTGTAGAAGAGAAATTTATAAATGGTACAAGTGTAGACAAATCAAATGTACGTGTATTAAATACCGGAGATACAGAAAGTTACATTCGTGCTGCTATAATTGTAACATGGAAAGATTCTGCAGGTAATGTATACGCTATGGAGCCTCAAAAGGATAAGGATTATACAATTACCATAAATAATTCTGACTGGCTTGAGAAAAATGGATTTTATTATTACACTAAGCCAGTTTCTCCTCAGAAGGAAACGGGAGTTTTAATTGAAAACTGTAGCATTAAAGGAAGCGGTTTGGAAGGTTACGGCCTTAGCGTGGAAATCCTAGCATCTGCAATACAAAGCAAACCCACAAAGGCAGTAGAAAGTAGTTGGGGTGTAACAGTTACCAACGGTCAGATAAGTAAGTAAGGAGGAAATAAAATGCATTTAAAAAGTAAAAGAATGTTATATTTTCTGCTTACATTTGTCTTGACATTAAATTTTGTCTTGCCTGTTTTTGCGGAAAATCATACGATTGCATACAAAGGAAAAAAGGATTTGTTCGACTTTGGTGCAGGAAGCATTTATTCACAAACAGACCTCTTCCGGAACTTCAAAAACGTAATGCCGGGTGATGTTTTAACAGAAACTATAACTGTAAAAAACACTGCAACGGATTGTGACTACATAAAGGTATATATTCGAGCAAAATCACATGATGAAAGTAATCCTATCAGCGAGATAGTTGTAAATGGTGAAGAAACTTTGGAGTCTATGAACGATTTTCTCTCGCAACTTTCCATGAAAGTATGGAATGGCGATAAACTGATTTTCGAAGGTTCACCTGATAAGGAAAACCAACTATCTGAGAACACTTTATTGGGACAGTTTAATCGAAATGAATCTACTACGATAAAAGTTGAATTAACTGTTCCTATAGAATTGGATAATCGTTATGCTAACAGAATAGGAGAGGTTGATTGGATTTTCGTTGTCGAAGCATTCGACCGACCATCAGGACCATCTACAAACAACAGTCAATTAACCGTTAGAAAACTCTGGGAAGATGACGGTAAAGACAGACCAGAAAGCATTACAGTTAACCTCCTCAAAAATGGTAAAGTCCACGAAACAATTGAATTAAATGCAGAAAATCAATGGATGTACACATGGAGTAAATTAAGCAGGTTGGCAAAATGGAGTGTAAAAGAAGCAGATGTTCCGGATGGTTATACTGCGAAGTATTCGACAACCGGAAATACAACAATAATAACCAATGTTGAAAAGTCTGATACACCAAAACCACCAAATCCACCTGAAGAGGATCCGGAAGATAAGCCCGGAACTGATCCCAAAGATGATCCCGATGTAAAGGAAGATAATCCTCCTATAAATGATCCTGAACCTGGTACTGATACACCGCCAGAGGTTTCGGTGCCAGATGAAGGAGAACCTGTAAAGCTGACAGTAAATAAGATATGGAATGACAGTGATGAAGGTAACAGACCTGACAGCGTAACTGTTCAGCTATATAACGGCGCAGAAGGAATCGAAACAGTACATTTAGGAGAATGGAATAATTGGACATACACATGGGATAATCTTTCCCCTCATGGAGATTGGAAGGTTGTAGAAGTCAATATTCCGAAGGGATACACACCGTATTATAAAGTAACAGGCGATGTAGTAAATATAACTAATAGTGCCATTTTGATCCAAACCGGACAATTAAATTGGCCGATTCCTGTTTTGGGTGGAATAGGTCTTCTTATCCTTCTTTCTGGCCTATTTCTTATACTAAAAAAAAGGAAAAAATCATAATGAATATTCGTAGGATAGGCACTATATTTGTTATATTTGGCTTAGTGCTGATTTGTTCAGCACTAAGCCTATTTTTATATAATAATTATCAGGAACAACAGTCTTATAAGGAAACTGAGAATGTATTGAGTGCTTTGGAAAACAGTGAACTGAATAATAACGAAACTAATGATTCCGATGAGATAACAATTGATATAAATGGTTATGAATACATTGGATTTATTGAAATTCCTAAAATAGAAATAGAATTACCCGTGTTATCAGAATGGGATTATGCGCGTTTGAAAATTGCTCCATGTCGTCAATTTGGTAGTATCAATACAGACGATATAGTAATTGCAGCTCATAACTATAAAAAACATTTTGGGAATCTCTCTAGTCTCAACATAGGTGATGAAATCATTCTCACAGACACAAGCAAGAATAAGCATACATATAGTGTTGCGAGAATGGAAGTACTAAAACCAACTGATGTTGAGAAAGTTCAAAATAGTGGATATGATTTAGTACTCTATACTTGTACATATAGTGGAAAAACACGAGTTACTCTATTTTGCAATAAAAATGCTGACCAGAGCTAAGCACAATAGAGAAAATTGAAAAAGAAAGGACAAGATTTATGAAAACTATTATTGGAATCATAGCTGGAATAGTTGCAGTTTTTTCTGTTGTAGCAATGTACTGTGCGTTAGCAGTTGCAGGTCGGGATGATGAAAGGTAACCTTGAAAATTAACAGCAAAGGAGGCGGCGATATGATTTGGAAAAAACAGATATGTCCAAGATGCAAAACAGGTAAAGATAGTTACGAACTGGACAAGCGATCAGAAGCTTGTCCGTATATAAGCTGTTGGAAAAACGGAAAATGTTCATTTTATGAGCCGCTTGAAATGCCCTTAAAAACGGGCATTTCAATAAAAACTGTTACCAAAAAATTTTTAAAAATCGTGCTAAAAATTAAAGTATAGTAAAGTTAATTTTTATTAACTGCGCTATGCTTTTATTTTTTGGCTCTTTGTCAATAGTTGGGGTAAAGAGTTAAAATGAAAAAGTGATTAGGCAGGCAGTCGTCATCAGACGACTGCTTGTTGATTATGAAGCTGCTGATGGGAAAATATATGTAAAATACGGTTTCTGAATCTATTGAAATTCTTGTAACCGTACGCGTTACGTTTAAGAACTTTAATCTTGTTGTTACAGCCTTCAGTAAAGCCGTTGGTGATTGAGGTAGAAAAAGAGTTTGTGATACCTGTATACCAATTGCGAATAGTATCAGCACATTTTTCAAACGGCAATATTCCGCAATGCTCCGCGTTTTTCACCCATTCTGCCAATGCATTTTGAGCTAATTCCGGTTCTTTGTGAGTTAATATTTTCAAGAATTCTTCTTTGTACCAATAAGCGCGGCTTATGTTTGCAGAATAGTAAAGCATCACATCAACCTGTTGTCTTTGCTCTTCTTTGAGCTTATCATATCGCTTTATCAGCAGAGACTTTGATCGTTTGAAATATTTGCGAAGCTCGGGACTAAGATTCTTTTGCTCTTTTTTTCGGATGTTTTCAAATGCCCATATAGCTTGCCTTATCCAGTGGTATTTATCTATTATCAGAGTTGCATCTTTAAACCATACATTGGCAGTATCGGCATATGTTCTCCACATATCACTTACGAAGTATTTTACTTGTTTCCGTTCCTCTCGTGGTATGCTTTTAAAGTATTTGGTTAAATAGTGTCCGTATCGCTCGGGTAATATATCTAAAACAACCTTGTTGATAGGATCTGTTAAAATGCATTGGTATTTTTCGCCGTTTGTGTTTCCTTTAAATTCGTCAACGGATAAAGCTGTATTCAGTTTGGCTTTAGGATAAGAGATGATATCAAACATACGGATAACAGTAGATACCGAAAGGTTAACCTCTTTTGCTACACTTGTGAAAGAGCGTTCATCGCGGAGTTTATCTATCACAAAAGCTGCAAGACGATTAGTCATTCTATGATATTTAGGAAGAAATGTATTTTCTTCAAAAAATCTTTTACCACAGCAAGTACATCGATACCTTCGCTTTCGTAAAACGATATTTACAAGCTTGCCGAAAGCCGAGATGTCTTTGATTACTTGTGTGCAGTAGTCGTGAATCATATCCGTTACCGCTCCGCAACAGATACATATATGTTCTTTTCGTTCCAACTCTGCGTATATTGAGATGTTTTTTTCGTTTTCCTCGATATTTGTGATATTTAACCCTTGCAATCCGAGAAGTTTTTCTGTAAAATGTTTGTAGAGCATATTTGGTTCTCCGTTCATGGTTACTCGTCATTTCCATTTTAACGGATTTCTTCCAAATATGCTCTACCTTTTTTATTATTTTTTCGTAGGCTCTACTTGGTTACCCCAACTTTTATTATAGAGCCTATTTTTTTAATGATAATACCATCACAAAATAAAACAGCTTTAATTTTTACTATATATCAATAAAATTACTGTTATATGTCTTTTGAAATTCTTTGCAGATTTGTTTGCCAAAACCGCTTGACTTGTAACGGTCTTTACGGTATTGTTTGTGTTGCCAAAATGGTAATACAAAATAAAGGAAGTGAGATAATGCAGAGAAAGCTACTTACAAACGGAAATGTGTTCAAAAGAACAGACGGTCGTTGGGGCGGAGTCGTATGGTACATGGACGAGCAAGGCAACCGCAAAAGGAAATCCTTCTCAGGAACTACCAAACAGGAAGCCAACAAGAAAATCACCGCCTACATTGCGGAATTCGAGAATCAGGTCGAACTGTCTGACGAAAGCAAGAAATTGCTCAAGGACAGCATGCAGAATTGGCTTGAGATATTCAAATTCCCTGCAGTAGAACAAACGACATACGACAGATGCGAATGTACGGCAATAAATCAGGTATATCCCATACTCGGAGATAAGGTAGTCGGTGACATCGTAGCAGCGGATATAAAAAATCTGCTGAATCACTGGATGAACAAAGGATTATCCTTCTCAACAGTAAAGAAAGCCTATGTACTCCTAAACGAATACTTCAGGACAATGTACCTCGAAGCAATGATAAGCAAGAACCCAATGGATAATGTGGAAATGATAAAAAAGCCAAACTTCCTGTCAGCACAAGGTAAGGAACTACTGCCTGAATGCGAGACAATAACCATACTCGATCCGAATGAACTCAAAAAGTTCAAGGAAGAAGCCTACGCCACATACTCAAACGGAGAACGAAAGCACCAACAAGCTGCCGCATATATCCTAATGCTCAACACAGGAGCAAGGCCTGGCGAGATACTAGCGGTAAATAACCGAGATATCGACATCGAGAAAAGGCAAATGAAAATCCAAAACTCGATGAAAGAAGTATACAACCGAGAAGGCACCAAAGCTACAGGCGGAAAATCAGCCAAGGTGGGTAAAACAAAGACGCTGACAAGCAATCGCACCGCACCACTGAATGATGCCGCGATAGAGGCGATAAAAGAGCTTAGAGCAGAATACTACTTCGGAGAGGATACGCCGCTGATATGCGATGAGCATGGCAACTTCACAAAGCCGGTGAACTTCCGAAAGAGATTCTATAGAATCCTGGATTCTGCAGGGATAGAAAGAAAAGGGCTGCACTCGCTAAGGCACACCTTTGCAACCAACTTAGTAAACGGAGTGAAACAACCTGATGGTAGCATCAAAGTACTCAGCCCAAAGCAAGTGGCAGACATACTCGGACACACGACATCACAGATAACTGAGATGTACTATGTAAAGAAGGACACCTCAAGGCTGAATGGAATCACAGATGGATTCGAAATATAAAGAATCTGAAACACCAAAATACACCCTGGGAATTTAAACTCAGGGTGTATCAAATTTTAATATACAGTAACCAAAGAAAAGCCGAATTGTATTTGGACAAAAAAATATCTGCGAGAATTAAAAATATTCTCGCAGAATTGCTCTCTACAACCGAAATCGGCGGAATTGCCGAAATCAAGTGATGCTAAAATGATGATGTAGCAGACGGAATCGTTAGAAACGGATGCGACCGCATGCGAAATTGATGCTCATTTCGGGCAAAAATGTCTGAATCAAAAGACCACGCGCCGTGAAATATTTTCGAAGAAAAT
Source organism: Clostridia bacterium (assembly GCA_045531205.1). Taxonomy (GTDB): domain Bacteria; phylum Bacillota; class Clostridia; order UMGS1883; family UMGS1540; genus JAZNQL01. The sequence continues at coordinate 68,086 of JAZSDN010000042.1, read as the reverse complement.
CAGAATTGATGCTCAAAAAACTGAAGATTACTGCTCTCGAGTTTTGACAATAAAAAATGGCTCAAACCCAGTGTTTGAGCCAAATATATTGGCAGGGGTAGAAGGACTCGAACCCTCAAGAACGGTTTTGGAGACCGGCATGTTACCATTACATCATACCCCTAAAGAGCAATATATTCAATTGTAGGCACGGGGTTTTGGAGACCGTTGCTCTACCAGCTGAACTATACCCCTATTTTGCTACGGGCATTATTATACTAAATTTAATGCCTTTTGTCAAGTTTTTTTTAATTTTTTGTTTTTTATATTGAATAAATTTTAAAAATGGTGTATAATAAGTAAGTCGTACTAGCTGGGGAGTTAGCGGTGCCTTGTACCCGCAATCCGCTATAGCGGGGGCAAACTCCCTTTCTAAGGTGTATTCCTGTGTAGCAGGCCTTTGTGGGCGGTGTTGACGGCCGGTCCTTGCGCAACATGGGCCCGTGAACCTCGTCAGGCGGGGAACCGAGCAGCGATAAGCGGTATTCTGTGTGTGCCGCAAGACAGCCCGGCAAGAGCAAGCCGCATTGAAACCGTATGTAGGAATATTTCGAAGAAGGGGTGTACGACTTTTATTTTAGTTACAAAGGAGGCTTACCCAATATGGCTTATCAGGCATTATACCGAAAATGGCGACCGCTTATTTTTGACCAGGTTGTAGGGCAGGAGCATATTACAAAAACCCTTAAAAACGAAGTTAAGTCATCAAGGGTAGGTCATGCCTATTTGTTCTGCGGTCTTCGCGGTACAGGTAAAACCTCTACTGCAAGAATTTTAAGCCGTGCAATAAACTGTCAAAATCCACAAGACGGAAATCCTTGTAATGAATGTGAGCACTGCAAGGGGATTTTAGACGGCTCGATTTTTGATATTACCGAAATAGATGCTGCATCAAATACAGGTGTTGACAGTATCCGTGATTTAAGGGATGAGGCACGTTTTGGCGGCTCGCATCTTAATACCAAGGTTTATATTATAGACGAAGTTCATATGCTTTCTCAAAGTGCTTTTAATGCACTTTTAAAGATATTGGAAGAGCCTCCAGAGCATGTAAGATTTATTCTTGCAACAACAGAGGCTCATAAGGTTCCTGCAACCATTCTTTCGCGTTGCCAGAGATTTGATTTTAAAAGAATTACAACCTCGGATATAGAAAAACAGCTTACAAGCATAATGCAAGCTGAAGGGGCAAAGCCTGATGCGAGAAGTATTCGTGTTATTGCCGAAAAAGGTGACGGCTCGATGCGTGATGCTTTAAGTATTTTAGACCAGTGCAGAGCTATTGGCGACGGTAACCTTCCCTATGATGATATTTCTGTTTTTTTAGGGGTTACTGATACCGAAGTTTTATCTTATCTTGCCTGTGCTATTGCAGAGAAGGACTCTGAAAAGGCAATGCAGGTTATAACAGATTACGTTGATTCGGGCAAAAATATCCCTTCGTTTGTTGAAGATTTTGCGGCCTATGTAAGAAATCTGCTTTTATGCAAATTTACCTCTGATGCCGCAAAAATGCTTGACATGGTGCAGGAAGAGGCTGAAAAATTTGTTTCGGTATCAAAGCTTTTTTCGCAGGAACAGCTTATAAATATTATAAGACTTGTTTCGGAAACTGCTGCGGCGGCAAAGTTTTCGTTTAACGCAAGGGTTTTATTTGAAATTGCAGTTATAAAAATGATAAACCCCATTTTTGATGCAGACCCTTCGGCTTTAGCGGCCAGAATAGGCGAGCTTGAGCTTGCGGTTAAGCGAGGTGTTGCTCCGGCTCCTGCAAAAGCTCAAAAGAGTGCAGAAAAGCCTGCACCTGAATTTAAAAAGGAAGCTTCTAAAGTGCAAAAAGAAGAGGTAAAGTCTTCTGGCACATTGGATGCTATAAAGCGTAAATGGGCAGACATTAAAACTTCTCTGCTTACGGAAAACCATTTGCAAGTAGCGTTTGCTCTTGAAAATGCCATTCTTTCGGAGGAAAACGAAAGACTTTGTCTTGAATATGCAGACCACAATGAGTTTGTAACATGCCGTGAGCTTTTGGATGCAGATAATCTTAAGCTTTTGAAGGATGCAATTTTCAGGGCTTGCGAAATTGAAACTGATATTATTATAAGTGAAAAAAAGGCTGAAAGTTATAATGACAGACTTAAAAGCCTTGAAGCTTTTTAGAAAGGAATGATTTTTATGGCAAAAGGCGGATTCCCACGTATGGGCGGCGGTGCCAATATGAACAATATGTTAAAGCAGGCACAGAAAATGCAGCAGGATTTATTGAAAGCTCAGGAAGAGCTTGAAGATAAAAATGTTGAGGCTTCTGTTGGCGGAGGTGCGGTTACTGTTACTGTAAGCGGTAAAAAAGAGGTTGTTTCGATTAAAATTAATCCCGACGTTATTGACCCCGACGATGCAGAAATGCTTGAAGATTTAATTGTTGCGGCTGTAAACGAAGGCTTAAGAAAAGCTGATGAGCTTGCATCTTCAACTATGGGTAAAATTACCCAAGGGATGAATTTGCCCGGCATGGGTATGTTTTAATTTTTGAGGTGACGTTATGTACTCTCCACCTATTGCAAACTTAATAGAACAGTTTGAAAAAATCCCGGGAGTGGGCAGAAAATCTGCTGTACGCATGGCTTTTTATGTTATGTCTATGTCGGACTCGCAGGCAGAAAGCTTTGCCTCGGCTATACTCCATGTTAAAAAGAGTATTCATCTTTGCCGGATGTGTCAGGATTTTACAGATGCAGAGCTTTGCGGGGTATGCTCAAACCCAAAGCGTGATACATCGGTAATATGTGTTGTTGAAACACCAAAGGATGTTACTGCCATGGAAAAAACCCGTGAGTATAACGGACTTTACCATGTTTTGCACGGTGTTATGTCCCCGATAGACGGAATAGGCCCTGACGATATTAAAATAAAAGAGCTTGTAAACCGAATTGCAAAGGGCGATGTGCGTGAGGTTATTATGGCATTAAGTCCACGTGCCGAAGGCGACACTACGGCTCTTTATATTGCAAAGCTTATTGCTCCGTTTGGTGTAAAGGTTACTCGTATTGCAAGAGGTGTTCCTGTTGGAGGTGACCTTGACTATGTTGACGAGGTTACTTTGGCAAAGGCGCTTGAAGGAAGACAGGATATTTTTTGAAGTTTACATAAAAAACAGGTCGGTTTAACCGACCTGTTTTTTTAGTATAAATTATTTAAATTCAATTTAGAAACTATATCTTTGGGTAAAAAGTAAAGTTCAAGTTCTGCGGTATAAGGTTCTGTTCTTCCCTTTTCCATTATTTCAACCACAATATTATCTCTGTACATTTTTGTAACTTGAGAAGTGGATTTTAAAAATTCTGCCATTTCGGACGGAATGTTTGTTGAATACAAATCACGCTCGGAATATTTGCCTTCTTCATCGTGCCGGTAAGTAAATACTCTTATTCTTTCTACCTTATCGGGCGAAAATTCTATATCATAATTATTTTTTAAATATTCAACTGTATCAAGATAACAATTATATACAAAGAACTCGCCATTGTCTGTTGCTATGGAAGCATACAAGCCGCTGTCTTTTATATCGCTGTAGGAATAATTTATAAAATCTTTTTTATAAATTTTTAACAGTTCTCTGCTCTTTTGCGAAAGAACTCTCTCGTCATTATATATTGTCATAATCTTTTGTACAAAATCTATGTTTGTTACGTTATCTATTGCTTTAGCTTTTTGGTCTTGGTATTCCCTTGTATCGTACACTCTTTCGAGGAACAGGTTTATTTGTTCCTTTGCTGCCCAGTTATTGGGACTATGGTGTACGCTGAACAAAGGATTATTTTTTATTTCAACCGACACCCAGCAAAAGTGTTTATCGGTATCTTGGTTTTGGGTTGCCGATTCGTACAAGGAAAGAGCAGCTGCAATATTTTGCGGGTCTGAAAGCTCAAGATTATCAAGACTCATATTAACTTCAAGTGTTTTTATGTTTTCGGGGTTTGGCATTTTTTTAGAAATCTCTTCCCTGTTTGTTATGGGATAGTATACTGCTATGCAGATTATTGCCATATAAATTGCAAAGTATTTTATGTTTGAGAACATACTTTTAAAGTTCTTTTCAAATATTGCCTGCAAAACTATAAATACTATAAAGCCTATAAGTATATAGCCTATGTATGCTGTGAACACATTGTTTGAAATATCAAAGAACAATGCCCCAAACAAAAGTGATGCCAAAAGTGTTGCGTAATATTTAAAGAATATGCCTATCCATTTATAAGCAAAGAAGTTACTTGTATGTTCGTTTTTGCGGAATTTATAAAAGATAAGTCCCAAAACGAAAAATACTACGCTATACACTGCTGTATAAATTATATCGCCTGTTACCATTTTTGATATTCCGTATAAATCATCAAGTGCGGGCAATACAGGCGGGAAAATATAAACCACATTGTAATTGAAGTTTATGCTTATATTTTCGAAGAAAGACTGTACTGTTCCCATAACCGTAATGGTTGATGCGGGGTATATTAAAAATACTACGCCAATAACAATGAGAGCAGCAAAGAAGTTGCCCGATACGCTCACAGCAAAAACCGCTACGCTCCACATTGCAAAGTAGCTTAAAAGAGCTGTTGCGAAGCCTTTGAAAATTAAGCTTATTTCAAAAAACTCTTCTAAACCATATCCGAAATATATTATAGCGTTTACTGCACATATCAAAACCAAAGGTATAATCCAGGATACCATACCCGATAAAAATTTTGAGATATACATACTTTCTCTTTTTATGGGCATTGCGGAATAAAACTGTACCGATGTGGTTTTAAAAAGGTAGTTATATATAAATATGGCACTTATTGTACATATCGCTACCGAAACTAAGGCAATAAATATTGTCTGTCCGCTTAAAAAATCTGAAATTGTGTTGTATGCGTAAGAATAATTTAATAAGGGTTCTTTTTCCATACGCATTCTTAAATTGTTTACTTCTATTATGGCAGGAAGGGTTGATACCAAAAATAAAACTATGGTATGTAAAATCATTAAGTATTTTGACTGCTTTAAGGTTTCGAAAAACATATTTAATCTACAAAAGCATTTTTGAGAAGTCATATCCTTTTACCTCCATTTCATAAACAAAAATATCTTCTAATGTCAGGTCTGTTTTATCGATAAGCAAGGGGTCATATTCCGAGAGGGTTTTATAAATTTCTTCATCCTCGCCTCTTGCTACAAGCTCTATTACATTGTTTCGTATATTCATGGAAACAATGTCGAGCCTTTGTTCTAAAATTTCTGTGTCTATCATTGGTTTATATGCCACCTGATAACGGTGCATCATATTCTTTATATCGCCTATACTCTTTTCGATAACTATTTTGTTATCGTGCAAAACGCCTACTGTGTCGCAAAGATTTTCCATTTCGCGGAGGTTATGGGATGCTATAATTACTGTCATATTCCCTTCTGCGGCTCTACTTACAAAAAGTCTTTTTACAAGCTGGCGTATTACGGGGTCTAACCCGTCAAAGCTTTCGTCACACAAAAGAATTTCGGGGTTTTGGGAAAGTGAAAGGATTATTGATACCTGTCTTTTCATCCCCTTTGAAAAAGAGTTTATTCTTTTATTTATATCTATTGGGAAAAGTGCTGAAATTTCTTCAAAGGTCTGCATTGAAAAGTTTGAATATATTTTGTTTAAATAAAGTGCCATTTCTTTGACTGTTGCAGAATTGAAGTAATAGGGGTTATCGGTTATATATGCTATTTTATTTTTGATTTTTATGTTTTCAAAAACCTCTTCCCCGTCAATTTGTACTTTTCCAAAATCGGGCTTGAAAACTCCCGATAAAATATTTAAAAGTGTGGATTTACCTGCTCCGTTTGAGCCTATAAGTCCGTATATACTGCCTTTTTTTACGTGCAGGTTTAAATCTTCAAGCACATTTTCTTTGTGATATGCTTTGCGAATGTCAGTTGCTTTTATCATTTATTTCCCTCCTTTAAGTGCTTTGCCGTAAATTCGCTGATTTCGCTGTCGCTTGCACCAAGTGATTTAAGTTTATTTAAATCTTCGGCAAGTTCTTCTAACGCTTGGTTTATTTTTGCACGGCGTACAACCTCTACATTACTTGTTACAAACCTTCCTTTACCATTTACAGAGTAGGTTATTCCTTCCCTTTCAAGCTCGGTATAAGCTTTTTGTACCGTGTTTGGATTTATTGCAAGGTCTGCTGCCAGCTCTCTTACCGAAGGCAAGGGCGAATCAGGCTCGAGCACGCCTTTTAAAACAAGCTTTTCTATGCCTTTTTTAAGTTGTTCGTGAATTGGATAACGATTATTTAAGGTTATTCCCAGCATTGCCTGCCTCCTTTCTAAAGTGTACTATATCGCATTAGTACGCTCCAGTTAGATAATAAACTATTTTTTTCCTTTTGTCAAGACTTTTTTGAAAATTTTTAAATTCACTAAAAAAAGGCATCCGCAGGATGCCTTTTTTACATATTACTTTGTCAGATATTTAAATACTTCAAGTGCTTTTTGATCAATAATTTCAATATTTTCTTTTTCGCTGTCTGTATGTGTTATTGCACGAAGTGCTATATAAAGTTTATCTTTATTCATAAAGTTTAAATTTGCAAGCTTTTCAAAATTTTTGATGGGAACTGCTACAATTTTCCCATCGCTTTCTATGGGAGTATATTCGGGGTCTTGTGTATTTACTTCTCTTATTATTCCGCCAGAAAGTTTTTCTTCTGACAAAATATCTTCAAGCGATTTTAAGAATATACTGTTTTCTTTTACAAATTTTTCTTCAAGAATATAAAGCCTTACATTGCCTGAATAAAAAACAAGTCCTATACTGCTTTGGTCTGCTATTGTTAAATCGTAAGTTAAGAAATTTGGTTCGGTATACACAGAGATATTATAATCTATCAAAACATCGCCGTCACCGTTTATGTCACCCACGATTTTTGATATATCTTCTTTTACGGGATTAAAAAATGTGTCATCAGCATAAGCTTCGCCCATATAGCCTATTGAAAAATCGTCGTCCTTTTTCAGGGCAAAATCCAGTGTCATAGTTACTATTCCTACAACTATAAACAAGGCTATGAGTATATGCCATTTGTAATGGTACCATATATTTTCGATTTTTGATTTAAAAGTCATTTTATTTTTCCTTTTTTTATTTCAGTATACTTTATTCATTTTTTTAAGTCAAGTCATTTATTGTAAACTTTATGTGACATTTTTCCAGTATCTGCATTTTTTCAAAATAAACTTTTTCAAGCGGTATCCATTCAGAAAAAAAGCGGTTTGCCATTTCTTCTGTATTGCGTTTTAAAATGCGTTCTTTCTGCGTTTTTTCGTCTATATCCAAAAATACTGAAAGGTTATAAAAGCCTTCAAGCTCGGGATGCATACTGTATACGCCTTCTATTATATTAAGGTTTGAAGGGTTTTCTTCCGCAAATTCCGCTAACCTTTGAGTCTGGCAATTAAACTTTTGATATTTCACCTTTTCGCCTCTGCTTACGGGCAATAAAATTTCTTCCAAAAAACGTTCTCTGTCCATATTCCCGCCAGGAGTTAAAAGGCGTTCTTTAGTTCTTTGATGAGGTTGCAGGAAGAAATCATCTGTATGAAAAAGCGGGCAATTATATACTTGCTTTAACAAACTGCCGAGTGTGCTTTTTCCGCTTGCGCTACCGCCTTCTATTGCCAAGGTTACTTTTCCCTTGCAAAGCATAGAATCAATTTTTGTAAAAAGGGGCAGGAAAAGTTCATACTCCTTTTTGAGTTCGTTTATTTCCATTTTTATAGTCCTATTTTAATTTTTGTTTATTAAGTAACATAACTATTACAGGTACAAGTATTATCTGAAGTAATATTCCAGGGATAGCGTTTGTAACTGCACCTGCCAAAAATGCTGAAAAGCCAAAGCTTCCTCCGCTGATGCCCATACATATATACATTGCTATTCCCCATACTATTCTGCCAAGAAGCATTGAAATTAAAAGTGAGCAATATATAAAGCCTTTTTTGTTTGGAAATACTTTATGTAAAATGCCCGACACAAGTCCGTACACTGCCATTTCAAACGCCATACATATTGCTTTTGGGAACATTGGGGGCATACCGAGTGCTATACTGCGAAAAAGCGGAGATATAAGCCCTACTGCAAAGCCCCAGACAGGTCCGCATATAAATCCGCAAAGAAGTACGGGGATATGCATTGGACAGAGCATTGCTCCTATTTTCGGAATTTGCCCCGTTAAAAAGGGAAGCACATAAGCTATTGCCAGAAACATTGCGGATAAAACAGTTTTTCTTACATTATTAGTTTTCATAAGAAGCTCCTCTCAAAAATAAAAGGTGTTATTTTTCCATTCAGAAAAAAACAACACCTTCATAGTATTGTATAAAGAAACTTCTGTTTCGAAATAGTCTTTCATAGACTACCTTGTAAGTATATCACATTATTATTTTTTATGCAAGATAATTAAATAATTTTTTCAAGTCTTGAAATTACATCCTTTATAAGTTCTGTAATACTGATGTTTGGAACTCCTGCTATCAGATTTTCGCATTTGTTTATTGGCACAAGTATTCTTACTGCGTCTGCCTGACCTACGGCTACCGCCATTTTGGGCGTTATTTCTCCAAGAAGAGAATCTGCAATAACTATCCCTACAGGGCCTATTATAACATCTGCCCGACGTACCGAAACCAATACAGGGTTTTCGCCTGTTGCGGCACGCTTTGCTCCTGCTTTAAGCATTGCTGCTGTTGCGGTAGCATTAGTGCCTACTGCTGTTACCTCAACCTCGGAAAATTTAGCAGATATTTCTTTTATAATCTGGGCACCAAGCTGTCCGCCCTGCCCGTCAATAACTAAAATATTCATAATCTTCTCCAAAAATGTTGCAGACTTCTACACCCTTTTTTTCGGCATAGATTACTGTGTTTTTTGTTCCGCCCGATTCGCCCGTATATGCTGCTATTACTCTTTGTGAGTTATCGACCATATATCTGTTTCTTATATGAAAACAGCTTTTTGAATAGCCTTCGCATATAAATTTAACATCGTCTGCCCTATCAAGTATGCTTTTGTATTTTTCTCTAAAAGCATAAGACCACGATTTTTCAAACCCTTCAAAGGGGGAAGCACATACAAGCTTTATGTCGGAATTATTTTTCTTTTCTTCGAGCACAATTTCGGCACTCCACATATCTACCCCTCGTGCCATACCTGAAATAAAGATTGTAAATCCTTCGTCTATTGCTTTTTTTATGGCAATCCTTAATTTTTCGATAATTTCATTTTGGGGGATATTAAGTTTTTCGGGTCGGTGACCTGTAAAGCAACAGGTTTTTATTTTTATGTCGTTCATATTGTTCTCCGTTGTTAAAAAGACGCAAAGGCTTCTTTGCGTCTTTTTATCGTGTTTTAGAATAAGCCTGTTATCTTTCCGTCCTCGTCAACATCAATGTTTTCTGCTGCGGGAACTTTAGGTAAGCCGGGCATTGTTAAAATATCGCCTGTTAAAACAACTATGAAGCCTGCACCTGCAGAAATTTTTACATTTTTAACTGTTACTGTAAAGTTTTCGGGTGCGCCGAGCTTTGTTGCATCGTCTGAGAAGCTGTACTGTGTTTTTGCAATGCAAACAGGTACTTTATCAAAGCCGAGTGCTGTAAGCTGCTCTATTTGCTTTTTAGCGTTGGGCATAACTGTTATACCATCGCCACCGTATACTTTTTTAACAACTGCTTCAATTTTTTCTTCTATTGTGCTGTTTAAATCATAGGAGAAGGTAAAGTTGCCTTTTTCTTCTTCACAAAGACGTACTACTTCACGTGCGAGTTCTTCGCCGCCGCGTCCGCCGTCTGCCCATACTGTTGATAAAACTGTGTTTACACCGAGTTCTCTGCACTTTTTGATTATAAAGTCAATTTCGTTATCGGTATCGGTGGGGAAACGGTTTACTGCTACTACGCAGGGAAGCTTATAAACGTTTTTAATATTTGAAACGTGTCTTAAAAGGTTAGGAATACCTTTTTCGAGTGCAGTCAAATCTTCTGTTGCAAGCTGTGTTTTTGCAAGACCTCCGTGCATTTTAAGAGCTCTTACAGTTGCAACTACTACAACTGCATCGGGTGTGAGGTTTGCCATACGGCATTTAATATCAAGGAACTTTTCTGCACCAAGGTCAGCACCGAAGCCTGCTTCTGTTACAGTATAGTCGCCCATTTTAAGTGCCATTTTTGTTGCCATTACAGAGTTACAGCCGTGTGCTATGTTTGCAAAAGGTCCACCGTGAACAAAGGCGGGTGTTCCTTCAAGTGTTTGTACAAGGTTTGGTTTTAAAGCATCCTTTAAAAGTGCTGTCATAGCACCTACTGCTTTTAAGTCGCCCGCTGTTACGGGTTTATCGTCATAGGTATAGCCTACGATTATTTTTGAAAGTCTTTCTTTTAAGTCGGTAATTGAATTTGCAAGGCAGAACACAGCCATAATTTCGCTTGCAACGGTGATATCAAATCCGTCTTCTCTTGGTACACCGTTTGCTTTGCCGCCCATACCGTCAACCAAAAATCTTAACTGACGGTCGTTCATATCAACGCATCTTTTCCATGTGATGCGACGAACATCTATTCCTAATGCGTTGCCCTGTTGAATGTGGTTATCAAGCATTGCTGCAAGAAGGTTGTTTGCTGCACCTATCGCGTGGAAGTCTCCTGTAAAGTGAAGGTTAATATCTTCCATAGGTACTACCTGTGCATAGCCGCCGCCTGCTGCTCCGCCCTTTACACCGAAAACGGGGCCGAGGGATGGTTCACGAAGGGCAACTGTTACATCCTTCCCTATTCTTTTTAATCCGTCTGCAAGGCCTATTGTTGTGGTGGTTTTACCTTCGCCTGCAGGGGTGGGGGTAATTGCGGTTACCAAAACAAGCTTGCCGTCTTTTTTATCGGTTTCGGAAAGGAGTGATAAATCTACTTTTGCCTTATAGTTTCCGTACTGTTCAATATATTTTTCGTCAACATGAGCTGTTTTTGCAATTTCTTTAATGTGTTTCATTTCGCACTTTTGTGCAATTTCAATATCTGATAAATATGCCATTTTTATCTACCTCACTTAAAATATTTTACTGCAGCCTTAAACATTTGTATATCGTAATTACCGGGAACGTTTTTGTAAAGACCTTCGCCTATACGTTCGCTGTGTCCCATTTTACCGAATACTCTGCCGTCGGGCGAAGTGATACCTTCTATTGCATACATTGAACCGTTGGGGTTAAAGTGTACTTCGTTTGACGGATTTGCATCAAAGTCAACATACTGTGTTGCTATTTGTCCGTTTTTGCCAAGTTCTTTTATGATTTCGTCGCTTGCCAAAAATCTTCCTTCGCCGTGTGAGATGGGTACGTTATATACCTCTCCTACATTTGTAAGTGCAAGCCAGGGAGATTTATTGGAAACAATTTTTGTCTGCACAATTTTGGACTGATGGCGTCCTATTGTATTAAATGTAAGTGTGGGACAATTTTCGTCTGTGTCGATAATTTTGCCGTAAGGAACAAGTCCCAATTTTATAAGTGCCTGGAAGCCGTTACAGATACCGCACATAAGTCCGTCGCGACGCTGTAAAAGGTTTGTTACTGCTTCTTTTACTGCCGCGTTACGGAAGAAGGCTGTTATAAATTTACCGCTGCCGTCGGGCTCGTCACCGCCTGAGAAGCCGCCCGGGATAAATATAATCTGTGACGATTCAACCTTCTTTGCAAATTCTTCGACGCTTCTTTGAATTCCTGCGGCTGAAAGGTTATTTATAACCATAATTTCTGCCTCAGCGCCTGCGTCCATAACAGCTTTTGCACTGTCAAACTCGCAGTTTGTGCCGGGGAATGCAGGAATAAGCACCTTGGGTTTTGCTACCTTTACTGCAGGCGCAGGATATGATGTTGCGTTGCAGCTAAAGTCTGCCAAAGCTGTGTCGGCTTTTTTGATATTACAGCTATATACGCTTTCGAGCTTATCTTCGTATTTTTCTGAAAGTTCGGAAAGTGAAAGCTTTTCTTTATCAAATGAAATTTCCTTGCAGTCTGTAACATAGCCTATTACATCATCTTCGTTATCGTAATCTGTAACTTCGACAACAAAGGAAGCGTAGTTATAAGCAAAAATATCCGAAAGTGATAATTTGTTATTAAATTCAAAGCCGAAGGAGTTACCTATACACATTTTGTATATAGCTTCTGCAACACCGCCCATACAAGGTGTGTAGCACGAAAGTGCTTTGCCGCTTCTTACAAGCTTTGTAACTTTATCGAAAAGTTTTATTAAGGAATCGGCTTTGGGAAGGCCGTCTTTATCATATTCCGCCTTTAAGAAAATAACCTTATTGCCTCTTTTCTTAAATTCAGGCGAAATAATGTTTTTAATTTTTTCGGTTGTAACGGCAAAGGAAACGAGTGTGGGAGGAACATCGATGTTTTCAAACGAGCCGCTCATTGAGTCTTTACCGCCAATTGAACCTATTGAAAGTTCCATCTGTGCTCTGAATGCACCAATAAGTGCTGCCAAAGGCTTGCCCCAACGCTTTCCGTCTTTTCCTGGTTTTTCAAAATATTCCTGGAATGTAAGATATACGTCGGAAAATTCTGCACCGCTTGCTACAAGCTTACACACAGATTCTACAACTGCTAAATATGCACCGTGGTAGGGGCTTTTTTCGGAAATGAAGGGATTATAGCCCCAGCTCATAAGAGAGCAATCGTCGGTATGCTTTTTCTCAACCGAGATTTTTTGTACCATTGCCTGTGCGGGAGTAAGCTGATTTTTACCGCCAAAGGGCATTAAAACTGTGCCTGCACCGATGGTTGAGTCAAATCTTTCGGAAAGTCCGCGTTTTGAGCAGATATTAAGGTCTGACACAAGGTTCTTATAGTTTTCGGCAAAGCCGCCTTCTATCTTTTTATCAAAGTTTTCGGGTTTTGCAACCTCTATGTCAATATGCTTATCTGCACCGTTTGAATTTAAGAATTCACGGCTTATATCTACTATCTTCTGTCCGTTCCATTCCATTACAAGTCTTGGCTGTGCCTGTACGGTAGCAACGGGTACTGCCTGAAGGTTTTCTTTATCGGCAAGAGCTAAAAATGCATCTACATTTTCTTTTTCGATAACTACAGCCATACGCTCCTGCGATTCGCTTATTGCAAGCTCTGTACCGTCAAGACCTTCGTACTTTTTAGGAACTGCGTTCAAGTCGATATAAAGTCCGTCTGCAAGCTCGCCTATTGCAACTGATACACCGCCTGCACCAAAATCGTTACAGCGTTTTATCATACGGCAGGCATCACCGTTTCGGAAAAGACGTTGAAGCTTTCGCTCTTCAGGAGCGTTACCCTTTTGTACTTCTGCTCCGCATTCTTCAACTGAATTTAAGTTGTGTGCCTTTGATGAGCCTGTTGCACCGCCTATACCGTCACGACCTGTAGAGCCGCCAAGCAGTATTACAACATCGCCGGGGGCGGGAACTTCTCTTCTTACATTTTCGGCGGGTGCTGCTGCTATAACTGCACCTATTTCCATACGCTTTGCAGCGTATCCGGGATGATAAATTTCATCTACAATACCTGTAGCAAGACCTATCTGGTTACCGTAGGATGAATATCCTGCTGCTGCGGTTGTTACAATTTTTCTTTGCGGGAGTTTACCCTTTATTGTTTCTCCAACAGGTTTTAACGGGTCAGCTGCGCCTGTAATACGCATAGCTCCGTATACATAAGAACGGCCTGACAGGGGGTCTCTTATTGCGCCGCCTATACAGGTTGCCGCACCGCCAAAGGGTTCGATTTCTGTTGGGTGGTTATGTGTTTCGTTTTTGAAGAGTAAAAGCCAGGGCTCGGTTTTGCCGTCAACATCAATGTTAATTTTAACTGTGCAGGCATTTATTTCTTCCGATTCGTCCATTTTATCAAGCTTTCCGTTTGCTTTTAAATATTTAACTGCCAGTGTTGCAATATCCATAAGGCAAACAGGCTTTGTTCTGCCTAAAGCTTCTCTTGTTTTTATGTATTCGTTATAAGAAGACTGCAAAAGCTCGTCTTCAAACTTTACGTTGTCGATAACTGTTAAGAAGGTTGTGTGTCTGCAATGGTCCGACCAGTATGTGTCTATCATACGTATTTCGGTTATGGTAGGGTCACGCTTTTCGGCTACAAAGTAGTCCTGACAGAACTTAATATCGTCCTTATCCATTGCAAGAGAATATTCCGAAACAAATTTTTCGAGCTCTTCATCCGAAAGCTTTGTAAATCCGTCCAGAGTTTTTACTGTTGTGGGGATTTCGTAGGTCATTTTTATAGTTTCGGGTTTTTCGAGGGTAGCTTCTCTTGCTTCAACAGGATTTATTACATATTTTTTTATTTCGTCAATATTCTGTTTTGAAAGGTTGCCATACAAAACGTACACCTTTGCAGACCTAACTAACGGTCTTTCTCCCTGTGAAATAATCTGTATGCACTGTGCGGCTGAATCTGCACGCTGGTCAAACTGTCCGGGGAGAAATTCAACTGCAAAAACCTCGGCATTTTCAGTATCAATTTCTTCGCTTGCAATGTCAAGCTGTGGTTCTGAAAATACTGTGTTTTTTGCGTATTCAAAAAGTTCTTCCGATATGTTTTCTGCGTCATAACGGTTTATGATGCGTATATCGGTAAGCTCTTTTATATTAAGGAATGAGTGAATATCAGAAAGTAAAGCTTTTGCTTCGTGTGCAAGGCTTTTTTTCTTTTCAACAAAAACTCTGTATACCATTACTTTCCTCCGTCTGCTTTTAAGGCTCTTTGTCCTATGTCATTTCTGTAATAAGCATTGTCAAACTTGATTTGTGAAACAAGCTTATAGGCTCCCGAAATTGCATTTTCGAGTGAGTCTGCAATTTCAGTTGCTCCCAAAACTCTGCCACCGTTTGTTAAAAGCTTTTCTTCGCTCTTTTTAGCACCTGCAACATAAACTTTGTCTGCAATGCTTTGGGGGATATCCATTTCAAAGCCTTTTTCGTATTTTTCGGGGTAGCCCTTTGATGCCATTATTACACAGCAAGCGTGTTTGTCACAAAATTCTACCTTTATATCAGCCAAGGTTTCGTTTGTAACTGCCTGCATAACTGTTAAAAGGTCTGTTTTTAAAAGGGGTAATACAACCTGTGTTTCAGGGTCGCCGAAACGGCAGTTATATTCTATAACCTTGGGGCCTTTTTCTGTAAGCATAAGACCAAAGTACAAACAACCTTTAAAAGTTCTGCCTTCGCTATTCATAGCGTTCATTGTAGGAATAAAGATTTTTTCCATACATTCTTTTGCTATTTCTTCTGTATAATAGGGGTTTGGTGCAACCGTGCCCATACCGCCTGTGTTAAGCCCTGTATCGTTATCGCCCGCACGTTTATGATCCATTGAAGAAATCATAGGAACTACTGTTTTACCGTCGGTAAACGAAAGAACTGAAACCTCGGGGCCAGTTAAAAATTCTTCTATAACAATGCGGTCACCGCTTTTGCCGAACTGTTTGTCCTGCATTATTGATTTAATTCCGTTTTTTGCTTCTTCTTTTGTGTTTGCTATAATAACACCTTTGCCGAGTGCCAATCCGTCAGCCTTTATAACTGTGGGAATGGGGGCTGTTTCGATATATTTTAAAGCTTCTTCTGCGTTGTCAAACACGCGGTACTCTGCTGTTGGAATATTATATTTTTGCATAAGATTTTTTGAAAAAACCTTACTGCCTTCAATAATAGCTGCGTTTGCCCTGGGCCCAAAGCAGGGAATATTTTTTTCTTCAAGCTTATCAACCAAGCCAAGTACAAGGGGGTCGTCGGGTGCTACTATTGCATAGTCTATGTTATTTTTTACTGCAAATTCTGCTACAGCTTCTATATCTGTTGCTGCAATATCAACACATTCGGCATCGGCAGCTATGCCGCCGTTGCCGGGAAGTGCAAAAATTTTGGTTACTTCTTTATTTTCTTTTATTTTTTTGATGATGGCATGCTCTCTTCCGCCGCCACCTACTACCATAATTTTCATATCTGTTCCTCCGCAAGAATCAATGATGGAAAAGACGCATTCCTGTAAATGCCATTGACATTCCGTACTTATCGCAACATTCAATTACTGCATCGTCTCTTATTGAACCGCCGGGTTCAGCAATATATTTTACACCGCTCTTTTTTGCTCTTTCAATATTATCGCTGAAGGGGAAGAATGCATCAGAACCTAATGCAACATTATCGATAGTGTCAAGATATTCTCTTGCTTCTTTGTCTGTTAAGGGTTCTGGTTTTTCGGTAAAGTATTTCTGCCAGTTACCTTCTGCACAAACATCTTCTTCGTTTTTGTTTATATAACCGTCGATTACATTGTCTCTGTCGGGTCTGCCCAGAGTATCTTTAAAGGGAAGGTTTAACACCTTATCGTGCTGACGCAAGAACCATGTGTCTGCCTTTGTACCTGCAAGGCGTGTACAATGAATTCTTGACTGCTGACCTGCTCCAACACCGATAGCCTGTCCGTCATAAGCAAAGCAAACAGAGTTTGACTGTGTATATTTTAAGGTTATAAGTGCTATTATTAAATCTCTTACTGCACTTTCGGGCATATTTTTGTTTTGTGTAACAATGTTTGATAAAAGTTCTTTATTTATTTTAAAGTTGTTTCTGCCCTGTTCAAAGGTGATACCGAAAACCTGTTTCTGTTCAATTTCTTCAGGAACGAAATCGGGGTCGATTTTTACTATGTTATATCCACCTTTTCTCTTGGATTTTAAGATTTCCAAAGCTTCGGGTTCATAGCCCGGAGCTATGATACCGTCGGATACTTCGTTTTTAATCATTAAAGCTGTGGGAACGTCACATACATCGGAAAGTGCTACCCAATCGCCAAACGAACACATTCTGTCTGTTCCTCTTGCTCTTGCATAAGCCCAGGCTAAGGGGGATTCTTCAAATCCTTCGATACCGCTTACAAAGCAAGCTTTTTTAAGCTTTTCGGGAAGCTTTATTCCAACTGCTGCCGAAGTGGGGCTTACGTGTTTAAAGGATGTTACTGCGGGTAATCCGAGTGCTTCTTTAAGCTCGCGCACGAGCTGCCAGCTGTTAAAAGCATCAAGGAAGTTTATGTAGCCGGGTCTGCCGTTTAAAATTTCTATAGGAAGGTCGCTTCCGTCTTTCATAAATATTTTTGAGGGTTTTTGGTTTGGGTTACAACCATATTTTAATTCAAATTCTTTCACAGTAAAATCCTCCTTATTTATTCTTGTTTATCATTCTGTTTGAAACTTCGCCTGTTTTAAGATTTGTATATCTTACATAAAGCGAAATTTTGTTATCGTTATCAAGTGCGTTCCAGAGTTTATCTGCAAACTTGTCGATATCGTTTTCCATTGCTACTCTTTCAGGCTCGCCCTGGAAGGTGGGAATGGGGTTTCCGTCGCACACGTAGGTATGAATAAAGTGTCCGAGTCCTGCCTTTGAAGGATAGGAATATGCATATCTTGCACAGTCGCTTCCATTTTCGTCAAGGCTTTTTAAAATGCTCATTTTATATGTGAAGTCAGAATCAGCAAAGCTTATCATTCCGCTGATACGAGGTGTGAAGTTAGGTGCATCAGGCTCAAATTCACGGCTTTCGAGGGCTGCTTCAAAGGTTTTGCCCATTTTTAAACCCTCGTAAATTGTGTCGGTCTGGTCGCCGTTTGTTACTATAAGATTTTTTTCGTATTCTCTTATTGCGGCATATATTATAAGACTTGGGTCTTCTACCTTTGATGCATCAAAGGGTTCTGTAAAAACTTCGCCGCCCTTTTCGGTGAAAATACGGTTACGGCTGTTCTGGCTTCTGCCCATAATAAAGTATGCGGCACAAGCATTTTCCCCGTCGGGAGTTTTTCCTATTACTATACCTCTTCCAACGTAAGAGTTTCCTTTTATAAGCTCTGCTATATCATTTATCTTGTAAATATCCATTATTAATTTCCTTTCACATATTTATTTTAGCACATATTTTTTCAACCGCTTTGGGAAGTATCTGCCATTCGGCAAGGCGCATTACTCTTTTTTGCAAGGTTTCGGGTGTATCGTCTTCCCTTACGTTAACGGCTTTTTGCATTATGA
The DNA here is from genome assembly GCA_045531205.1 of Clostridia bacterium. Classification (GTDB taxonomy): domain Bacteria; phylum Bacillota; class Clostridia; order UMGS1883; family UMGS1540; genus JAZNQL01. The sequence continues at coordinate 49,878 of JAZSDN010000042.1, read as the reverse complement.
TTTCGCCACCGTCGGGAATTTCGTTTACAAAGTGTACTGTTGCACCTGTTACCTTTACGCCTTTTTTAAGTGCTTCCTCGTGCACCTTTAATCCGTAAAAGCCCTGTCCGCAAAATGAAGGAATAAGTGAAGGATGAACATTTATTATTCTGCCTTCGTAATGCTTTGTAAAGTTTTCGCTTAAAATGCTCATAAAGCCTGCCAAAACTATTAAATCTATTTTTTCTCGGTCTAAAATATCAATTATTTTTCCTTCAAATTCGGCTTGGTCGGCACACTGCTTTTTTAAAACAATGCTTGTTTTAATATCGGCTTTTTTTGCTCTTTCAAGTGCATAAGCGTTTGCATTGTTTGAAATAACCATACTTATTTTTCCGCTTTTGATTATTCCTTTTTTCTCTGCGTTAATCAAAGCCTGAAGGTTTGTTCCTCCGCCGGATACCAAAACAGCTATTTTTGCGGTTTTCATAAAATCACCTTTTCTTCGGATTTTATAATTTCGCCTATAATATAAGCGTCTTCGCCTGAATCCTTTAAGATTTCGAGTGCTTTGTCTGCATCTTCTTTAGGCACTATAATACTCATACCTACGCCCATATTGAAGGTGTTGAACATATCTCTTTCGCTTATATTTCCTGTCTTTGCAATAAGGTCGAATATAGGAAGAATACGTACCTTTGATTTGTCGATTTTAGCACCCAGACCTTCGGGAATACTACGGGGAATATTTTCGTAAAAGCCGCCGCCTGTTATATGGGAAATTCCGTGTACTTCTACCTCTTTTAAAAGTGCAAGTACGGGTTTTACATAAATTTTTGTGGGAGTAAGAAGTGTTTCTCCTATTGATTTTCCTGCAAGCTCAGGAACAGGAGTTTTTATGTCGGCATTTTCAACATCAAAAACTTTTCTTACAAGTGAAAATCCGTTTGAATGAACACCGCTTGAAGGAAGTGCTATTATAACGTCGCCTTCCTGCATTTTTTTATTGTCAATAATTTTTGCTTTATCAACAATACCTGTGCAATAGCCTGCAAGGTCATATTCATCTTCGGGGTAAAAGCCGGGCATTTCTGCCGTTTCGCCGCCGATAAGTGCCGCACCTGACTGAACGCAGCCTTCGCATACACCTTTAACTATATCGGCTATTCTTTCGGGAACGTTTTTTCCGCAAGCGATATAATCAAGGAAAATTAACGGCTTTGCACCGCTGCAAATAATATCGTTAACACACATTGCAACACAGTCGATACCAACTGTATCGTGCTTGTCCATTAAAAATGCGAGTTTTAATTTTGTGCCTACACCGTCTGTTCCGCTGACAAGTACGGGTTTTGAAATGTTTTCTATATCAAGTTCAAAAAGTCCGCCAAAGCCGCCAACGTCGGAACAAACTCCCTCTGTTACGGTTTTTGCTATATGCTGTTTCATAAGTTCAACAGCTTTATAGCCTGCCGTTATGTCAACGCCTGCTGCTGCGTATGCATCTGATTTGGAAGTTGTATTCATAATTTACTCCTTTCCGTTCCAGCAATAGGTACAAAGCTTGCATTTATCAAGTCCTATTGCTTCAATTATACCTTCAAGCGACTGGAATTCAAGTGAAGCAAGATGTAATTCCTTACAAATTGCATCTCTTAATTTTTTGCCGCGTTCTGTTGTTGAGTTACTGTATTCTTCTATGTGGTTTAATCCTTCTTCGCCTTCAAGTTCTAAAATGATACGTCTTGCAATAAGCTCCATATCACTTGTAGCACGAGAGAAGTTTAAATATTTACATCCGTACATTATGGGCGGGCATGCCGAACGCATGTGTACCGATTTTGCACCGTGGTCATATAAAAATTCTACCGTTTCACGAAGCTGTGTGCCACGTACAATTGAATCGTCAACAAACAAAAGATTTTTGTCTTTTATAAGGTCGTGTACGGGAATCTGTTTCATTTTAGCAACTCTTTTTCTTTCGTTTTGAGTTGCGGGGGTAAAGCTTCTTGCCCAGGTGGGTGTGTATTTTATAAATGCTCTTGCAAAAGGTATTCCGCTTTCGTTTGAATAGCCTATTGCGTGGGGCGTACCTGAATCGGGAACACCGCCTACATAATCAACCCCAGAAGAATTATCAAGCTCTTTATCGTTTCTTGCCATGATGTGACCGTTACGGTAACGCATCATTTCAACGTTTATTCCTTCGTACTCGCTTGTTGGATATCCGAAGTAGCTCCACAAAAATGAGCATATACACATTTTATCGCCGGGGGCGGCAAGCTGTGTCATAGAATCGGGGGTGAGCTCTACTATTTCGCCTGGGCCGAGTTCGCATTCGTCTTCAAACCCAAGCTTTCTGTAAGCAAAGTTTTCAAATGATACGGCGTATCCGTCCTCATTTTTTCCTATTGTGACAGGAAGTCTTCCCACTTTGTCACGTGCAGCAATAATCGCTCCGTCATCTTTAAGTATTAAAATTGATGCTGACCCGTCGATGCTGTCTTGGGCAAACTTTATACCTTCTACAAAGTTGCTTTTTTGATTTATTAAAGCCGCAAGCAGTTCAACAGAGTTTACCCTGCCACCTGTCATTGCGTCAAAGTGTCCGCCACAGGTGCCTATGCATTCTTCTATCAGCTCGTCTGAATTGTTTATTCTGCCAATCATACTGATAGCATAAGTCCCAAAGTGTGATCTTATAAGCATTGGTTGCGGGTCTGTATCACTTATACAGCCTATGGCTGATGTGCCTTTCATTTCTTCAAGCACATGTTCAAACTTTGTTCGGAATGGCGAGTTTTCTATATTGTGTATTTTTCTTTGTAATCCTATTTCTTTATCGTATGCCGCAAGACCCCCTCTTTTTGTACCAAGGTGCGAGTGATAGTCTGTCCCGAAGAATACGTCTATAAGGCATTCTTTTTTTGAGGAAATCCCAAAAAATCCTCCCATGTTTTTTCCCCTTTCGTAGATGTTATTGATTAATTTTTATGCAAAGAAAAGTTTGGAAAGAGTCATAGGATCGATATATTCGCCGTTTTTATATACACGCATATTGCCTGATGCAATTTCGTCTATTAACATAACTTTGCCGTCTTTGTCATAACCAAATTCAAATTTGATATCATAAAGAATAAGTCCTTTTTCCTTTAAGTCGTCGGCAACGATTTGTGTGATTTTCTGTGTCATATCTTTTATATCGTCATACTGCTCGGCAGTCATAACGCCTAAATCGCAAAGACCGTCTTTTGTTACTAAAGGATCGCCCTTTTCATCGTTTTTAAATGTTGTTTCAACATAAGCCGGAAGGTCTGCGCCTTCTTCTATATAATCACTGTAACGGCGGTAAAAGCTTCCTACTGCTTTGTGACGGCAGATAACTTCAAGTCCTTTACCAAAAGGCTTTGCTGGCAAAACTTCCATTGTTGTATCTTCGAGATTTGCACTTACATAGTGTGTTTTAATGCCTGCTGCGTTAACCTTTTCGAAGAAATAAATCGACATACGAAGGTTTACATCTCCTACGCCATCGATTGTAAGACCAACCGAATTTTCGCCCGGGTCAAACACGCCGTCTTTTCCTGTGCAGTCATCTTTGAATTTTAAGAGATAATTTCCGTTATCAAGTGCAAATACGTTCTTTGTTTTTCCTGTGTAAACCAATTTCTTTTCCATTGTAATTTCTCCTTTATATCTTAAATTTTTTATAATCAATTAAAGTCTTTCCAAAATTCCTGCATCTTTTTTCAAAACTGCTTCGGCATCGCTTACTCTTTTTGCATCAAGTTTTGCCGCGAGGTCTTTATCTTCAACCGCAATAATCTGTGCTGCAAGTAAAGCGGCATTGACTCCACCATTTATTGCAACAGTTGCTACAGGTATGCCGGGAGGCATCTGTACTGTTGATAAAAGGGCATCAATGCCGTCAAGATTTGATGATTTACAGGGTATACCAATAACGGGTAAGGTTGTGTTTGCAGCTATTGCTCCTGCAAGATGTGCTGCCATACCCGCTGCCGCAATTATAACACCAAAACCATTTTCGCGTGCTTTTAAAGAGAACTCCCTTGCCTGCTCGGGTGTTCTGTGCGCAGAATATACATGTACCTCAAAGGGTATACCAAGATTCTTTAATGTATCGGTTGTTTTCTCTATTATTGGCAAATCGCTGTCGCTGCCCATTACTATGCCTACTTTTTTCATACTCTGCCTCCTGTTAGTTTTTTTGTAAAAGCCTTTTTAAAAATCAAAAGGCACACTTACTCTATAAGAGAATAAATGTGCCCAGACGGTCGGCTTTAAATAGTATTCTTTGTTCCCTTGCGGTATACCGCTTAGTCATCGGGGAGTTTAGTTCGAATCTCCGATGACACTCCGTCAGTCACAAAGAATTTTTCTTCTTTATTATTTTATCATATCTGACAAAATTAGTCAAGCCTTGAATACCAAAAACTTATTTATTTATTGTACTTTTTTCCTTTTGAATAACGTCGTGTGCGCCGCCTTCAACTATGCTTGTTGCAGAAACAAGTGTTATCTTTGCTTTTTGCTGTAACTCGGGGATTGTGAGTGCACCGCAGTTACACATTGTGGACTTAACTTTGCTTAAAGAAAGTGCAACGTTATCCTTAAGGCTTCCTGCGTAGGGAACATAAGAATCAACGCCTTCTTCAAAGGATAATTTCTTATCTCCGCCAAGGTCGTATCTCTGCCAGTTTCTTGCTCTTGCAGAGCCTTCGCCCCAGTATTCTTTATAGTATGTGCCGCCTATGCTTACTCTGTTTGAGGGGCTTTCATCAAATCTTGCAAAGTATCTGCCAAGCATTACAAAGTCTGCTCCCATTGCAAGTGCAAGCGTGATATGGTGGTCGTATACTATACCGCCGTCGGAGCATACGGGGATATATATGCCTGTTTCTTCATAATATCTGTCACGTTCTTCGCAAACCTCTATCAATGCGGTAGCCTGTCCTCTGCCTATACCCTTTGTTTCTCTTGTGATACAAATTGAACCGCCGCCAATACCAACCTTTATAAAGTCTGCACCGCAGTCTGCAAGGAAACGGAAGCCTTCTGCATCAACAACATTTCCTGCACCTACAAACACCTTTTCTCCGTAGTTTTTGCGTATCCAGTCTATTGTGATTTTCTGCCATTCGGAAAAGCCCTCTGATGAGTCGATACAAAGTACGTCTACTCCTGCATCTACAAGTGCGGGTACACGCTCTGCATAGTCACGTGTATTTATACCAGCACCTACTACATAACGTTTGTCGGAGTCAAGAAGCTCGTTGGGGTTTTGCTTATGCATATCGTAGTCTTTACGGAATACAAAGTAGCAGAGCTTTCCTTCGTCATTTACTATGGGAAGGGAATTTAATTTGTTATCCCAGATAATATCGTTTGCTTCTTTTAAGGTTGTGCCTTCTTTTGCCCATACAAGCTTTTCAAAGGGAGTCATAACCTCTGAAACCTTTGTGTCAAGCGACATACGGCTTATTCTGTAATCTCTGCCTGTTACGATACCTAAAAGCTTGCCGTCGGCTGTTCCGTCTTCTGTAACGGCAACGGTGGAGTGACCTGTCTGTTCTTTAAGTTCTATAACTTTTGCCAAAGTATCATCAGGGCATACATTTGAATCACTTTTTACAAAGCCTGCTTTATAGTTTTTTGCCCTTCTTACCATTTCGGCTTCGTCTTCTATTGACTGTGAGCCGTAAATAAAGGAAACACCGCCTTCGGTTGCAAGGGCAACTGCAAGTCTGTCTCCCGATACCGACTGCATAATAGCCGATACCATAGGTATATTCATTGTGATTTTTGCTTCTTCTCCCTTTTTATGTCTTACAAGGGGAGTTTTTAAGGATACGTTTGCAGGGATACATTCTGCCGATGAGTATCCAGGTATAAGTAAATATTCATTAAAGGTATGTGATGGTTCGTTAATAAATTTAGCCATTTTAATACTCCTTTCTTTTAGTTAGCTTTTGTTTCGCAATATATACATCTGTAAACCTTATTTTCTCTGTCAGTAAGTTTGAAGCAGTGGTCAAGCTCCTGTTCAACCGAGGTTATGCATCTTGGGTTTTTACATTTTATTACGTTTGTAATTGTTTCGGGCATATCTATGCTGAGTTTTTTAACAAGCACACCGTCTTCTATAACATTAACTGTTGCAAGCGGGTCAACATAACCTATAACCTCAAGGTTTATGTTTATTCCTGCGTCAATTTTTATGATGTCCTTTTTGCCCATTTTTTTGCTGGGTGCATTTTTTATTATTGCTACCGAAACGTCAAGATTTGAAAGTCCGAGCAATTCATAAAGCTTCATTGCGTTTCCTGCGGATATGTGGTCTATTACAAGTCCGTTTTTTATGGAATCTATTTTCATTTTGACGCCTCCTTCAAAAGTTTTAATATAAGCGCCATTCTCATATATTTACCGTTTTTAACCTGCTTAAAATAGCATGCTCGTGGGTCTTCATCTATAGCTACGCTTATTTCGTTTACCCTTGGCAGGGGATGCATTATTGAAAGGTCTTCTTTTGCACCTGCAAGTTTTTGCGGGGTGAGAATATAACTGTCTTTAAGTCTTAAATAATCTTCTTCGTTGAAGAAACGTTCTTTCTGCACTCTTGTCATATAAAGAATGTCAAGCTCTGGCATAACTTCTTCAAGATTCTGCGTCTGCACATAAGGAATATTGTTTTTTACCAAAACTTCTTTTTTGATATAGCTTGGAAGCTTTAATTCTTCGGGAGATATAAGTACTATTTTTATGTTTTGATATCTTGACAGGGCGTTTATAAGAGAATGTACTGTTCTGCCAAACTTCAAGTCTCCGCAAAATCCTATGGTAAGATTATCAAATCTTCCTTTTTCTCTGTGTATTGTCAACAGGTCTGCAAGAGTCTGCGTTGGGTGGCAATGACCGCCGTCTCCCGCATTTATTACGGGGATAGATGCCGCCTTTGCCGCAACAAGTGCCGCACCTTCTTTTGGGTGACGCATTGCTATAATATCGGCATAACAGCTTATAACTTTTGCTGTATCTGAGACACTTTCTCCTTTTGCAGAAGATGAGCTTGTTGCCTCCGAAAAGCCTATTACATTTCCGCCAAGCTCGTACATTGCTGCTTCAAAGCTGAGCCTTGTTCTTGTGGAAGGTTCAAAAAAGAGTGTGGCAAGCTTTTTACCCTTACACTTTTCGCTGTATTTTTCAGGATTTCCTATAATGTCTTCCGCTGTAGCTATTAAATCTTCTATTTCATCTGTAGAAAAATCGAGTATATCAATAAGACTTCTCATCTTTTCCCTCCTCTATTTGATATATTTATGTGTGTTTGAAAATTCTAAATCAGTAATATCAAAATATTTATGCTCTACGTATCCCTTTTCAAAATCTCCGTTAATATATTCATTGCCGCTGTCCCATGTAGTGTCAATATTTATCCATCTGTTATCAACATAGGCTCTGTTCCATGCATGATTTGTTTTTGTATATGCTGAATTTTCTTTTGTCCATTCTCCTTCGGTGCCAATTCCCAGGGCATAACCGTTTACAATGCGGCAAGGTATGCCTTGGGCACATATAAGAGCCTCTGTAACATTTGCATAGCCTGCACAAACTGTTCTTTTGTGTTTTAAAACATCGGAAACTGATGTTATTGTAATTCGATTTGTGAAAAAAGCGTTCAAATCATAATAAATATTATCCGCTACCCAGTCGTGAATTTTTAAAACTTTATCGTAATCATTCTTTGCGCCTGCACAAATTTTGTTTGACAACGCAATAACATCTTTGTCAGTTATTTCTTTTATATATTTTACAGGGTTTTCCCACTTTGAAACAAAGGCTTTGTTGCTTTGGTATACAGGCGATTCTTCTTGCAATATTACATATTCGCCGTTTTGTTTTTCCAAAACAAAGGATTTTGTATCGTTAAAATCATGTCCGTCATAATTGCCGTCCATTATTGTTGCCCATGCACTAAGATATACTTTTTCGTCTGTAAACTGACGGCACGAAGCTACTACTTCAAAGTCGCATTTTTTGTAGATGTCCTTGGTATTCCAGCTTGCATCTTCAAGTCCGTAACCTGTATCGCCTTCCCAGATAAATATATCGGCACTGTAAAAAAGTGCGGTTCCTCCACGGAAAAAAATTTTATTATCCTTTACTGTAACCGAATACTCTACACCGTCAACACTTTCGCTTGAAAAATCAAAATAATGTCTGTCGTAATTTTCGCCAAGAGTAATGCTTAAAGATTTGTCAAGTTCTTCTGGATATTTAGAGTAAATATCTACTCTTCTTTTATTTCCGTCCCAGTCTACTTTTGCAGAAAATGCTTCTGCCACTGCGCGCAGAGGCACTAAAGTTCTGCTATCTTTAATCTGCGGCGGCTGGTCGAGTTTGAATTCTTTTGAGTTTACCTGCAGAATGTTTGAATCTATAGCCATTCTTATTTTAAGATTTCCGCAGGTTGCATTTATGCTACGGTTTGCTCCGTTCCAGCTGACCTCGGCTCCCATTTCTTCAAAAATTTTACGCATGGGAACCATGGTGCGGCTATTAACAATTTCGGGTAAAACATCAAATGCAAGTTTTTTTCCGTCAAGATAAACACTTATTTCCTTTTCTGCTGCAAATGCAGTTGAAAATGGCATAAGCATACAAAAAACAAGTAGAAGTAATATAATCTTTTTCATTTTATTTTATCCAGCTTTCGTCTGATGGGTTGTTTCTGAATGCTATAAGTCTTTGAACATCGTCAGCTTTTATATAGCCTTCTTCTGCTGCAACTGATGCTATAACATCAAAGTTTGTAAGCGAAACATTTTTTACATCTGCAGCTGCAAGTCTTTCGATGCCCTTTTTCATTCCGTAAGTAAATATACTTACAACACCTAAAACTTCTGCTCCTGCTTCTCTTAAAACATTTACAACTTCTATTACACTGCCGCCTGTTGAAATTAAATCTTCAACTACTACTACTTTTTGTCCTGCTTCAAGCTTTCCTTCTATCTGGTTTTGTCTGCCGTGGTCTTTTGCGCCCGAGCGTACATATCCCATAGGCATATCAAGAATATGACCTACAATTGCAGCGTGTGCAATGCCTGCTGTTGATGTTCCCATCAAAACTTCTGCTTCGGGGTAATATTTCTTTACAAGCTCTGCAAGTCCGTTTTCAACATCGGTACGAACTTTGGGAGCAGTAAGAGTAAGTCTGTTATCGCAATAAACAGGGCTTTTTATTCCGCTTGCCCAGGTAAAGGGTTCTTCGGGTCTGAAAAATACTGCCTTTATTGAAAGTAAATCTTTTGCTATAAGCTTTTCCATATATAAATCCTCCTAAAAGTTTAATCAACAAATTCTTTAACGCATCTTTCATAAGCTGCAACAGGGTCTTCTGCTGCTGTGATGGGTCTGCCTACAACTATATAGTCAGAGCCTGCTTTTTTTGCATCCGCAGGGGTCATAACACGTTTTTGGTCGCCTATATCGCCGTCTGCAAAGCGTACGCCGGGTGTTATTGTTAAAAATTCATTACCGCATCTTTTATGTACTGCTTCTGCTTCAAGTGGCGAGCATACAACCCCGTCAAGTCCTGCTTTTTTTGCGTTTTCTGCGTAGTGCATTACAACTTCGTCAATTTTTTCGTTTATAAGCAAATCACGCTGCATACTTTCCTGATCGGTTGAGGTAAGCTGTGTTACTGCTATCAGCAAAGGTCTTGTGCCGTCTTCTCTTGTAAGTCCTTCAATTGCCGCTTCCATCATACGGATAGTTCCGCCTGCGTGAAGGTTACATATATCAACATCAAGTCCTGAAAGAACTGCCATTGCCTTTTTTACTGTGTTTGGAATATCGTGAAGCTTTAAATCCAAAAAGATTTTGTGTCCAAGCTTTTTAATGTCACGGACAATCTGGGGTCCTTCTGCATAAAAAAGCTCCATACCTATTTTTACAAAAGGTTTTCTTCCTGAAAACTTATTCAAAAATTCAAAAACCTGTTCTTTTGACGCAAAGTCACACGCTACAATTACATCTTTTCCCATTATAACGCTCCTCCTATTATATCTTGCAAGTTATTTATATTATATTTTTCCATTACTTTTGGTAAATCGTTTATTATATCACGGCAGGCGTAAGGATTTACAAGGTTTGCAGCTCCAACCTCAACTGCGGTTGCACCTGCAAGCATCATTTCTATTACGTCCTCTGCCGAGCTTACACCGCCCATACCAATAACGGGCACTTTTACCGAAGATGCTACCTGATACACCATTCTTAAAGCTACGGGGAATATTGCACTGCCTGAAAATCCGCCCATTTTATTTTTTATAACAGGCTTTTTGGTTTTTAAGTCAATTCTCATACCGAAAAGGGTATTTATAAGACTTATTCCGTCGGCACCTGCATCCTCGCAAGCCTTTGCTATTTCAACAATATCGGTAACGTTGGGCGAAAGCTTCATAAAAACGGGCTTTGTGGTTACTTTTTTTACTGCCGCTGTTACTTCTGCCGCCGCTTTTGCCGATGTACCAAAGCTCATCCCTCCGCCGTGAACGTTTGGGCAGCTTATATTTACTTCAAACCAGCCTATTTGCTCGCAAGAGTCAAGCTTTTGGCAGGTATAGGCATATTCTTCAAGCGAAAATCCGCTTACATTTGCCATTACTTTTTTATCAAAGCATTTTTTAAGCTTTGGCAATTCTTCTGAAATTACCTTGTCAACCCCTGGGTTTTGCAGTCCTACTGCATTTATCATCCCTGCTGTGCATTCTGCAATTCGGGGTGTGGGGTTACCAAATCTTGCATCCTTTGTTGTGCCTTTAAACGAAAATGTGCCAAGGCAGTTTATATCATAAATTTCGGCAAATTCATACCCGAATCCGAAGGTTCCGCTTGCGGGGATTACGGGGTTTGAAAGCTCTATGCCGCAAAGATTTACATTCAGCTTTCCCATAATATTTCCTCCTTAAATAGCACGGGGCCTTCTTTACATATTCTTTTATAGCCTGTTATTGTTTTGCACGAACATCCCATACAAGCACCAAAGCCGCAACCCATTCTCTCTTCAAAGCTGAACTGTCCGCTACTTTTACTTTCGCGGTATACGGCTTTGAGCATATTTTCGGGTCCGCAGGTGTAGATATAGGTATAGTCAAGCTCTTTCATTTTATCGGTTACAAAGCCTTTTGTGCCATAGCTTCCGTCAACTGTTGTAACAAAAACCTCTGCTCCCAAAGCCTTGAATTCGTTTTCGTAAAAGATTTCGCTTTTGGTATTAAACCCAAGTATTACCGAAACTTTTTTACCCTGTGCTATAAGCTCTTTTGCAAGCATATAAAGTGGGGGTACGCCTACACCGCCGCCTAAAAGCAAGGGTTTTTCGCCTGATTCTTTTAAGCTGTAGCCGTTACCGAGATGTGTTAAAACATCAAGGCTGCCTTCTTTCATAAGGCTCATTTTTTCGGTGCCGTGACCTACCACCTTGTAGATTATAACAAGGTTTCCGTTATCTACATCGCACACCGAAATGGGACGTCTTAAATAAAGTCCGTCAAGCTTTATGTTTACAAACTGGCCTGGCAAAATGTCTTTTGTGTCGCCCGTCAAGGTCATTTTAAAAACATTTTCTGTTAAGGCTATATTCTCTTTTATGTTAAAAATACAGTTTTTCATAATTTATCCTTAACCGAAAGTGAATAATCCGAACTCTGATTTTTAGAGGCCGATTTTCGCTTTCGATGTGTTAAAATACTCGGTAATCCGCCAGGATTACCTGTGTTTTTGCCTTCCGCAATCAAAAATCTGCTGCTCTAAAAATTCTATTGACCTAAAACGGATGAAATTTTGAGTAGATTTTGGTGCGGAAGAGGAAGCAAGGCTTTGTGCCTTGCAAGGATGACAAGCCAAAAGATGCCGAAATTCCACCGTTTTAGGCAGGTTCGGATTACTCTCTTTCGGTTATGCATCAATTGTTGATATTGTAAGAGTGGTTTCGTCTAAAATATCAAGTAAAACTCTTACTGTGTCAAGGGAAGTGAATATTGTTACGTTATTTTCTGTTGCACAGTGGCGGATTTGCTGACCGTCGCCTGTCTGATGAGTCGCATTTGCGGCTTTTGTGTTTATAACATAGGCGATATGACCCTGTCTTATGGAATCTAAAATCTCTTCGCTTCCGCTGCTTATCTTTTTAAGAACGTGGGTGCGTATGCCGTGTTCTTTTAAGAAGTTTGCTGTTCCTTCTGTCGCTTCGATATTAAAGCCGAGGTTATAGAATCTCTTTATTAAAGGAAGTGCTTCTTCTTTATCGTCATCGGCAATGGTTGCAAGCACTGTACCGTAGTTTTGCAGATGCATTCCGCTTGCCTGCAATGCTTTATAAAGGGCACGGTTTAATTTATCGTCGTAGCCTATTGCTTCACCTGTTGATTTCATTTCGGGTGAAAGATAGCTGTCGAGTCCTTTTATTTTATTGAATGAGAACACGGGTACCTTTACATAGAAACGATTTTTCTCTTTTGGATATATATCAAAAATTCCCTGTTCTTTTAAGGATTTACCCATTATAACTTCGGTTGCGATATCTGCAAGCGAGTAGCCTGTTGATTTTGAAAGGAAGGGAACTGTTCTTGAAGAACGGGGGTTTACTTCGATTATATAAACATTGTCTTCCTTATCAACAATGAACTGGATATTATAAAGACCTATAATTCCTATTCCAAGTCCAAGTTTTTTTGCATACTGCAAAATAATACCCTTTACTTTATCGGAAATACTGAATGTTGGGTAAACACTTATTGAGTCGCCCGAGTGAATACCTGTTCTTTCAACAAGCTCCATAATACCAGGTACAAAAACGTCTCTGCCGTCGCAAATAGCATCAACCTCAACCTCTTTACCCTGAATATATTTGTCAACAAGTACGGGTTTATCTGCATCAACCTCAACCGCTGTTTTAAGGTAATGCTTTAATTGTTCTTCATTCGCAACTATCTGCATTGCTCTGCCGCCAAGTACGAATGAAGGACGTACCAAAACAGGGTAACCTATTTCTTTTGCAGCTTTTATGCCATCTTCTATTTTTGTTACGGCTTTACCTTGTGGCTGTGGAATTGAAAGTTCTTTTAATATTTTTTCAAATCTGTCACGGTTTTCTGCTCTGTCTATTGCATCGCAGTCTGTACCGATAATTTTTACTCCTCTTGCAACAAGGGGTTCTGCAAGGTTTATTGCTGTTTGTCCGCCTAATGTTGCTATAACACCTTCGGGATTTTCAAAGTCGATTATTGCCATAACATCTTCGGGTGTTAAGGGTTCAAAGTAAAGCTTATCGGCAGTTGTATAGTCGGTTGAAACTGTTTCGGGGTTATTGTTGATTATAATAGCCTCGTACCCAGACTTTTTAATGGTTTGTACTGCGTGTACTGTTGAATAGTCAAACTCTACGCCCTGACCTATACGGATAGGACCTGCACCGAGTACGATAATTTTCTTTTTATCGGTAAGTCTTGATTCGTTTTCGCCTGTATAAGATGAATAAAGATATGCAATATATTTGCCTGTGTGCAAGGTATCAACCATTCTGAACACGGGTATAATTTTGTTTGCTTTTCTTTTGTTGTAAACATCAATTTCGGGGCAATTCCAAAGCTGGGCGATAAACTTGTCGGCAAATCCCATAATTTTTGCTTTTTTAAGAACCTCAATATCGTTTTTATTATTTTTGATTATGTCTTCCATTTCGATTATTTCTTTAAATGCTTCAAGGAAGAGTTCTGTAATCTTTGTAATTTCGTGCAGTTCTTCGATGCTTGTTTTACGTCTTAAAAGCTCGGCTACTGCAAAAACGTTATCGTCTTTGAATTCTTTTATGTAGTCTTTAAGTTCGTCATCTGTCATTTTATCGAACTTTGCAAGATAGAAGTGGCAAACGCCTGTTTCAAGAGAACGTACAGATTTTAAAAGACATTCTGTGAGGGTTGAGCCTATACCCATTACTTCGCCTGTTGCTTTCATCTGTGTTCCGAGAACATTTGTTGCTGATGTAAATTTATCAAAGGGGAAGCGTGGGAATTTTGCAACTATATAGTCAAGCTTTGGTTCTATTGCCGCGGTGCCGCCTGCAACCGCTATTTCTTCAAGCTTCATACCAAGGGCAATTTTAGCGGTAACTCTTGCAATGGGATATCCGCTTGCTTTTGATGCAAGTGCTGACGAACGTGAAACTCTTGGGTTTACCTCTATTAAGTAATATTCACTTGTATCGGGATTCAAAGCAAACTGAACGTTACAGCCGCCTTCGATTTTAAGTTCTTTTATTATTTTTATTGCACTGTCGTTGAGCATTTTTAAATCGTGGTCTGAAAGTGAAAGAATGGGTGCTACAACAAGTGAGTCGCCTGTGTGAACGCCTACAGGGTCGATATTTTCCATACCGCAGATTGTTATTGCGTGGTCTGATGAGTCACGCATAACTTCAAACTCGATTTCTTTATAGCCTTTAACGCTCTTTTCGATAAGTACCTGTGAAACAGGTGAAAGCTTGAAGGCATTAAGACCTATTTCCATAAGCTCTTCTTCGTTATTTGCAAAGCCGCCACCTGTTCCGCCCAAGGTAAATGCAGGGCGAAGTACTACAGGGTAGCCTATTTCTTTTGCGGCTCTTTTTGCATCTTCTATGTTATATGTGATTTCGGAAGGAATAACGGGTTCTCCTATTTCCTCGCACATACTTTTAAAGAGTTCTCTGTCTTCTGCTCGCTCGATACTCTTACTGCTTGTACCTAAAAGCTCTACTCCGCATTCTTTTAAGATACCCTTCTTTTCAAGCTGAACGGCAAGGTTTAAACCTGTTTGTCCGCCAATACCCGGAACTATTGCATCAGGTCTTTCGTATCTTAAAATTTTTGCTATGTATTCCAAAGTGAGAGGTTCCATATACACTTTATCTGCTATTGATGTATCTGTCATAATTGTTGCGGGGTTTGAGTTTACAAGTATTACCTCGTATCCTTCCTCCTTAAGTGACAAGCAAGCCTGTGTTCCCGCATAGTCAAATTCTGCCGCCTGACCTATAACTATAGGGCCAGAGCCTATTATAAGTACTTTTTTAATATCTGTTCTCTTTGCCATTTATGTAACCTCCTCAATTTTGTTCGTATACTGTTTTTCCATTGCACACCGTTGCTATGCATTTTGCTTTAAAGCTCATACCTTCAAACGGTGTTGCTTTTCCAAGAGAAATAAAGTCTTTTTTATCTACCGTTATATCTGCATTCAAGTCCCAAACGGTAAAATCATTCCCCAAGGGAATTCCAAATCTTTCTCTTGGGTTTATTGCCATAAGGTCAATAAGCTTTTCAAGGCTTATTATGTTTTTTTGCACAAGGTGGGTGTACAACACCGAAAATGCTGTTTCTATTCCCACTATGCCAAAGGCACTTTTTTCGAGTCCTTTTGATTTTTCTTCCTCGCTGTGGGGAGCGTGGTCTGTTGCTATCATATCAATGGTACCGTCGCATATACCTTCTATAAGGGCAAGCCTGTCCTTTTCACTTCGAAGAGGCGGATTCATTTTAAATCTTCCATCTTCCTGTAAAAAGCTATCGTCCAAAACAAGGTAATGTGGTGCTGTTTCGCAGGTGACATTTAATCCTTCTTTTTTTGCCTGCCTTATAAGCTCAACACTTTCAGCACAGGAAATATGGCAGACGTGGTATGCTGCTCCTGTTTCCCGTGCAAGCTCCAAATCTCTTTTTATGGGACCCCATTCACTTTCGGAACAGATGCCACGATGCGAGTGCTTTTTTGCATATTCCCCGTCGTGTATGTATCCGCCGTGCAAAAGGCTGTTATCTTCACAATGTGCCACAATTATTTTGCCCAAGGCTTTTGCTTCCTTCATAGCCTGTTTCATAACAAGGGGGTTTTGTACCCCTTTCCCGTCGTCAGAAAAGGCTATTGCGTCGGTCATATTCTGCATATCAGAAAGCTCTTCCCCCATCTGGCATTTTGTAATTGAGCCATAAGGGTAGATATTGATGCAGGAATCTTTTTTTATAATCTCGGTTTGTTTTTTTAAGTTTTCGGCACTGTCGGGCACGGGGTTTAGGTTAGGCATTGTGCATACTGCCGTATATCCTCCCTTTGCCGCAGCACGACTGCCCGAATAAATTGTTTCTTTATATGAAAAACCCGGCTCGCGAAAATGCACATGCACATCACAAAAGCCGGGAAAAACACAATATTTATCGTCACAGCAGGAAATAACTGATTTTGACAAATCGGACATTATAACTTGTTTAGTTGTAGTTTTTATGTAAGCCATTATAATTCTCCTTTCTGTACAAAAAATACCCTGCTTTTATCAGCAAGGCATAAATACACCAAAAAAGCGGTTAATTTATCTCCCGCAAAAGTATTTAAAAATCTTGCCGATATCTCTGTATCGCCTTTAAAGATTTAAATTTATATTATTATATCATAACAGGTAGTATATGTCAATTAAATTTTTAACTTATTTATAATTCTATTTTTGTTACAAAGAGCAGGCTGTTAAAAGCTCGAAAGCTGTTAAAATTAACAAAAATACAAAGTTATAAAGCGAGAATAAGCCGATATAATACCACGTCTTTTTGGGATTATGTTTTACATATTCCCTGAATGTGATAAGACTTGCAAGCGAGGATATTAAAGTCCCTACTCCGCCTATATTTACACCCAAAAGAAGTTCCTTGTAATTTTGTGTAAACTGCGACAAAAGTATTGCTGAAGGTACATTACTTATACACTGGCAAGACAGTACGCCAAACAAAAATGTGCTTTTTGAAAGCAAAAATGAGAAGAGGCTTTGAACTGCATCCATTCTTGACATATTCCCTGCAAAAACAAAGAAAAATACAAAGGTTAAAAGTAAGGGATAATCTACGTCTTTCAGTGCTTTTCTATCTGCAAAAAACAATACTGCGGGTATAACTATAAGTCCCAGAATATAAGGGATTCCCCTGAATACTATGAGGATTGAAAACGCAAACAAAATAAGATAAAGTACTGTTCTTTTGGGTTCTAATTTTACCTTGTCTTCTTCAATTTTCAAGGGTTCATTTTTTACAAATATAAGGCAGAAAAGCGTGATTAAAACTACAGACAAAATAAAGGGCGGTGCCATTATTTTCATAAATTCGAGGTTTGCAATATCGTAGAAGGAATAGATATATAAATTTTGCGGATTTCCAAAGGGAGTTAACATTCCGCCAAGGTTTGCTGCGATATTTTGCATTATAAAAGTAAACGCCATATATTTTTCTTTACCTGTTGTGGTTAATACAAAGTATCCAAGCGGCAAAAATGTTAAAAGTGCCATATCGTTTGCAATAAGCATTGAGCCTATAAAGGTTATGTATACAAGAGCTAAAATGCTCATTCTTGCAGTTTTAAAAAGCTGTACTATTCTTTTTGCAAGGATATAGAAAAAGTTTATGTTTTTTAGTGCACACACCACTGCAAGGACACAAAAAAGACAGACTAATGTTTTAAAGTCAAAATAGCCTATATATTCTTTATCAGGCAGGACAATAAACGAGGTTACCAGTGCTGCCAAAAATGCTATTGTCATTACTGCATTTTTCTTTAAAAAATTTATCATTTGCAAATTTCTCCTTTTTAGCCTTTTGTATTCTAACACAAAAAAAGCAAAAAAACAACTGTAATTTATATTGACTTTGATTTTTTTGTTTGCTATACTGAACTCATATTAAGGAGGGGTTTTATGAGATACAAATTTTTAAGATTTCCCGAAGGAAAATCCAAGGCTTTTACAATGAGTTACGATGACGGTGCGTATGAAGATATACAATTTTCGGATATTATTTCGCCTTATGGTTTAAAATGCACATTCAATATGGTGGGTGACACGTATAAAAAAGATAATTTTACTGCCGAAAAAATGGAAGAAATCTACTATTCCAGAGGACACGAGGTTGCTGTTCACGGTGCTTTTCACAGAGCCGAGGGCACACAGCGTCCCATTGACGGAATCCGTGATGTTTTAAATTGCCGCCTTGAGCTTGAAGCTAAAACAGGTCGTATTATACGAGGTATGGCATACCCCGACACAGGTATTACTCTTTTTGCAAACGGTGCAAATTACGAAAATATAAAGCGTTATTTAACTGACCTTGATATCGTTTATTCAAGAACTTTAGGCGGAGATAACAATTTATTCCGTCTTCCTACAGACTGGCACGCATGGATGCCTACGGCCCATCACCAGAATCCAAAGCTTATGGAGTATCTTGACGAATTTATAAGCATTGATAATTCCGAAAAGGTATACGGGGCACGCCGCCATCCAAGACTTTTTTATCTGTGGGGTCACACATACGAGTTCAGAATGAATAATAACTGGGATTTACTTGAAGATATCTGCAAAAAAATTGCAAACAACGATGAGATTTGGTATGCTACAAACATTGAAATATATGATTATGTAACTGCATATAACTCGCTTGTTTTCAGTGCAGATTCCACCCTTTGCTATAACCCCACCCTCTTTAAAATTTGGTTCGATATCGACGGAAAGTTATATTCAATAAATCCGGGTGAAACTTTGAAGATTCAGTAGAATTTTATATACAAAAAAGCAATGTTTTAACATTGCTTTTTTGTTTTCTCTTATTTAAATTTAAGGTGCTACATTTATAATTCTTTTCTTCTTTTTTACAGCATATTCGTAAGCAGTTTTTGTGCCGCTTTTAGGCTGATAATTAGTTAATTCTCTTTTTGAATTTTTTCGTGGTGGAGGTAAATAATTTTCCTTATAATAGAAAACACATACCGAGCATCGGTCTACCATCTGCTGGTTGCGTTCTACATACACAGCACGTCCGGAATTACGGAGCTTATCAGGATACTGGGTTTCTTCATAACTTTCCAGCAAATAATCAGTATAATCTTCATTAATATCAGGGTATTCTGCTCTAATATATATTCGTTTGATATGAGGGTACTTTTCTCTTAATCCCGAAACAATGCTATAACACAAACTATCAAATTGGCTCTTGCTACCAAAGAAAAAGATGTCAACGCCACTATTTACTAATTTTTCAATTTCGTTGTATAAGTTCTTGTTGAATTCTACGCTTTTGTCAATTTTACGGTGTCCAATAAAACAACAGCTTCTGTTTATTAACTCTTCCATTTATTTCTCACTTTCAGCATCAATCAATTTAGGTTTAATTGCAATCAATACCATTGTATTATACCATTATATTGCTCATTAGTCAATCTATTTTGTTGTTTTAACAACAAAATTGTTGGTCGATAAAGTTTGCCATATTGAATATAATATATATGGTAGAGGTGAGTATATGAAAAATAAGAATTACGATGTTTGGCTTGGCATCGGTTTAAACATTCTTCATTATAGAAAAGAGCAGGGTATGACACAAATGCAACTGGCAGAAAAAACCGGTATCAGCAAAAATCACATGCAAAGAATTGAAACTGCGGCATGCTCATGTACACTAGACACTCTAATTGATATTGCCGAAGCATTAAATATACCCTTAAAAAAATTATTTGAATTTAAAGACTGAATTTAATACAAAACAAAACTGCAATGTCAGGATATTGACATTGCAGTTTTTATGTTCTTTTTTCGGGAGGGCATGGAAACCCTCCCCTACAAAATTAAATTATTTATCTAATGTTTTCGCATTTTCTTTATTTTGCACATTTAGAGCACGGTGTAAGAGCTGCATCCAACGCATCTTTTATTGTCACATAATAGCTGTTTTTTCCGCCACATTCAGCATCTAAATGATATTTTTTACCGGAGGGTGTGCGATATACTCCTTGACTTGTGTTTCCATCATTTGAAGCATCAGATTCAAATGGTGGTGTTTCAGTATTTGGTATATCATTTTCCATTCTACTTGCTCCTGTTGTGTAGTCTATTATTATAGTAGGTTGAACATTATAGCAGTACACACAGAACGAAATCCCTTGTCCATTATCTTCAACAGAGTAGGCTTCAAGCAAAACACCATCAGCAACAAGATTGTTTTCCTTAAACACAGGTGTTACTCTGTACATTACATTGTTACCTGTATTTTCTATATAATCATCAATCAAATTTTCAAACGGGAGCATCCCGTCTATATTCAAATATCTTGTTCCGGTAATGAGATTTTTTTCATTATCATTTTCACCTGTTAACTGATAACCAATCAAATGGCATCTATTATACAGGTATTTACCCGCGATTGTATTATAACTCGCATTTATCCAACCAGTTGGCGTTATAGAACTTATACTCTCTCTTTCTTCTGTCGGCATTATATCCTTGCCAACGGAAGCCATACATACATCACAGCGACCGAGTTCGTCAAGGGTACTGTAATATTCAAATGAGCCACTAATAATTTCATATTCCTTAAAAAGCGGCGTTCCGTTGTTAATTTCAACATACGGTAAGCCAGAATAAGCAGGAACAACATTCATTAAGTAATTGTATTCTTGAGCGTCAAAAGAGTTGCGAATTATAGTAACAGTTTGAGTATCGCCTTCCCATGCCACTCCGAGATTAAAGCCTTCCGCTATAAAGCGAATAGGCAACATTGTGCGGCCATTTATAACAGTAGGAGCAACATCAAGCGTATGTGCGGTGTTGTTCAGATATGCCGTCTTATTGTTAATCACAAGCGTTATAACATCATCCGCCATAGTCAGCGTAACTGTTTGTGTAGCACCATCCCAACCAACAACACCATCAAACGCTTCGATAATTGCTCTTATCGGGACAAGTGTTCTTCCGTCAGTTATTATTGGTTTAGTACCACGCCCTACATCTATTTCTGTTTCTACACCATTCACTTCCATTATTGGATCATTAATTTGTAAACTTACAACGACATCGGTATCATCCGCAGCCGATACAGAAAAGCAAACACATGTGCTACATATAAATATGAAAATAATTGTTAAAATTGCCTTGCTGTACTTTTTCATAATTTTTCCTCCATTTGAAATTTGTTATAGACAATTATATCATATCTCACTCATATTTTCAATGCGAAATGATATTTTATTTATTGCATTAATTGTTACACAAAAAGACTACGGAATTCAATTCCGTAGTCTTTAAACGATAGGTGTTTTCTTCAATTTTGCACATATTGGTGCAAGTTTTGGTGTAGTAAAACACCAAATGCTATTATTTATCAAGTGTTTTCATGGTCGGGATTTCAATTCTTGTAACCACATAACTCATTATAAGTCTTCATAACCCTTTTGTCAAGCACTCTTTTCTTTCTGCTCGTTACGCAAGTCTTCATAACTCTCCATAAAATGTGTTCCACTTGGCGTAAGTTATGGCGTAAATGGCGTAAGGTTACATTTTATGTCCATGAAAACATGGTTTCTAATGCATTGACCTCCTCACGCTTTTTTGCTTCGGTTACATGGGTATAAATCTCTAATGTTGTCTTGATTTCTTTGTGGCCCATGACGTTTTGTATTACCGAAAGATTTATATCTGCCTCACACAGTCTTGTGGCAAATGTGTGCCGAAGGTTGTGGCAACTAAAGTTGGGGATTAAGACAGGATTTTCTTCTTTTAACAATGCTTCGTCATTGTAGTCACGGACAATCCTACGGATTGCTTTATTGACAGTCCCGTAATGCTGCACACTGCCAAATCGGTTGACAAATATGAAATCTGTGTAGCAATCAATGGTTACCTGACAATTAACACCTGTTTCGTCCTGATTTGCTTTTTCAAGGAGGAATGCTTCCTTTACAAAGTCCATCATTGGAATTTTGCGGTATCCCTTTTTCGTCTTTGGTGTGTTGATTGCAAATTTACATTTCTTGCCTTTGCCTGTGCTGTAGTAGACGAGAGTGTGATTGATATCAATAACTCCTTCTTCCAGGTCAATATCGCACCATCTAAGTCCTGACACTTCACCAATACGCATGCCACTACCGAACATTACAGCGAATAGAGGATACCAATGATTATACTGAGGCTTTCTTTTCAAAAAGTCCAGAAATAATCTTTGCTCATCTGCCGTTAATGCTTTTCGCTCTTTGATTTCGAAATCGTGAGCTTGTTTCAGTTCTTTGAGCATCTTGTCAGTAGGATTTGAACGGATGCAGTTATCATCCACTGCTAAATCGAATACCTGATGCAATACATTGTGAATTGTATCGATGGTGGATATAGATAACATTCTTTCGTCTGCGAGGGTGTTATAAAACCTTTTCACATCCGATTTCTTTACATCCGCAATCCTATTCTTGCCAAAACTGTCTCTGACATAGTTATTATACATATAAAGATAGTTTTTAAATGTGTTATCTTTCAGACCTCGTTTTAAGTCGCACCAGGTATCAAACACATTGTTAACTGTCAGCTTCTTTGTTTCGGTTTTAATTCCATCGTATTCGTCAATCACAATTTCTTTTTCAAATTCTCTTAATTCTTCCAGAGTGGGCGCATATACAGCGTGCCTTACTCCATCAGGGCCAACCCATCTGTAATCGTAGGTTCCGTTCTTTCTCTGCGATTCGCCCTTGCGAAGCACCCTTCGGTTACTGTCAAACCGTTTATTCTTTTTACCTTTCTCTATATTCATAATTAACTCCTTCCTAATGGCTTGCACCGGAAGGAACCTTAACTATCGATATTCATTATACTATATTTTAGCTGTGTAGTCCAGGAATTTCAGTACAAGCCATTGTAAAATTTAATATAATTTTTCATATCGAGTATTGCTCCTCTATGTATTTAAGGAATTTATTTTTCTTGATAAGTCGTTTGGATCCAATCCATAATACAAAATCGCAATCCTCGTTATCGGTGAGGTCACGTAATTTCTGCTGTCCGATACTAAAATACGCTGCAGCTTCCTCTAAGGTTAAGTTCGCCTTTTCCCAAAAAGGAATTTCTTTCATATTACGCACCCACCTTTCCGATTCTTGCAAATCTCATGTGAGTTCTCCTTTCGATTTACTAAGTCATATATTTAATACTCAAATCACCGAAAGTTTGAGTTTCTCCTTTCTTTTAGATTTTTGACCGCCGTACATTAAAGATAATCGGTGAATGTGTAAGTATTATCAAGTTAAGTTTGCTTTACATCAAAACGGAAGCAGCACCTTCCCACAGGAATTTCACCTCAGCCCATTCTGATGGCCTGCCGTCCAATTCAGTGACGAGTTCAAGACGGGAGTATCATTATCAGCAAAAATGGTCTTCGCATAGCGGTTTGCAAATCCGCCTTATTGCATGAAGTTTATCGCTCGCTTCTACGGAGTAGAGAAGGTCTTCGCGCCTTTGCAAAACTGCTCGCATTATTGCTTATGTGTTTTGATGTTGTTATTCAATTTTCAAGGTTCAACTTATATATTTCAGCTAGGATTTTCTTCTTGGGCTATCATTATAGCGTGTGAACCTAGGGGTCTGTCAAGGCCTTTTTGCCCACGTCACAAATTTTTAACAAAAGTGCAGCGAACGCGCAATAATTAAAATTTTTATAGTAGATATTTTGCTTCTTATAACCGCTTTATATATCGCACATTTCGCTCACAAAAATAGCAGGTGGGGTAATTACCCTACCTGCACTAGTTTTTCTCTACAACGGGCTTATGCAGCCGTTACACTCGCGTTTAAAATCGATTTTAGTTAGTGAGCTAAATTTAAGCAAAAAAAATTATATTTCAAATAAAAAAGTAAGCGGAAGAATGTTTCAGAGAAAAGCAGATTTAGTTGTTTCAAATATTTATTTAATTGATTCACTAATTGATTTAATAAATCTTGAAATGATGTACGCAGTTATTAATGATATGCCGATTAACAAATATAAGAATTGTAATAAGTATTTTGTTGCCGGTAATGCCGCACCTCTCTTTTGTGACAGACTTTATACAGAAGATAAGACCTGCAAACATTTTGTTTTGGCTCAACTATAGACATTTGTTAAATTGCACCTCGCTAGATGATAAAATAAATTCGTCGTATTTGTATTTTGCTTCTGCTATTTCCAGAGCCTCATAGATATCTACAGCGTCTACTTTGAATTCCTCAACTATGGTTTCTCCTATTACTATTTTGGATTTTTCATCTTTAAAGTTACCTCACATTGTTTTTCGGTATCTACCATCACCCAAGAACTCTATAAATCCTTTATCCCTTATAAGTTGAAGTTGCTGTCTGATTTTAGGTTTTATATTGTTGTTCATTGGATGTTTTATCTTTAACTCTGTCTCGAAAGAATACAGCATTTCCAGTGTAAACACATCTAACGGAATTTGATTAACACAGTTCAAAACATCCATCATCCATCCACGTCTACTAACGTCGTCAACTATAAGCATGTTGCTTTTACTGACTTTTCTCACCACCTCTGTTGGGTTTATCACCTGTTCATTAGCAATAATATTAATTCTTCCTTGTAATGGTATTTGACTTAATATTATATTACAGCCTACCCATCCGGCACGACGTGCATTTTCTGTCAGAGGCTTTCGTTTTTCAATAATATTCGGAACAAAAAAATGTTTTGGAATTAAAACAAAATCTTTAACTTTGAGTTCTGTTTTTGAATAACTCATAAAGAAAAAATCAGGATTTTGATTACTTGTTATTCGTTCTATCATAGTTTCGTAGGCACCATCATTGATTTTATTCCCTAGGGCACCATTTTTGCTTTTGAGTTCGTATTCATTTTTGCACACTGGACAGAAAAAATCAGCAACTGGCCGATTATTTTCAAAATGATTTATATGTAAATTACCACATCGAGGACAATACATATTTTGTTTTACCCAATTTTCAGTCAAAACTCTTGCTACTTGTGTATTGGAGTGATAATCAGAGACAAGTCTGCTATCAAGATAAAGTTCCATAGAATTCATCTCCTTGCTTTATGTAATCATTATATTCCATATCTCGAATAAAAGCAATATCAATTTGTCTGGTCAATTATTCTATGTACTTCTAACTTTTCCGTGACAGTCGAGCCAACGGTTGGAGTAATCGTATTGATTATCCTATCGAATTTTGTCGGTTATCTTATTGCAGAAAATGAAACAATGATGTATAATGTAATCAATATGGACTCAACGTGTAGGTAAACCAAAAACAGAGTTTATAATAAAGAAAACAGCTTTTAAACAATCAATATGAGCTAAATATAAAAAACCGCATTTAAGAGTCATATACAGAAAGGAATTAATATGCAACATTTAACACAAGATGACCTCAAAGAAATATTTTTAAACGGAGAAGGACCTCAAATCGAATTTAAAACGAGGCTCCCACGCCATCAAGAACTTGGGAAATTAATATCAGCTTTTGCTAATACAAACGGAGGAATTTTGGTTGTCGGATACAACGAAGATAAGAAATGTGTGGTTGGAATTGATTCTGATTACGAAAAATTAATAAAACAATCTGTAACTATGATTGATAATCCACCTCGCATTGATGTGTATAGTGTTGAATATCAAACCAAAAAACTTTTAATAATATCTGTATTAAAAAATTCAACATTTATTTCATTTTTTAATGGTTCTCCATACATTAGAAAAGCAGACCGAACCCTTTTAATGAATAAAGAGGAAATCAAACAAATTGCAAATGGTGTATCAAACGAACAATTGTTAGATGCTATAGGAAAATTAAGTGAACAAAATGAAAATCTAATTAATAAGCTTGATAAGAGCAGCCGTGATTCGTTAATATTTGGCATCACTACTTGCATTGTGAGTGCCGTAATTGGATGGTTGCTCGGTAAATATTTATGAAAAATAAACATTTATAATAAACGAAGGGAGGAAAGGCTATGTCGCTTGTAGTGGCAATGAAATTTTCAGAAGGATATCTATTATCTGGAGATAGCAGGCTGTCATATAAAAATAATCCTACAAAGCATAGCGATAACACATATAAAATCTTTTGCTATGATAAAAGAATAGGGGTAGCATTTCATCATTGTGCAGATATAAATGGAAATCCAATTGAAAATATATTGGAAAATTTCTTAAGTAACGCTAATCAAACATTGACAGTATATGGATTAGCTACGGCATTAAAAGAACATATCAAAAACCTCAAATCGGATTTGGATACGAAATTTCATATTTTGGGATACGAGCAAGAAGAGTGTTTAATGTACGAATTTCATTTACAGCAATCTGAGGATATAATTCAAAACTATGGTCGATATGTTACTGGTGAACAAACTGATTTTGCTTTCAATCAATTAAAAGAAAGTTATCAAGAAAATAAATCATTAGATGAAGCTGTGGATTATATAAAGAAAATATATGAGAAAACTGAACAGGTGTTTGATTCAGTTGGTGGCGAAATTGATATTTTAATGTTGTCCCCAAAGGGAGAAGCTCTTTGGATACAGCGAAAGAAAAAATAGAGTAAATATGTGTGAAATGTATTTTTGAAGGAGATGCTTTGTATGGAAAATAATTATACTGAGTATATGGAAAGTAAGATATACGATTTAACTAGTGATTATGACGAAAACGCTGATAAGGATATCAATACAATGATAACCTTTATGAAAGAAAATCAGTTTATGCTTTTTGGCGAACGCTTGAAAAGATTTATAAGAACATTAAGTGCTGATGAAACTGTAGATTGTGAAAAATATTTAAAAGAACACGCGCAAATGAATTCTGTTAAAATTTTCGATGATAGAACAATTGAGAGATGGCTAAATCTTAAAAATACTCCTAAAAGGGAAAAGGCTTTCCTAATTGTTTTTGCTCTTGGACTATCTCTCGAGGATACAATTAACTTTTTCGAAAAAGTATATTTTGACAGAGCTTTTGATGTGAAGAATACAGATGAAATGGTATATTATTATTGTATTAAAAATAACAAAAAATACGATAAAGCACTTGAGCTAATTGCAAGGATTAATGTTGATGATTTAGAAGATGAATCCAGCGAAAAGAAAACTATGCATACCAAAAAAATTCAAGATAAAATAGATGTTATAATTGATGAGGATTCGTTTATAAGGTATGCTCGCCTATATAATAGTGCAAGGAAAAAGGAAAACTGCACAGGACAAGAGAATTTTAGAAGACTAAAAGAAATAGCTAAAATCAATGTGCAAAAAGAAGCAGAAATTGATAAAAGTATATTCGTAGAGTATAACGATGCATACAAAGATTGCAATGTGAATTCAGATGCATATATGTATAATCGTATACTTGGGATCAATCCAACAAGCGATGGAAAGACATCTGGTTCAAAACCTGTCTTTACCAAAGAAATCAGTAATGATTTCCCCAAAGAGCTGTTTCATTGCTTTACCGACCTTGCTACTATGGGTAACGTAACGAAGAACGAAGAAGAAAGCTATGAGAAAAATCGCAAAGCTATAATTCTATTTAATTTTTATAATTGGGCATCGCAAGAATCTCCTTCGTGTTTTGATGAAGATTGTAATTATTTGTTAGAGGAATGCGGATATCCTAAATTATACTTTGGTAATCCTTTTGATTGGTTGTTCCTGTATTGTTCGATTGCAAATAATCCATTGGACGCATTTCGTGAGTTCGTGTATAGAGTCATTGAAAACGATACCGAAGATTAATATATGTTTGCAATCAAAATTACAGATGCTTAAAGTGTATTGTTAAAATGAGAGTACAATAAAAATGTGTAGCATTTGGGAGGTACTATGGATAGAAAACCGTTAATGAAAGGCGATACAATAAATGGTGAATTTCAGTACGAAATAGAAAGCGTTAGTGGCACCGGTGCGTCTTGTATAGTCTATAAAGCATGGTATAAGGAAGATAACAATAGCGAGCCGCACTGTGTGCAACTTAAGGAACTATATCCATACGATGTAGGTTTATTTCGTGATGCCTCAAATAATTTGATATGCAAAACAGATGATGACAAAAAGAAATTTGATGAATATAAAAAGAATTTTGAAGCATCAAATAATATGCTTGTTAAATTAAATAGATTGACGGATAGCACACCGCGTGAAATTCAATCTTTTTCTTATAATGGAACAATATACTCTATAGTAGCATATAACAACGGGAAGCAATATTCGGAAGAAAAATTGCAAGCAATCGATTTGGGTTCACTCTTGCAAATAGTAAAAAGTCTTACTATAAGTGTTAGTAGATTACATGAAGAAGGTTATTTGCATTTAGATATTAAGCCGGACAACTTTCTTATCAATGATATAGGTGGAGCTATACTTTTTGATGTTGATAGTGTGGTCCCAGTTGATAAGATTAAATATCGAAAGGGAATATCATATTCGAAAAAATGGGCTGCACCAGAGGTAAAATATGCAGCTAAAAAGAGTGATTATAAAGATATATCTTGTAAATCCGACATATTTTCTATTGGAGTTATTTTTTTTGAAGCAATTATGGGAAGAGATTTTTTGCCTATGGAAACGGTTTCGTATAATCGCAATTGGGATATTGAAAACAGCGTAAAGCTTCGTGAAGAAAAACAAAACCGAAAGGTTAATATCAACCCAAAGTTTTATCATAAAATCAAAGAAATTTTTGAAAAAACCTTGGATAGAAATCCCAGTAAAAGGTATAACTCTGCACAAGAGTTATATGATAATTTAGATAAAGCTCGAGATTTACTTGAAGAAAAGCCGTGGATTATTCCGTCTGATAGAACGGTAACGCCGCAATTTACAGGTAGAAAAAGTGAATTATCAAAAATGAACAGTATTCTGCAAAAAGAAAATACTGTATTTCTGCATGGATTCGGTGGTATTGGCAAGAGCGAATTAGCACTTAAATATGCCGAAGTATATAAAGATGATTTTGATACAGTTGTTTTTTGTAAATATGAGAACAGCATCAAGGAAGCATTATTGAATATCAGAATTGCAAATTATCCAAAGGATAGCAACACTATGTATTTGCAAAAAGTTGCAGAGCTCTGTGACGAAAGAACTTTAATTATCCTTGACAATTTTGATGTAGATACCGATGCTGATGACTATCTTGATGATTTTATAAATAATTATAATTGCAAGAAAATAATCACAACGAAAACTGACTTTTCAGAACTTTATACGCAATTAGATGTAGAGGCATTAAGACAAGATGATGCGATATTGCTTTTTGAAAAAGAAAGCAAGTTGATTCCGAAGACGGAGGACGAAGAAAAAACTCTTAATGAAATTTTAAAGCTAATAGGATATCATACATATTTTACTGTGATTCTTGCAAAGAAAAAAGAAATGTTTTCATTGTCAATTGATGAGTTGAAAAAGCAGACAGAAGAAATGTTGCTTAAAAAATCAGGTAAGGTAACAGTTGCTAAGGATGGTAAACTAACAACAGCTACTATTTATGCTATGGCTGAAAAACTCTTTGATTTTGAAACTATTAGCGAAAGCGAAGAGCAAACATTACGCAACCTTTATATGCTTAGTTGGAGAACGGTTTCGCGCAATGACTATACTAAAATTGCAGGATATGGTATGAGTGATGAAGACAAGATTGAGTTAATAGATTCCCTTAATGATTTAACTCGACTTGGTTGGGTTCTATACAACGAAAAAACAGATGACTTTTTCTTGCATCCGATTATGATAGAACTTATAAAAGACGATTGTAAAAAAAGTAATTATTTTGCAGAAAATGTAGTAAAATACTATAAATCAAAACTTGAATACAACAAAAATCGGAGAGCTTCGGCTGAAGAAATAGCATATGTATTATCCTATGTGATTAAAGAAATAATATTTTTGTGCGATTTATTATTTACTATATCCGAGGAAAACGCATGTATTGTTATTGATTTTATTGAAGAAACATTACGTTTACAATATTATGCCCGCAATTTCGAAGCGATAGATCTGTTGCGAAATGATAGTTTATTTCATAAAATGATCAATAAGATAAATAAACATTGCCTAACAAAAGCTTCTCTTGAAACACATTTAAAGTGGGTAAACCTTCTTGTAAATGGTGGATATCGCAATCGTGTGATTAAATACGAAGAATGTGATTATCCAAAGCATTGTGTAATTTTACATAACAAATTAGGCGTTTCTAAAGAAAGTGCAACAGAAATAAAAAAACAATATTGGTATATAGTCAGGGAGTATATGCTCAATATGAAAGATGAGTTGTATGATAAAGGTAAAGCTGATGAGTCTTTGACTAAAAGCGATTTGAAATTAATTAGCTATGTAGAAGAAATTCAAGACATATTTTATGATGGAGAAGAAGACCTTTTTAATATGTTTAAGGAATGGGAAAGTTATAAAGCTGATTCAAAAAGCTATGAAGATAATTATATTGAATTTGAGAATGATAATTATCAGAAATATTTGCAAAAGATTAACACACTGCAATATGTCACCAAAGAAATTTACACTGACATAATGAAAGATGAGTTTTTGGATTTTGACGAACAGTATGAATTATTAGATGTTTTGATTGTTAATGCTATTAAGCAAACTAATTATAAAACGGTTTATAACAACATTGCTGCGAGCGATGAATTTACAGAGGATGCGAAAAAAGACCTATTACATGTAGTATTTGTTAAAACTTTTGATGCGCTACGAAAAGATTTAGATAAACAAATTGAAGATAAAATGGATGAATATGGAGATGTCTTAATTTCATATGCAGAAAGAGAATTGGAGTGGCTTAGCAGATACAAGACAGCAAGCAAGTATCAAAAGGGTGTGTTTTTAAGTGATATACTTTTAGTGCATTATGTGAAGGACAGGGAAAAATTTATAACTAATCTGGATGCTTTGTATGAAAACTTGTGTATTAAGTATTCGATCAAAAATAAAGATCAGCTAACTCCAGAATGGTGGAGAGGCATATGTGATTCATTTAGGCATGTATATAAATCGCATGAGATATACCCGTTTGTCAATAGTTCTATTAACAGAATTTTAGATGAAATGGCAGAGATACAGAGGTTTCCCTTTTTTGAATTGCTCAAAGATTTAGCAGAAGAAGTTTATATTGTAACAAACAACGAAAAGTATCGTGAATTGTCAAATAATTATAAAACAAAAATGAAAGAATTATCAGATATTAATTACGAAATAAAAGATTAATATCAATCCAAAATTTTAAGCCTGCGATGGCGTGTAAACTCACGCTGTCGCAGGCTTTTTCTATTTCTGCAACGGAAATTACAAATTCATTTCTCTGCCATTTTATAATATAACCACAACATACGAAATATAGCATTTGAAAATGAAATGCAATCAGAATTACAAATAAAAATTTTAGTATGTTATAACTGAATTACACCAAGAGAAATACAACGAGAATTACAACTGAGATTTCTAATGGTGTAACATAAAAATGCAATCAAAAACAAAGGAGAAATGAATTATGTATTATTACATTGTAACAGCAAAAACAGGACATTGTGGAAGAAACAAATACACATTGGGCACAATCCCAATAACTGCAACCTCTGCAAGTGAAGCATCAAGACTTGCAAGAAATTTCCCCCGTGTAAAACACGACCACAAAGATGCAATAAGAAATGTTGTAAAGGTAACATACGAAGATTACATAAATGCAGTAATCGAATATAATTCTAATCCATATAACAAATGTCAAAGCATCCAGGATCAGAGAAGACTTTGTCCTGACTTATATGAAGAGTTGATTGAAGAGGAAAAACAATTCAAAAAAGACTGGAGACAGCAAAAGGATTATGATAAGCAATATAACAAAAAAAGAGCTGACAAGTATGGTTACAAAAACGGTAAGAAAGCACACTCAAAGCATTTGAGCGTTCGCGAGTATTACGATTATGCAGCATAAATACAAAATTTTAAATTAAAAAATATAAATTTGGAGGAATGTAAAATTGGAAAACAAAAACTTTAAAATTAACTTTAATGATGAAAATGCGTGGAAGCTACCTGCGGCAATGTATTTTGACAGGGATTTTAAAAAAGACAGCATCATAGTATATTCAGGCTTTGCATCCAAAATGCCTTGTTGTATCTCTGGCGGCGAATGTAAGGTGTTTAATAGTGTTGATGCTATTGCAGGCTACATCAAACATCATTTGATTTACGACAACATCGTGTATAATCTGTTGAAAATGGAATATTCGACAACGTGCGATGAATGTGCAGATGAAGCGTTTTTGATGGACCTTCAGGACATCTGGAATTTGAATGTAGGTGCGACTAGGTTACTTGAATATGTTGAAAAAAGTCATTCTGAAAGATGGGATAAAAAGCTTACAGTGCTGAAGAGTTACGTCGAAACAGTGTGCAAAACTATTGATAAAATTTTTGATAGTAATGACGAAAAAGAAAAGAAAAATATACTTCTCAATGCAGTGGTGCTTTTTACTGATTTTTTTGGCGACATCTGCAGATGGAGTTTTGACCTTAGTATTTATTTCGGGACTGCAGAGTTTATTGAAAGGTATGAAGAGCACTACGATCTCCCGCTCTGGCTTTGTAATGAAAAAGATATCTGGGATGAAATAAAGTCGGGAAAGTTCGACGACGAGCACGCAAGCTTGCTTGAAGCTCTTATACACTCTATGAACGCATAAGAGTTGAAATATAAAATTTTAAAGGAAAGGATAGATGTAATTATGGCATTTGGACCGGTTGGAAAAATTAGAAGACAGGTTATGTCTTCAATGAGAAAGAGTAGCTCATACAGCACTTACAAGCCTTACTCTTTTGGCTCTGTAAAGGTTAAGAGTACAAGCACAACGCCGAAGATTAAGTGGAAATAGGCAGAATTTATGCTCCAAGGGGAATAATATATTCCCCTTGGGAAAAGCGCAAAAATAGTTTTGGAGGAAGTTTCAAATTGAATAATATTTATACAAAGGAAGAATTATTATCAGCAAAAAAACTCTACGGAGAGCAAGAAAGCTGGAGTATGCCGGCAGCACTTTATCACGGCATGGCGATTGAGTCGGATAGTTATTACATAAAAGACAGCAGTACAATCAATGCGGCACAGCAAATAAGTCAGACACAATATAACTCTTTTGGAACGCCTGAAGTAGTTGCGGGGTATATAAAGAACTGTGTGCTGCGAGATACTGTGTCCTGCGCTTTCTATACAGGTGACGAAGAACGTATTATGATTTTATCGGATAATCTGAGTGCCTATAATACATTGGAGTGCATTCTTGAAGAAGACTCATCTGGAAAGCTTGATAAAAAAGAGGGCAAAAGATGCCTAATTGCACTTGAGAGAATTACAAAGTTTTTAGACGAGGTTTTCGAGATTTCAGAATCAAAAACACAAATTGAGCTTTTGAACAGTGCTATATCTACATATAATTTTGCGTTTCAAAGGATGAATGGCTGTAGTTTTAGCATTGAGCTTATGTGCGGTATAAGAGAATTTGCCAAGCACATTGAAAACAATCCCGCGTCAAAAATAATTAAGCCGGAATATATGGATGACTTAAGAGAAACTGCGAAAAAATCGGAATTTGACAATGTGGATAGGCTGATTGTAGCTACATTTATGACTGATATGGCAAAGTAAATGTTTAAAATAAAAATACACATAAAAAACCGGAGGCATTATTAATTGCGAGAAACAAACAAAAAGAGTAATCAGGATACCAGAAGTTCAAGGTTTTACTTTATAAATCAGAGTAGACATGGGCAGAAACCGAAGAAGTTAAGAAAATTCTTAACGGTTATTAAGGAGGAACAAGAATGAGAGTAGGAATGCTAATAAAGGTTGACAAGCTTGGTCGTATTGTTATACCTAAAGAATATAGGGAATTTTACCATATAGATAGAAATGGGAAAGTGTGTTTAGTTGATACAATAGACGGTTTATTGATAAGAAATCCTAAATACAAGGTTGTGGAAATTGAGCAAGATGAAATTAAAAAGGTAAGTAATTAGCTCTAATATTATCCCATTGGATGATAATGATAGAGCATCTTGGTTTCGTTCATATCAGCAAATTAATATAGGATCACGTGAGCCGGACAGTCCCGAATTACACAAAAGATATGGGGCAAATTGAAAGAATATGCTAATCATATATGCATTGTTACAATTTCAAAGAGGATATATTTATTACCAAAAAGGATAAGCTGCGTTTGCTATTTTGCGACCTTATGGAACGAGGAGATATAAACGACTGTCTTTGGATGACTCGGATTTTTATAAAATAACCACAACGGATGCAGTTGTTGATTGGGTAAAGGATGATGTCAGGATTATTCCGTTGAATGAAGAACTGACATTGGGAAGGAATTAAGCCAGAATACATGGACGATTTGAAAGAAATTGTAAAAAAATCGGAATTTGACAACATGGATAGGCTGATTGTGGCTACATTTATGGCGGATATGGCAGATTCGAATAGCTAAAAGACATTAAAGATACATATAATAAATAAGAGAGGAACATTAAATTGACAATTAAGGAATTTAAGAGTAATGATTACGGATTTTTGGAAAGTATTTGCAAACTGCTGAATGATGATGCGCAGGAGTTTTCGTACGAGATAACATTGACGGTAGGAAGACTGATTAACCGTATTGTACTGCACACATTTGATGGTGAAGAAACAGAGTCAATGACTGATGTGCTTAAAACTGAAAGAGAAATATTTGAATGCTATAACATGTTAGAAGAAATAGGTTTGGCACCTGATTGTTGGGATATCTTTGTGCATTGTATTAATAAATACGGTTTTGAAAAATACAAAAACGAACTCTCTCAAATCGAAGATGGATTCGCAAAACAGGCTAAGACCGTAATGGCTATGGACAGCGGAAGTAATATGCCAAACGAAGAATATGACCTTACATACAGATTGTACGCACTGACAAAATACCATAAAATGCCCGAATCAAACAGAATTAAATTAGTCTACAAGGATAATGTTGAACAAATTAAAAAAGCGTTTAATAATGGGAATAACATCATTATTAAGCATAACAATAAAAACTATATTATTTTTTGTAACGAACAAGAGGTAGGTGCTTTTGTCACCTGTAAGGCGGCGGAATATAAAAACGGTATGCTTTTGGGAAAACCCAAAATGACTGCATTTAATGTTGGAGCTATTGAAATTTTAGAGGTTAAATAAAAGGAGATGATCTTATCGGTAGATTCGTAGCACTTGGTGGTGCGGAAGAGATAGGAGCTTCTTGTTATTATTTAGAGGTTGATGGTATTAAGTTGTTATTGGATTGCGGAACAAACAAGGCAAACAGACAGTTCCCCGACTTTGATTTTTTACTTCAAAATTGTGTGGATTCATTTAAAAATCTTGATGCCATCATCCTCTCTCACGCTCATGGGGATCACATCGGAGCTTTGCCACAGTTGTTTAGATTAAAAGGAGATGTTCCTGTATTTGCAACCAAAACAACAAAAGAGTTAATTCGGTTGCAATTTTTGACTTACGGCAGAGATAATGCACAAAGCTCTGCCGAGCGTGTTTTTTGCGAAAATGAGATTGAAAAGATTAAGGAATGTTCTCTGCTTACTCCGTTTTACATAAATAAAGGAACTGACAAAGAAGCCCAAATCACTATGTATCCGGCAGGTCACTGTTTGGGAGCGGTTGTGACAAGAATACGGACAAAAAACCACGACGTTTTATACACAGGAGATTTTCAACCGGGATATGGAGTTAATGAAATGCGTAGTCTTGATTTTAGTCCTGACATACTGATTATGAATGCCACAAAGGCATACTCACCGTTTGTTAAAAAACAAAAAGCAATACAGCTTGAAAAAAACAGTGTGATAACCATCAAGGATATATCAAAGCTTCTTGAACTTCTGCTTTGGATAAAGGAAAATAACAACGAAAAGCTTTTTGTAGGCTTAACAAAAGAAATTCACAGCACTGCAAAAGCTTTTCAAAGTCTTGGACATTATGTTTATGGTAGCGGCATTTTGCCGATAAAAAACAAGGAACCCGATATCATTATTGCACGAAAGGATACAGGGTTTGGTGTAAGAAAACTTATAAATGGAGATAAGTTGTTTTCAAACCACGCAAGCTTTGATGAACTTTACAACTTCGTAAAACAACTGAATCCGAAGAAAATATTTCTTGTTCATATGGGAAAGAAACTGGGTGTTATTTCTGATTATGACGTTTCTAAGAAAATAGCATTTGACAAGCAGATGAAAGGCAAGCCAATAAAATGCGAAAAAAATAAAATCTATGTATTGGAGGACAAATAAATTGAGATACGATGCGATTTATAAACAAATAATGGATAGAGAATTGGAAAAGGCAAAAAAGGAAGGCGAGCTGGGAGAAGGCTTTCGTGATGAATGGCTTGCGATTTCTGTTTGTATGCAAAATCCAAAGCGAGAAAACGACGAACTTTATGATGACGCAAGAAAAAGCTTTAGCTATAAGGGAAGCTTTGACGATTTCGAAAGATTACTTCGTAAGGTTGTTCTTTTTGGCAGGGGTAAAAGAGTTTTTGCTGAACAAAAGACCTTTGAAAATATGATGAAGATTAAAGACCTTTTAAAAGGCAAAACAGAAACCGCCGAGGATGCCAGAAGCATAATGACAGATTTGCTTGACACAACGGATGATTATGGAAAAACGATTTTTCCGTCCAAGTATTTAATATGCAAAATGCTTATCTGTGATGATGAATTAAGTCATGGCAGAAAATATGAGCTTATTGCCAAAAGGTATATGGACAAATTTTGTCAAAAAACAATCCAGATGCTTGTAAATGCTGTAATTGAAAGAGGAAACCTTGGTGAAAAAGTTACCGCAAATGATATCGCAAAAAGCTCAATTGAGCGCAACAAGGAAAGACTGAAGAAGGTTATTGAGATTAAGACAGAAAAAACGGGAGATTCTATTGGAGAGTATGTTCAGGCTCTTGAGTTTCGCATTGAAAACCTTAAGGCAGCGCTTGATGCTGCGGTCGACAACTATGATGACCTGAAAGAAAGCATTGACCAATCTGCAGAAGAAGCAAAAGCTACCGTAATTCTTGAATTTTACAAAAAACTTAACGCAAAAGAGTATGGAAGTATTCTCGATAACTCGATTTATGCAGAACAGATACTTAATGAATTCAGACGAGAAAGAGTCGAATTTGAGGACAGAGTAAATTCTGCTATCATCATTTTAAGGCAAATGCTGAGATTTTTAAAATCAACTGAAATTTCAACTGTTATTCCCCTTGAAGACATTGGTAAAAAAATTGAAATTTCAGATAATGATTTGGCTATTTACAATTACTACGGAAGTGAATTTTCAAAAAACGAAAAAAAGCTTGTTGAGATAGTAACAACGGGTTGGAAATACGGCGATGAATATATAATCAGCTATCCTGAAGTCAGAGAAGCAAGGGAGGAAAATTAATTACAATGGATAAGAAGAACTTTTACTACGGAATAGATTTGGGAACTACAAATTCAGTTATGGCGGAAAGTATTGTTACCTCTTCCGGTAATACAAAAACAAATGTTGTTGAAATAAAGACCTTTAACAAGGATGGACAAACCTGTAGGGAAACGATTATTCCGTCGGTTGTGAAGTTTAACGATGAAACAACCGCAGACGGAATAAATTATGTGGTTGGCGATTCGGCAAAAGCATCTATGCGAGAAGGAAGAATTGTCAGAAGTGTTAAATCAATGATGGGAGAAAAACAATACATAGATCATCTAGAGGATGATATCAAAGAACGCACGCCGGCAGAAATTTCTGCAAAAATATTAAAGTGGTTGACAACTAAGTCAATTTCCAATGGAGATAAAGAAGATATTGTTGTAGCTGTTCCTGCATCCTTCCCCGCAGCAAGTCAAAAAGCAACCAAAGAAGCCATGCGTATTGCAGGAATAAATACTGATGAAAAGGAACACAAAGTTATTATTACAGAGCCACTTGCAGTTCTTTATGCTTTCCTTGCAGAAAATCAGCAAGGAAAAATATCACAAGAAATTTTTGATATTACAAAGGAACAACATATTTTGGTATATGATATTGGCGGAGGAACACTTGATATTGCAATTTATAAAATACCGCCTTGCTCTGATGAGGTTGAGATGATTGCAAAACACGAGTCAATTGCATATTCTTCACATACGCCATTTGCAGGCGATAATTTTGACCTTGCAATAGCGGAGTTTATGTATAAAAGGTTTATAAATAAGTATGGCTTATCACCTAAAAATAAAAAAACTATTATGATTAAGCTGAAAGAACAGGCTGAATCTATCAAAAAGCAATATACAGAGGAAATCGGGGTATATGAAAAAGACCCGATTGATGTTTCTTTTGAAATATCAATTCCATATTTGTATCAGGATTATCGTTATGATGACACTCTCTACCCTGAAGACATTGATGACATTATAGAGCCTTTTTTAGCAAAGCATCTTAAACTAGATAATGTATACAATCTTTTAAAACTTCCCGAAAAAGATATGCGAGGGAATATTATTTATCCAATTTTAGAATGCCTTGCAAAAGCAAAAAGAAAAATGGGAAATGATTTTGAGGTTACAACCGTTCTGTTAAATGGCGGCATGATATATTCCCCGCCAATTAAAGATCGATTAAATGATTTCTTTGGTTTTAAGTGCCAGGATTGCCTTGATGGAGATTTGTCTGTCGCAAGAGGTGCAAGTTATTACCATTATTGTTGTCACGAATATAAGGCGGCAATCCATAACGATAGCGAAAATTTCCATTCTGTTAGAAATTATTCTGATGCAATTTTAGGAACATCGCTCAGCATTGGTCTTGATGGCAGCTACATAACTCGTATAGCAGAAGCGGGCACACCCCTTCCCTATCAAAGTGAATATATCGAGGGGAAACTCCGTATGGCAAAAAAATCAGACAAGCTATGTGTAGAGGTTTATTCGGGTGAAGGCGCAACGAAAAATCTTCCCTGTGAAATCATATCTCGCAAGATAATAAATCTTAACAAGACTTGTGCTGAGGGAACACCTATTGAATATAGCCTGTATATTGATGGATTGCAGTCAATAAGGTTACAGCTTTTTGCAGAAGGTCGCTCAATCGGTATGATAGAAACACTTGAATACAAGCAAATCGACAGCGATGATAAAGAGGCGTCAAAATTGATTTCGTCAGACGGCGTGAGGGTTTTAGCGGCAAATGAAATCAATATGCTTAGTGATTGGCGGAAGAATAAGCCTAAGGATTTCGAGAGAAAATACGACATATTGATGGATAGACTTAAAAACGCAAGCAATATTCAAGATGTAATCAATGCAGCACTTTCGAAGATTGAAAAGACCGCAGATATTGATGACACAATAATTGGAGATATGTATGCATTATTACTTTCGCTTAATGATATTATGACAGATGAAGATAAACAAAGAGTTGTAAACCACGCAAAAAAACATTTTGAGAACCAGCCGTTTTTATATAAGAAAATTAATGGATATGTTAAACATCAGGCGGGAGCGATTATTCTTAAATTAGATGAAAACAGGGATTTATTTTTAAGAAATATAAGTGAAAATCCCGTGCTTGAGAAGTATTTCAAAATTACAGAAGAAGATTGATATTAAATCAAAAAACTTTATAGCCAGCAAGACAGCTTTTCTAGAAAAAGTAAAAAGCCTGGCAAAGAGGGATTATATATTTGATTATACTAATCCCTCTCGATTAAATTTTATTAGTGGATTCTTTGGATTACAGAGGAGTATGTAAAATGGGAAAGTTTTGCTCTAAGGAAGAAATCTATAAAGCGAATAGCGTTGACATTGCTCAATTTTTGATAAAAAATGGAAGAAAAGTTAAAAGAGTGGGTAGCTATTTTACCACTGAAATGCATGATAGTCTTAGAATAAAAAGACATTCATTTGTTTGGTATAGCAGAGGAATTTGCAGCCATACAATAGATTTTGTCAAAGAGTTTTACAACTTATCCTTCTGTGATGCTATGGAATTTATTTTTAAGAACGAACCACACTTTGTTGATATTGAAGATAGCAAAGAATCTCATTCTAAAAGCAACATAAAGGTTTTAGAAGAAATACACGAAAATTATAATGAGAAAAATGCCATTGCATATTTGTGTCAAAAAAGAGGTATTTCTTACAAGACTGTTAAACTGTTGCTTGATAAGGGCATTTTAAAGCAGGACGAACGCAAAAACATTGTGTTTAAAGCCTTGGATGATAAAGGAAAGGTTGTGGGCGGAGAAATTCGGTCTAGCCAAGATTATGCAAAATACAGAAGAGTATTAGGCGGCAGTGCTATAGGCTATGGGGTTAGCTTGTGTTTAGGAAAACCAGAAAAAGCTTATTTCTTTGAAAGTGCTATTGATATGATAAGTTTTTATGAATTGTATAATGAAAGTCTAAAAGATTGTGTCCTGATGAGTATGAGCGGACTTAAGGACATTGTGATTGATACAACAATACAAAGATATGGATTGAAATATAAAGATGCATATTTGTGTGTTGATAATGATGAGGCAGGTTGCAACTTTGTAAAAAAAATTAAAGAAAAACATAATGAAATAGAATCTATAACATTAGAGTTAGTTAAGGATTGGAATGAGGCTTTGTTAGAGAAACGGTTAGAAAAAAGATGCTAGACATGCAAAATGGGCTGTATCAAAACGATTTTTTCAAATCGGGTTGCTTGCAGTCCATTTCTGTAGCTTAATATTTAAGTTTAATGACAACTCCCCCTCCCAAATGGGCACAACAAATCAGAGAGCAAGACTCTTTTGTGGATGCCTATTAAATTTTTTTGTTTATTAAGCCGAAAATTTACCATGGAGCTGTATTCTGTTCAGCGGAGAGACTATTATACGCACCATTCTTTCTCCGTACGTAAAGAGAGCAGCTCAAGTTCCGGTATATCCAAAATCGAGTCACCCTCTTCATTCATTCTTTTTGCTGTCAGCAGTGCATGCTTGACATAAATCATATTTAGTTGCTATCGTATTGTTTTTGCATCAACCTTTCGCTCAGCCATCTTGAATACTTCAGCAAATACAGCACTTTCAATTCCGTATTTGTCGCCGTACATAATTTCTTCCAATGTATATTTAGCCATTTCTGCCACCTCCTTTGGCAACACAAACAGTATCACAAGAATATACTCAAGTCAACAAAGGAATATTTTAACATTTTTATACAATCCAGAATCTAATAACCGTTTATTGCTCGTAAATTTTTCCTTTCATTTACGCACATGAGACATGTCCGTTCAAATAAGGCATAAACACTAGCCTGACAGGAATACCGCACCTCCAAACCGCACCAAAAATCTAAAACCGCACCATCCCGAACGGCACTGCCGATCGGTGTTTAAAGCGTTAGGGGCGATGAAACGCACCCACGCTTTTTCCTGCTTAAATTTATTT
Organism: Clostridia bacterium; assembly: GCA_045531205.1. Classification (GTDB taxonomy): domain Bacteria; phylum Bacillota; class Clostridia; order UMGS1883; family UMGS1540; genus JAZNQL01. Next base: position 8,495 of record JAZSDN010000042.1, on the reverse strand, counting down.
TGCCTGATTTTCGGCTAAATTGTGACCATTCTTACCTCGACTAGTTTTATGTTTTTATACAAATTTTTATTTGGTTATTGGAATAAAAAATAATTGATTTGCAAATCTCTGTGAGAAAAGCCAATCAATTAAATGATCGTTTTATTTTATTGCTTATATTATTCTTTTCCAATAACCCTATGTTATTATTAACTTAGTATTATTTGTAGCCGTTTTTCACACCACCTAAGTCAAAAAACAACCACCATTTATTCAAGCACTTTGTCGGTCAACCGATAGAGATTAGATGTGGAACATCCATTGCTCTTTTTGCGATTTACCTTGATTATGTAACCTGACTCAACCAACTTGGGTATCGTATTTTTAACAGTTGATAAACCAATACCTGTATCCTGATGTATAGTATCAAGCGAGGGGAAGCAGGAGTTGTCAGTTCCTGACCTCATACAGAGATAACACAGTATCTTAAATTCGTTTCCGCTGATACTTTTATCAGTAATAATTTTATTGAGTATAGTTGTAAATTTACCTTTTAATTTTTTCATTGTATAACCTCCTTTTTGCAAACAAAAAAGCCGTACCATTTCTGATACGACTTGAGTATTTGTATTTAGATATTTTTGTTAATGATAGCTTTTATTGTTGCAGAATCTTCCTCATCATCACACTTGAACTTAAAGCTTTTATGAAATATTTGTCCGTAGGATATCGTTCCATCGCAGTTATGTAATTTAAGAATCCAACCTTTGTTATTATTGCGAAAGAATGCTTCCAGAGAGGTTGATATTTTTATCAAACTTCCATTTGAAAGACTTTTTTCTCTCTTGTGGATGATATCCGGATTTTCAAATATTTCTACCATGTTATCATAAAAACTATCAAAAATCATGGCTTTCATATAAGTTAATGTGCTTATAAACATGTAGACTAATTCCACATAATCAGGATTGTATTTTTCTTTTAGAATTTTTAAGTTTTTTCTATCCGTTTTACTATATGGTACAATACAGTTCTTTGTGTTAAGTTTATCAAATTCTTCTAACAACTTAGTAAAAAGAGGGTCCGTATGATATCCTTTTGAAATCCGAGATATAATATCAGTTTTTAAGCAATCTACAGATAATGTGTTTGATAGTCTAATAAGTTGCGGTGTCGCCGAAATTCCTTCAGGCGTTTCATATTTAACATTACTATTAAAGCAACTAATAACCAAATTCTCAACAAATTTCCCAAATGGAACATTTTGATGTGCTAATTCTTCTATTTCAGCTATTTTTAAAATATTCTTTATAGTATCGCCTAAGAGAGGATTATCTAGATTATATTTTAAAACTTCAAAAGTGTGAGTGATTGAATAAAATTGTAATTCTATATAGTATTTATTTATAAGTTTAAAAAACTCAAACGTAATTTCTTGAGGATTTGTTTTTATCTTTTTTACCAGTTCTAGTATTGCTTTACCTTCATTAGTTTCCCTAAGTTCAGTACCTATTTTCTCACATGTTCTTAAAATTCCCATATTACACCTCCAATGAATTTATTTTATAAAATGCAATTTTACTTATAACCTCACATAATTTATAAATATCATTCATTTTTATAGAATCATTTCCACCATGAATTATACCGTTACGATGTTTTCGTGCTTTGTCAATCAATTCAAACTCTGTTTCGTGGATAGGTATATTTAGCCGATTAACTAAATTTCGTAATTTTAACATAAAAGGAGTTTCTGTATATGTCCTATCAAATTTTTCGCAAACATTTTTTTCTAGCTCCTCAAATTCTTCTTTTGGAATAGATAACTCTTTAAGAATTTCCTTAATGGCATTTTTGCATTTTTTTCTAGTCGGTTTATTAAGCATTTGTTCATTTTTTTCTTTTGATACAATAAATTCCAGTGCTATTATTGCATAAATGATTTTATCTTCAGAATTTTCCGAATTCCAAGATTTTCTAACCCATTTTAGCGCATTAAAAAGGGGGGTGATTTCTTCATCATTCGTACCATTCGCTTTAATAAGTAACAATTCCATTTTATTTAATTCTTTTAAACATTCAATGAAATTTTTATCTATCTGTATTAATGGATGATTCCTTACTTCCTCTATATTTCCCGATAGTCTTGAATTTGTGTAGGTATTCTCAATATAAAAGAAGTTCGTTACATTAACTTTTGTATCAAATATATTAATGTTTTTGGGAAGAAAATACATTCCCATTCCATGCGTGCTGTATAAACTATCATCCTTCAATACATTTACTAACAAGTCGATTGACTGTTCTATTTGTTTCTTAGATATTTTGAATGCATTGTACATTTTTTCTTCATTGACATATACTAGAGCAAAATGGTCATAATTGTTAAAATTATCATTAAACTCACATATATTTGACACGATATCACTTTCTTTAGTTAAAAACAAAACATTTCCTATGCCAAACTCCTGATCGTATATAACTCCCGTTATTGGTATGATTGTTGTAAACCAATATTGCCCCGCAGGATAATCATCTGGGTAATTTACAGAATTAAGCAAACCTGCAGTAGATACAAGAAAATCACTCAAAGTATAAATATCCATATTCTCTATACTTAACGTGGATGCTAAACTTGTTGCGTTTAATAATTCACTTATTTTTGATTGACACAGGAATAAAACTCGTTCATTATTCAGTGCACAACTGCGTTGTACATAATGTTCACCAATTGATTTATCATTTATGTATATTTTCAACGGTGATAGAATTCCCCAATTTTGCAATTCATCGTTAAAAACATTCCCAAATTCAAATAAAAACTTGATTTTTAAGCCATCAAAGGCCTCACAAATAAAACTTGTTGGAGTGTATTTCAAAGAATCATAAAATTCAATTTCAATGTTAGTACTTTCCAAAAGAGTCTCGTCAGCGGTAGCTAATAAAGAAATATTGTCAATTAATTTCAAAATTGAGGTACCTTTAAATTTTTCATATTCTATCTCAATACCAAAATCTACAATTTCTTCTTCATCTGACAATGCTGTTATCATTTTTAAATCTTTAATGCATTTGCTAACATAAGAAATATTGATAGGAAATACTTGCTGTTTCACTTTGTCCCAACCAACAAGCAAGACTTCGTTATCGGTGCCTAATTTCAAAACATTAATGCATTTATTCTCATCAATTACTATATATAATTGAGATAACAACTTGTATTCAGTCTCATCAATTTTAAATGTTCTATTGAAAATATTAATATCATATAAGTTATTCATTATTTCACCCTCACAAGCTTTTATTTAATTATACCACAAAATCAATTTTCTTTCAATTATATAAAATTGATAAGATAAAATTAACTCCTTGCAACAATACATTTGCAAGGAGTTTAATAGTTAAGGTTCCTATTTAGTGCATAACCTTTTGCATATTATGGCGTAAGTTTGGCGTAAATTGGCGTATTTTTCAACTTTGTTAATTCGTCAATTCCGCTATTTTACTGCACTTTTTAAATTATTTGTTATCCAGCGGTTTCATTGTCGGGAAGAGCAATACGTCACGGATTGCGGAGGAGTCGGTAAGGAGCATGCACATACGGTCGATACCGAAGCCGATGCCGCCTGTGGGGGGCATACCGATTTCGAGTGCATTCATAAAGTCTTCGTCTGTGGTGTTTGCTTCTTCATCGCCCTGGGCAAGCTGTTCTTCCTGTGCTTTGAAGCGTTCTCTCTGGTCGATGGGGTCGTTAAGCTCGGAGTATGCGTTTGCCATTTCCCATCCGTTCATAAAGAACTCGAAACGTTCAACATAATCGGGGTTTTCGGGTTTTTTCTTTGTAAGAGGTGAAATTTCAACGGGGTGATCCATTACGAATGTAGGCTGAATTAAGTGTTCTTCTACAAACTCTTCAAAGAAAAGATTTAAAATGTCGCCCTTCTTGTGACGTTCTTCATATTCAATATGATGTTCTTTTGCGGCTGCTCTTGCTTCTTCAAGAGTTTTGATTTCGTTAAAGTCCACACCTGAATATTTCTTTACAGCGTCAAGCATTGTAATTCTTTCAAAAGGCTTTCCTAAATCCATTTCAATGCCGTTGTAAACAATTTTGGTTGTGCCCAAAACTTCCTGTGCTACGTGGCGGTAGAGGTTTTCGGTTAAATCCATCATACCGTGGTAGTCTGTATATGCCTGATAGAGCTCCATAAGTGTGAATTCGGGGTTATGACGTGTGTCAAGTCCTTCGTTACGGAAAACTCGTCCAATTTCGTAAACTCTTTCGAGTCCGCCAACTATAAGGCGTTTTAAGTAAAGCTCAAGTGAGATTCTGAGCTTGAAATCTTCGTTTAAAGCGTTGAAATGAGTTTCAAAGGGACGTGCTGCTGCACCGCCTGCGTTTGAAACAAGCATTGGAGTTTCAACTTCCAAAAAGTCCTGTGCGTTCAAATAGCTTCTTATTGCAGAAATAATTTTTGAACGTTTTATAAAGGTGTCCTTTACCTCGGTGTTCATTATTAAGTCAACATATCTCTGGCGATATTTTAAGTCAACATTTGTAAGGCCATGGAACTTTTCGGGCAAGGGACGAAGGGATTTTGCAAGAAGCTTTACTTCTTCTGCTTTAATCGAAATTTCGCCCATGTGGGTTTTAAACACTGTTCCGCGAACACCTACGATATCACCGATATCGAATTTTTTGAATTTCTGGTAGGGTTCATCCCCTATTACGTCTTTTCTTACATAAAGCTGAATTCTGCCTTCTCTGTCGGCTACATCGCAAAATGATGCTTTACCCATACCACGCTTTGACATAATTCTGCCTGCGATAGAAACCTCTTTTTCTTCCAAAGCTTCGAAGTTATCTTTAACCTCTTGTGAAGAATGAGTTCTGTCGTACTTTACTTCCACGAACGGGTCTTCGCCTGCCTGCTGTAATTCGGCAAGCTTTTCTCTTCTTATTTTTAAAATCTCGTTTAAATCTTCAACGGGATTTACATTATTATTAGTATTTTCAGGCATATTGCCACCTCCAATAAATATTCATAGTATTTTACCATAAAAAAAACTTTTTGTCAATATTGACATGTTAAACCAAAAACTATATAATGATAAAAGGGGGTTAGGTTATGTATTTTATCGACAATTTATCTTGTGACCCTTGCTTTAATCTTGCACTTGAAGAGTATCTTTTGTGCAATAAGACCCAGGAATTTTGTATGCTGTGGCAAAACAGCTCTTCTATAATAGTGGGAAGAAGCCAGAACGTGCTATCCGAAATCTGCCGTGAGTATACTGTGGAGAATAACATCCCTGTTGTAAGGCGTATAACAGGCGGTGGAACTGTTTTTCACGATTTAGGAAATTTGAATTTTACCTATATAATTAACGGCGGTAAATTTGGCGATTATTCAAGCTTTACTGCCTCTCTTATTGCTTTTTTGCAAGCTTTGGGAATAAAGGCAGAGCTTTCGGGGCGAAACGATGTTTTAATTGGTGGCAAAAAGATTTCGGGAAACGCCCAGACAAAGCACAAGGAAAGACTTTTGCACCATGGGACAATACTTGTTAATGCCGATATGTCGCACCTTGCAAAGGCATTGAATCCTGATACCGAAAAATTGGAGGCAAAGGGTGTTAAATCAGTAAAAAGCCGTGTTGCAAACATAAACGAGTTTATTGACATTGATGCCCTATCATTTAAAAAAAGCTTTAAAGAGTTCTTGATTTCAACAGAAAACACAGAAGAATATATTTTAACTGACGAGGATATTAAGGCTGTTTCTGATTTAGCCGATTCAAAGTATAGAACCTATGAGTGGAATTTTGGTCAGTCGCCAAAATATACCTACAGAAAAAAGGAAAGATTTTCGGGCGGAAGCGTGGAGCTTTTACTTACAGTTAAAAACGGTGTTATTCTTGAAGCTCAAATTTTTGGCGATTTTTTTGTTCTTTCGGATACAAAGGATATTACTTCGAAGCTTTGCGGAGTAAGGCACAAAGCAGAAGACATTAAAAAGCTTTTTTCGGAAGAAGATATTTCTTCGTGTTTAGGTAATATAACATTAAGCGAATTTTTAAGTTTGTTTTAAGAGGGAAAACACAATGAAAAACTATTATGGTGTAGATACAAAAGAACGCAGAAAAAAACTTCTTGAAAGTCGCGCTTTCAGGAAATTTGCTGATGAAATTATTGCATCGGCAGACTCTGCGATAATCGAAGAAAGTCCTGCGTTTAAAATGAGCGATTTTATGCTGTATTACGAAAATGGAAACAGAAGTGTGTTTGAAAACTTTTATTTTAAGCGCAGAAGAAATTGCAGCAATATAATGATGGCGTATTGGCTTACCGAGGATGAAAAGTATCTTGCTCCTCTTGTTGATTATATTACATATATTTGCGATGAATTTACGTGGTGCTTGCCCGCCCATGTATTTACATGGTGTTTTCCGGAATGTATGCCAGTATGTAAGCCGATTGAAAAGGATTTTTCAAAAAATGCTATTGAATTTACTGATTTGTTTCAGGCAGAAACTGCACGTTTGTTTGCAGAAATTAAGATGTGCGTGGGTGACAGGTTACCGTGGTACGTATTGGACAGAATGGAATATGAAGTTCGAAGACGAATTTTGCTTCCTCTTGAAAACGGTCAAATATTCGCATGGGAAACTTCTAAAAGCAACTGGTCTGCTGTTTGTGGCGCAGGTACAACCATGGCAGTGCTGTATTTTGGTACAGAAGAAGAAAAAGAAAAGCTCGTATCAAGGTTTACCGGTTGTCTTGATTCCTATCTTGAAAGCATTTTAGATGATGGTTGTTGTCAGGAGGGTGTTAGCTACTGGAATTATGGCTTTGGACATTTTATAATGCTTGCCGAGGCTGTAAAGATATACACAGATGGAAAAACAGATTATTTCAAAAAGAAAAAGGTAAAAGAATTGGCTCTGTTTATGCAAAGAATAAGAGTATCGGATTCAATGGTAGTTTCTTTTTCTGATGCAGCAAGCCTTCTTGGGTTCAATATTGGAATGGTGTCCTTCCTCAAAAAATTATATAGCGAAGTAGCTTTGCCTGATTTGAAGTACGGAAGTCGCAGAGGTAATGTTGATTCTATTTCAGAACTGCTTTGGTTTGACGAAAATTACGTTAGCGAAGAACGTACTTTAGGTACGGATTATTTTGAGGATACACAGTGGTATGTAAGCAAACGAAATAAATACAGTTTTGCAGCTAAAGGCGGATATAATGCTGAACCGCATAATCATAATGATATTGGCTCATTTATGATAACCGTAGGAGAAGAAAACTTTATTTCGGACTTAGGTCGCGGTGAATATATTAAAGAAACATTTCTTGCTGAAACAAGATACAACTTCATTCAGAATTCGTCAAGAGGACACAGTCTTCCAATTGTCAATGGTGAATATCAGTTGTATGGTTTAGAACATCGTGCAAAAAATGTAAAGGCAACAGACAATAGTTTTGAGCTTGATATTGAAGCTGCTTATCCCACCGGAATTATCGATAGGATAAACAGACGTTTTGTCCTTGATGATAATAAGGTAATAATGACAGATACTTTTGAATTTTCTGCAAAAACAAAAGAGATAAAAGAAAGAATTGTATCAAAGACGAAGCCAAAGCTTGCTGACGGTGTTGTTGATTTCGGAGTTGGTAAGGTTAAGTATGATTTTGAAAAATATGACGCAAGTCTTATTACTGATTCTTTTGTGCATCATAACGGTGTTGATATTGTAAAGGTTTACATAGTTGATTTTACTGCAAAAAACAATGGCGAAACTGTTTGCGAATTGACTTTTGAGATTGCAGGCTAAAAATAATTTATCCTGAATCTTAAAAAATACGAAATTTAATGGTATCATAATAAGATACAAAAGCTTTTTTGGAAGACCTTTATTCGTATTCATATAATACAACAGTAAACGAATTTTTAAGTTTATTTTAAGGAGGAAATATAATGGAAAACTTTTTTGAAAATGTACGCGAAAAATTTTCGGGAGCGGCTAAATTTGCTGCACAAAAATCAAACGAGCTTGTTGGAGTAACAAAAATTAAATTTGCGATTTCCGATGCGGAAGAGGACATCAAAAAAACAATGCGTGATATGGGAGAGCTTTTATATCAGGCGTATAAAAACGAAGATACTCCCGTTGGCGAGGTTTTAGAAGAAAAATGTAAAGCTATTGACATTAAATATTCTGAAATTGAAGAGCTTCGCAGAAAGCTTGGCGAGCTTAAGAATGTTAAGGTTTGTAACTGGTGTGGCAAAGAGCTTGAGAGAGATGCTACATTCTGTTCAAAATGTGGCGAAAGAGTTTAATTTTAATATTGCATTTAAAAAGGCGGTGTAAAATTCGCCACAGCCAGATAAGGAAGTATTGTCCTGAAAATCGCCTTTTTATTGAATTTCTGCGTTAAAAAATGTCCATATCCGTCAGGATTATGTACATTTTTCGCCTTGAACTTCATACAAAAATTTCGATTTCAGGATGCG
>JAZSDN010000028.1:0-5063 GCA_045531205.1 Clostridia bacterium | reverse complement strand
AAACATTACCGACAGAATTATCAAACTTGTTGTTGCTATCGATACATCGGGCTCTATGGGAACAGAAGACCTAAATAACATTATGGTCGAAATATTCGATATAATTGGATCGCGCTTATGTGAGGTAACAGTTATAGAATGTGACGCCGAGATTCAGCGTGTGTATAAAGCCCGTTCAGTTAAGGAGATTTCGTATGATATATATGGCAGAGGAGGAACATCATTCATTCCGGTAATTGAATATGTAAATTCAAATAGATACTTTCGTGATGCCATACTAATTTATTTTACCGATGGGATGGGTGACCGTTCAATTCCAAGACCGCTAACATTAAAAACTATGTGGGTCCTGTATGATGAATATTGCGAATTGTCCGTTCAAAATCCCTACGGAGAAGTGTTATTTATGAATAAATAAAAAGGAAATTTTTCAATTCTGCGTCTTCGGGTGTTTCAAGTATATTTTTTGAAAATGCCAGACAATATATTACTTTTTTGTTGAAGAGTGCATTTTTCTAAATTCACTGGGAGAACACTTGAATTTGTCTATAAATATTCTGTTAAAATTACGCACGCTGCCAAATCCACAGTCAAGAGCAATTTCGGTAATGGTCTTACTTGTACTTGACAACATACCGTTAGCACTGTTAAGTCTTGTTCCATTCAGGCAGTCGGTAAAAGAAAAGCCCATACATTCCTTGAAAATACGGCTCAAATAAGAATAATTTACACTAAGAGAATCTGCCACATCATGAAGTGTAATAGACTGAGAATAATTATCAACTATAAATCTTACCGCATCAAGACATATATCATTTACTGTTAATGTACGAACTTCTGTTTTATCACTGAGCATATTGGAAAGAAGGCGGTATACAAGCGCCTTCTTCATAAAGATATCGCCTTCGTTCTGCTCTTTATGTATAATTTTGTCTGTATCGTCAGGAATGTGAAATAGTACAATATCATTGGGTAACTTTTCCGGAACAAGCGCAGAAGAAAATTCCAGTATATAACATTTTGAATTATCATCGGTCCTAAAAGCATGCGTAAAATACGGCGGGAGAAATATCGTTTGGCCTTTGTTTAAGGGTATATCGTTGCCATTTACGCATGCAATCAAGCAACCTTCTGTAACCCATACAATTTCATACTCAACGTGTGTGTTATAAAAAAAACACAAATCATTATGATAATTAAGACGAAAATCTGCAATTCCGTTATTCACAAAAATCCCCCCTGAAGTAAATTATTGTCTACTATTCTACAATGATTTTCTTGATGCGTCAACAGATTCTTGCTAAAATATTATATAATGTGGCGGAAGGTGGAATGAGTTTTGAATATAGTTTTGAAATGCGAAGGTAAAACAAACCCGATATGCACAACAAAAAGCCTGTATTCAGTTGGCATTGTGTCAGCGACGGCACAGAAGAAAATGTGAACAAAGAGTATCTTAAAGAATATTATTCCAACGGTGTTCAGGGTTGCGATGTTTTTCCTATGTATGTTGACATTGTTCCTGATGATAATAAAGTAAAAGTTGTTGAAAACCTTAAAAGAAACATTGAAAACAACAACTTTTGTTTTGATACAGGTATATTCGGTACGGGATATATACTTGATGTTCTTTCAAGGTATGAGCTTAATGATTATGCCTACAAGCTTAGGACACAGACAAAATATCCAAGTTACGGCAACATGTTGAAACAAGGTGCCACAGCAGTATGGGAAACCTGGGAAGGAACAGAAATAAAACTTGAAGTAACAGTCCCATTCAATACAACTGCCAACTTAAACATATCAGGTAAAAGTGTGAAACTTCACTGCGGAAAAACAGTGGTAAAAATTTAGGGGGATGCAATATGCAATTTATTGAAGAAAAAATAGATGTTATAATAAAAAAATTAGAAGAATTTCTAACAAAAAATATAAAAGCTGTTTCCTTTGAGTATGCAAACGCACCTGAATATAAAAAATCAAATACACCACTCCAAGATGCAGAATGGAAAAGATATGAAAGCGGAACGATGCTGTGTGGAGTAGACACCCATTATTGGTTCAGATTTCAGATTGACGCTATCGCTCCAAAGCAAAACAAAGAACTGCGTTTGTGTATAAAGACAGGACGCGAAGGACAATGGGATGCTACAAATCCTCAAGGGATTATATATCTCAATGGTGTTACTACCCAGGGGCTTGACGCCAATCACTGTACAGTTTCACTCGAATACGGCAAATCCTACGATGTCCTAATATATTATTACACAGGCATGATTAAAGACAACGCTTGTGCTGTGAGCATTACCCTTGAGGAATGTGATATAGAGGTTGAAAAGCTCTACTACGATTTGAGTGTGCCATACAAGGTTATGAAGGCTTTATCACCAAATGACAGTAACCACACAGTTATAAAAAATGCCATTAATCATGCGGTAATGATGCTTGATTTGAGAAAACCGTACTCGGACGAATACTATGAATCTGTTAAAAATACACTTGATTTTATGGACAAGGAATTTTATCAAAAGGAGTGTGGAAAAAATCCTATCAGTATGAGCTGCATCGGACAAACTCATATTGACATTGCCTGGTTCTGGACTGTTATGCAGACCAGAGAAAAAGCACAAAGAAGTTTTGCGACAGCAATAAATCTTATGAACAAGTATGATGAATACAAGTTTATGTCAAGTCAGCCGTTACTTTATCAATTTGTAAAAGAAAACGATCCTCTGCTTTATGAAAAAATAAAAGAAAGAATAAAAGAAGGCCGTTGGGAAGTAGAAGGTGGTATGTGGATTGAGCCGGATGTGAACCTTTCAAGCGGAGAAAGTCTGATAAGACAAATTTATCACGGCAAAAAATTTATGCGTGATGAATTTGGAGTAGAGAGTCATATTCTATGGCTTCCTGATTGCTTTGGCTTTACTGCTGCACTTCCTCAAATTCTTATCAAATCAGGCATTGATAGATTTTTTACTACAAAAATGGTATGGAACGAAACTAATAAAATGCCTCATAGTTTATTTATGTGGCGTGGCATTGACGGGTCAGAGATATTTACATCTATCGACTTTAACAACGACTACAAAATTGATCCGCAAAATGTCCTAAATGCGTGTGAGAATTTTAAGGACAAAGAACTCACAAATAACAGATTTTTAATATTCGGTTGGGGCGACGGCGGTGGAGGTCCCTCCCGCCAGCAACTTGAATACCAAAGGAGGCTTGAAAAAGGGATTCCCGGAATGCCTAAATTGGTTATTGAAAGCGCAAACAATTACTTTGATAAAGTAGAAGCAGACTTTGCAAAAAATACCAAAGAATTATGTGATTTGCCAAAATGGTCGGGTGAACTGTATCTGGAACTTCACAGAGGTACATATACATTTATGTCCGAAAGCAAAAGATTTAACAGAAAATGCGAAATAGAACTTATGGAAACCGAAGGGCTGTCTGTATGGAATATGATTATAAATAATAACCCATATCCTCAGACAGAACTCAAAAAAGCTTTGTTGGTGATTATGCTCAACCAGTTTCACGATATTTTGCCTGGTTCTGCCGTCAAAGAAGTGTATGATATTTCTTATGCAGAGTACACTGAAACATTAAACAAACTCGAAACCATCAAAGAAAATACACTTTGCCAACTTGCTCACAACATAAAAACAGATGGCGGTGTATTAGTATATAACCCCACATCATTTGTACAGTCAGGTACTGTACATTTGGGTGAAAATACATATTTTGCAGATAACATTCCTGCATTTGGCTGGAAGGTAATTGGCAAAAATGAAGATTTGGGGATAACTGTTTTAGAAAACATAATCGAAAACGATGTTGTAAGGGTTGTGTTTGACGATAAATACGAGATTGCGTCTTTGTATGATAAGGAATTGGGACGTGAGATTGTAGATTGTGGTAAGACTATAAACAGGCTTTGTGTATACGAAGATTACCCAAAAAATTGGGACGCCTGGGATATATCGACATACTACAAACAAAAAATGTGGAAGGTTGACGATGTTCAGTCAGTAGAACAAACGGCAGATGGGTTAGAAATCAGAAGAAAGTACGGAAATTCTGATATTGTGCAAAGGATAAAACTTTGCAGAGGTTCTAAACGTATTGACTTTGCTACGACTGTGGACTGGCACGAGGACCATGTTCTTTTAAGAGCAGAATTTCCTGTTAACATCAATGCCAATACCGCAAGGTATGATATTCAGTTTGGATACAAAGAGTTTCCTACTCATCAGAATACAAGCTGGGACGAAAGTAGGTTTGAAGTATGTGCTCATAAGTGGGTTGACTTATCTGAAGGCAATTACGGTGTAAGTCTTATGAGCGACTGTAAATATGGGTACAATGCACAAGAAAATATATTGGGTATATCATTGCTGAAAGCAGCAACTTGGCCAAATGAAGACCCGGATACAGGTATTCATGCGTTTACCTATTCTCTTTATCCACACAAAGGTGATATAACAGAAGGCAATGTTTACAAAACAGCTTATCAGTTGAATATGCCACTTATTGCTGTCGAAATTGGAAAAAATAATGGTACTTTGCCAGAATGTACATCTATGATTTTTTCTGACAAGCAGAACGTTATAATAGAAACTATAAAAAAAGCCGAAGAAGGCAATACAATTATTGTAAGATTATACGAAGCACATAACTGCAAAGAAAATGTTACTATTACCACTGGTTTCGACTTCAAAGAAGCATATATTTGCGATCTAATGGAAAATTGTTTGCAAAAACTTGAATGTAACGGACGAAACATAACAATTAACATTAAAAACTTTGAGATAGTAACTTTGAAATTGGTCAAATAGTGATTTTGTCTTATGACGGGCGGAGAACTTATAAAGTGACGGATAAGGAATTCAAGGGATATGGCAAGGTTCTCGAAGGATATGATATATCAGGAAACATTACCGACAGAATTATCAAACTTGTTGTTGCTATCGATACATCGGGCTCTATGGGAACAGAAGACCTAAATAACATTATGGTCGAAATATTCGATATAATTGGATCGCGCTTATGTGAGG
>JAZSDN010000060.1:0-11643 GCA_045531205.1 Clostridia bacterium | reverse complement strand
GGCGGTTTTACTGTCTTCATGAGTGAAAATCACTTTCGGCATTTCAACGTCAGTATTCTTTGAAAGAATATCAAGCTGCTCCGCTTCTTCATGTTGAGAGCCCTGAATTCTGTATGCCTTAAGAGCAACGGCAGTTCCGTCGGAAAAATCCGCTTTGAAAACTCTGCCGAAGCTGCCTCCCCCTATAAATTTCATTTTTTCAATTTTTTTATTGAGCTTACGAAAAACAATTTCGGGTAAAACAGGTAATAAATTTTTGTCGCTGTTATCAAGGATTTTCATGATTATCCCTCCGTTATCCGTTTTTTAACGAGTTTATATGCGGTTTTGCTTTCGGGTAAAAAAGAAAATAACTGGAAGCAATGGCACATACCTTCAAATTTATGAAGCTCGGCATCAACGAAAACGGATTTTAGTTTTTCATAAACTCTGTCGTTATCGCTTTCATCAAGCTCTGCTGTACCGCATATCAGAGTGACTTTCGGAAATTTTTCAAAACTGCCGAACAACGGCGAGATATACGGGTCGGTTCTGTCAACATCAAGAACATACTTTGATATTCTTCTGAGCAGGTGAAGATTATCTTCGATTTTCTTGTGTTTTGAAATTCCGTAAAACGGGTCTGTGTATGCGTTAGTAATTCTTGAATCACCGCTTGATGTTGCATCCGCCCAAATAGAAAAACAAACAATATGATTCGGCAAAGGATAACCGTTATCACGAAGCCACAAGGATGATGTCATTGCAAGGGTTGCACCTGCACTGTCGCCGATGATAACAATATCGGAATTATTGACACCCTCATCAAGAAGATGAAGATAAACTTTTACAACATGGTGCATCTGCGACGGGAGCTTATGCTCGGGAAATCTTCCGTAATCAACATTTATAACCGTTGCACCGTAAAACATATTGCTGTATTTTTCGGCAAGCCTGCGGTAAAAATCGTTCAGTTCGATTTTAAATCCGCCGCCGTGAATCATCAGTATAACTTTTTCTGTTTTGCAATTACGATTTATGAGCTTTTCATATTTCACACCGTCGGTTGTATGTTTTGAATGTATAAAGTTTTTTGAGGGCTTGTATTTTGATTTTTTATCCTTCGTCAGCTTTGCCGCATTGTCGGACAGCTTTGAGCTGTCGGATAACGGCGAATGAAAAATCAAACGCAAGGTTGACATAAATATTTTTGAAGTCAGAGATTGCATAATATCACCCGTATTGTCAAATCTTCATATGTTACACAAGACTGATTGTTACCTTTTCTCCGTTTTCACCGTCAACGGAAAGAATTTCTCCCGAAAGACCTGTTCTTATTGCGTTTTCGATTGTGCTTGCCTGAGCACCCGTAAGACCGCCGAAGGTGCTGCCTAAATTAAGTCCAAATCGCACAATAGTAAGAGGAATTCTGACATTTGAAACTTTACCGTTCTTTTCGGTTGTAATAAGGAGAGTTGTTGCCTTCTTACCCGTAAAAACAGGCTCCTCATATGTAGTTTCGGGTTCGGTATATGTTTTTGCTTCTGCAACATTTTCTGTTGCGGCAGCAACACCAAGCAATTCATCAACGCTCGTTCCGAAAATCTTTGCAATTGCGGGCAAAAGCGAAATATCGGGGCAGGATAAATTGTTTTCCCACTTTGACACCGCCTGAGGTGATACTCCGAGATTAGCCGCAAGCTCTTCCTGAGTCATACCCTTTACTTTTCTTCTTGCTGAAATGTTGTTTCCGAGATTCATAATTTATTCTCCTTCAAATTTTGGTTCGGCTTGCTTTCGCCGATTTCATTGTTGCAAAACTCTTCGGTTGAGTCAACAAACGAACCGTTGAAATCGGTAAACCATCGGTTGTTTTTGAAGTATCAACTGACGGTTGATACTTTTTATGCCTTATTCGGGAAGTGTATCACAGAAAAGCATGGTTGTGAGTGCAGCCTTCTGTTCATCGGTCGGAAGAGTGAGCATTCCCGATTTGAGAAGCTGTTCGATAACGGTCATTCTCATGCGGCCGTTTGTCCACTTTGCTCTGCAGGCAATCTTATGAAACGGAAGCATATGATCGGCAACGCAGTCCTTTGTGAGTTCATAGTATTCTTTGCAGTATTTTTCAAGCTTCTTTTCAAGCTTTTCATCGGGGTCAGGAATAAGATTCATCAATTCATCACCGCCGTAGGTGGTAACAAGCATTGTTACCTTATCATTGTCACCGTCTTTAACAAGATAACCTTTTTCATAAAGGCGCTGATATTTTTCAAGAGAAACGTCATCCTTGCTGATTTTGCCCGAAATGTGTTCATAAAGGCTGTCAAAGTCACTTGAAAGACTGTCACGCCAACCGTTGCTACGATTGTCATAATATGTATCAAACTGCCATGCGCCGGTTGAATATTTTTCGTTTGTTCTTGTCATATCTCCACATGTACTGTACCGCTTATTACGGCTCAAATCATAATCAGGCTCAACCTCGGCAACCGCAACAAAATCTCCGCCGTCTTTTCTTTTTACGCTGTATTTGTCAAGCTCTTTCCATGTTTCGATATCCATTGATTTTTTGCCGACGGCAAGAATAACCACAGTCCACAGAAGAAGATTGATGTCGTTATCGGGAATGTAGATTTTGCTCATATCAAGCTTTTTGACCGCATCAATAACAGAAGGGATATATTCTTCGCAGATAATTTTTGCATATTCTTCGTTGAGAAGCTGCTTTTTTCTGTCAATTTCATCCGTTGCTTCGGTTATATAAATGTTTGTTCTGTATTTTCCGCCACCGAGTCTGTCCATAAAGCCGTATTCTTCAAGATTGCGTACTTCATCTTCAATGAATATCGGTGAAACACCGAGTTCTTCGGCAATTTCGTTGACGGTTTTGGGGGAATGATATGCCGCATAGGCAATATTCTGGGTAAGGCTGTTGCGAAGAAAATCTGATGTGTCACCCTTGCTGCCTACAAATCCGCTGTGACCCATGTTTATAAATTTAACGGGATTAATTCCAAGTGTGCCTGGGGTTCTTTTCATTTCAATACCTTCTTTCAAGCTGTTTTTTGCTTCGTAGAGATGCCATTTGACCGTTCCGAGAGGGATGGAAAGCTTTTCTGCAATTTCGCCGAGCTTCAGATTATCATAGTAATGCATAACAACGATTTTGCGCTGGGTTTCCGATAGATATGCTATCTCACGTCTGAGTTTTTTCGCTTCTTCATCGGCAATCAGGTTCTTTTCGAAATCAGCGCTGTCAGGCAAAAACACCGAATCGATTGCAAGGTGTGCACTCTCCTTGCGCTCGGCAATGTATCTTGCAAAAACGTTGCAGGCAATGCGGTAAATATAGCCGTTGACATTTGCTATTTCATCCGCCTTAAGCAAAGAAGAGTAAACCTCAAGGGTTATTCTTGAAGCAAGCTCCTCTGCTTTATCAATGTCTGTCATTTTCGAAAGAGCAAAGCCGTAAAGCTTTTTGTAATATTCGGTGATGATTTTGTCGGCTCGTGATTTTTCCATTTTTCAGCATCCTCTCTGAACGGTTTCGAATATATAGTGAAACAGTCTGAAAAAAGGTTGGAATTTTAAAAAACATTTCGCTTTTCTATTCTATTTTACAATATGTTATAAATAAAAACAATATTTTCTTATTATGAAATAACAAAGAGCCGTCTCGTTGAGGCGGCTCCGTTACGGAATCTTTTTATCTGAATTTTACATCAACTTTATGGCTACCGATATCTGTTTTTATTTCGATATGGTTTCTGCCCGTTTCACCCAAAGGAATTATTTTATATTCGCCGTCGGTTTCAATGCTTTCGATTTCTTTATGAGCGAATATCACAGTCGGAACATCAAACACCCTGTCCTGATTGAATTCAAGGGTAAAAGCATTATTTTCTCTGTCGTGACGGTACTTTACGATATCACCGCAGACAGCAACGGGGAACGGTCTTGTGAGATGGTCAAAAAACGGCTGATCATATGTTTGCAACTATCCGATTAAACCAACCCATAAAACTTTCTGTCCTTTCAAGTGAAGAAATCTTGTTGAGGGCGGTGATATAGCTTTCCTGAAGAATATCTTCGGCTTCATGCTTGTCGCCGCAAATCTGAAGTGCAGTGAAATACGCCCTTGAACTTGTCAGCTTATACAGTTCCTCAAAAGCTTTCTTATCGCCCTTTTTTACTTTTTTAGCAAGCTCGTCAATTCTTTTGTTATTCTCTTTCACAACGAACCCTCCGTGTAAATAATTTCAGATTTCTACATATAAGACGAAAGAACAGTGAATAAGGTCTGTTAATTCATAAAAAAATTTAAGGAATTGATAATTGTTTTGATATCGGTGTTTAATCATCTGTGTTTTGCATGATGATTTTTATTGAGCTGAATAATCTTTTGAAAAATGCAATTATTTTATCAAAGAATCCTGCCTTTGAGGTCATTGCTTGATTATCCGAAGAAACCGCATTTCCTTTTGCATCACAGATTGTTGCCGTAAATGTGGTCTCGCCGCTTGATGAAGGAGTGATAACGCAAGCTGCACCATTTGAAGAAACGGAATATGAGAAGTTTCCGTTTGAAGCGCTCCATTTAACATAGCCGCCTTCGGGAATGTTTGCTATATCCGCATGAAGAATTATTCTGTCACCGTAGCTGATGTTTGTTTCAGAAGGATTGCAGATGCTGATATTGGCAGTTCCGTTTGTAATTTCAAATCGTCTTTAATATGAGTTTTTAGTCCATTGATCTTCCGGCTGTATGTGAAGCACAAAGCCAAGATTAATAATAAACGGCATTTCGTCTAAAATTTTCCAGCTGGTTTACAGAGTATTTCAACAGTATTATAATGAAATTCAACGGACATTTCAATAATTCGTTTATTGACGGCGACCTGTATATCCTGTATTATTTTATCATAACAGAAAATCCAAAGAAGGTGATTGCCTATGAAACAGAGCAACGATAAAATCAATGTGTTTAAAAATGTAATGTTTGCATTGAAGCTTGTGTGGGAAGCGGGCAAAAAAATGCTTATCGGAATATTTGCTGCCGAAATTGCAAACAACGTTTTATCAATGTATGTTCAGAATATTTTGTTTTTAAAAGTGTTACTCAGCATTATTGACGGCAGCGCAGATTTCAAAACATATTTTGTTTCGCTTCTGCTTTTCTTCGGAACATATCTTGCGGTTAATGTTATTTCAACTTTTGCAAACCGCACAAAAATGATTTCAACAAAGGTTGTGCTGAAAGAACTCAATAATAAAATCTTCAAGAAAGCCATAGAACTTGATGTGGGATGTTATGAAACCCCTGAATTTTATGATAAGTATACCCGTGCAACTCAGGTTGTTTCTTCGTCTTATTTCGAAACAGTTTGCTATTGCGTTGCAACAATCGTCGGCGGAATCATCGCTCTTATCTGCGTTGTGACGACAGTTACGGTTGTTAATCCGATATATCTTCTTTTCCTTCTGCCTGTAATTCTTGTTTTTGCTGTTGAACATCTCAGAAGCAAGGTTGCCTATAATCTTAGCAAAGAAATGACAACCAACAACAGAATAAAAGCATATATTCAGCGCACAATGCTTCTCAAAGAATACTCAAAGGATATGAGAACCTCCAATATTTTTGCTGTTATGCTTCAGCGATTCAAGACTGCAATTGACTCAAACATTGTTATTCTTAAAAATTACGGAGTAAAATTATTCCTTTACGGTATGTTAAGCTCGCTTTTCAGCGATTTTATTCCGATTATAGGCACCTACGCATTTGCCGGATATCAGTTTATTTACACAAACGCTCTTACTATTTCAGGCTTTTCCGTTGTTCTTTCTTCAATCAATGCCGTGCGTCAGTCAACAGTAAATATAGCCCGCAACTACGAAAGGCTTACGCAAACGGCGATGTATTTTCAGAATCTCCGTGATTTCTTTGACTATGAACCAAAAATCACAGACGGCGGAAAAGATGTGGAAGAATTTGAAAGCATCGAATTCAGAAATGTTTCGTTTGGTTATCCCGGTACGAACAAAAAAATCCTCAAAAACATATCGTTCAGAATTGAAAAAGGAGAAACAGTTGCAATTGTCGGCGTTAACGGTGCGGGGAAATCAACTCTCATAAAGCTTCTGCTCAGGTTTTATGATGCAGATGAAGGAGAAATATTCTATAACGGCATAAACGTCAAAGAATATAACGTTGCATCGCTTCGGAGTGCCTATGCAACCGTTTTTCAGGATTACAAAAACTTTGCAATTTCGGTAAATGAAAACATTATGTGCCATGAATGCACGGATGAAGAAAAGAATCTTGCCGAAAAGGCACTCAGACAAAGTGGAGTATGGGATAAAATCTCATATCTCCCAAAGGGTGCTGATACCGTTCTTACCCGTGAATTTGATGCCGAGGGTGTCGGTCTTTCAGGCGGTGAAAATCAGAAGATTTCAGTTGCCCGCCTCTTTGCCCAAGATTTTCAGATTGCCATTCTTGATGAGCCGAGCTCTTCGCTCGATCCCATTGCAGAATATGAAATGTATGAAAATCTTATAAAAGTAACCGAAAACAAAACCGTTATCTATATTTCCCACAGACTTTCAAGTGCTGTTCTTTCTGATAAGATTATCGTTCTCAGCGGCGGTGAAATCGTTGAATCAGGAACCCATTCCGAACTAATGGCTGACAACGGCGAATATTGCGGAATGTTCACCCTGCAGTCATCAAGTTACAAAGGAGAAAGCGAGGTGACAGAAAATGTTTAAGAAAAAAAACAAAGAAAAAACAGTTCACTCAATACCGTCAAATATTTTCTATTTTGTGAAGCTTATGTTCTCCATCTCCCCGCTGCTCGTCATCGGCGAACTGTTCTGGGGCGTGCTGATGGTTCTTCCCAATAACCTTATCAGCGTTATCGGCATCAAATATATTATCGATACCGTCACCGAAGGCAAAGACCTGAAACGGATTTTCCATGCCGTTGCGGTTATTGCGATTGTAATGATAGGTTCAACGGTTATTTCCCGCTTGTTTATGGATTTTTACTGGAACAAAGAACGGGAAAAGCTCTATTGCGGAATCAACAAAAAGATTTATGAAAAAGCCGTAAGTCTTGACCTTGAATCTTATGACAATCCCGAATTTTATAACAGATTTATTCTCACCATTGAATCATCATCGGGAAATGTTCAGAATCTTATGGTTCTTATAAGAGGAAATATCGGTCACATTGTTTCTCTTTTTGCCGTTTCCTCCGTAATTCTGTCAATTGACCCCGTATGCCTTATTATTATCTTCGGTGTGATTATTGCTTTCATGCCTTTCAGCAAAAAAGTTGGTTCGCTTGCGATGGAGAGAAGGATTGAAAACGCAAAGTATCACCGCCGTTCCGACTATTTTCAGAGGATTTTCTATCTGCAGGACTACGCAAAAGAAGTCAGGATGAATAATATTTCTCCTCTTCTCATTGACAGATACAACGATGCGGCAGACGATGTTATCAAAAATCAAAAAACATTTTTCGATAAAATAGCTTTCTGCAGTTTTATGCAGACAATCGGTGTACAGGGAATCGGCTTCCTTTTCATTCTTCCTCTGTATCTCGGTTACTGTGTTCTCGTAAAGCAAAGCATTTCTCCCGGCGATTTTGTTGCAACTTTCAACGGTGCTCATTCGGTTGCAATGTCATTCCAGGTGCTGGCGGTATGGGCATTGGCTCAGTTTTCGGAGCAGGCGAAGATGATTGATAAATACCGTGAATTTTTCAACACCGAATCAAAAATCAAAAGCGGTAAAAAGGTTGCTTCCAAAGCAGAGCCGAAAGAAATCCGGATCAAAAATCTTTCATTCACATATCCGGGTAACAATAAGCCCACTCTTGAAAACATCAGCCTTACCATACAGCCCTATGAAAAAGTCGCTCTTGTCGGTTATAACGGTGCAGGCAAAACAACACTGACCAATCTTCTGCTGAGGCTTTATGATGCAACGGAAGGCGAAATCCTTATTGACGGCGAAAACATAAAAGACGTAACCGTGAAATCACACCGTGACAGATTTGCCGCCGTATTCCAGGATTTTCAGATTTTTTCCTGCAGTTTGGGTGAAAACATTGCTCTCAATATTGACCCCGATGAAAAAAGAGTGCTTGAAGCGCTCGAACACAGCGGTTTTGATAAGGAGATGAAAAACGGAACAAAAACTGAGCTTCTGCGTGAATTTGACGAAGAGGGCATTATGCTTTCGGGCGGCGAAGCACAGAAAACAGCAATTGCCCGTGCCTTTTACAAAGACTGCCCCTATGTTATTCTTGATGAGCCGAGCGCAAATCTCGACCCCGTTGCAGAGTATAATCTCAACCAGGCAATGATTGAAGCGGCACGGCACAAAACTGTTATCTTCATTTCACACCGACTTTCAACAACCGTCAATGCCGACAGAATATTTGTTATGGAAAACGGTAAAATCATTGAAAGTGGAAGTCACACGGAGCTTATGAATCTTAACGGCACGTATGCCTATATGTTCAATCTTCAGGCGGAGAAATATATAAAGGCAGAGAAATAAATCTTTGTAATTTTAAAAATTTCGGAGGTAATAATTATAAAGGAATATAAGATGGTTTATTTAAACAAAGAACTCAAATTTTCATGTGAAAATGATTTAGCTCAAGCAGAGGAAAACATAAACAAGATTGTAGCTGAAGGCTGGAGCTTCAGCAAGTTGTTTCTCCCGCTGATGGTTTAGGTGCATTGGCAGGCATTTTTGTCAAAGAAAAATAATAAAAAGATGCTTTAGATTATTTGCTATACAACTGAGCAAAACAAAAAGTTCAGGCAACATGTTTTGGTGTTGCCTGCTTTTTTGTTTTTACCCTATTGACACCGCTGAAAAACTGATATAAAATATTTGGCGAACATTTGTTTGCTATAAAATTAAAATATTTTTATTTTTTTTGTCATTTTTCAGGAAAAATATATCCGCTTTAATTCCATAAAAAGTGAGAGGATGTTCTCTGAAACAGTGATAATTTTGAACAAAGTGTAAATTATTGAATTTGCAGGAAAAATTCGTTCCATTTCGCTCCTTTATTTCAACGAAGAAAGTGACATCATCGAAGTTAGACACATAACACGGATTTGAGAAACAGACTTCTGAAATTCAGCGAGCAATATCCCGACTGTTGCAAGCTGACGGATGATGACGAACAAGGTGGAATGCTTTTTGAAATTCTCAAAGGCAGATTGAGTTTTAGACTCACCGCACCGTATTCGGAAGAACGCAGAAACGGGTTGAGTGAATATGCGAAGAAGCACGGTATAAGTCACGATAAAGAAAACTGATGAAATAGTTTTGAGTATATGTACGGTTGTTTTTCGTGTATGTGTGTGATATAATTATCTTAATAGATAAGATTGTAATAAGATGGGGTATAAAATGAAAAGGTTTAAAACTCCGATTATTATAGGTTCAATAATTATCATTCTCTTTATTGTTAATTTGCGATTTGACTTAATCGATCGTGTTTTAGTGCAATTCAGCAGTGAAAAATATGCTGAATATGTTTCTGAAATTGATTATGAAAAAGAGTTGTTAAAAGAACCTGTATGTGTCAAAGATATGGCATCTGAAGATACTGAACTTACTAAAACAGAGCTTGATAAAATTATTTATACTTATGATTTTCATGCACAGCTTAGAGAAAAATATAATTTATCTGCTATAGCAACAGCTGACAGTGATTTTGATAAAACGGTTCAGGTTCTTGAATGGCTTACGGAACACACAAATTACAGTGGGATGCAAATGAAACTTTTGAAGGACGATACTCTTAACATTTTGGATTACTCCTTTGACAAGCCTTTTACCCGTGCTATCAACTGCCGTTACAGAGCAATATCCTTTGCAGATTGCCTTGTAGCAGTGGGAATAAAGGCATTCCCTGTGGCTATGGTATCTTCGGAGTTCACTGGTTCTCATTTTACTTGTTTGGCATACATATCCGAAGAAGATAAGTGGTGTTCTTTTGACCCATCTTTTGGTTGCTGGTTCACCGATGACGAGGGGAATCTTTTGGATATTTTTGAAATAAGAGAGCTGTTTTTAGAAAATAAAGAGCCGATTGTTAAAGGATATAGTTTTAATGGCGAACAAGAAAACTTTGATGTTTATATTAATTTCTTTATGAAATTTTGTATTTCAAATCTCAGCACGTGGGCAGACAATTCCGGTGAAGGAAGGTCCAAAAATACCTTTTCAGAAAGAAAACAGTTTAATTCTGTTATCCCGGAAATAAAAACATTCAACAACGAAAAACAATTCAATGAAATGATTAGTTAGAAAACTTTGAAAAATTCAATTCGTTGAATTAATTGTATAAACAAAAATCAAATATATTTCATCAAACCGTTTCACTTTTAGTGAGGCGGTTTTCTTATGCCCAAAATCGAAAGGAGATGTTAAAAAGAAATATGCTGAAAACACGGCAAAAAATACGAAGCCGCTCTTTTTAAGTGACTTCGTATGATTAGTGTTTAATGCTTATTCAAGAACAGAAAGGATTTCTTTGAATTCATCAGTTGCCTTGAAATCATCAGACAGAGGATATTTTCGGGTTAAAAGTTCTTTTACTCTGCTTTTTGCGATAAATGTGCTGCTGAGAGTGTGCTTATCAAATTTTTTATCTTCAAACATTGTTGAGTGCATAGTGGTAACAGAAGAAATTGACACCCTTGACCCCGATGACAGACACTATATAAAATGTAAAGCAGACCTTGACGATCGCCTTTACAAGATGCATGATAAGATAGAAAACACAGAGAGTTTGTTGATTGCAGCAAGAGCAAAGAAAACGGCAATCGAAGCTGAAAAGCTGACTGCCGACAATATATACAAGGTGTTGATTTACTTTGAAAAGCGGTACGCCGTTATGGATGAATATGAACGATGTAAATTTATGGAATCTCTCGTTTCCGAAGTCCATGTCTATGAAGAGCGCAAGCCGAACGGACAATGGCTGAAAACCATAAAGCTCAGGCTTCTCATCATAGAAGAAGATATGGAAATATGTTTGGACAACGGAACACACGTCGAATGCGTGACCTTGCTTACGCGTTCAGTGATATAAAGCCTAAAAGAATTTGCAATATGTGCGTTGCACGCATCATAAAAAAGACCACGGTCCGAGCCGTGGTCTTTATGCTTTTTTAATTATTTACCCGCTTTAACTGCTTCGAAGTCCTCTTCGATTTCCTTTGAGGGAGCCTTTGTGAGGAGCGAAACAGCAACGATAACGATGCAGGAAATGATGAATGCGGGAAGAAGCTCGTAGATGCCGAATGCACCGCCGAGGGGCTTGATTGCAAGCTTCCAAATGAATACCATTGCGGCACCGCTGACCATACCTGCGATTGCGCCGGGGCGGTTGATTCTCTTCCAGAAGAGTGAGAGAACCATGAGGGGACCGAAGGTTGCGCCGAAGCCTGCCCATGCGAACGAAACAACGTTAAAGATTGTGCTGTTCTGGTCAAAAGCAATAACGGTAGCGATAACGGTGATTGCAAGAAGGGTGATTCTGGAACCGGTCATAACCTGCTTGACTGAACCGTTCTGCCCGAAAAGACCCTGGAAAATTTCCTTTGAAACTGCCGATGCAGCGA
>JAZSDN010000044.1:0-47788 GCA_045531205.1 Clostridia bacterium | reverse complement strand
TGTGAATGAGTTCGGTATTGTACCGGGCTCATTCCTTTTAGTTTCATAGAAATTCTTTCGTTGTTGTAATAATCAATATATCTTTTTAATTCATCAATGAAAGTGTTAACACTTTCAAATTTTTCGCCATAAAACATTTCGACCTTTAATCTTCCAAAAAAGTTTTCCATAGCACCATTATCCATACAATTTCCCTCGTTTTGTTAAGTTAAATGAAAATTGAGACCTTGAACTCCTTATGGTATAATAGTTTCACCACAAAACCAATTACCTCCCTGAAAATCAGAGAAAGGAGAACAAGATCTCATGGTAAAAATTATATCACATTGTTGCCCTCGGTGCAACTCCCATTCACTTTATAAATACGGCAAAGATAAGTTTGGTAATCAAAAATACCAATGCCGTGATTGTTTGCATCAATTTGCTCCAGATACACCTAAAAAGGATAATCCTCGCAAATATCCTTCTTGCCCTATTTGTGGCAAGTGTTCATTTCTTCATCACGATTACGATGATTATTCAAATTATCGTTGCTCGGATAAGAAATGTAATCATTCTTTCTTTCAAGCTAAACCTACTGTGAAGCTTCCTCCGTCTATGTCTAATATCATAGGCAAAAATAACTTTAAGCGTATGCGGCATAGCATACATCTTGTAATTACCGCTTTAACAATGTTTTACATAGGTGGTACTTCTTTTCGTAAGATTGCCCTAATGCTTAAAATTTTATATAACATCAAGGTTTCTCACGTTACTGTCAGTGATTGGTGTAAAAAATTTGCTCCTATATTTCACTCCAAAATGCTTACTCTTATGCCTGCTATGAACTTTGACTCCGATGAGTGGCACGCTGATGAAACTGTTGTCAAAATCTTAGGTGAAAAGTATTACATTTGGTTTATCATTGATAGCGAAACAAGATTTGTTTTAGGGTTCCACCTATCACCTCACAGAGATTCTCCACAAGCTTTCTGCTTGTTTGATAATGTAAAACAATACGGCAAACCTAATGCTATTGTTACTGACCGTTATTCAGCTTACAAAGTACCAACCAAAGCCATCTTTGATGTTAAACATATTAGAGTCGCAAGCTTTAAAGATGACATCTCCAACAATGTTATTGAAGCTTTTAACAAACAGTTTAAATATTGGTACAAGACAAGATACGGCTTTAATTCCTTTGAAAGTGCCAATTCTATGATTATGATGTTTGTTTTCTTTTACAACTTCATCAGACCTCATAGTTCCTTATCTAATCTTACACCTGCTCAGGTTGCTGGCTTGAAATACTCAGAACGGCAACAAAATTCTTTGTTACTCGTATCCTGATTTTCGCCTAACTAATATTCAAATGGTCGCTCTGTGATTTGTCATAGGGCGTGCTTTAGCACGTTCATTTTTACCCTTGACTAATCGCAGACGAGCATTTACAAGCTTTCGGGCGAAAATCACCGATATTTTGTGAAATTGTTATGCTAGTCTTTCATTTTTACTTTACACTACCCATAAATATAATCGTTTAAAACGGGTTGCAAGCCTTCGTCGGCAATATCCTTATACATTTTGTCAAGACTGCGGTTATCGTCAATTTCAAACTGCTCGTCGCCCTGCGTACTATCCGACTTTTTTCCGCTGTATTTGCTTTGATGGTCGCCTATACCTGTAGATACACCTGCCGAAACCTTTGTGGCTGCAATTTTAACAATGCCGTTGCGGAAGGAGGCACTCTCTCTTGAAGATACAGTAATCCCTGCAAAAGGCAAAAAAATGCGATACGCACAAACTATTTGGCAAAGCTGCTTTTCCCCTACATCAAGCGGATTTATTTTATTGTTATTAATAATGGGACGAAGTCTTGGACACGAAAGAGATATTTCGGCATGAGGATATTTGCGTTGCAAAAAATAAGCATGAAGAGCCGTTGCCAGTGCATCCTTTCTAAAATCAGAAAGACCGAGCAGTGCCGAAAATGCCACTCCTCGCATACCCGCCATAAGTGCACGCTCCTGTGCATCAAAACGGTAAGGCCATATACGTTTATGTCCTAAAAGATGTAGTTTTTCGTATTTATCGGTATCGTAGGTTTCCTGAAATACTGTTACATAGTCGGCTCCGCATTGGTGCAGGTAGCGGTATTCATCGGTATTGACAGGATATATTTCAAGCCCTACCATACGGAAATATTTTGTTGCTTTTTTACACGCTTCTCCTATGTAATTTATATCGCTGTAGCTTCGGCTTTCTCCTGTTAAAATAAGGATTTCTTCCATACCGCTGTCGGCAATTATCTTCATTTCATGTTCAATTTGTTCCATTGTAAGCTTCATACGTTTTATATTGTTATAACAGTTAAATCCACAATAAACGCAATAGTTTTCGCAGTAATTAGCAATATAAAGAGGCGTAAAAAGATAAACAGTATTACCAAAATGCTTGCTCGTTTCAAGTTTTGCCCTTTGTGCCATATCTTCCAAAAACGGTTCTGCCGCAGGAGAAAGCAATGCTTTAAAGTCCTCTATAGAGCATATTTCGTGCTCTAATGCTGTCTTTACATCCTTTGCAGTATATTTTGAATAGTCAAAGCTGTTCATATATTCCATTACACTTGCACAAATATTTGATTCAATTTTTTCCATGCCGGGAAGGTATTCCATGTGATTTATGCGCGAAGTGGGGTCTGTTTCTATTCTGTGCTTTTTTTCAAGAGCTTTGTCCGACAATAAGTCAGAGTCTATAAAAAAATTGTTTTCCATATACCCTCCTCTTAATCGTGCAAAAATCCTGTAAGGGGATCCGATGCACAAGCACCACGGCTAAGCACTCTGCCAAGTCCCGAAAGGTATGCTTTTCGTCCTGCTTCAATTGCCTGCCTGAAGGCTTCAGCCATCATGGGAAGGTCGCCTGCAGTTGCCAATGCTGTATTTGCCATAATGGCTGCCGCTCCCATTTCCATAGCCTCACATGCCTGGGAAGGTCTGCCAATACCTGCGTCGACTATAACAGGCAAATCAATTTCATCTATAAGAATTTGTATAAACTCCTTTGTTGCAAGTCCTTTATTTGAACCTATGGGAGAGGCAAGCGGCATAACCGCAGCTGCCCCTGCATTTACAAGGTCACGTGCAATATTTAAGTCGGGATACATATAGGGCATAACAACAAAGCCCTCGGTTGCAAGTATTTCGGTTGCTTTTACTGTTTCGTAATTATCGGGAAGAAGATACTTCGAATCACGCATTATTTCGATTTTTACAAAGTTGCCGCAGCCGAGCTCTCTTGCAAGTCTTGCTATGCGAACTGCCTCTTTGGCATTTCTTGCACCGCTTGTATTTGGCAAAAGAGTGATTTTTTTGGGGATATAGTCCAGAATGTTCTCGTCTTCTTTTGTATTTGCCCTGCGTACTGCAAGAGTAATTATTTCGGCACCTGCGTATTTTACCGCTGCCTCAATAAGGCTCAGCGAATATTTACCCGAGCCGAGGATAAAGCGGGAATTAAATTCATAGCCGCCTATAACAAGTTTATCGTTGTTCATTTTATATTCCTTCTTTCTTTATACTTCAAATTCGTTTGCCAGAATACGAAGCACTGTATGCGCCTGATGTCCCGCACATAGCATAACACGGGAAGAAAATAAACTAAAGCTTTCTGCAAGTTCACTAACCTCATCTCCGCAAAGATAAAAGTGCTTTGTTATCTTACGTGTTTTAATACTGTTAGCACTACCAAGCCCTGCCATGCCCGATGCCGCTACAAGAAATTTATCGGGCATTGCTTCCAAAACTGCATTTGCAAGCATGGCTTTGCTTTCGGCGTTGTCAAACGCTTCGCATATTATGTCGGCATTGCTAAGTAACTCTATTAAATTGTTTTCGTTAATGCGGGCAGTATGTACTTCAAGTGCTGTATAGGGTGCAATTTCGCAAATATTTTCGGCAAGTGCCAGGGTTTTATATTCCCCTATCTGCGAAGCTTTGTATTGCTGACGATGAAGGTTTGTTATATCCACTCTGTCAAAATCAATAAGTATAAGCTTGCCTATCCCAGCACGCGCAAGAGCTATTGCAATATTCGAGCCAAGTCCGCCAAGTCCGCACACGGCAACAGTTGCCGACGAAAAAGCGGTTTGAAGTTTTTCCCCATGTCTTTTTTGCAAGGCATCTATCATTTCTTCTTTTGTCGGAATCAAATTAACCACCTCCTACAAAGCTTACAACTTCAATGCTGTCGCCATCTGCCATCACTGTTTTGTCATACTGCGATTTAGGCACAATATCGCCGTTTCGCTCAACTGCTATGCGCTTGATATCATAGCTTGTATCTGCCAGATATTCTGCAAGCGTTTTGCCCGCAATATCAAAGTATTCTCCATTTATTTTTACCATTTTTTCACCTCCGGAAAACAAAAAAGGAAGCTACCCTTTTTGGTAACTCCCTTGTGAATACACTATTTTTCAGGCATCCCTACGTTGGCATTATCCAAATCAGGTTTATGGGTCGAAGGTTGTACCTTCCTCTCAGCCTGTCTGAGCATTTGCTCACAAGCTCCCCGCTGTTTAATTGTAAGTATATTTTACACTATCTTTTTAATTTTTGCAAGTGTTTTTTATCTGCCAAAAAATTCTTTATTGAATTTTATAAGCTTTTCTTCAGTTTTTTCTATCATAATTTTAAGTTCTTCTTCGCCGTGGACGTAGTCTTCCATAAAAAGTCCAGATGCAAAGCAAAACTCATTATGAATTGGAAAATAATTGTTTAAAAGGAACTGTGTATATCTTGCAAGACGCCACTGTCCGTAAACACGATTACTTTCGCCTTTTACAGATTCTACAGCAACGCTGTATCCTTTTGAAATTGCATTTATAATATCAGATTCATCTGCAAATACAATTGTTGAAGCATAAGTAAAATAAGGTTTTCCGCTTAATACAGAGTGCGAATCAGACGAGCCTACTACAGGCATTTTAAGGCCCTGTTCTTTTAACTCGTTATATAAAAGAACCTGCATATTATTCCCTTCAGATGTGCATCCGCCCAAAATTTCAAACGCGTCGCACAAGCCATTTTGCATAATGGCTTTACTCATTTTTGTAGGTGTATGGTAATGACCTATATACCAGTACGGATGCGGATAAATTGCATACCCTCCGCTTTTTTTGATTTCTCGGTAAAGCCATACTCTGTGCAGATATTCCTTTTTATCTAAATTTTCGGGAACTTCTATTTCCCCTTCAAGCTGTGCTACCTCCTGTTCGACACGGTCTGGGTTATTTAAATATATTTCGTTTATGCTGTAATTTCCGCCTATGTTTACCATGTGAAAATAACCTGCGTAGCCGTTATGAACCTCTTCTCCACGAAGAATTTTGAAGTTTTTTATAAATTCAAGCTTTTTTTCTGCCTCTTGTGATGTATTAAACACATTATGGTCTGTAACGGCAATAAAATCAAAACCTGCTTTTCTGTATGCTGCTGCGGTATACTCGGGGCTTTCTCTTCCGTCGGAGCCCGAGGTATGTATATGCAAATCGCCACGCATAACTTTTTTGTTATACAAATCTTCTTTAAGTGAATAAATGTAAACATCTATTCCGTCTTCAGGCGCTGTTATAAACACATTCCACGCAGGTGCCTTTTTGGCTACCTTTTCGTAAAGAGGATTAAGGTGAGGTTTATATTCTTTTGTGCTTATATGTATACACCATTCCTGCTCGCCCGAAAAATAGTATTTAACACGCAGAACGCCATTTTCGGGTTTTACAAGCTGTACCTTTCGGTTTTTCTTAAAGCCTAACAGTGTCATTTCTTCATCAAGAGGTACATCAGACTCGTCAATAGGAGCAATGCTTACTTCGTATGTAACATCATCATAAAACCTAAAAAGTCCGTCAAGGCTTTTTATGGTTATAACGCTTTCTTTATCTGCCATAACAATTGACGGGGTTACTTTAAAATTTTTAAGATTTGGTTTCATAAGGTTTTCTCCTCTCTTAACTGCTATTTATACTATCACAGATAAAATAAAATGTCAAAATTTTTACTGAAAAAAACCACATCTGGTTAACCGTTGTAAATCAGGTGTTATTTTTCTTTACGGTGTTAACGGACGAGATAAGCATCACTCTTATGCTTGCACATTGAGAACTAAGAGTTTTGAATGTAGCTCCATTGATTCTTTTAATGCAATTTGAAGTTTTGCTATAAAATCAGCAGTTCAGTGAGCATAGTGGGCTTCTCGAATGTTAGCACCTATGGATGTCCCGCTTCTTCCGATTTGATTTGAAATAATGCTTTCTTTTTTAGATTTTAACTCTTTAACAAGATTTATGATTTCTACTGCAAAATCCATAGATTTAACCGATAATTTATCTTCGTGCAATTAAACCACCTACCTTCAAATTTGAGAATAACATAAAAACACAAAATTGTAAATGAAGTATTTGCCATTCGGCAAATATGAAGCAGTGGCTTTGCCACTATGAAGTAAAGCGTTCCTTAATGTTGCAGTAGCAACACTTCATTAGCGAAGCGACTTCATAGCCGCAGGCTACTTAATGTTCCTTAGGAACACTTCATTGAAAAAAGACTATTCCGAAGAATAGTCTTTTTTCATGGCAAGGCAGAACAATAATGATGCAAAGTGATTTAGCTAAATTTTGCACATTCGTGCAAAGCGAAATTATTGCTCCGCAATAGCTAAATTGTTTCTGCCGAAACAGCTAAATTAAATTCGCTTTTTAGCTGACCGAAGGTCAATTTAGCTACGAAGTAATTTAGCGTGCATTAGCACATTTAGCTCGCGGAACGCGAATTTAGCTGAAAAAAAGACAGATTTCTTTGTCGAAATCTGTCTTTTTTTCTGGCTGCGGCACAAGGATTCGAACCTTGGGATGACGGAGTCAGAGTCCGTTGCCTTACCGCTTGGCGATGCCGCATAATGTAGTTAGTATTATAGCACTACAAATTCGTTTTGTCAACTGTTTTTTGAAATTTTTTTAATATTTTAAAGCTATTCCTTAAAGAGTATTTTGCAGGAAAACATAGACTCTCCGTTTTCAAGTGCTTTTGCAATATAGCCTTCGTCTGTATTCTTTATTTGGATATCAAGCTCTTCGCCGCATTTAACCTCGCGGTGGTAATGAATCTGGAAGGTATCTATTACTTCAGGCTTTTTTAAAACATTCATAACATAATTTGCGTATTTTGCATTGTTTACATGTCCGTTTGCATCTATATCGGTATATTCTGCCACGGTTTTGCCACAAATATCCGCACTTTCAAAATCCGCAAATTTTGTAAGCTTTTCGGGGAATGTCTTTTTGGTTAAATACTCCATTTCAGGGTAAACGCCTTGCGCGGGCACCATTTTATTGGTGGTTTTGTCTAAAAGCACCCATTCGGATGTACCTTTTATAATAAGCTCATCACCGCTGTAAATTTCGTAATCCCTTTGAAAAATTGCTCTTTGGGGTTTTTCGGGCCAGGTTTTTATTTTTACAGTAGAATGAAGCTCGGGATTTTTTAAAATCTGAAATTTAGTTCTCATTACAACCCAGGTGAGATTCTTTTTTTCAAGTTCATCCATCCCTACTCCCAGAATGCTCGCATGCTTTCCTGCTGCGTCCTGAAACAAATCAAGCACTGCGGCAGGATTAATGTTGTTTTCCATATTAAAATCAGATGTTCTTAAATAATAATTGTTTTCGTAAAAATTCATATATATCTTCCTTTTACTCAAAAAGCGATGTTGAAAAATATCTTTCTGCGGTGTCGGGTAAAACTGTTACAACAACTTTGCCTTTGCCCAGGCGTTTGGCAAGCTTTATTGCTGCCGCAACATTTGTTCCGCTGCTTATACCGCACATTATTCCTTCTTTTGTTGCAAGCTCTTTTGATATTTTTATTGCCTCATCATCTTTTATAATACAAATATCATCATAAATATCACAGTTTAAAATTGGCGGAATTATGCCGTCGCCTATTCCCATCTGCACGTGAGTACCTATTGAACCTCCCGAAAGAATTGCAGCATTTTCAGGTTCAACCGCCCAGATTGTTATATCGGGATTTTCTGCCTTTAAAGCCTCTCCTATACCCGTAATGGTGCCGCCTGTGCCTATACCCGAGCAAAATCCGTGAATGGGTTTGCCTGCCTGTTTTAATATTTCCTGTCCTGTAACCGAGCGTTGAATATCGGTGTTTGCAGGATTTTCAAACTGCTGGGGTACAAAAACCTTTGGGTTTTCGTTTTTCATTTTAAGGGCAAGGTTCATACATTCCTTTATACATTCGCCTATATCGCCGTCATCATGAACAAGTATAACCTCTGCGCCGTAATGCTCAACAAGCTTTTTACGCTCGATACTTACAGAATCGGGCATAATAATTATTGTTTTATACCCTCTTACTGCGCCAACAAGTGCAAGACCTATCCCCTGATTTCCGCTTGTAGGCTCTACTATTATTGTATCGGAATTTATCAGTCCCTGTTTTTCTGCCTGTAAAATCATATTAAAGGCTGTTCTTGTTTTTATTGAACCGCCTACATTAAGTCCTTCAATTTTTACAAGTATTTCTGCGCTGTCCTCATCTGTTAAATGGTTTAAACGCACTAAAGGGGTGTTCCCTATAGCTTCTAAAATATTATTACAAATCATTTAATCCGTCCTTCATAATCAGTATTCTTATCCATTATATTCCACTTTTTAAAGAAAAGCAATAAAAATTTACTCTTTAGCCGATAAGATTGCGTATAATTTTAGACTTTTTGGAGTGGTTTTTCGTCATAAAATCGCCTATTACGCCATTTTATTCTTATTATATGGTAATATTATTGCAAAGTCAATGAAGTTTTCTTTTTACATTGACTTTTTACCCCTTTTATGTTAATATACTTCGTGTAAATTAATAAAATATTTTTTGGAGGTTTAGTTATGAATCGTTTTACATTACCCCGTGACTTATACCACGGAAAAGGTGCTTTGGAAGCACTTAAAACACTTAGTGGCAAACGTGCAATGGTTTGCGTTGGCGGCGGCTCTATGAAGCGCTTTGGTTTTCTTGACAAAGTATGTGCATACCTTAAAGAAGCAGGAATGGAAGTTGAAATTTTTGAAGGTATTGAACCCGACCCTTCTGTTGACACAGTTATGCGTGGTGCAGAAGCTATGACAAAATTTGAGCCTGACTGGATTGTTGCAATAGGTGGCGGTTCCCCCATTGATGCTGCAAAGGCTATGTGGATTAAATATGAATACCCCGAAATTACATTTGAAGAAATGTGTGTTGTATTCGGTATTCCCACACTTCGTAAAAAAGCACGTTTTTGTGCTATTCCTTCTACATCAGGCACAGCAACAGAAGTTACAGCTTTCTCTGTAATCACAGATTATGAAAAGGGTATTAAATATCCTCTTGCTGACTTTGAAATCACACCTGATGTTGCTATAGTTGACCCTGACCTTGCGGAAACAATGCCCAAAAAGCTTACAGCTCACACAGGTATGGATGCTATGACACACGCAATTGAAGCTTATGTTTCAACAGCAAACTCAGAATTTACAGATCCTCTTGCAATTTTTGCAATTAAGATGATTCAGGCTGACCTTGTTGATTCTTATAATGGCGATATGACAAAGCGTGCTTCAATGCACAACGCACAGTGTCTTGCAGGTATGGCTTTCTCTAACGCACTTTTAGGTATAGTTCATTCAATGGCACACAAAACAGGTGCTATTTTCGAAGATTTAGGTGCTCACATTATCCACGGTGCAGCAAATGCTATGTACCTGCCCAAGGTTATTGCTTTTAATGCAAAAGACGAAACAGCTAAAAAGCGTTACGGCGTAATTGCTGATTATATGGGACTTGGCGGTGCAAACGATGACGAAAAGGTTGCAAATCTTATTGCTTTCTTACGCGGTATGAACGATGCGCTCAACATTCCCCAGTGCATCAAAAACTACGGTGCTGACAGCTATCCCTGCGAACAGGGCTTCGTTCCCGAAGAAATTTTCCTTGAAAGACTTCCTGAAATTGCAAAGAATGCTGTAGCAGATGCTTGCACAGGTTCTAACCCCCGTAAGATTTCTGCAGAAGAAATGGAAAAGCTTCTTAAATGTTGTTACTACGATACAGAAGTTGATTTCTAATATTAATTTAATAAAAAAACGCTGTCTTTCGACAGCGTTTTTTATTAAATTGAAAAATATGCGTACAGTATTTCTTTTTCAAAATCACCGGGTTCTTCTACCTTTATTACTTCCTTTGCAACTCTGTAGTTTCCTTTTGGAAGCTCACCGTATAAAAATTCCCAATTAAGCACAAGCTCGGTACTACTGTTTTTTTCAATCATATAGGCTATTGCGTTAAAAACAATATCCTCTTGTTTTGCTTTTACTTCTTTCCAGTTTCCGTTTTCTTCTTTTTCAATTATGTACCAGTCGCCTGTCTGAAAATCTTCGTTTTCTATTTCGTCGTCAAAATGCTCAAACACAAGAGTGAGACCTTTGTTTGTTACATCTTTTGCATAGAGTGTTATACCCTCATAATCGTCAAAGAGACGGAAGGTTGTTTTATATTGCCTTTCAGAGGGAGTAGCCGTAGAATCTAACATGCTGTCCGCAAATTTATTAAAATCAATGTCCTTATCCTCTGTAAGTACAACTATTTCTGCATCTTCTGCTGCATTTTTTGTTCTGCCTTTCAAATAAAAGCAGTATTTATAAATGCTCATATCCTGTTCGGGATCGTCAAACAGTCTGAAAATTACCCATTCATTGTTTATTAAAACTTCCTTTGCAACCTCGCTGAAATTCTGGTATCCTTCAGCTCCATCAAAATTACATTCATTATTATTTTGGGGTATTTCGTATTCTTTGCCTGCTTTGGTTAAATTTCCGTCAAGCGTACCGCAACGTGCTGTCACTTCACTTTCTTCATCGGTATCATAATAAAGCTTTCCGTCAACCTTTATCATTCTTAAAGGTCTTTTTAGTGTATGGCCGTTTTTATCCGAAACTATAATACTTGTAGGTCCGTCGGCACCGCCTATTATTCCTATGCTTGTGCTTTGCGGACAACCCGATAAAAGCATTGCCATTAAAACAAAGGGTATAACTAATTTTTTCATAATTTCCTCCTTAGACTTAACAATCAACTTTAGCGCTGGTTGTTAAGGCTATTCTACTCTGTTTCTTTTTTCGCCTGCTATAAAGCTTTTTATATTCTGTGCTATTTCGTTTACACATCTTACCCTTGCTTCGTATGCTCCCCATGCCATGTGAGGTGTTAGCATTACGTTTTCAAGGTCTTTTATTGCATAAAAAGGATGATTTTCTCTGAATGGTTCTTCGGAATAAACATCGCATCCAAAGCCGCCTATTTTTTTATTCAAAATAGCTTCGGTTACTGCCTCTTCGTCTGTTACTGCTCCTCTTGCAACATTGATAAGTATAGCCGATGGTTTCATCTTATGTATTCTTTCGCGGTTTATGATGCCTCGTGTTTGGTCACTTAAAGGAAGATGAAGACTTATAATATCGGCTGTTTTGCAAATTGTATCAATATCTGCATTTTCGTATATATCGGAAGGAGTGCGTTTATTTACAATTACTCTGCAACCTAATGCGTCTGCAACCTTTGCAACTCTGCCGCCTATATTCCCGCAGCCTATAATGCCCCATGTTTTTCCTGCCATTTCGTGGTATACAGGTTCAAGCTTATTTGCAACAGTGCCTTTTGAATATTCTCCGTTTGAAACATACTTGCAAAATGCAGGGATATTTGTTGAAAGAGAAAAAGCAAATGCAAGGGTAAGCTGTGCAACACTCTCGGTTGAATAGCCCACAACATTGCATACACCTATGCCTTTTTTTGCACAGTATTCTGTATCAACATTATCATACCCTGTTGCTGCAAGGCAAATAAGCTTTAAATTGCCCGCATTTTTAAGATTATGCTCCGAAAGCCTAATTTTGTTTATTATCACAATATCACTGTCAGAGATGCGTTTTTCGACCTCTTCGGGTGCTGTTGTGCCATAAACTTCGGTATCAGCTATATTTTTTATTGGTGTAAGATCTAAATCTGTACCAAGTGTTTTTGCATCAAGGAT
The DNA here is from genome assembly GCA_045531205.1 of Clostridia bacterium. GTDB lineage: Bacteria > Bacillota > Clostridia > UMGS1883 > UMGS1540 > JAZNQL01. The sequence continues at coordinate 35,673 of JAZSDN010000044.1, read as the reverse complement.
AGATATTTTCATATTTAAACTCCTTTAAACTTCTATTTAAGTTTATTATACAATTTTTCGCACTATAAGTCAAATATTATAAAAAAAACCGTTGCAATTCGCAACGGTTTTAATTTTTAGCTTAATATATAAACATCAACTGTTCTTCTGCCAAAGCTTACGGCTTCACTATGGGAGTTATAGAAAAGGTCTACTCTGTTACCTTTTATGCTTCCGCCTGTGTCGCCTGCAACGCAGTATCCGTATGACCACGAGCCATCGGGAGATTCAACATAAAGCTTTGTTCCCAAAGGAATTACTTTTGGGTCAACTGCTATAACTCCATAAGCTGCTCTCATTCCGCTTGCGGTTATTCCGTAGCCGTAATCACCCGGGTTTTTACCGCAGCTTGCATAAGAAAGGTCATAAGCTGTTGCTGTCATCTGAATTTTGCGGTTTGTCTTTTTAGCCTTTTCTGCTTTTGAAACAGGTGTTTCTGACATACCATATTCATATATTGCACATACAGGCTTTTTAATATTTTTGGTTTTGGTTTCTACACGCCTTACTTCTCTGCCGTTTTCGTAAGATATGCGGTAGGTAACCTCTCTTTCACCGTTTGAACCTTCTTTAACAACGCTTTCTGTTCCTCTTTCCTCATAAAGAGTGTAAACAGGTATTACCTCAAAGGGAACAACTTCGTTTACTGTGCAAACTTCCTCTGTGCATCTTATTGTTTCGATAAGCATGTAATTTTTCAAAGGTGTTTTTGCAGGAACATTCAGCTTTTCTTTTTTAGCTAAAGTAACATTCTTTTCTTCAAGAAAATCTGCTACCGTTTCTGCGTGAGTATATTCCTCAGAAATTTCTCCGAAATTTGAGAAGGTTATTTTTTTTGCCATTTTAACGTTTACGCTCATACCTGCAGTAATTTCGGTATTTGCATCAGGGATTATAATATCGCAGGGAGAAACATTTATATTTTCTTCTTTGAGAAACTGTCCTACTGTGGTTGCCGATGTTTTTATCTTTCTTTCTTTACCATCTACTGTAAGATAAACTTTTACGGCTCTGCGAACTTCAATATCCATACCTTCGTATATTTCGGAATTTGCCGAAGGGATAACTCTGTCTTTAGCGTTGAGTTTAATATTTTCTTCTTCAAGTACATCTTCAACAAGAAGACCTTTTGTTTCCGAAATTGTTACATCGCCCTTCTCAAAAATGTTAACAGTTTTGAGTGTGGTCGATGCGCAAAGAACTAATGAAAATGCCGAAAGGGTTATAAGAGAAACTGCTGACATTACATATCTCTTTTTCATAAAGTTCTTTAGCAATTCGGTGAATTTAAACATCAAATCACTCCTTTACAGGTGGTCATTGTACCTCAAATTTCTTATTTTGTCAAATATTTTATGATTTTTAAAAATTTTTATTCCCCAAAAAATTTTGGCAAAATATTTTATTTAAAAAATCAAAAACGCTCTAAACCCTTGTTTTACAAAGGTTTAGAGCAATTTTGCAATATTTAAAAAAGTGTTACAAAAGTTTTAAAAAAGTTATGAAAAAATTTGAAGATTTTTTCCATTTTTTAGGAGATATTTTGAGGGTTTTTTAGGATTTTTAAAAATTAAAGAGTGCCAAAACCGCTTAAAAACGCGGTTTTTGATGTGTTTTTCGATAATAAAAAGACAATTTTCCAGGAATTTAATATGCTTTTTTTGTTGATATTTTTAAAAATAAGTGATATAATATTTGTACCACACTTTTTCACTACAATTTAATATGCTTATAAAATATACTGATTATTGTATGTATTTTTTTGAGTACTGGCACATACGCTATTGTAAAAAGCGTAGCCTTAACAACCAACACTGAAGACGCCTCAAATGGTGAATTTTCGGCATCTTCCGGTTTGTCGTCCTTGAAAGGCGTCAGCCTTACTTCGTCCTCCGCGCCGAAATCTGCTCAAAAATTCATACATTTGAGGTCCTTTGGAGTTTTAAAATAATAAATTTTGTTTCAGTCAAGGCAAAAACGCAGGGAATATAGTAAATATTCCCGAGGCTTTTAACGATGGATGGGGCAAAATTTATATTTAAAAACCATCTTTAGCGTTAGTTGTTAAGGCTATGCTCTTCTCGTATCGTAGCATTGTACTCAATAAGCATACGGTGAAAAAGTGTGTGGTAACCTTTTTTGAGAGAGCCTCTGCGTTTTTTGGCGTGACTCTTTTTTAAAAGGGTCACGCATTTTTTATTGTGCAACAATAAAACAAGGTTCTCCAAAAAACTCGAACTTTTAGTTCGTTAGGTTTTCGTGACGTTAATAATAGGAAGAAAAAATAATTTATTGCATTCTCAAAAACATAAAAAAGCCGTAAGCTTTTCGCTTACGGCTTTTTCTATTTTAATTAAAATTCTGTTCTCTTTAAGATATCAGGAACCTGTAAATCGGAGAAACCGTCGTTTTCGGGTTTCTTCTGTTCATTTGATGTCCCCATAACATCAAAGTCTCTCTTTTTGTTACCGCTCTGGAAGCCTGTTGCAAGTACTGTGATAGAAATATCATCTTCCATAGATTCGTCAATTGCGGTACCGAAAATAATGTTTGCAGATGCATCTGCACAGCTATGTATAAGTTCTGCTGCTGCATTAACTTCGAAGAGGCTGAGGCTTGGGCCACCTGTAATATTGATAAGTACGCCTGTTGCACCGTCGATGCTTGTTTCGAGCAAGGGGCTTTCTATTGCCAAACGTGCTGCTTCTTCTGCACGGTTGTCGCCTTTTGCTCTGCCTATGCCCATGTGAGCAAAGCCTGCGTCCTTCATAATAGAAGTTACGTCAGCAAAGTCTACGTTTATTACACCGGGACGGTAGATTAAGTCGGATATACCCTGTACACCCTGTCTTAAGCTTTCGTCAGCCATTCTGAAAGCATCAAGGAATGATGTTTTTGCACTGCTTATTGTTAAAAGTCTGTCGTTAGGAATAACAACTATTGTATCAACACTTTCTCTTAAAGCTGCGATACCTGCTTCTGCCTGTGTCATACGACGTCTTGCTTCAAATGAGAAGGGCTTTGTAACAATACCTACTGTTAAAATGCCGAGTTCTTTTGCCATTGCAGCAACAACGGGAGCTGCACCTGTACCTGTGCCACCGCCCATACCAGCTGTTACAAATATCATATCAGCATCTTTGATTACGTTTTCAATTTCGGCTTTGCTTTCTTCAGCTGCTTTTCTGCCGATTTCGGGGTCAGCACCAGCACCCTGTCCTCTTGTTAATTTATCGCCTATCTGGATTTTAATGCTTGCTTTTGATTCTTCAAGTGCCTGCTTGTCTGTATTTACTGCAACAAACTGTACACCTTCAACACCTGCGGCAATCATTCTGTTAACAGCGTTACCGCCGCCGCCACCTACACCGATTACTTTTATAACCTGTGACAAGTTCATTTCCATTTGGAAAAACCTCCTTAAAGTTCTGTAATTATTTTATCTCACTATATATAATATAACTTTTTTTTAATTTAATCAAGAGAAAAGTGTGATTTTTTTAAATTATTTGTTATTTTTCTTTAAAATACGGCATATTTTTTATATTTTCAGGCTTTTTTACTCAATATTCTCTCTGTAGGGAACTTTATCGGTGTTTGTTAAATCAAGCATTCCGCCCGCATCTTCCCCGAGTTCCTCTAAAATTCGGTTGAAATATTGCATTTTATAGTCTATTTCGTCCTGTCCGCCAAGTTTTACAAGCATTCCTGCTTTTGTTGTAAAGGACACATCTATTGTAGAATTTATGTCAAGCTGTTTTATATTATTAAGCACACCATATTCATCAAGCTTTTGAAAACAGGTGTAAAACACATTTTCAAACTCTTTGTTTTCAAACGAAATATTTTTCCCAACCTCTGTTCCTTGTGCACCTTGGGTTTTTATAACAGGCTTGTCCACTGCAATATCAGGACGCATTATTTCAAGAATTTCGCCCGTTTTGCTTAATGCGGCATAGCCTTTATCAATCTCAAGGTATGCCTTTATTTCGTTTTCGGTTACTTGTATTTTTATGCTTTTTGGTAAGCCTCTTATAATTTTGGCACTTTCGATATAAGGAATGGCTTCAACCGATTTTATGGCTTTTGATTTGTGTATACGCCATATATTCTGCCCTGTTTTAATACCAGACGCTTCTATTATTTGCTCGTTTGTTATTCTGCTGTTACCTTCAACCCATATTATGCTTATATTAAACATAGGGGTAGTGTGTGTTAAAATTATAGCTATAGCGAGCAGCAATATTAAAATTGCTGCTCCCCTTATACAGAGCTTTCTTTTTCTTCGTTTTTTCATACTAAGCTACCGCCGTTTCTTTTTATATCTGCACCTAAAGATGCAAAATCAAAAACAATGTCATTGTATCCACGGTCAATATATTCCGTACCCTCTACCGTTGTTATTCCTATTGCCGATACTCCAGCCAAAACAAGTGCCGCTCCTCCGCGAAGCTCTGTTGCACATACCTCTGCCCCGTTTAAATGGGGAACTCCTTTTATAATTGCAACATTGCCCTTTGTTGTGATATCTGCTCCCATTCTGCACAGTTCTCCGCAATGTCTTAATCTGTTTTCAAATATATTTTCGCACACAATGCTCGTTCCCCTTGCCACAGAAAGTGCCGCCGTGAGTACTGCCTGTGCATCGGTTGGAAAACCCGGATATGGCTGAGTTTTTACATTACTTATTGAATTTATTCCCGAATTTACGGATATTTTTGCTTTTTCTGCATAGAATTTAATATCCGCGCCCGCTTCTCTTAACACGCAGGTTAAGGCATTTAAATATTCAGGTTGAACACCCGAAAGCTCTATTTCGCCGCCAGAAGCCGCTACTGCACACATATATGTTGCCGCAACTATTCTGTCGGGAATAATCTTATGTTCTGCCCCGTGAAGCCGTTTTACCCCTTCTATTTCTATTACATCGGTTCCTGCTCCGCGGACTTTTGCACCCATTTTATTTAAAAAATTCTGTAAATCGATTATCTCGGGTTCTTTTGCAGCATTGCCGACTGTTATTTTTCCGTCTGCAAGCACTGCCGCCATCATTATATTTTCGGTTGCACCTACACTTGGAAAATCAAGGTGCAGTTTTGCCGAGCCTATTTTTTTTGCTTTGGTTTCTACTTTTCCACCCATTTCACGCACACAAACGCCCATTTCTTTAAAGGCCTTTATATGTAGGTCAATAGGTCTTGGGCCAAGCTCGCATCCGCCCGGAGAACACATCCTTGCCGTATGGCATCTTGCCGTCAGTGGTCCTAAAAATGTTATTGAGGAGCGCATTTTGTTCATAAGGTCATCGGGGATTGAGCTTCTTTCTATGACGGAAGAATCAACAATTATTGTGTCATCCTCCCATTTTACACGGCAACCTATGCCTTCTAAAATTTTTACAGAATACTCAACATCCGAAAGTCTGGGGCATCCCTTTATCACACTTTCGCCGTCGGCTAAAATTGTTGCTGCCAATATAGGAAGAACGGAGTTCTTTGCTCCCTGAATCTGTATGTTTCCTTCAAGGCGCCTTCCTCCGTTTATTATTATTTTGTTCATAAAGCACCTCCGCATAAAGTACAATACCATATTATGCCGAGGGCTTTTTGTGTGTTACATAAGCTCTTTTACAAAGTTATAAATAGTTTCGCAAGCTGTTAAGATTCCTATCTCTTTGCCTGCCTGCGACATTTTTTCTAAGTTTTCTTTATTCGAAAGAAGCAGCTTTATTTGCTGGGCTAAAATTTCGCCACTTAAATCTTCTTCCTTTATCATAACTGCCGCGCCCTTTTTTTCCATAAATCTTGCGTTATAGGTCTGATGGTCGTGCACGACATTGGGGCTTGGTATAATTATTGAAGGTTTACCTATTGCACAAAGCTCGCTTACTGTTATTGCTCCGCCTCTTGTTATAGCAAGGTCGCTTTCTGCCAAAACTTCGTCCATATTATATATATAAGGAAGAATTTTTTTGTTCTCGGGTAATTTGATACCTTTTTCTTTTATCTTTGCCATTACTTTTTCATAATTACGTTCGCCTGTTGACATTACAATTCCGTAATAGTCCTGACCGGGCATTGACAAAAGCTCTACTATTGCATTATTTATACTGTCGGCACCAAGACTGCCGCCACTTATCATTACAAGGGGTTCTCCCGATTCTTTTTTTGTTTTGTTTAAAATGTTTTCACGTATGGGGTTACCTGTAAGCTCTACCCTTTTTGCTTTTTTTAAGTAATCTTTTGTTTCTTCAAAGCTTATAGCAGTAATATCCACTTTGTCAGAAACCATTTTTACAACAAGACCGGGGAAAACATTCTGTTCGTGTATTATTGAAGGTATACCCATTTTATGGGCAGCAAAAATTACGGGTGCACACACATATCCGCCCGTACCGATAACTACATCGGGCTTGAATTCTTTTATTATTTTTTTGGAATCCTGTATAGCCTTTATAAAACGAAAGGCAATTTTTACATTTTCAAATGTAAGCTTTCTTTTTAATCCGCTTACCTGTACATGCTTTATTTCAAAGCCTTCCCTTGGAACAAATTTGTTTTCCATTCCAAAAGGAGTTCCAACAAAAAGTATATTTGCATTTTTTTCTTTTTTCTGTATATGTTTTGCTATGGCTATGGCAGGATTTATATGCCCTGCTGTTCCGCCGCCTGATAATAAAACTCTCATTTTTTACGCTCCTTTAAAACGTTTGAGGATTGTTTCTGGTAGCGGGATATATTAAGCAAAACTCCCATTGCTGCCATAATAAATATAAAGGATGAACCGCCCGAGCTAAAGAATGGAAGCTGCATACCCGTATTAGGAATTGTTGATGTTACAACCGCTATATTTATAAGGTACTGCAAGCCTATTACTGTTACTATTCCAAATGCTGAAAGACTCGAAAATTTATCGGGCGAATTTATGGCTATTTTAAGTCCTCTTGTTATAAATGCAACAAATAAAGCCGTAACACAAATTGCACCTATAAATCCAAGCTCTTCGCATATAATTGCATATATATAGTCGTTATGTGCTTCGGGGATGTACAAAAACTTCTGTCTGCTTTGACCAAGACCTCTGCCGAAAATTCCGCCAGAGCCTATAGCATAAAGTCCCTGTACTATCTGCCAGCCGCCGCCAAGCTTGTCGGCAAAGGGGTCACTGAAGGCTATAAGTCTTTCAAGTCTGTAGGGTTCTAAAATAGCAAGAGCTGATGCTCCCAAAACTCCCAGACCCCCTAAAATTCCCATGTGCCAGATTTTTGCTCCGCCTGCAAAAAGCAATACTATTAAAGTCAATACTACAAGTATCATACCGCTTAAGTGGTCCTGCAATATAAACGAAAGGCAGAATGCTCCCATTATATAAATATAGGGCATAAATCCATGCCAGAAATCTTCAAGCTCGCTTGAAGGATGCTCTGCAAGTCTTTTTGCAAAAGTAAATACAAGGGCGAATTTTGCAAATTCCGACGGCTGAAAGCTTATTGACCCAAAACCGAGCCATCTTTGTGCACCACCGCCTGTTTTACCTATAAACACAACCAGCATCATAAGTACAAAGGCTACTATTCCCATTGCGTATCCGTAACGCTTTACATACTTCATGGGAAAGTTTGCACAAAAAATCATAGCTATACTTCCTAGTGCTGTCCATATAAGCTGTTTTTTTATGTAATAGAATTCATCGCCGTTTTCGTAAAACCCTGTCGGGGCACTTGCACTGAATATCATAATTATGCCAAACGCCATCATTACAAGTATTATGGTTAAAAGCGGCATATCTATGCCGTTTTTCCCCGACGTATTAAGCTTTATTTTAGGCAATTTCATAAATTATACTCCAATTCCTATATATGCCGCAATACATAAAATTACGGTTATCAATGTAAATACAAATACAATTTTGTTTTCTTTCCATCCGCACATCTCGAAATGATGGTGAATGGGACTCATTTTAAATACTCTTTTACCAGTAGTTTTAAAGGATACAACCTGAATTATAACTGACAGTGTTTCTGCAACGTATACAAATCCGCTGATTAAAAGGAAAAGCTCCATCCCAAGCATTATTGCCGCAGCACTTATAAATCCACCAAGGAAAAGTGAGCCTGTATCTCCCATAAACACTTTTGCGGGGTGTGCGTTGTAAATTAAAAATCCGCATAGTCCGCCGCACAGTGCACAGCACAAGGTTTGTATATCTGAAAACCCGAGTTTTTTTGCAGATAAAGCAAAAAAGAGGGCAACTATCAAAGTTATAAATGACGCAAGTCCGTCAAGCCCGTCTGTTAAATTTACGCTGTTTACCGTTGCAAGCATTACAAAGATTACCAAAGGTATAAAAAAGATGCCGAAATCAAGCTTTCCCGCAAAGGGTACTAAAATCTCGCTTGATATAATTCCTTCATACAAAAGATAGACTGTATATGCTATACTTATAAAAAGCTGCATAGAAAATTTTTGTATAGCGGTAAGTCCTAGGTTTCGCTTTTTTACTACCTTTATAAAATCGTCTATAAATCCTACAGCTCCAAAAAGCAATGCACAAAGCAATACTGCAACATTTTTTTGAGTGAAAGAAAATATAAGGCCAGAAAGTAAAACTGCCGCTATAAAAATTATTCCTCCCATTGTAGGAGTGCCGCTCTTTTTTTCGTGCCACGAGGGGCCTTCGTCCCTTATTTGCTGACCGAATTTAAGTCTGTGAAGCAATGGGATTAACCATATTCCCAAAAGTGCAGCTATTAAAAGGGCTGCAATAAAAGCTAATATGAGGTTCATATTATCACCGAACCTTTCCGTAAATTTCGCCCATATTCATAAAATGTGAGCCTTTTATTAAAATTCTGTCTTCTTTTTTTAAGAAGGTGTTCAAAAATTCTGAAATTTCTTCGTTTGTATCAAAGCTTTTTATATTTTGCACTTTTTGTGCCGCTTTTTTCATTTCTTTGCCTACTGTGAATATATAATCCACATTAAGATTTTTTGCTTCCTGTAAAACCTCGATGTGTGATTTTTCGGCATAATCGCCAAGCTCTCCCATATCGCCAAGCACTGCTATATATCTTTTTGCATTTCCGCTTTTTAAAAGCTTTAGAGCCGCTATTACAGAAACGGGGCTTGCGTTATAATAATCGCATATAAAGGTTTTGCCGTTACTTTTTAAAACCGACTGACGTATTCCGTCGGTTTTATATTCTTCAATTCCTTTTGCACATTCTTCTACTGTAAGACCCGAATTTATGCCAACAGCTATTGCAGAAAGTGCGTTATACATATTGTGCTTACCTTCTACAGGCATATTTATTTTTACTCCGAATACTTCCATTACGCTGTCCGAAATCATTTTTCCGCGTACATCGCATTCGTTATCTATTCCGTAGGTTATAACCCTTTTGCCGTCGGCATTTATTTTTGGAAGATACTCGTCATCTGCATTTATGCAGATATATGAATCTTTATTCATTCCTTCTAAAATTTCTGCTTTTGCAAGTAAAATGTTTTCACGGGTTTTTAAGTGTTCTATATGACTTATGCCTATATTGGTAATTATTGCCGCTGTTGGTTTTGCAACTCTTGTAAGAGCCGAAATTTCTCCTCTTGCGTTCATTCCCATTTCTATAACTGCGGCCCTGGTATCCGATTCCATAGAAAGAAGAGTAAGTGGCATTCCTATATTATTATTAAAATTGCCCATTGTTTTATGGGTTTTATATTTTTGAGACAAAACACAGGCAGTCATTTCTTTTGTTGTTGTTTTACCTACGCTGCCTGTAATACCTATAAGCTTTATATTGAATTTATCTCTGTAAAATGATGCAAGCTCCATTAAAGCTCTTTTTGTATCCTGCACAAGTATAAGAGCTTTCCCTTCAGGGCACAAATTATCTGCACTTGCTATGCAAACGCTTGCCCCGTTTTCAAAAGCTTTGTCAACAAACATATTTGCGTCAAAGTTTTCGCCCGACAAAGCTATAAAAAGATTTTCTTTTTCTATTTTTCTTGTGTCGGTGCTTACTTTATTTGCTTTGATTTGAGGATTGCCTATTAAAATACCGTCTATTGCGTCACTTATTTCTTTAGCTGTCATACTGAACATATATAAAAAACCCTTTCGTTAATTTTTTTGATATATTTCTTTTACTATGACACGCTCGTCAAAATCTGTTTTTTCTGTGCCTATTATCTGATATGTTTCATGCCCTTTTCCCGCAAGCAATATAACATCTCCCGGCTCTGCTATATTCATAGCATAAGCTATTGCCTCGCGTCGGAGGGTTATTTTTATATATTTTTCTTCGTACCCCTTCATTCCCTCTAATATATCTTCTATTATACTTTCGGGCTCTTCGGTTCTTGGATTATCGCTTGTAACTACACAAAAATCTGCAAGACGTGCTGCAATTTCGCCCATCTGTGGGCGTTTTGTTTTGTCGCGGTCGCCCCCGCAACCGAATACTATTATTATTCTGTTTTTAGCAAAGCTTTTTACAGCATTTAATATATTCTCTATACCGTCGGGAGTATGAGCATAGTCTATCATAACTGTATAGGGCGCAGGCAATGCAACTACTTCTGCCCTGCCTTTTACTCCTCTTGCAACGCTTAAACTTCTTATAATTTCCTGCATAGGTATTCCAAATAATTTGCAGGCACTTATTGCCGACATTGCGTTATAAACCGAAAAGTTACCAGGTACGCAATAACGCACTTCATAGCTTTCGTTTTCGCACAAAAGAGTGAATCTTACACCTTTTTCGCTGATTTTTATATTTTCTGCACAAAGGTCTGCTTTATTTTCTCCGTAGGTTATAATGGGGCATTTTGCAAGCTTTAAAATATTCTCTGCATATTTATCGTCGCAGTTTACTGCACCGTTTTTACACATTGAAAAAAGCTTTGCCTTGCTTTGCATATAATTTTCCATTGTTTTATGAAAATCAAGGTGGTCTTGTGTAAGATTTGTAAATACTCCTACTTCAAACTCTATGCCGTATACTCTGTCAAGCTCTAAAGAATGGGAAGAAACTTCCATTATCACACATTCTACCCCTTCTTCCCTCATTTGGTAAAACAGCTTGTGCAAATCAAGTGACTCGGGAGTGGTTCTTTCCGCTTCAAAAGCTTTTTCTCCCATTATAATCTGGTTTGTTCCTATAAGACCTGTTTTTACTCCGTGTAAATCAAGTATCTGTTTTATAAGATATGTTGTTGTGGTTTTCCCGTTTGTTCCTGTTACACCTATTATGCGAAGATTAGATTCGCTTGTTTTATAAAAGTTGTTTGCAACAACTGAAAGTGCTCTTCTTGTGTTATCACATACCGCTACTGAAACTGTTGCGCTAACTTTTTCTTCTGCCAAAACTGCTACAGCACCAAGCTCTATAGCTTTTTGTATAAAGTTATGCCCGTCGTTTGCAAAACCGCGTACGGCAACAAAAAGGCTTCCTTTTGTAACCTTTCGTGAATCATATTGTATGTTTGTTATCTGCACATCTCCTCCGAAAAGCTGATGTGGTACATTTTTTAAAATCTGACTTAATAACAACTTTACCCTCTCCTAGTCAGAGCTGCCGCTTCTGAATTCTACATTTACTACTGTTCCTGCCGGCACTTCTGTTCCTGCCGCAGGCTCCTGATGAATTGATATTGATACTATATTGCTTCCCATTTTTCCAGGGCCGCTTATCTTAAAGTTCAAGCCTGAATTTACAAGTATATAGTTACAGTCGGATACTGACCTTTGTGTAACGTCGGGAACTATAACCTTGCTGTCTTCTGTTTTTTCTGTATAAAGTATGCATACGGCACTGCTTGAAATATGTGTACCTGCTTTTGGCATCTGTGATATAACCTTGCTGCCGCCACCTACCACACTGTAAGTAAAGCCCGCATTTTGCAATGCTTTCTGTGCATCTGCAAGATTTAAGTTTTGTACATTTATCATTTCTTTTTCAAGAGTTGTCTGGTCTTCGGGTGAATATTTGGGTTCTACTCCAAGATATTTTAATGTGTCTTCAAGTATTTTTCCTGCAACGGGGGCTGCAATGGTTCCTCCGTAGTACTCTCCTGCTGTTGGGGTATCAAGCATAACAAGTACAACAACCTGTGGGTCTTCTGCCGGTGCATAGCCTATAAATGATGCTATATATTCGCCGTTCCCACGGGGAAGTTTTTCGCTTGTTCCTGTTTTTCCGGCAACACGGAAGCCTTTTAAGTAAGCATTTTTACCGCCGCCTACCGATACTACCTGTTCCATTATTCCGCGAAGAGTTTTTGATGTTTTTTCGGATATAACTCTTCTTACAAGGTTTGTTTCTTTTTCTTCTGCTACACTTCCGTCAGCGTTCAAAACCTGTTTTACTATATGGGGAGTTACAAGCTCGCCACCGTTTGCTATTGCCGAAAATGCTGTTATCATCTGCAAAGGTGTAGCCGTAAAGTTCTGTCCAAACGAGTTTGTTGCAAGGTCTATGGTAGTCATATTACTTTCGTTGTAATATATACCCGTTGCTTCGCCCGGAAGGTCGAAATTTGTGCTTTGACCAAAGCCAAAGGCTCTGAAATATTTTAAGAAAATATCTTTACCTATTCTCTGCCCTATTTCGATAAAGGCACAGTTACAAGAGTTTTGTACCGCTTCCGGGAAGGTTTGCACACCGTGACCGTTAACATTATGACAACGGATGCTTCTATCTGCAACCTTTGTTGAACCATTGCAAACAAAGGTATCGTTTAAGCTTACAATATTTTCTTCTATGGCTATTGCCGCAACTACCGCTTTGAATGTGGAGCCTGGCTCGTATGTGTCTACCACGGCTTTATTTTTCCACATTTTATTAAGCTGTGTTGAAAGGTCGGGTTTTTCACTTTCTTCCTCTTTTGGTGCAAGCTCATCTGTAACAAGAGTGAAGGGGCTGTTAAGGTCAAAATCGGGTTTTTTTGTCATAGCAAGAATTTCGCCCGTGTTTGGCTCCATAACTATTGCCACAGCACCGTTTATTGCAAGATTATTCAGTCTTGCATTTTCTATATGCTTTTCAACAAAATGCTGTATTACTTCATCAATAGATAAAACAACATCTTTTCCGTCGATGGGGTCTATATACTGTTCGTACTCGTAGGGCATTTCCGAGCCGTCGGCACTTTTTGCAGTTTTTACTCTGCCTTCAACGCCCGAAAGTTCAGAATCCATAAGGAGCTCTACCCCTAAAAGTCCCTGATTATCGTCACCTGTAAAGCCTATTACGTGGGATGCCAAAGTTCCGCCCGGGTAATAGCGTTTTGTATCTTCATCAAGTCTTATTCCGGGAAGGTTAAGCTCGCGGATTTTGTCTGCTTCTGCCTGCTCTACTTTTTTTGCAACTATTTCATAATAGCTGTTTTTTTGTGTTTTTTCATACACGGCATCGTATTCTATGCCCAAGATTTCCGAAAGCTTTCCAGCTACTTCTTCTGCGTTCTCTTCTTCCGCTATAAGCTTTGGTTCAACACAAACCTTATATGCACTTGCGCTCTGGGCAAGGATATTCATATTTCTGTCGTATATATTTCCTCTTTTGGGAGTTACCACGCTGTCACGCATTTGTTGCTGTTCTGCCTCATCTTTAAGCCACGAACCGCGTACTATTTGCCAGTACCCTGTTCTTACAAGCAACGCTACAGCCAAAACTATAAAGCCGATATAAAGATAAAACATTCTTTTTTTAATATTTGCTTTATGTTTTGCCATATTTTTGTTCCTTTCCTTTGACTATTATGTTAAAACAAGGGGCTCTCTTTTAAGCCCCTTTTGTTCGTGTGTTGATTTTTCGATTCTTCGAAATCTCCTGCTATAATAATATAGCTTTGCACCTTAATTATTCCAAAATTTTTCTTATGAATGCCGAAAATACGTTTTGTCCCTGATTTTCAACTTCAGCATAATCTTCGTTGTTCATATCAACATATACTATCTGGCTTTTATCAGCTCTTTGCATACCGAGTTTTGTTGTTGCTATATTTTCTACTGTGTTGAAGTCTATGGTTTTATTTATTTCGAATTCCTGCTGAATTATTTCGCTTTGTACTGCTTCAAGCTCTTTTGCAAGTGAATTTATTTCGTTTTTCTGTGCTAAAAGCTGTGCTGAACGAAAAAGCAAGCAAAAGGCAAGAAGAGTAATTACCGCAAGCAATACAAATGCCTTTGATGCATTTTTGTTTTTTCTCTTCGGTGCTCTTCTCTGAACCCTTACAGGCTCTTGTTCATATTTATAAGCATTGTTACCGTAAACAGGTACGTTCATTCTTAATTTACCCCCAAAATTTTTTCGGCTACTCGTAACTTTGCGCTTCTGGAGCGCGGGTTTTCTTCAAGTTCTTCTTTAGATGAAATAACGGGTTTTTTTGTTATTATTTTTATCTCGGGTTTATTGCCGCAAACGCAAACGGGAAAATCTTTTGGACAGGTACATCCGTCTGCAAGATGCGAAAATGTGTTTTTTACTATTCTGTCTTCAAGCGAATGGAAGGTTATTACCGCAATTCTTCCTTCTGTTTTTAAAAGCGATACTGCATCAGTTACAGCCTGTCCTAAAATATCAAGCTCGCGGTTTACCTCTATTCTTATTGCCTGAAAGGTTCTTTTTGCGGGATGTGGTCCGTCAATACGCGCTCCCTTTGGAACTGCCGCTTTTATTATAGAAACAAGCTCGCCCGTTGTTTCAATTTCTTTATTGTTTCTTTCTTTTACAATAAATTCAGCAATTCGTTTTGCCCATCTCTCTTCCCCAAACGAGGTAATTATCCTTTCAAGCTCACTTGCTGAATATGTATTTACTACATCTTTTGCCGAAAAATCTGCATCAGGATTCATCCTCATATCAAGTGGTGCAGAGTGCATATAGGAAAATCCTCTTTCCTCTTCATCAAGCTGATGGGAAGAAACACCAAGGTCTGCTATTATTCCGTCAACCTCTGTTATATCAAGACTTTGTGCAACACTTTTTATTTCAGAAAAATTTGTTTGCACTGCTCTGAAATTTTCGCCAAAAGGTTTTAATCTTTTGCTTGCGGCTTCTATTGCGTTTTTGTCCTGGTCGATACCAATGACTTTTCCGCCGCGTTTTAATATTTCTTCGCTGTGACCGCCTCCGCCAAGGGTCATATCTATATAAAGACCGCCCTTTTTCACTAAAAGCATATCCACAGATTCTTTTAAGAGTACTGAAACGTGTTTAAATTCCATCTCTATTTATCGTATTTAGAAAGGTTACTTGCTGCTTCTTCAAGTGTCATTGCATCTTCGTCGTTATTGTAGCTTTCCCATCTTTCTCTGTCCCAAAGCTCAATATGCGATAAAGCACCTATTACCATAACCTCTTTTTCTATGCCTGCATGTTCTCTTAAATGGGCAGGAATAAGTATTCTGCCCTGCTTGTCCACTTCACACTCGGTAGCACCTGAAAGAAATATTCTTACAATTCTTCTTACGTCGGCATTATGCTCGGGCATTGAAGCAAGCTTCTGGGCAAAGTTATCCCACTCTTCATTTGAGTAAACCATAAGGCAGCCTTCATATCCGCGGGTAATAACAAAAGTGTCACCCAGAAGTTCTCTGAAGCGTGAAGGTATAATAAGCCTGCCTTTAGCATCAGTATTATGTTCATACTGACCCATAAACGATTTCATTTTACCTTCACCTCCTCCACTTTGTGGCACTTTTTACTACTTTTTCCCACTTTCGAATAAATTTTACACTATTTTTAAGTATATTGCAATAGGTTTTTATAAATTTTTTTAATTTTTTCAAAAAATTTTTTCATTTTTTTATTCTCAAAGTCATATATTCTTATTTTTAATAAAAAAATCACTCCGGACTGCTTTGTCCGAAGTGATTTTTTTAAAACTTTTTTCTTAGAGTGCAAAAAAAATTCCCGCAAGAAAATCTTGCGGGAAAAGATATACAATATGTTATCTTTTTGAGAACTGGGGTGCACGACGTGCGCCTTTGAGACCGTATTTCTTTCTTTCCTTCATTCTGGGGTCACGTGTTAAGAAACCAGCCTTTTTGAGTTCTGCTCTGTTTTCGCCTTCAGCTTCCAAGAGTGCTCTTGAAACGCCGTGACGGATTGCGCCTGCCTGTCCTGAAAGACCGCCGCCTACAACTGTGCAAATAACGTCATATTTGCCTGTGAGACCTAAAAGTTCAAGGGGCTGACGAACAATTGTCTTTAATGTTTCGAGACCAAAATAATCATCAATGTCTCTGTTGTTTATTGTGATTTTTCCCTGTCCGGGGATAAGACGTACACGAGCTACAGATTTCTTTCTTCTGCCTGTGCCGTATAAATATGCTTTTTCTGCCATTATTCGTTACCTCCTTACTTTATTTCTCCGTTCCACATTTCGGGCTTCTGAGCTGCATGATTGTGTTCAGCACCTACAACGGTTCTGAGTCTTGTCAATGCTTTTCTGCCTAATGTGGTAGCGGGAATCATGCCTGAAATTGCCTTGGTCATAACAAGGTCAGCATGCTTTTCCATCATTTCGCTTGCCTTTGTAGCCTTTAAGCCACCAATCCAGCCACTGTGTCTGTAATAAACCTTCTGGTTTATTTTGTTGCCTGTGAAAATTGCTTTTTCACAGTTGATAACGATTACATGGTCGCCACCGTCAACGTTAGGTGTAAATGTAGGCTTATGTTTGCCGCGTAAAAGTGTTGCTGCTACTGCTGCTACTCTTCCTACGGGTTTGCCTGCTGCATCTATAACGTACCATTTTCTGTCTATTTCAGATGCTTTTGCCATATAGCTTTTCATAGTATTGCCTCCGTTTCTATAATCTTATTTATTCAGCTTGCTTATTTTAATACAAAGTTTCGCTCTTGTCAATACTTTTTTCGAAAATTTTTAACAATTTATTACTTATCTTCATTTTTCTCTGTTTTTCTCTTTAAATCTCGATTATGCTCGATTCCTATTTTTAATTTTATTTACAAAATGTTCTTTAATTCTTCTTATTTTTGTGGTAAAATAATAAAAAACATTATATAAAGGAAGATTTTTATGCCGTTTGATGCAATTGCAGTTGCCGCTTTAAGGCAGGAATTTACTGAAAAGCTTAAAAACTCTAAAATAGAAAAAATATATCAGCCCGAGCGTGACGAAATAGATTTAATGCTTAAAACAAGTGACTCTCACGCAAGGCTTGCTCTTTGTGCAGACCCTTCTGCACCAAGAATCCATATTACCGATATTGCAAAACCTAACCCCATTTCGGCACCAATGTTCTGTATGCTTTTAAGAAAGCATCTTTCGGGCGGGAAAATCATTGACTTTTCAGGACCTGAAGCAGAGCGTGTTTTAGATATTGTAATTGCTTCAAAAAACGAACTGGGTGATACAACAGAAAAACATATTTTTGTTGAAATTATGGGAAGGTCAAGTAACTTAATTGTTACAGACGAAAACTTAAAAATTCTTGACAGTATAAGAAGAGTTGATTTGTCGGTTTCAAGTGTACGCAGTATTTTGCCCGGACTTACTTATACCGCTCCCCCCATGCAGGATAAGCTATTACCTTCCACACTTTCGGAGCAGGATATTTTCGAAGAGCTTTTAAAGCTGTCGGGAGAAGTAGTTGCCGAAAAGATTCTTGTAAAAACCTTTGCGGGTTTGAGTCCTCTTGCAGCAAGAGAGGTTGTTTTCCGCGCAACGGGTGACACATCTTCTCTTTTAGAGCCTGACAAATGCATTAAAATCGCACACGAGCTTTATATGTTTTTTAATGATATTATAAAAGGAAACTTTTCTCCTTGCGTTTTATATGATTCGCAAACAAAGGTTGCCACAGATTTTGCAGCATACAAGGTTACATGTTATAAAAATCTTTCGGACGTTGTGTATTTTGACTCGTTAAGTCTTGCGATGGATGCCTTCTACAAAAAGCGTGAGCACGATTTAAGAATGCACCGCCGTTCATCTTCACTAAGAAAGGTTGTTACAAATAATCTTGAACGTTGCAGAAAAAAGCTTATTCTTCAGCAGGAAACACTTGCGGCATCCGAAAATGCAGGACAATATAAATATTACGGTGAGCTTATACATTCAAGCATGTATCTCTTAAAAGGTGGAGAGGATAAGGCTTTCCTGCCCGATTATTCACAGGAAGGTTTTCCTAATGTGGAGGTTAAGCTTGACCCGCAAAAATCTCCTTCCCAAAACGCAAACATTTATTTTGCAAAGTACCGCAAAGCAAAAAATGCAAAGGAAATTGTAACACAGCAGCTTGTAAAAAACATAAGTGAAATTGAATATCTTGAAAGTGTGCTTTCTGCTCTTGAAAACGCTGATGATGAAGCTGTACTTTTGGAAATACGTACAGAGCTTACTGACCAGGGATATATAAAAAAAGAAAAGGGCAAACAACAAAAGAATCCAGCATCCACCCCGAGAAAATTTGAGGCTTTCGGATATGAAATATATATAGGAAGAAACAATAAGCAAAACGATTATGTTACATTAAAGCTTGGCAGAACCAAGGATTTATGGCTTCACACAAAAGATATCCCCGGTTCGCACGTGCTTATAAAATATCAGGGCGAGGAATTCCCTGACAAAGTAGTTGAAGCCGCTGCTTCTTTAGCTGCCTATTACAGCTCGGGCAGAGCCGCGGGCAAGGTTGAGGTAGACTATACAGAAATAAAGAATGTACACAAGCCTTCGGGTGCGGCTCCAGGAAAAGTAATTTATGAAAAATATAAAACGGCTTATGTAAAGCCCGACATCAATATTTAATGAGGAATTTTATGGAAAATAATTTAATTAACGCATTGCAGAAACTTAATTTACCCCATCTCTTTGAACAGCACACTATGCCCTTTAAAGAGCTTATGGCATACTACAAATGTGCAATGATGGAGGTTGCAACCAAATTTAATGTATTAAACGAAGAGCTTTCGCTTGAATATGACCGCAATCCTATAGAGAGTATAAAAACAAGGCTTAAATCTCCCGAAAGTATATTAAATAAGCTTTCGAGAAAAGGGATAAAGCCTACCGCCGAAAATATTGAACAGCAAATAAATGACATTGCGGGAATACGTGTTATATGTACCTTTCCGTCTGATGCCTATATGCTTGCGGAGGCTCTTACATCACAGGATGATATTGTTTTAATAGAAAAGAAGGATTATATTGCACATCCAAAGCCAAACGGATACAGAAGCTTACATCTTATTGTTGAAATACCCATATTTTTGCACGACCAGAAAAAGCCTATGAAGGTTGAGGTACAGCTTCGTACCATTTCAATGGACTGGTGGGCAAGCTTAGAGCATAAAATCCGTTATAAAAAGGATGTTATTATAACAGAAGAAATTGATAAAGAACTTTTAATGTGTGCGCAAATTGGTGCAGGTCTTGATGAAAGAATGGAACAATTACATTCAAAGGTTGAAACTTTAACCGCCGAAAAGAAAAATGACGCATAAAAAATCCCGACTGTATGTCGGGATTTTTTATGCGTCTACTTTCTACCTGATATTTTTTCAGCCACAATTAAGGGTTTAATAGAATTGTTTTCCATAACAAAGGCTTTGACTGAATATGACGAAGGTACATCGTCTTTTGAAACGGTATCTGTTGCTGTATAAACACCGTTTTCTTTTTGTACTTTTTGAATACTTACTTTGAAAAGGCTTGCAACCTCATCTGTGTTATCATAATAAGCCAAAATAATTACAGGTTCTTTTCCTTCATCCTCTCCTTCTTTGGGCGAATAGATGGCTGTAACTGTTTCGTCCGAGTGCGGGGAAAGAGGTAAATATTCATTGCCGCTTTTTATTTTTAATGTTGTTTCATTCTCAAATTCATACATTACACAGGCACCTGGCGCCAAAGTTAAAAGTGCATTGCCCGGTTTGAATTCAAGACTGCTTCCTTCTGTATTGCCGTAGGTTTTTAATACGCCTTCCGGCTCTGCAAAATCAAAAATTGCTACCTGTTTTTGAGCTCTTGGGTTTCTGTTTATAGCAGAAACATAAGTGTTTTTGCCGTCTTTCCATGCATAGTACCAAAGCTCACTGCCTTCTTCGTTGTCAAAATCTATAATTTCGCATCTGCCCGAATGGAAAAGGTCATAAACTTTAGGTAATTCTACCGTATTAAAGTTTACAAGTCCGTCGGCAAAGTCAGGGTGATCGCAAATTCCTATAAGCTCATAGTATCCGGGGAGATCTATCCCTGCAAACATTACCTGATAAATCATGTGACGTGCTTCGTCAACTGTCGGGAAATAATTTCTCCAGTCAAAGGTCTGGATAAGACCTTCTGTAGGTTTATTATGATTCTTTTCCGAGCCTTTTTTTAATTTTATCATATAGGGAGCAACGTATTCTGCATAAGAAGCACGGTCTGCCGAATATGCATCCGAGCACAAAAAGTCACAAACCTTGAACTGGTCATCACTTTGCATTATACAGCTTTCAACAAAGTAAACAGGATGGTCGGGGTCCAAATCACGAATAAGCTGATAACTGATTCTGAGTCCAGGCATAGGATTTGTTACTACTTTAGGCTCGTCCTGCACAGAATAACCAAATGTTGCCGGATGATCCTTAAAGGTTTTTATAATATTAATTGTGTCAAGAGGATATCTACCACAAGCATTTGAATCCTGATGCAGATGAATTAATGCCTTAACTCCATATTTTTCGCACATATCAAGTTGATTTTTAATGCTTGTTATATTTCTTGTATACCCTACTGTAACTACGGTTATGCCGCTTGATGCTGCATATTTTACCTGTCTTTCTGAACCGCCTGCATTGCCTATTATAACTTTAAATGGATTTTTGTCATTATCAAGCCAGGTTCCGTCTTCGGTTAAATTTGTAGGTCTTGCGTAGTAACAAATATATTCCTTATTCGAGCCTACCAAAGTTCCTTCTTTGCTATAGAATTCAGCGTTTACATAAAATACATCGCCGTATTCAGGACTTAAGTCTTCTGTCTTAAACGAATATTGGAATTTTTGTTCTATCTTGGCATAGTTTTGTACAGATAATTTTTCGTTACTGTTTTTGCGTGTCATATAAACCTTTGCGGTTCCTTCAGGGTTTTCGTCCACAATTTTTTTTGAAACGCTTATATTGGCTGTTCCACCCTCCCATTCTTTATAATAGTACCACTGGTCTGTTTCTATTGAGCAGGCTTTAGGCTCTTCTACTTTAAAGAATGATAAATCATCAACATAAATGTCGCAGTTCGCATTTGTTCTTATATAAAACTCGTAAGAATAAGTATCTTCAATGTCTTCTATTGTAAAATATGATGTTAGCTGACACCACTTATTTACTGATGTTACACCTGACCGCTGATTTGTTTGCGATGTCAAAACATTTCCGTTTTTGTCAATGTAGCGAATGAAAACATCGCAGACTACTTGTTTTGTTGAATAAACATACGCGTCAAATCTGTACTGTGCCAAAGGCTCAAGATTCGGGGAAATAGTCTGGGTAATATCGGGATAACGCCCGTCAAGCCCCTGTATTCTTACAGAATATGTACCTGTTCTCACAATATCGGTTGCATAATTTGTATATTTATTTCTGCCCCAGTTTCCGTAACGTTCTGCAAGATGAACATTCCAGTCTGAAACAAGCGAGCCGTTAAAAATTTCAAAGCTTGGGTTTTTCACAAGATTTTCTGTGGGATTTAATGCTGCACGTTCAACCTTATCATAAGCTATTACTGCAGGAATACACAAAAGCATAGCTTTATCAAAATAAAGTTCTGCTCCGGCAGATGTACCTAATTTTAATAAAATATATTCACTTCCTTCAGGAACCGCGTATTCAAGCTTTAATTCCACCCATCCTGCGGAAGCAGATATTCTTTTGTTCGTATTTTTACTGTCAATTTTTGTATCGCCTTTATACGCTTCAAAGGTAATATAAGCGTATGCGGTGTTTGAAGAATACTTTACAGAGTCACCAAAAATCTGTAAAATCAGATTGTCGCCAACACTTACAGGAACCTTTTGCGAAATAAAGGTTGCCTTCTTGGTATTAATATGAAGCGATTTTTCTCCTGAATAAACATTATCGGTTGAGATTGATGCAATGCCTTCATCTGCACTCTCCCAATTTTCAAGTCCGTCTTCAAAATCTCCGTTCAAAAGAGCTTCAAAGGTATTTACTCTTTTATCTGACGAAATTTCCGTACTTGCCGTTACCGCAGTAAATGTAAGACTGAATAAAACAAGACTTAAAAATACTGCAATAATTTTTTTTGCTTTTCTCATTGTTTCTCTCCTTTTCTCTGTATTATAATTATTATAATACATTATCCTTCTCATATATTATAGTAGTTTTCTTATCAAAAATAAGTACTATTTTAATTGTCTTCTTTCAGCTTTTTGCTTTGTGCATCTGTTATAAGTGCATCTATAATTTCGTCTAAATTTCCGTTTAAAAAAGCTTCTAATTTATATAATGTAACACCTATTCTGTGGTCGCTTATTCTGCCTTGGGGGAAATTGTAAGTACGTATTCTTTCACTTCTGTCCCCTGTGCCCACCTGACTTTTTCTTTCGCTTGCAATTTCGTCGTGCTGTTTTTGTTGCATAAGGTCATAAAGACGTGAGCGAAGAATGGTCATACCCTTTTCTTTGTTTTTATGCTGGCTCTTTTCGTCCTGACACGAAACAACAAGTCCTGTAGGGATATGGGTTATACGAACAGCAGAGTCGGTTGTATTTACACACTGACCTCCGGGGCCGCCCGCTCTGAAAACATCTATTCTCAAATCGTTCTGGTTTATTTCTACTTCAACATCGTCGACTTCGGGTAAAACTGCAACTGTAACTGTTGAAGTATGTATTCTTCCACCTGATTCTGTTGCAGGAACTCTTTGCACTCTGTGAACACCGCTTTCGTATTTTAAACGGCTGTATGCACCATTTCCGCTTATCATAAAGGAAATTTCCTTTATACCGCCTATTCCTGTGGTGTTTGAGCTTAACACTTCTGTTTTCCACCTTCTGCCTTCTGCATACATAGTATACATTCTGTAAAGGTCTGCTGCAAAAAGTGCTGCTTCATCTCCGCCTGCACCGCCGCGTATTTCTACTATAACATTCTTATCATCGTTTGCGTCTTTGGGTATAAGTAATATTTTAAGCTCGTGCTCGCAGTTTTCTATGGTTTCTTTTGCCTCTTCAATCTCTTCCTGTATCATTTTTAAAAAATCTTTGTCACTTTCGCTTTTTAAAAGCTCCTGTGCATCTTCAAGATTTTTTTTTGCTTCTTTATATTCTCTGTATTTTTCTACTATAGGCTCTATATCAGACTGCTCTTTACAAAGCTTACGCCATTTATCCTGATCAGCTATAACTTCCGGGTCACTTATACTTTTACTTAGCTGTTCATATTTTTCTTCTGTAAAAGCCAGTTTTTCAAACATTTAATGTAAACTCCTTTTTATTTTTAGGTTAAATAAGTATAGCACAAAATCCCCATAAAATCAATATTTTTAGATTATTTTTGACAAGTTTTTAAAAAAATTTAAAAAAACTCTTGTCAAATCGAAAATCATGTGCTATAATACCTCTTGTTTATGAGTAGTAAGTTAATCTCTTGGAGGAGGTGTCATATATGGCAAAATGTGAAATTTGCGGAAAGGGCGTTACATTCGGTATAAAGGTGAGCCACTCACACAGAAGATCAAACCGTACATGGAAACCCAATATCAGAAAAGTAAAGGCGGTTGTAAACGGCACACCGAAAACTGTTTCGGTATGTTCACGTTGCTTGCGTTCAAACGCTGTAACAAGAGCCAACTAATCTTGAAACATAAAAAGGATGCCGGTGGCATCCTTTTTTAATTAAAAAAGCGGAGTATAAAGTTTTTTTGTAAGTATGTGTGCTATTTCATCGGGACTTTTCCCTGCTCCGTTTACAAGTAAAACCCCTCTTGTGTTTTCTTTGTTCAGCGACATAACTGCATCCATTGCTCCTTCATATACTACGGCATCTGCGTCAGCATTGCCGTAATCTGTAACATCAAAGCCTAGCTCTGCAAGGGCTTTTTTTAATTTTTCGTTTTGTACTGCAACTTTCAATTTTATCACCTCTTGCTATTAATTTTGTATTACATTTTTGTTTTTATACTTTTGTTTTATTTATTTTTATGTTATTATTTAATAAGGAAAGGTTGTGATTTTATGAAAAAACTGACGGCAATATTTATTTCCCTTGTTATATTATGCACTCAAAGTGCCTCTGCCGACACATATTACGAAAATAAAACTTCTGAATATATTACAAAAGGTATTTTGCATACTTATAGTGAGCGTTTTTCGTCCTCGGGTTGGGAAAGGGTAAACGTTTTAGAGGTTGACCTTTCGGATAAAAATATTTCTCTTAAAACACTTTATTCAGAAAAAGGTATAAGCACACTTGAAAATGTTAAGTCCATGGCAGAAAAAGCAGGAGCTGCAGCCGCAGTAAACGGTGACTTTTTCAACTGGTCGCCCACTTCTCCCTTGGGGCTTACTGCAACAAACTCTGAAATTATATCCTCCCCTTCGCACGACACAGGGCTTGCGGCTTTAATGGAAAACCAAGATGGTAATATTTTTATAGACTACTTTCAAATGAACCTTTCGGTAATTGCTCCAAACGGCTCAAGCTGTCCCATAATACACATAAACAAATATCATTCAATGCAGTCTATAGTATTATTCACTTCTGCTTTTGGTGTTACTCCGGGCTCGGCAGACAATGTTTGCGAAATGGTAGTATGTGACGGAAAAGTTTTAGAGATAAGAGAAAATCTGGAAGGCATTATACCACCTGAAAATGGGTATGTTCTTGCTACATCTCTTGATGTCAACACTTTCTTTAAAGATAATTTTGAAGTAGGCTCTCCCGTAGAGCTTGATTTTTCAATAACTCCTGATTACGGAAAAATTAAAACAGCTGTAGGCGGAGGAACTGTTTTGGTTTCGCAGGGTAAAGTTTTCCCATTTACAAACAATGTTTCAGGCTATGCTCCGCGAACTGCGGCAGGTGTAAGTCAGGACGGAAAAACATTGTACCTTGTAACAGTTGACGGCAGGACTACAGCAACTCAAGGTATGAATCAGACACAGCTTGCAAACCTTTTAATTGAAATTGGAGCGTATAATGCCATAAATCTAGATGGCGGGGGCTCTACAACTATGGTTGCACAAAATTTAAATGGCGATATTGAAGTTAAAAATAATCCTTCAGGCTCTTTGCGTAATGTTTCAACAGCTCTTGCTGTAATGGGAAACCATCCAAAAGGTAAGCTTTCGGGCTTTAAAATCTCTTCTTCAAAAGAAAATGTTTTTATTGGCGATTATACCGAAATAACTGTTTCCCCCTTTGATGAGTACTTTAATAAAACAGAGACAAAATATACATTTTCTTCAAATGACGGATATTTTAACGGGAATCTTTTTTATCCCGAAAAAGAAGGGGTTTGCACAATAAGCGTAACTTCGGGCAAAATCAAAGAAACATTTTCTGTCAATTGTTTAAAAGAAATTCATTCTGTAAAAACAGATGAAAGCAATATTATAGGAATAGACGAGAACGGATTTGAAAGCATTATTTCAAACCCCGATTTAGTAAAAGAAGAAAATGAATTTTCAGATACTAAAAATGTTGCAAAAAAAGGTAAGACCTTTTATCTTGCACCCGAGCTTTTTGATGAAAAGACATTATTTAAGCAACTTTTAAATACAAAAATCACCGAAAGTCTTGACGAAAAAGAGATTTTGCTTGATGTATCGGAATATTCAGAAACAAGAGAGGGCTCTACCCTTTTTGTAACACTTGATTCAAGCAAAAAATCATTCAGATCATCAAACGAGGATGCGTGGAACAAAATTATAGATATTTCAAAAAATACAACTGCAAAAAATGTGTTTTTTGTTACGGCATACTCTCCCGATGACTTTTCGGACAAGGCAGAAGCTTTGCTTTTTAACAAAACTCTTTCTGAAAACCTTTTTAAAAGAGGGATAAATGTATATGTTGTTTCAAAAGGGAAAAACCAGAGTATAACTGCCAAAAACGGTGTAAAATATATAACCCTTCCAAAAATAAGCGATATTTCAACTGCGGATTTTAAAGAAAAAGCAGAAAATGTACAGGCGCTTTGTATTTATGTTGATAATGACACAGTAGGATATGAATTTGAAACACTTCTTCCGTAATGTCGCAAAATGTCTCGAAATAGCTAAAAATATCTTGACAATAAAAACAAAATATGCTACTCTAAAAATATCTTCAGTAGATAATTTTTAATATTTGATTGGTAGAGGTGCGGAATTTATCAGTATCTGTTTTCAAGGGGAACATACCGAAAATAGAGAAAGGATTTTTCGCCGAAGCTAAAGGGCAAATGTTCTTACCTTTTTGCTGGTACGCCGTAAAATATACGTCGTACTGTCACGGAATGTGGAGCGCTATCATAAATTTACAGAATTTTTAAACATGAGAGCGTTTTTACAAAAACTCTCATGTTTTTTATTTCCGGATACAAGCCTTTTTAGTATTAAAAGCTTGAAACTGAAAAGAAAATTTTAGGAGGACAAGATATGAACAAGAAAAGAATGAATATCTTTACCTATGTTCTTTTAGCTCTTTTGGTATTAAGCCTTGCTATGCCTTTTGCAGCTATGGCTACAGGTGAAGATGCAGAAGTTTCCCCTGCTGAATATTTGTCGGCAGCAGGAGAATTCGACCCCGAAAGCGAAGATGCTGCTACATACTCTGAAAATGCATCTGCATTTATTGATGAATATTCCGACAATGTAGGAAGTGAAGACTTTGACAAAAACCTTGACAAGGCACTCGCTGCAAAGCGTAACGATGTAAAGCCCTTTGCAACAATATGGTCACTTTTACCTCCCGTTATTGCTATTATTCTTGCACTTATAACTAAAGAAGTTTATTCTTCATTATTTATAGGTATCCTTTCAGGTGCTCTTTTATATGCAAACTTCAATTTTGCAACTACAATTGAACATCTTTTTGTAGACGGATTTATTTCTTCAGTTGCTGATTCTTACAATATAGGCATCATTATCTTCCTTATTGTTCTCGGCGCTATCGTTTCACTTATGAATAAATCAGGCGGTTCGGCAGCATTTGGAAGATGGGCTACAACCCACATTAAATCAAGAGTTGGCGCACAGATTTCCACTGTATTCCTTGGTATTTTAATTTTCGTTGACGACTACTTTAACTGTCTTACAGTTGGCAGCGTTATGCGCCCTGTTACAGATAAGTTCAACATCTCGCGTTCAAAGCTTGCTTATATCATTGATGCAACAGCAGCTCCTGTTTGTATTATAGCTCCCATCTCATCATGGGCAGCAGCAGTTGCTGGGTTTGTTTCGGAAGAACAGATTGGCGGTCTTGAACTTTTCATCCGTGCCATTCCCTATAACTTCTACGCATTGCTTACACTCGTTATGATGTTTGCTTTAGCTTTTATGAAGTTTGATTTCGGTCCTATGAAAAAGCATGAAGAAAATGCCGCAAACGGTGACATCTTCTCCGAAAAAGGAAGAGAAAGACTTGAAACCGTAGAAGAAAACGATACTAACAAAAAAGGTATCGTATGGGACCTCGTTGCTCCTGTTATAGTTTTAATAGCTGCATGTATACTCGGTCTTATTCACTCGGGCGGTTTCTTCACACCTGACTCCGGTGCTTATTTAGACTTTATTAACTCGTTCTCCGGTGCAGATGCTTCTGTAGGTTTGGTATACGGCTCATTTGCAGGTCTTATATTTGCTATAATTTACTTCCTTTGCCGCCGTGTATTAACCTTTAAAGAATGTATGGATTCCATCCCCGAAGGCTTTAAGGCTATGGTACCTGCTATACTTATTTTAGCATGTGCCTGGACATTAAAAACAATGACAGACAGCCTTGGTGCAAAGATACTTATTGCTGAATTTGTAAGAACAAGTGCAAGCTCATTTATACCTCTTCTTCCCGCAATAGTATTTATTATTGCTTGCGGTCTTTCATTTGCAACCGGTACTTCATGGGGTACATTCGGTATTCTTATCCCCATTGTTTTAGCAGTATTCGGTGGTTCAATAGACAACCAGATTTCAATTATAGCTATCTCTGCTTGTATGGCAGGTGCTGTTTGCGGTGACCACTGCTCACCCATATCCGATACAACAATTATGGCATCGGCAGGGGCACAGTGTAACCACATAAACCACGTTTCAACACAGCTTCCTTATGCTGTTACCATTGCAATAATTTCCTTTGCAATGTATCTGTTGGCTGGCTTTGTAAACAGCTGGGCTATAGTTCTCCCCATTGGTATAGTTGTTACAATTGCAACACTCTTTGTTATTAAAAAGTTAACACAGAAAGCGTAACAAAAATATATAAAAACTCCCGGGAAAATTCCCGGGAGTTTTTTATGTTAAAATATCATTTTAAATGCTTTAGGTATAACCTCTATATTTATTTCTTCTGCTCCTGCAACAAATTCGCCATCAAGCGACCAGGACGGAGGCGTTTTTGTTGTTATCTTAATTTTTTCTGTTTGTATAAACTGAACGTAATTTTCGTCGTATACCTGATTATTCAGACAGTAAAGTATTTTTGTTAAATCAATAGGATTTTTGGGAGACTTTATCAGTATAAGCTCAAGTACGCCGTCGTTAAATTTTACAATATTTGAATCAAGCTTCATTATCCCACCTATACTTGTTGAGTTGCTTACCGCTCCAAATATATAGTCCCCTTCGAATACACGGTCGTTACATTCTATTTTCATTTTATATGATTTTATTGATGAAAGCTCTCTTATCCCTTCAAGAATATAAGCAAAGTGTCCCAAAGTATTTTTTTGTGCCTGGGGAGTTGCGTATGAGCTTTCGGTAAAAAGACCAAAAGATGCTACATACATAAACTTTCTGTTGCAGAAAAGTCCTGCATCAAAATCTCTTTCTTCCCCTTCTGCTATTGCTTTTGCAGCCTTTAGTGGAGTAAATTCAAGTCCTATACTCTGTGCAAAGTCATTTGTTGTGCCTGCAGGAACATATCCTATTGCGGGTGGATTTTTTTGTTTTAAGGCTCCGTTTAAAACCTCGCTCAATGTTCCATCCCCACCACAGCATACGATGGTATCGCATTTTGCTTTTTCGGCAAACTTTTCGGCATCCTTCTGAGCCTCGGTTATTTTTACCGATACCTCATAGCCTTTTGATGAAAAAACTCTTGCAATATCAAAAAGAGCAGTTTTTGCCTTCATTTTCCCCGAACACGGGTTTATTATAAGTAATACTTTTTTCATAAAACTTACCTCTTACAATATTACTTTTTCCTATATTATAGAATATATTATTTTTTTTGTCAATTACAGTATATTATTTTTTATTCATTTTTATTAAGAAAAACACATAGAAGGGCGTCTTTACACAGGGATAATTCCTCCCTATATGAAGACGCCCAAATCTGTGCTTCGGTTTTATTTTTCTTTGTAGTACAGCATACAGTGACAGTAGCCTTCAAAATCAGGGTCTTTTATCTGATTTTTAAACTCCTCGCACATACATTTTGTACTTTCGTTACTTTCAAGCCTGCAGGGGCAATAGCCTCCCCGTTTTTTCAAGCCTTCCTGAATTGTTTTTACTATTTCTTTGTTTTCGTTAAATCTTACTTTCATATTTCTTCAAAACTTTCCTTATCTACCCCGCACAAAGGGCAAACCCAATCTTCGGGCAAATCTTCAAAATCTGTGCCCGCCATAATGGCGTTTGCTTCGTCCCCTGTTTCAGGGTCATATTCATAACCGCAAATCTGACAAATATATTTCATTTTTAATGCCTCCTTTAAAATGTCTTTAGAAAATTATAATATAGCAGATTATTTGTTTTATGTAACAAAGTTACATTTTTAATTACAAAGCCTTTATACATAAGGGTTTGCGTTTTTTGACTTGTGCTCAAAATCAGCTTTTACACAAGATATTGTTATCTTTTTCAAAAAAATCTACAAGATATGGGCGTTTTTTGTGACAAAGTTACTTTAATATAACCTCACTCTATGATATTCTTTTATTACTCAAATTACGGAGGACTTTATTATGAAGTTAGGTGGACTTCAAAAATTAACACTCTTGGATTTTCCCCAAAAGGTTGCTTGTACAGTATTTACTCCGGGCTGCAATTTCCGCTGTCCCTTCTGTCACAACGCTTCCCTTGTTCTTTCGGAAGATGATGAATTTTCCGTCGACGAGTTCTTTTCCTTTTTAAAGAAAAGACAGGGACTTTTAGAGGGTGTTTGTATTACAGGCGGAGAACCCCTTTTGCAAAAGGATATTGAAGATTTTATTCGTGAAATTAAAAATCTCGGTTTCCTTGTAAAGCTTGACACAAATGGTTCGTTCCCCGAAAAACTTTCTAAGCTTTTACCTCTTCTTGACTACGTAGCTATGGACATTAAAAATTCTCCGAAAAAATATTTAATTACTGCCGGTGTGGATTACGATATCCTTGATAAAGTAAACCAAAGCATTCAAATCTTAAGAAGTTCCTGTACAGAGTACGAATTTCGTACCACTGTAACAAAGGAGCTTCACTCTATAGAAGATTTTGACCAAATCGGCATCTGGCTTGAAGGTGTGCCGCGTTATTACCTTCAGGCTTTCATTGATTCGGGTAACATTTTATCCCAAAACATTTCTGCGGCAACAGTCGAAGATATGCAAAAGTATCTTGCGACAGTACAGCAGTACATTCCCGCTGCTAAGTTAAGAGGAATATAAGAAAATTTAAGGAGGACTTACATATGTATCATGTACAAAAGAGAGACGGAAAAATCATTGATTTTGATTTAAACAAAATTATTGGTGCAATAAGACTTGCATTTGAAGCGCAGGAAAAAGATTTTCACGATTCGATAATTGATTTTCTTGCACTTAAGGTTACAGCTGAATTTGAACCAAAGGTTAAAGAAGGTGTTATTGCCGTTGAAGATATTCAGGACAGCGTTGAATCTGTTTTGGTTCAGGCAGGCTATTCTGATGTTGCAAAGGCTTACATTCTTTACCGTCGCCAGCACGAAAAGCTGCGTAATATGAAGTCTACAATATTAGACTATAAAGAACTCGTTAACAACTACGTTAAAGTTAACGACTGGCGTGTTAAAGAAAACTCCACAGTTACTTATTCTGTAGGCGGTCTTATTCTTTCAAACTCGGGTGCTATCACAGCAAACTACTGGCTTTCAGAAATATATGATGACGAAATTGCAAACGCTCACAGAAACGCAGATATGCACATTCATGACCTTTCAATGCTTACAGGTTACTGTGCAGGCTGGTCGTTAAAACAGCTTATTCAGGAAGGTCTCGGTGGTGTTTCGGGTAAGATTACATCAGCTCCCGCAAAGCACCTTGCTACACTTTGTAACCAGATGGTAAACTTCCTTGGTATTATGCAGAACGAATGGGCAGGTGCACAGGCATTCTCGTCATTTGACACATACCTTGCTCCCTTTGTTAAGGCTGATAACCTCACATACGACCAGGTTAAAAAGAGCATTGAATCCTTTGTGTATGGTGTAAACACACCCTCACGCTGGGGAACACAGGCTCCCTTCTCAAACATTACTTTGGACTGGAACGTTCCTGCCGACCTTGCAGAGCTTAATGCTATTGTTGGTGGCAAGGAAATGGACTTTAAATACAAAGACTGTAAAAAAGAAATGGATATGGTTAACCGCGCATTTATCGAAACTATGATAGAAGGCGACGCTAACGGAAGAGGCTTCCAGTATCCTATTCCCACATATTCAATCACAAGAGATTTTGACTGGTCAGAAACCGAAAACAACAAACTCTTATTTGAAATGACCTCGAAGTATGGTACTCCCTACTTCTCAAACTATATAAACAGTGACATGGAACCCAGCGATATCAGAAGTATGTGCTGCAGACTTCGTCTTGACTTAAGAGAACTCCGTAAAAAATCAGGTGGCTTCTTCGGCAGTGGCGAAAGCACAGGTTCTATAGGTGTTGTTACAATCAATATGCCAAGAATTGCTTACCTTTCAGAAACTCCTGAAGAGTTCTATGTACGTCTTGACAAGCTTATGGATATTGCTGCACGTTCACTCCACATTAAACGTACAGTTATTGCAAAACTTTTGGAAGAAGGTCTCTTCCCCTATACAAAACGTTATCTTGGTACTTTTGCAAACCACTTCTCAACAATCGGTCTTGTTGGTATGAACGAAGTTGGTCTTAACGCAAAATGGCTTGGCAAAGACTTAACACACGAAGAAACACAGGAATTTACAAAGGACGTTTTAAATCACATGAGAGAACGTCTTTCCGATTATCAGGAAATGTACGGCGACCTCTATAACCTTGAAGCTACTCCTGCTGAATCCACTTCCTTCCGTCTTGCAAAGCACGACAAGAAGAGATTCCCCAACATTCTCACAGCTTCAGAAGCAGATCAGACTCCTTACTACACAAACAGCTCACATCTTCCTGTTGGATACACAGACGATATATTTGCTGCTTTGGATATTCAGGATTCACTGCAGACACTTTATACCTCGGGTACAGTATTCCACGCATTCCTTGGCGAAAAGCTGCCTGACTGGAAGTCGGCTGCTGCACTGGTTCGCAAGATTGCAGAAAACTACACACTTCCCTACTACACACTCTCACCCACATACTCTGTATGTAAGTGCCATGGTTACCTTGCAGGCGAAGTTTACGAATGTCCAGAATGCGGTGAAAACACAGAAGTTTACAGCCGTATCACAGGCTACTATCGTCCTGTTCAGAACTGGAATGACGGTAAAACACAGGAATACAAGGACAGAAAAGTTTATAATGTTACTTCCATCGAAGATGTAAAAAATAACGTTTCCAAGAAAAAGGCAGAAAAAGAAGCTGCTACTTTAACAGCTGAAGCTGACAGAACAATTCTCTTTGCTTCAAAGTCCTGCCCCAACTGCAAAATGGCAAAAGTATTTTTAGATAAAGCAGGCATTCCTTACGATACAATTTTAGCAGAAGAAAACGAAGAAGAAGCTAACTTGTACGGAATCCGTCAGGCTCCGACTTTAGTTGTTGTAAAAGACGGTCAGGCAGAAAAAATAGTTAACCTTTCTAACATAAGAAAATATACAGAAACACCTGCTAACTGATTTTTGGAGGATGCTATGCACGATATAATTATTGTTGGTTCGGGCCCTGCAGGTCTTACTGCTGCTGTATATGCATGCAGAGCAGGAAAATCCGTATTATTACTTGAAAAAGAGTCTTTTGGCGGTCAGATTTCACATTCACCGAAGGTTGAAAACTGTCCCGGATTTCCCGAAATAAGCGGTAACGATTTTGCTGAAAAGCTTCTTGACCAGGCTTTGGGCTTTGGTGCAGAAATTGACTTAACCCGCGTTTTAGAAATAAAAGACGAAGGAAAAATTAAAACAGTTATTACCGACAATGGTTCATATAAGTGTTCAAGCGTAATTATAGCTGCCGGTTCAAAACACCGGCAGCTTGGTCTTGAAGGCGAAAACGAACTTGTTGGAAACGGCATTTCATACTGTGCAGTTTGTGATGGTGCTTTCTATCAGGGCAAAAAGGTTGCTGTTATAGGCGGCGGCAACTCTGCATTGCAGGATGCAATTATGCTTTCGGAACGATGCTCACACGTTACAATGGTGCAAAACCTTGATGTTTTAACAGGCGAAAAATCCTTACAGGATATTGTTAATTCAAGAGAAAATATTGACATTTTATTCTCCTGTGTGGTAGAATCACTTAACGGAACAGACTCTTTAGAAAGTATTGTTTTAAAAAATACAAAAACAGGCGAAACTAAAACTTTAGACCTTGATGCAATGTTTGTTGCGATAGGTCAAATGCCCGAAAATGAGATTTTTGAAAACGTATGTTCTTTAGACGAACGCGGTTACATACTCTCTGACGAAAAATGTATCACAAAAAATGATGGCATTTTTGTTGCAGGAGATTGCAGAACAAAAGCAATCCGTCAGATTGTAACAGCAACCGCTGATGGTGCTGTTGCGGCTTTGGCTGCCTGTCATTATATTGACAGCCTTTAATAATCTTTCAAAGAAAGAGGTTTTTTAATGTCTGTCACATTAGACGAAGCTTCTTTGGTATTCCCTTTTTGGAATAATCTTACCGAAATGCAAAAACTTCTTGTTGCAAAAAGTACAAAGAGCTTATCTTTTAATGCTAAATCAAATCTCCACGGCAGTATAAACGACTGCCTTGGTTTGATTTATGTCAAAAAAGGTACTCTTTGTATGTATATGTTGTCCGACGAAGGTCGTGAAATAACTCTGCAAAGACTCTATAGTGGTGACAGTTGTATGATGTCTGCAGAGGATATAGTTGATGAGCTTGATTTTGACGTTTTAATAGATGCCGAAACATCTGCCGAAATTTTTTTGCTTCCTTCATCAACCCTCAAACAGATTATTTCCGAAAATCCTGCGGTTGAAAGCTTTGCGTATAAATCACTTGTTGAAACCTTTTCTTCTGTGATGCTTAACCTTCAGCCCATTCTTTTCCACGGATTCAAGCAAAGGCTTGCCGAGTTTTTGTATAACGAAATTCTTTTTTCAAGAGATTTGAAAATAAAAATGACTCACGAGCAAATAGCCAAGCATACAGGCTCTGCACGCGAAGTTGTTTCGCGTACTTTAGGCGAATTTAAAAAGCTTGGCATTGTTTCTTTGGGTCGTGGATTTGTAACCATTACAGACAAAGAAAAACTACAAAGAATGTTTTAATAATATGAAAAGTTTTATAAAAAAATATCCCCATATTTTATGGAATTTATATATTCCAATATATATTATCGGCTTTATACTTATTGAAAAATTTATTTCAACAACAAACTTTTTTGATACAGCATTGCCTATTGATGCTTATATTCCTTTTTGGGAAATATTTGTTATTCCCTACTGTCTTTGGTATCCCGCTTTATTTGGAATAGGTATTTATTTAATTTTTAAGGATGCCCCGGCTTTTAAAAGATATATGCTTTCAATTATAATAGGTTTTTCTTTCAGCATAATTTTTTGTGCCATATTTCCTAACGGGCAAAGTTTAAGACCTGACATATTTCCTCGTGATAATATTTTTACACAAATTATAGCAGGTCTTTATTCTGCAGATACAAATACAAATGTTTTACCGAGTTTGCACGTTGTAGGTGCATTTGCTGTGCAGTTTGCAATTTTAGATTGCGAAAAGCTTAAAAAAAGATGGATTTATATAATTTCCTGGATAGTTACACTTTTAATTTCACTATCAACAGTTTTTATAAAACAGCACGCAATTTTAGATGTTTTTGCAGGCATTGCACTATCTATTGTAATTTATCTTATTGTGTACCTTCCCGATAAGCTCAAAAAATAAATATTATAAAAAAGCACCTCGTACTGAAGTAGTAAAATAAAAGTAGACACATGTAAAACCACCATGTATCTACTTTTTTGTTTTTGTGATAAAATAATTATGGAGGTGTTTGAGTTGAAAAAAGGACAAATAAAACGAATTTGGACAAAAGAACAAAAGCTATC
>JAZSDN010000050.1:0-199351 GCA_045531205.1 Clostridia bacterium | reverse complement strand
ACAATACCCAAGGTGGTGTTCTCGCATATCCATTATAACAGATATTTTGAATTCTGGCGAGTATGTTTTGTTTTTTCTTCCTGTTTTACCCATAAAAAATATGCACCTCCAAAAGTGTCTAACTTTTGGGGTGCATATCATTTTTTGTTCAGCTTTTTATATTGCATTTTTGGGTAATTTGTGATAAAATTATTTTAAATCAATATTAGGAGCAAAAAATGGATAATATAAAATTGGTTATAGCTGAAAATATCGCCAAATTACGAAAACTTGAAAATATAACACAGGCAGAGCTTGCTCAAAAGCTTAATTATTCAGATAAAGCAGTATCAAAATGGGAGAGAGGGGAATCACTTCCAGATGTCATTGTTTTAAAAGAAATTGCCGAGCTTTTTGGTGTAACGGTTGACTATCTGCTTTGCGAACATAAAGAAGATAAAATGGCTCGCGATAAACACAGAAAAAAGAACATAAATAAACTTATAATCACGTTGCTTGCCTGCTCGCTAGTATGGTTTTTAGCAACCGCTACCTTTGTTGGCGGAGGAATAACAATGGGTGTCAGCAAAATATGGATAGTATTTATTTATGCAATTCCTATTACCTGTGTTCTGCTTTTGATTTTTAATTCTATATGGGGCAGAAAGCTCTGGGAATTTTTTATACTTACAGTTTTTGTGTGGAGTATTTTAACAGCCTTGTATCTTACATGGCTTTCTAAAAATATTTGGCTTATTTTTATATTAGGTATACCTGCGCAAATAATTGTAGCATTATGGACCGGTCTTAAAATCAGAATACGGAGAAAATAATAATGAATATATGGGGACATTTTAAAACAATAACTCATCACAGGCATCTTGTAATAAGTCACGCAGCACGCGCCGGAATACTCTGGCGCGGTCTTTTGCATGATTTGTCAAAATACAGCCCGACAGAATTTTTGTCGGGTGCAAAATATTATACCGGGACAAAAAGTCCAAACGAGGGAGAACGTGCAGAATACGGATACTCAAAATCATGGATGCACCACAAAGGCAGAAACCGTCATCACTTTGAATACTGGACTGATTATAATATCGAGACACATCTTATGAGTCCTGTGAAAATGCCATTAAAATATGTAAAAGAAATGTTTTGTGACAGAGTTGCGGCAAGCAAAGTATATCAGGGCGAAAATTATACAGATGCTCATCCTTTGGAATATTTTATGAGAGCAAAAAAAAGACGTGAAATACATCCCGAAACATCGCTTCTTTTGGAGTCATGGCTTTTGATGCTTTCTGAAAAAGGAGAAAAAGAAACCTTTAAACATATAAAAAAACTCAAAGGGGATTATTAGTTTGAAAAACAAAGGTTTAAAAAACGTTCAGGAAATAAAAAAACAAATAAAAAAGAATAAAGGCGTGTTTGCAGTTTATGCTGTGTTACGTCTTTTTGTAATTATTGCGCTTATACTTTCTTGCGTTCAGGCAAAGTGGGAAAATGTTTTTACCTGTGCTTTATCGCTTATACTTTTTCTTTTGCCTGCATTTATCGAAAAAAACTTTAAGATAGATTTACCCTCTGCACTTGAAATAATTATTTTGCTGTTTATTTTTGCGGCAGAAATATTAGGAGAAATTCAAGCATATTACATAAAATATGTGTGGTGGGATACACTTTTACATACTATAAACGGTTTTTTGTGTGCTGCAGTAGGCTTTGCCCTTGTTGATATTATAAATCAAAACAGCAGGCTAAAATTTAATCTTTCGCCAATATATCTTGCAATAACTGCATTTTGTTTTTCTATGACAATAGGAGTTGCATGGGAGTTTTTTGAGTTTTTTGCAGATGTTTTGCTTGGCACAGATATGCAAAAGGATACAATTGTAAACACACTTGCAACAGTATCTATGGACCTTACAAAAACAAATCAGGTAGTTTTGGTGCCCGAAATTTCTGAAACCATTTTAAAGCTTAAAGACGGAAGCTTATTAGGCTTGTCCTCTTACGGAATAAGCGGGTACCTTGATATTGGACTTATCGATACTATGAAGGACTTATTTGTAAACTTTATAGGTGCTGTAATTTTTAGTATAATAGGCTACTTTTATGTTAAAAACCGCGGACGTGGAAAGCTTGCAAAAAATCTTATACCAAAATTGACAGAGGACGAAAATCCTTCTACAAATAATTAAAAGGCTGATTGATTCAGCCTTTTTTATTTTGTATTGCATTATTATAATAGTTATGTTATAATAATTTCATAAACTTTTTTACTGAAAAAGGGGGCATTTTTATGCAAAAACGCATCAGTGATTATATGTGGACAAAAACCATGCCTGTTTTAGAAAAAGAAAAATATAAAATTCACGATGTACATCAGGGTGATATGTGTTTGCATGACCATGCTTTTTTAGAACTTGCATATATTGTAAAAGGCCCCGTTAAGCATACTCTCGATGGACAGACAAGTATTTTGCAGACAGGCGATTATGTAATTGTAGATTATGGAAGTATACACTCGTATGATACCATCGATAAAAAGGAATTTGAAAATATTGATTTTCTTTTTTTGCCTGAACTTTTAGATTCTGTGCTAAAAGACAATATAAACCTACGCAGTGTACTTGAACATTATTTGTTACACTTTAATATGCAGGCACTTAAAGAAAATCCTGCCAGAATGGTTTTTCATGATGACGATAAAGAAATTCTTTTACTCCTTAAAAAAATTATGGAAGAGGATAAAGAAAGAAAAACAGGCTATGGCAAAATGATACGTTCTTATTTAATACAAATACTTCTTATAACAATGCGTAGAATTGAAGGAGCCTACATAACAACATCAAGTCATAATATTACTTCATATATCACATCCTACGTTTCAGAACATTATAAAGAAGAAATTATGCTTAAAGACCTTGCAAACAAAATGAATTACAGCGTACCTTATGTAAGCAAACAGTTTAAAGAGGATATGGGAATATCTTTTGTAGCTTATTTGCAAAATTACAGAGTTATGCAGGGGTGCAGACTGCTTGCATCAACCAAATACACTGTTTCCGAAATATCAAAGCTGGTAGGCTATAGCGACGAAAAGTTTTTTGCATCACTTGTAAAAAGGACAACAGGTTATACTCCGTTTAAATACAGAAAATTAAAAGGCTGAAGACACCCTTCAGCCTTTTAATTTATCTAAAACTTTTCCAAGACAAATTATATTTTTATTTTTAATCAAAGAATAATCAGGATTTATAGATTTTAATCCTTCGGGAGTATACTCTTTTACAAAAACATCGCTTCCAATTGCAAATAAACCTATTTCTCCGTAATTTAATGAGGTTTGCCTTTGAACAAAAAGCTTATCTCCGTCAAAAAACATGGGTTCCATACTGTTTCCAGAAACGCGGACTAAAATATTTGCATTTTCGGGCGGGGCGTAGGGAAGCTCGTATTCAGAATAAGAGCTGCTGTCCCAAAACTGTCCTGTACCTGCAG
Source organism: Clostridia bacterium (assembly GCA_045531205.1). Lineage (GTDB taxonomy): Bacteria > Bacillota > Clostridia > UMGS1883 > UMGS1540 > JAZNQL01. The sequence continues at coordinate 195,865 of JAZSDN010000050.1, read as the reverse complement.
AAGCGGGCAAATCGCAATACGGAATTATATAGCGTACTTTTCCTGAAGAAAAAGAATATTCATGATTTAAAAAGTTTTTAACCGAAGACTTGCTTTTTTCGTTCAAAGAACGATATTTTTCGATAATATCTGTTTCCTCGTCAGAAAAAGAAGAAAGTTCAAATAATGTGTCGGTACTTACATTTAATATTTGTGCCAAAAGCTTTATTTTTTTAATGTCAGGCTCACGTTTTCCGCTTTCGTACAAAGAGTATGTGGATTTGGCAACACCAAGCAAAGCCGCAACATGTGCCTGCGACAATTTTTTTTCAAATCTTATATTTTTAATCTGTGAAGAAAAACTCATACTATCACTTCCTTACAACATTATACGACAAAAAAAGACATTTGTCAACGGAAAAATTGCAAAATGCAAATAAAAATAAAAAATTTCGTTAAAAAAGTTGACAATTTGTAAATTTAGAGTTATAATTCATTTATAAAATTTGCGAAATGCAAACAAAAGGAGGTTGTATGTGCTTCGAATGTAAAAATACAAAGTGTGTTCCGCGTTGCCCTAATTTTAGTGAGGAGGTTTTTTTGAATTGTGAGATGTGCGGAGGGGAAATATATTACGGGGAATACTATTATGAAATTTATAATGAGAAGTGGTGTACAGATTGTATTAAAGAAGTAAGAAAAACAGCATGGTAAGAGAGGAGCGACAGTTTTGAAAGGGTCAATATGTATAAAATGCGAAAATGCCCGTGCGGACAAATGCCGTTGGATAGCAAGATGTATAGCAGTTGACGGTTGGGAGGCCGAGCAGGTAGACTATGAAGGTTATACAAAGATAAAAACATACTCGGTACATAAATGCCCTAATTTTCTGCCAGAAGATAAAGAGAGAAGAAGAGAAGCTTTTAAAAAGTTAAAGGAGAACACTTATGCAGGTAAAAGATTTTCTTATGCAGGGAAGATGGGTTATGCAGGAAATAGAAGAATTGGCTGAAGCAAAAGAAAAAGCCTATTCAACACTTACTGCTGTAACACAGAAAATATCAGATACAAAAGTACAGGGTGGTATAAAAAACAACGACGAAAAACTTGCAGAATATGCCGAATTGTCGATAAAGATAGATAAAAGAATATCAGAACTTTTAGTTATCAAAGAAGAGATTTTTGATTTAATAAATACTTTAAAAAGCGGAATAGAAAGAATGCTCCTTACGGCAAAATACATAAACTTTAAAACGTGGGAGGATATTTCCGAAGAAACAGATTACAGCGTTATGCAACTTCACAGAATACATAAATCGGCAATAGATAAACTTGAAAAGCACTTTGTTGAAAAGAAAAATGATATAGCATAACAAAAGGGGATGTAAAAAAAGTCCAGACCGCAAAAAACAAAGAAATACTGTAGGGAACGCCCATAACGGGCGTTCCTTATTTTTTAGGGAGGGCGTGGAAACCCTCCCTTACAGGTAAACCTAATTTATGTTTTTTGCTATGAACAAACTTCGCCTCTCGCTGTATCTATATACAAGCTTCGGGTAGCTCAATTTGTCCATTTTGAAGCATTTTTTCATATCCCCTAAAAAAGGAACTGTAAAAAATATTTTTTACAGTTCCTTTTACATAAGATTTTAATTATTCCTGTTCGTCAGAAGCCTCTTCTGATTCTACTTCTTCAGCGATTTCTTCAATCTCTTCAGTAGCTTCCTCTGCAGTTTCTACAACTTCTTCGTCGCCTTCTTCAAGGTACTCATCAACATCTTCTGAAAACTCAATTTCTTCAGCATCTTCAGGGATAATGGGGTTACCAAATTCGTCGTATTCAATAACAACTTCAGGTCCTTCAAGAGCTTTTTTAACTTTTGAATATTTTACAGCAAAAATTATAAGCAATATTGCAAGAATAAGAATTATAAGTGACATTATAAGAACTGCAATGTTGGGGATAAATGCTGAATATTCAACATAAGCAGGAGTCTTTGTTGTAGCAGAGAAGGTTTTTGTTGAGAAGGGCAATGGTGAAGAAATTGTAAGGGTAGAAGTACCTTCCGAAAGTTCTGCAGCATCAAAGCCAAAGCTTGCAACCAAAGCTGCTAAATCAATATTTCCGTTAAAGTGGAATGCTGTTCCAAAGGGTGACTGCTTTGTAGAAACACAAACAGTTGTTTCGGGGTCAGCATCAGCTGATGTTGTAATGGGGCAAAGCTGGAAGAATGAAGGGAAGTAAGGTGAAACGGCAAACTTTTCAAAACTGTCTGATGAAATAGTCATTTTAACACCGTACATATCGCCTTCTACAGCTTTTTCAACTTCCAAAGCATCGATACCTGTAAAATAGCCCTGTTCGAATTCGGAGTTTAAAGACTTAATCTGTTCGTCCATATAGGTATCATAATCGTCAACACCAAAATTATTTTTAAGTTCGTCTAAAGTTGTCTGATAGGTCAAACCAACTGTAATACCGCCGTTCCAACCTAATTTTACATTTGTGTCAGCCTTAAAACAGCCTGTTAAAGAAAGGCACATTACAAGCGACAACAAAATAAAAGCCAATGTTTTTTTGTTCATAATAATTCACTCCTAATAAGATTTATTACATAAATTATATCATATAAAATAAAATAATCAAGAAAAATATGTTAAAAGACACAATTATTTTACATTTTGGTAAGATGGAAGCCCATATTCAGCTTCTGCAGATTTTGCAGCATTTATAACTGCCTGCTCAAAAACTTCTGCTGCAAGAACCCCTACAGCGTTTATATCTGCCTCTACATTGCCGCAGCACATAGCATAAACACTGTCGCCGTCAGCAGTAGTATTTACGGGATTTATTGCTCTTACCATACCGCAGGATGCCATTGCAGCAAGCTTGTTTGCCGCAGTTTTGTCAAACCTTGCATTTGTAATAACAACGCCTATACAGGTGTTGCCCGTAAAAAGATTTCTCTCTTCATAGCTTTGGCAGATACATTTTGTGCTGTCAAGGAATTTATCTTTATAAAGCCCTGCAATAATTTCGCCTTTTTCGTATACATCACCAAGAGCATTAACTGCAACTATAGCACCAACCTTAAGCTCTCCTGTCTGCACGGCAAAGCTTCCAACACCTGCTTTCATAGCACATTCTGCACCCAAAAGCTTACCTACAGAAGCACCTGTTCCAACCCCAAAGTTTCCGTCTTTGTAATTACCTGTATTTTTACAGGCTTCATAAGCCATATCCTGGTCAGGATAAGCATCAGCACTGCCTACACCCAAATCAAAAATAGCAGACTGACAAACAAGCGGAACCTTTTTAATTCCTGTTTCAAAACCTATATTTTTTTCTGAAAGATATTTCATAACTCCGTTTGCGGCACCAAGCGAAAAAGCACTTCCGCCCGACAATAAAACTGCGTGGATTTTATCTGCTGCAGCCACAGGCTTTAAAAGCTCAGATTCACGGCTTGCAGGGCCACCGCCCCGAACATCAAGACCGCAAGCTGCACCATCTTCACATAAAATAACTGTACAGCCTGTAGCAAGCTCTTTGTTTTCGGAACTTCCTACCAAAAAATTTTCAAAATCGTTTACAGATATAATTTTCATACTTAACTTTTCTCCATATATTTTTTCAACGGCTTACAAATTGCAATAGAAAGAATAACCGCCGCTACCGCCTCTAAAACAGCATTTAAGCTTATTATGGTCTGAAAAACCTGAATTATGGAAATAAAACTGAAAAATTTCCAAAGACAAAGTAAAACCAAGGCAGAGTGTATAACAGTAGAAATACCTGCACAAATACCTATATTCAAAGCATCCTTCTTAATAAATTTCTTAAAACCTATATAAAAAAGTCCGGGGAGAACACCAAGCAAAATTCTTGGAACCAAACACATAACAAGAGAAGCTAAAGGAGCACCGCTTAAGAAAGGAGAAAACAACATATCCACCACTGCCGTGGAAGATGTAGCCTCAATAAGACTTAAAACGCCAAAAGTAAGGCCAAAAATCCCCCCATATAATGGTCCCATTAAAATTGAGCCTATAATAACCGGAATATGTAAAATAGTAATTGATACCGGCGGAATAGCAATAAAACCTATCTTTGCTACAGAAAGAACAATTTCAATAGCAATAATCAAAGTCATTCTTGTAAAGTTTTGTAAATTTTTTGACATAAAAAACCTCCTGTCTTTTGATTAGATAAATATATCACAAAGCAGACAAAAAATCAATATATTTAAAAAAATTCCCCTTCAAAAAAATGAAGGGGAAAAATTTATTTTAAAATAGTTTTTACAGCCGTATCGTGAGCCAAATTTTCAAGTGTGTCATCTAAAGGTGCAAGAGTAAAGTTTTCATCCTTCTGCTTTATAGCAGTTAAAAGGATTTCGTCACAAAGACCAGGATTCTTTGGCAGAAGCGGACCGTGACAGTATGTGCCAAACAAATTTTTGTAACGCACACCTTCAGTTTTGTCTTTTCCGTTGTTTCCATATCCTGAAACAATATTTCCAAGAGGGGAGATAGCATTACCAAGATATGTTTTGCCTGCATGGTTTTCAAAACCAACAATCTGGTGGGAACCACTTTCTTCTGTGCAGTTAAAAATATAATTTCCTGTCATTCTTTGTTTTGAACCTTCTGTATAAAAATCAACAACTCCCAGAAGGTCACTTTTTTTGCCGTCAGGAGCAATAAAATATTTTCCCATTATCTGAAAACCGCCGCAAATGCAAAGAAAAACTTTGCCACATTCAACGGCATCCTTAATAGCATGAGCCTTGCCCGTGCTTTTTAAATCGTCAAGCAGCATATTCTGTTCAAAATCCTGACCGCCACCAATAAAAAATAAATCAAAAACCGAAAAATCAACACTTTCTCCAAGGGAAACAGGGGTAACAGAAAAATCAATATTTCTTTGTTTTAAACGATGAGTCATACAAAGAATATTACCGCTGTCACCGTAAAGATTTAAAATATCGGGATAAAGATGACAAATATTAACCTTCATAACTTACCTCCAGAACTCTTTGCCGCCAAGCTTTCGTAAAAGCTTTGAGCGGAACTCAAGCATAGCAGTATACGTGGGTACAACTACAGTAGGATAGCTTTGAATAGCAAGCTCGCCTATAAGCTCGTCAAAGTCGGGCAGAATTTTTATTTTATCCTGATTTATACCTGTATACTTCAAACGCAAAGCCATATCATAGCACCGACTTCCCGAAATATAAATTCCGGCAAGCTTATCGCCAAAGCTTTCAAGTTTTTCAAAATCAACATCATAAAGCCAGGATATGTCTGTTCCGTCGGCAATTTTATCATTTATACATAAAGCAAATACAAATTTATCATTAAATGAAGAAATATAATTTAAAACCTGATTGCAACCGGCAGGATTTTTTATGAGTATCATTCTCATATCACGACCGCCAAGGTCAAATTTTTCCATTCTGCCAAAGCCGCACTCAAAGTTTTCAATAGCACTTTTTGCCTCGCCAAAAGAAAATCCCATAGCAGTAAGTGCCGCAACCGAACCTGCAGCATTATATATGTTGTAGCCTGCAGGAAGATTTATTTTAACTTCACTTTTTTCGCCATTGCAGTTCATAACAACACGGCTGTAATCGGGAGTTTGTTCTAAAACACTGCAAACCGAAACATCACAGCTTTGCCTTTTATAACCACAGTTTTCACAGTAAAAACCGCCAAGATGACCGTAGGTTTTATAAGTGTATTTGTATTCGTTTTTACATTCTATGCAATGAAGGGCATCACTTACTTCTTCGGCAGGTTTTTCGTATAAAGGAACATCTACTCCATAAAAACAAATCTTGTTAGGAAGCCTTTTTGCTAAAGATGATGTAAGCGAACAGTCTGCATTTAAACAAATTGTTGCATCAGGAGCATTTGAAAGCCCTGTGTAAATATTTTCAAGAGTATGAGTTATTTCTCCAAAACGGTCAAGCTGGTCACGGAAAACATTTGTAACCAAAATAACCTTTGGCTTTACAAGACGGATAACTTCTTTTGAAGCGGCTTCATCACATTCAATTACTGCATATTTTTTGTTCGACTTACCAAAGAACGTAGTGTTTACCGCAAAATCAGAGGTAATCCCCTGTATAAGATTAGAACCTGATTTATTTGAAAAATAACTTTTCCCTGTATCTGCAAACGCCTGCTCAAGCATTCTTGCAGAGGTAGTTTTGCCATTTGTCCCTGTAACAAGCAATACTTCAACATCCTTGCCAAGACTTTTTAAAATTTCAGGCGAAACCTTCATGGCAAGTCGCCCTGGAAGGGCAGTACCGCCACGATTTGTAATTCTTAAAGCTGTACGGGTTGCTTTACATAAAGCAGTAGCTAAAAAATCTCTCATATAAAAGCACACTTTCATAAAATTTATAACAAAATAGTATTATAAAATATTAAATATGTCAAGTATTTATTCTTCGAAAGAGATAATTTTTCACCTTATTTGAAAAAAATTTACCGAATAATGAAAATTTTTCTTGTAATTTTGTAAAAAATATTGTAAAATGGATAGGATAAATATTAGAAGGAGAAAAGAATATGAATAAAAAGACTGTAGAATCCATTGAAGTTCGCGGTAAAAAAGTTTTAGTAAGATGTGATTTTAACGTACCTCTTGATGAGAATAAGAATATCACAGACGAAAACAGACTTATCGGTGCACTTCCCACAATTAAGTACCTTGTAGACAACGGCGCAAAAGTAATTTTATGCTCACACCTTGGCAGACCAAAGGGTGAATTTAATATGAAGTACAGCCTTGCTCCCGTTGCAGCAAGACTTTCCGAACTTTTAGGCAAAGAAGTAAAAATGGCAGCTGATGTTGTTGGAGAATCCGCACATAAGCTTGCGTCTGAACTTGCAGACGGCGATGTAATGCTTCTTGAAAATGTAAGATTCCATAAAGAAGAAGAAAAGAACGATCCTGAATTTTCAAAAGAACTTGCATCTTTAGCCGAAATTTTTGTAAACGATGCATTTGGTACAGCACACAGAGCACACGCTTCAACAGCAGGTGTTGCTGATTATATTCCTGCTGTATGCGGATACCTTATCAGAAAAGAAATCAAAATAATGGGTGACGCTATATCAAATCCCGAACGTCCTTTCATAGCTATCTTAGGCGGTGCAAAAGTTTCGGATAAAATAGGTGTTATAGAAAACCTTCTCGAAAAGGTAGATACACTTATCATCGGCGGCGGTATGGCATATACCTTCTTAAAAGCAAAGGGATACGAAATCGGTACTTCACTTTGCGAAACAGATAAAATTGAACTTGCAACAAATCTTATGAAAAAAGCAAGCGATAAGGGTGTAGAACTCTTATTACCTATTGATACAGCAGTATGCAGCGAATATCCCAATCCTTCAAACAAGAAGATGGATGTTGAGTTTGTAGATGTAGACAAAATCCCTGCTGACAAAATGGGTCTTGATATCGGCAGAAAGACAGATAAGCTTTTTGCAGACAAAATCAAAACTGCAAAAACAGTTATATGGAACGGTCCTATGGGCGTGTTCGAAAATCCTGACCTTGCTTGCGGTACAATAGCAGTAGCAAAAGCAATGGCAGAAACCGATGCAGTAACAGTAATCGGCGGTGGCGACAGTGCAGCTGCAGCAGAACAGCTTGGTTTTGCTGATAAGATGACACATATCTCAACAGGTGGCGGTGCATCACTTGAATTCCTGGAAGGTAAAATTCTTCCCGGTATTGACTGCTTAATGGAAGCTGATGACGCAAAAAAAAAAGTAGCAGCAGGTAACTGGAAGATGAACAACACTCCCGCTGAAGCAAAAGCACTTGTTGAAGCTTTGGTAGAAAAAACAAAGGATGCCAAAAACGAAGTTATCGTTTGTCCTTCATTTGTTTGTATTCAAACCGCACTTGAAGCTGCAAAAGGCTCAAACATAAAGGTTGCAGCACAGAACCTTTATTTTGAAGAAAAAGGTGCTTTCACAGGTGAAGTTTCACCCTGTATGCTCAAGGAAATGGGAGTAGAATATGTTGTTATCGGCCACTCTGAAAGAAGAGAATACTTTGCTGAAACAGACGAAACAGTAAACAAAAAAGTTTTAGCAGCAATAGCACATAACATTACACCTATTCTCTGCTGCGGAGAAACATTACAGCAGCGTGAATACGGCGTAACAGTTGACTTTATAAGAACACAGCTTAAAATAGCACTGCAGAACGTAAGTGCCGCTGATGCAGAAAAGCTTATCATTGCTTACGAACCTATCTGGGCAATAGGCACAGGTAAAACTGCAACAGACGAGCAGGCAAACGAAGTTTGTGCAGCTATAAGAGTTCTTATAAAAGAACTTTACGGAGAAGCTACAGCAGCTAAAATAAGAATACTTTACGGCGGAAGCGTAAACGCAAAAAATGCAGCAGGTCTTTTTGCCTGCAGTGATATTGATGGCGGATTAGTCGGCGGTGCAAGCCTTAAGGCAGACGATTTCGCAGTAATAGCAAATGCGTAAAAAATAAGTAATGCCCGAGAAATCGGGCATTATTTTAAAGAGGAGATGTAATTATTTTGGATAAAAAACTTGTTACACTTATAATTATGGACGGTTTTGGCATAAACGAAGAAAAAGAAGGAAACGCAATTTATGCCGCAAAAACCCCTAATATGGACAGATTTTTAAAAGAATATCCTAACACAGCTATTGATGCAAGCGGACTTGAAGTAGGACTTCCTGACGGACAGATGGGCAACTCCGAAGTTGGTCATACAAACATTGGTGCAGGCAGAATTGTGTATCAGGAGCTTACAAAGATTACAAAATCAATAAACGACGGTGACTTTTTCGAAAACCAGGCTCTTTTGGCAGCTTGTGAAAATTGCCGTAAAAACAACAGTGCCCTTCATTTTATGGGACTTTTGTCAGACGGTGGGGTACATAGCCATAATACACATTTGTACGGTCTTTTACAGCTTGCAAAAAAACAGAATATCGAAAAGGTTTATATTCACGCAATTACCGACGGACGTGACGTATCGCCGACATCTGCAGCCACCTTCTTAAAAGAACTTGATGAAGAATGTGCAAAAATTGGTGTAGGTAAAATAGCAAGCGTTATAGGCAGATTTTATGCAATGGACCGTGACCAGAGATGGGACAGAGTAGAAAAGGCTTATAAAACACTTGTATTCGGAGAAGGCGAAAAATTTGAAAACGCTTCCGAATATGCTGAAAATTCTTATAAAAACGACGTTACAGACGAATTTTTACTTCCCGCAACAAGCGGTGACGGAACAATAAAAGAAAATGACAGCGTTGTATTTTTTAATTTCAGACCCGACAGAGCACGCGAAATCACAAGAGCATTTGTTGATGATGAATTTACAGGCTTTGAAAGAGCAAACGGAAGATTCCCGCTTTACTATGTATGTATGACACAGTACGATGCTACAATGCCTAATGTTGATATAGCATTCCGTCCTCATTCACTCGAAAATACTTTTGGAGATTATATTTCAAAGCTCGGCTATAAACAGCTTAGAATCGCTGAAACAGAAAAATATGCACACGTTACCTTCTTCTTTAATGGCGGTGTAGAACGTCAGGCAGAAGGTGAAGACAGAGTTTTAATTCCTTCACCCAAGGTAACAACCTATGACTTAAAGCCCGAAATGAGTGCTTACGAAGTTTGTGATGCAGTTATAGAAAAAATTGAATCAGGAAACTATGACAATATAATCTTAAACTTTGCAAACTGCGATATGGTAGGTCATACAGGAATGTTTGACTGTGCAGTAAAAGCTGTTGAAACAGTTGACGAGTGTGTTGGAAAAGTAGTAGAAGCAGTTTTGGCACAAGGTGGAACAGCTCTTATTACAGCAGACCACGGCAATGCAGATAAAATGGCAGAAGCTGACGGTTCTCCCTTTACAGCACATACAACAAATAAAGTGCCATTTGTTGTAGTTGGCGAAGGTGCTGTGCAGATGAGAGAAAGCGGAAGACTTGCCGATATAGCACCCACAATGCTTAAAATTATGGGACTTGAAAAGCCCTCTGAAATGGACGGAGAAAGTCTTATAAAATAAAATTTTTGAATATTTAAAATCCTTACGGGTAAAATATCCGTAAGGATTTTTATGTGAGGATGTTTTATGAAAATAAAAGATATATCAGCAATTGAAATACTTGATTCAAGAGGAAACCCCACAGTACAAAGCACAATAATTCTGGAAAACGGACAAAAATACAGTGCATCTGTGCCGTCTGGAGCATCTACAGGTGTGCACGAAGCAACAGAGCTTCGTGATAAAGACAGATTTTTCGGTAAAGGTGTTCAAAAAGCTGTAGATGCGGTTTTAGGCCCTATAAGAGAAGCCGTTTGTGGTATGCACACAGAAGAACAGAAAGAAATTGACAATACTATGATAATGCTTGACGGTACAGAAAATAAGTCAAAGCTTGGTGCAAACTCAATTCTTTCGGTTTCAATTGCTGCGGCAAGAGCTGCTGCAGGCGCAAATAATATGGAACTTTATCGTTATCTTGGGGGAGCAACGGCAGATATAATGCCTCTTCCTATGATGAATATTTTAAACGGCGGAGAGCATGCAAACAACAATATAGACATTCAGGAATTTATGATAGTTCCAACAGGTGCACAAACCTTTAGCCAAGGACTTTTTATGTGCACAAAAATAAATATGTGCCTGAAGAAATATTTAAAGGAAAAAGGAATTTCTGTAGCAGTAGGTGACGAAGGGGGAGTTGCCCCTGACCTTGAAGATGAAAGAGAAGCTATAGAGCTTATAATGTATGCTACACAAATGGCGGGATATACACCGGGCAAGGAAATAAAAATTGCTCTTGATGCAGCATCAAGCGGCTGGTACAAAGAGGACGGACTATATGTTATGCCAAAATCAGGACGTACATTTTATGCTGATGAGCTTATAAAATACTGGGACAGCTTAATATCAGACTATCCCATAATTTCGGTTGAAGACCCGGCAAGTGAAGATGACTGGGATTTATGGCAAAAAATTACTATGCGTTTAAGCCGTGCAATACAAATAGTAGGCGATGATTTGTTTGTTACAAATACAGACAGAATAAGCCACGGAATAGATATAAAAGCAAGCAACGCTGTTTTAATAAAACCAAACCAGATAGGAACTTTGACAGAAACAATAGCGGCAGTAAAACTTGCTATGGGAAGCGGTATGGGTACAATAATATCTCACCGAAGCGGTGAAACTGAGGATACATTTATAGCAGACCTCGCTGTTGGACTTGGTGCAGGACAAATAAAGACGGGAGCACCTTGCAGGGGAGAGCGAACAGCAAAATATAACAGACTTTTGAATATAGAAGCACAGATTTGCGGAAATTATAAATAAATTTCCGCAAATCTCAAAAAAAGCTTGTCAAAACTGAAATATTGTGTTACAATAGCAAGGTAATAGAAAAATTTGGAGGTGTAAGTAGAATGTTACAGACAATATTTTCAATAATCTACATAATAGTTGCTATTGCTCTGATAGTAGTGGTTCTTCTTCAGAAGCAGAAGGAAGCAGGTCTTTCAGGCGCTATTGGCGGATCAAATAACGGTTCTGATAACTTTTTTGGTAAAAACAAAGCAAGAACAAGAGAAGGTCTTTTAGAAATTCTCACAATAGTATTTGCTGTTTTGTTTGTTGCTTTATCAATAGCTTTATCGCTTATTAAATAATCAACCAAAAACCCTTGGCCGCCTCTTAATGGGGCGGCTTTTTTAAGAAAGGAATTGCTCTTATGAAAAAACACCTTGCCAAAATAAGCGGAATATATAATCAAAACCCCAAAGGCTTTGGCTTTGTGTTAAATGATGAGGGCGATGTATATATATCAGCAGAAAATAAAAATACCGCTTTTGACGGAGATTTAGTTGAAGTTTTAATTACTGATCCGTATGACAGGGAAGGCGAAATTATAAAAATACTCGAGCGTGGCACTCATACATTATGCGGCTCGTGTGAAGCAGGTATTTTTATGCCAGATAATAAAAGAAGTAATGATACTTTTTTAATAACCGAAAACTCTTCATCTTATAACGGGCAAAAGGTTCTTTTTTCTGTTACAGACTGGGAAAGAAGACTTGGAAAGGTTATTTTATCGCTTGGGAAACAGGGAGAAAACAGTGCCGAAATTTCTGCAATTTTACACACCTACGGATTTGCTAAAAAATTTACAGATGATGTTATAAATGAGGCAGAAAGCCTTTTGGCAAAACCCAAAACAGAAGGCAGAGAAGATTACAGAAAGCTTTTGACCGTAACAATTGACGGTGCTGATGCAAAAGACCTTGACGATGCAATTTCTCTTGAATTTGAAAACAACATATATACTTTGTATGTTCATATAGCAGATGTTTCGCATTATGTAAAAGAAAAAAGCTTTCTTGATAATGAAGCATTTGAAAGAGGAACAAGCTGTTATTTACCTGACCTTGTTGTGCCAATGCTCCCGGAGCAGCTTTCAAACAATCTTTGCAGCCTTCATCCTTTGGAAGATAAACTTACATTAAGTGCCGTTTTAAAGTTTGATTCTGCAGGAGAACTTTTAGATTTTAAAATAACTGAATCTGTAATAAAATCTGATTACCGTTTAGTTTATACCGATGTAACAAAAATGCTTGCTGATTCGGAAAACGAGCTTTGGAAAGAGTATGAAAATATAAAACCAATGCTTTTTTCTATGGAAAAGCTTGCAAATATTTTAAGAGAAAAGAGATTTGGGAATGGCAGTATAAACCTTGATATTCCTGAAAGTTATGTTGTAATGCAGGACGGGGAGCCTGTTGACATTATAAAGAAGGAACCCGAAATTTCTAATATCATTATAGAAGAATTTATGATAGCGGCAAACTGTGCAGTTGCAGAGTTTGCGGTTAAAAATGAACTACCTATAATTTTTCGTGTACACGAAAGTTTAAAAAAAGAAAAAGAAGAAAGATTTATTAAATTTGCCCGTCTTTTGGGCTTTTCGGGTAGCAATATTGATTCAATTCTGAAGCAAGCCGACGGAAAAAGATGCGATAAAATAGTAAATATGATGCTTTTACGCTCTATGTGTAAGGCACTTTACAGCAAAGATAATACAGGACATTTTGGAATAGCGGCAGAATATTATTGTCATTTTACTTCGCCTATACGCCGTTACCCTGATTTATTTACTCACAGGGTTATAAAAAGTTTTTTAGCAGGTAAGGATGTTTCACATTTTGAAAAAACAGTAGAAGAGGCGGCATATAATTCATCGCAAAGAGAAGAGGATGCTGAAAACGCATCAAGAGATGCAATAAGATACGAAACCTGCGTATTTATGAAAGATAAAATCGGAAGTAGTTTTAAAGCTACCATAACCTCTGTTACAAACTTTGGTATGTTTTTGGAGCTTGATAACACAGTTGAAGGTCTTTTACTGCTTGAAGATTTAAAAGACGATTATTATATATTTGACGAAGAAAGATTTTTGCTCTACGGAAAGAGAAAAGGCAGAAAATATAAGCTTGGAGATAAAGTAGGGGTAACTGTTTCGTCTATCGATGAAACTGCACGCAGAATATATTTTGTTTTGACGGAGGAATTAAACCATGCAGTCAAAAGTAATAGCACAAAACAAAAAAGCAAGACACGATTACTTCGTGGAAGAAACGTACGAGGCAGGAATAGAGCTATACGGAACCGAGGTAAAGTCAATAAGACAAGGAAAGGTAAATCTTAAAGACTGTTATGCATCTGTGAAAGAGGGAGAGCTTTTTGTTCACGGTATGCATATAAGTCCTTACGAACAGGGGAATATATTTAATAAAGACCCATTGCGCGATAAAAAACTTTTAATGCACAAAAAAGAAATACTTAAGCTTTTTGGCAAAGTTATGAGAGACGGTTTTTCACTTATCCCTCTCTCTCTTTACTGGAGCGGTTCAAACGTAAAAGTTGAGCTTGGGCTTTGCCGCGGTAAAAAGCAGTACGATAAAAGAGATACGGCTGCAAAGCGTGATGCACAGCGTGATATAGAAAGGGCAATGAAAGTACGATGAAATATCTTGCAAAGGTAAAAAGTGTGGCAAGCGGAAGTATTGCCGAGGAAGCAGGAATTGAAAAAGGCGATATAATAGCCAAAGTAAATGGTGAAAAAATAGAAGATGAGCTTGACTTCCGTTTTTATGCTGCAAGCGATTTTGTAGAGCTTGAGGTTATAAAATGTGATGAAAGCATTGAAGTAATAGAAATAGAAGAGCCTGATACTCCTGACCTTGGGATAGAGTTTGAGAGTGCTCTTTTTGGTGGTGCAAAAAGCTGTGCCAACAAATGTATTTTTTGTTTTATTGACCAGTTACCAAAAGGAATGAGAGATACACTCTATTTTAAAGACGATGATTCACGCCTTTCGTTTTTAACAGGCAACTATGTAACTTTAACAAATGCAAGTGATAAGGATATTGACAAAATAATTAAAATGAGGCTTGACCCTGTAAATGTATCGGTACATACTACAAACCCAAAGCTACGAGAATTTATGCTTAAAAATAAGCGTGCAGGCAAGCTTATGTATTTTATGAAAAGACTTGCTGATGCAGGGATACATATGAATTGCCAGATTGTTTTGGTTAAAGGGGTAAACGACGGGGCAGAGCTTGAGAGGACAATAAATGATTTGTCAGAGCTTTATCCGTATGTTACAAGTGTTTCGGCAGTACCTGTAGGAATAACAAAATACAGAGATGGTCTTTATCCGCTTGAACCTTATACAAAAGAGGAATGTAAAGAGGTAATAGCAGAGATAACAAAAAAACAACAGGAATTTTTAAATAAAATGGGTACACGTTTTATTTATGCGGCAGATGAATTTTATGTAAAAAGCGACACGCCTATTCCACCCGAAGAAGAATACGAAGGTTATTACCAAATAGAAAACGGTGTAGGACTTTTACGCAGTATGGAAAATGAATTTATGGAAGCACTTTTACCGTCTGACGTAAAAAGGACTGTAAGCATAGCAACGGGATATGCTTCATATAAAACCATTTCAAAGCTTGCAGATGAGGCTATGAAGGTTTGTAAAAATCTTAAAATACTTGTTTATCCAATTGAAAATGTATTTTTTGGCGAGAATATAACTGTAAGCGGACTTTTAACGGGGCAGGATATAATAAACCAATTAAAGGACAAAGAGCTTGGAGAAGAGCTTTTAATTTCTGAAAGTGCATTAAAGCACGAGAGTGATTTGTTTTTGGATGATACAAAGCTTTGCGAAATAGAAAAAAGTTTAGGAGTAAAAGTTAAAGCAACGGCTTGCTTTGGAGAAGCTTTTTTAAACGCATTACTTGGAGGTGTACAATAATGGCAAAACCTTTAGTTGCAATAGTTGGAAGACCTAATGTAGGTAAATCAACACTGTTTAACAAAATAGTAGGAAAAAGAATTTCTATAGTAGAAGACACACCAGGCATAACACGCGACCGTATTTATGCCGATGCAGAGTGGTGTGGCTACAAATTCTCGCTTGTTGATACGGGCGGAATTGAGCCTGCGGGCGATGATATTATATTAAAGGGAATGCTTGAGCAGGCAAAAACAGCTATAGATATGGCTGATGTTATAATATTTATAGGGAATATAAAAGAAGGGGTAACTGCTTCTGATGCTGATGTTGCGGCTATGCTTCAAAAATCGGGCAAGCCTGTAGTTTTAGTGTGCAATAAAGTAGATGCTCCGGGTGAAACACCTATGGGTGTTTATGAGTTTTATAATTTGGGGCTTGGCGATCCTATTCCTGTTTCGTCTGTTCACGGAATGGGTGTAGGGGACTTGCTTGACGAAGTTGTTTCCTACTTGCCAAAAGAGGTTGAAGAGGAAGAAACTGACGAAATAAAGGTTGCAGTAATAGGTAAGCCTAATGCGGGTAAAAGCTCGTTTGTAAATAAAATTTTAGGCGAGCAGAGAGTAATTGTAAGCAATATCCCCGGTACAACAAGGGATGCTATAGACTCAAGCTTTCACAAAGACGGAACTGACTATGTTATAATAGATACAGCGGGTATACGCCGTCACAGCAAGGTTGAAGAAGGGGTAGAAAGCTACAGCGTAATACGTTCGCTTGCAGCAATAGACCGTTGTGATGTTGCAATAGTTATGATAGATGCATCCGAAGGAATAACAGAGCAGGATGCAAAAATTGCAGGCTATGCACACGAAGCAGGCAAGGGTATGGTAATAGCGGTTAATAAGTGGGACTTAATCGAAAAAGACAATAAAACAACAAAAG
Source organism: Clostridia bacterium (assembly GCA_045531205.1). Lineage (GTDB taxonomy): Bacteria > Bacillota > Clostridia > UMGS1883 > UMGS1540 > JAZNQL01. Next base: position 179,560 of record JAZSDN010000050.1, on the reverse strand, counting down.
AGTTTGAAAACAGAGTTTACGATAAATTAAGCTTTGCATCCTATGCTCCCATAGTATTTATATCGGCAAAAACAGGGCAGAGAACAGAAAAAGTGTTTGAACTTATAAAATATGTAAGCGAGCAGAATTCGATGCGTATTTCAACAGGTGTTTTGAACGACATATTAAATGATGCTGTAAGCCGTGTTCAGCCACCTTCTGACAAAGGAAAAAGACTTAAGATTTATTATATGACTCAGGCAAGCACACGTCCACCCACGTTTGTTTTATTTGTAAACGATAAAGAGCTTGCACATTTTTCGTATATAAGATTTTTAGAAAACAGAATAAGAGAAACCTTTGGACTTGAGGGAACTCCTGTAAGATTTATAATAAGAGAAAGGAACAAGGAATAATATGCAATACATAATTTCGCTTGTTTTAGGATACTTGCTTGGCAGTATAAATGGTTCTATGATAGTATCAAAAAGCCTTGGCAAGGATATACGAAACTATGGCAGCGGTAATGCTGGTGCTACAAATACCTTGCGTGTATTTGGCAAAAAGGCTGTTGTAGCAGTATCTTTAATTGATGTTTTAAAAGGCATTTTGTCGGTTCTTTTTGCAAGACTGCTTTTTGCTGGCGACATATTTGTATATATTGCAGGTGGGGCAGCAATACTTGGACACATTTTCCCCATATTTTTCGACTTCCGTGGCGGTAAAGGGGTTCTTACCTCGTTTTCGGTTATGATAGCGGCAGAGCCCTTTGCAGCACTTATAATAGGTGTTATAGCTATAGGAATAATGGCTGTGACTAAATATGTATCGCTTGGTTCCTGTATTGGTGCTATTTTGTTTATAATATATCCGTTTGTATTTTTTAAGAGTATTAGTCTTTGCGTTTTTTGCGCATTTTGCGGAGTAGTTGTTATAGTGAAGCATAAATCCAACATAAAAAGACTTTTAAGCGGAACGGAAAGAAAGCTTGGTGAAAAAAGTGAGTAGAATATCTGTAATAGGTTCTGGCGGTTGGGGGACTGCAATTGCAAGACTTTTAAAAAATAACGGTCATGATGTAACTCTGTGGTCCTGGCTTTATGAAGAGAGCAATGCAATAGAAGAAAACAGAGAAAATAAAGAGTTTTTAAGCGGGATTATTCTGCCCGAAGGTATACATTATACAAGTGATTTAAAAAAAGCGGCAGAAAATGCCGAGTTTATAGTTTTGGTAACACCGTCGCATGTTTTAAGGTCAACAGTTAAAAATTTATCGGAATATCTTGATAAAAATGTTCCCATAGTTAATCTTACAAAAGGATTTGAAAAAGAAACACTGCAAACCTTTAGCGGAGTAATAAAAAGCGTATGCCCTGAAAATCCTGTTGCTGTTTTAAGCGGTCCTTCGCACGCAGAAGAAGTAGGACGTGATTTACCTACAACCGTTGTTGTGGCGGCAGAGGATATACATTTAGCAGAAAAAGTTCAGGATATTTTTATGAGCGACAACTTCAGGGTATATACAAATACTGATGTTACAGGAGTTGAGGTTGGCGGTGCCATAAAAAACGTAATAGCACTTTGTTGCGGAGTATTGGACGGAATGGGACTTGGCGACAACACAAAGGCGGCACTTATGACAAGGGGACTTGCAGAAATTACAAGGCTTGGAGTTGCAATGGGAGCTAATCCTTCAACCTTGGCAGGGCTTGCAGGAATAGGAGATTTAATAGTAACCTGTACAAGTGCACACAGCCGTAATAACCGCGCGGGAAGGATGATTGGGCAGGGAATGAGTCCTTCTGAAGCAATAGAAAAAGTACACTCGGTTGTAGAAGGCTTTTATGCCACCGAATGTACCTGGCTTTTAGCTAAAAAATATAATATAAGTATGCCTATAACAGAGGCAGCTTATGGTATATTATTTGAAGGAAAACCTGTACGCGAGGCTATCCGTCTTTTAATGACAAGAGAACGTAAAAACGAAAATCTATGATTTAAGTTTAAACACAATTACTCCGCCTATCATTAAGGCAATGCCTAAAAGCTTTGTGAAATCAAAGCTTACTTTTTCGGAACCTAAAATACCAAAAGCATCAATTAGCGCAGCTGTAATAAGTTGCGCTATTAATATTACCGAAATTGCAACTGTAGGGCTTAACTTGCCTATGCCGAGCATAACGGTAATGGTAATTATAATACCTAAAACGCCGCCAAGAAGATATAATTTGTTTACGGTAACAAGTTTGCCAAAATCGCCTTTTCCTAAGATAAGGGTAACAATTAACGATAAAAGAAAGGCTGTACCCTGCACAAAGGTGTTTGATTCATAAAGACCTATTTTATCGGATAAACGGGTGTTCATAACACCCTGAAAACTCATAGCAGCACCTGCTATAACAGAAAAAATAACCCCGAGCATAAAATCACCTCGGGGTTATTTTGATCTAAAAAGTTATAAATTATTCAGAAACTTTTTTCTTGGAAAGAATAACATTAGTGATGATACCAAGAATAAGTGCGCATGCAATATTTGTAATAGTTACTTTGCCTATTGACATTGCCATACCGCCGATACCGGGGATAAGAATTGCTGCAACGGTAAAGAGGTTAGCGTTGTCTTCAAGGTCAACTTTTTGAATCATCTTAAGACCTGATACAGCAATAAAGCCGTAAAGAGTAATACAAACACCGCCCATTACGCAACCTGGGATAGAATCAAGGAATGCAACAAAAGGCGAAATAAATGATATAAGTACTGCTAAAATTGCAGTTGTAGTAATAGTTATAACAGAAGCATTTTTTGTAATAGCAACACAACCTACCGACTCACCATAAGTAGTATTGGGGCAACCGCCGAATATTGCACCAAAAAATGAACCAACACCGTCGCCTAAAAGTGTTCTGTGAAGACCGGGTTCTTCAAGAAGGTCTTTTTCAATAATTGAAGAAAGGTTCTTGTGGTCTGCAATATGCTCTGCAAATACAACAAATGCAACTGGGATATATGCAACAGCAACAGTTGCAATATATGACATATCAAGTTCGCCAACGCCTTTAAAAGCTTCGATGAATGTAAATTCGGGAACTGCGATAAATGTTTTAAGGGTTACACCGTCTGCAACAAGAGCCTTAAAGGGGGTAAAGTCAATAACTTTAAGAGCATCTATACCTGCTGCATTTCCAATAATGGTAAACACAAGACCAAGTGCATAACCTGCAAGAATACCAATTATGAAAGGAATAAGACGGGTCATTTTTTTGCCGTAAACTGAACAACATGTTACAACAATAAATGTAACTATTGCACATACAAAAGAAACCCAGATGTTACCCGACATAATGAAAGCACCGTTAGCATCCTGCGGGCCGTATGAGAATACATCGTTGATAGATGCACCGGCAAGTGAAAGACCTATAAGTGCAACTGTTGAGCCGATAACAACGGGAGGCATAAGCTTATTTATCCAGTTTACGCCTACAAGCTTAATAACTACAGCTATTATAACGTAAACAAGACCTGCAAAGAGTGCACCAATAATCAGTCCGAGAAAACCGAGTGAAGCTGAAACTGCACCTGCGAAAGCTGCTGACATTGAGCCAATGAACGCAAATGATGAGCCGAGGAATACGGGGCTTCTGAACTTTGTGAAAAGCTGGTAGACGATGGTACCAACGCCCGCTCCGAACAGAGCTGCAGAAGCAGTCATACCATTTCCTACGATTGCGGGAACAGCTATGGTAGCTGCCATAATTGCAAGCAATTGCTGAATTGCAAATACAATCATCTGCCCGAATTTTGGTTTGTCTGAAACATTGTAAATAAGATTCATAAAAATCCCTCCTAAAGTATTTTTTTATATTCAGCCAAAAATTTGGCGGAACATCATTTATCCCATATTTCCACCTTTGTTTCGTTATCAAAAGGCGGAAGAAGTACCCTGACTCTTTCCTCGTGTGAAGTGGGAAGGTTTTTTCCTATGTAGTCACCCTTTATGGGAAATTCTCTGTGACCTCTGTCTATAAGCACGGCAAGCTGAATTTTTGATGGTCTGCCCAGGGCTATTACCGCATCAAGTGCTGCACGTGTTGTACGACCTGTATATATAACGTCATCGACTAAAATTACAACTTTTTTTTCTATTGAAAAATCAATTTTAGTTTCGTTTAAAATGGGGGAAGAGGAAACCTCGGATAAATCATCACGATATAAGGTTATATCAAGAGAGCCTACCAAGGGTTTTATATCCGAAAAATTTTTTATGTTTTCGGCAATTTTTTCGGCAAGAGGAACTCCTCTTCTATATATGCCTACAACACATATTTCTTTTTCGTTTGGATTTTTTTCTATAATTTCGTGTGATATTCTGGTAAGAGAACGGTTTAAAGCACCCTCGTCCATAACAACTGCTTTGCGTGCCATAAAATCACCTCTGTAATTGTATTAAAAAAGCCTTGCATACAGCAAGGCTTTTAAGTACAGTTATCTAAAAACCTTGCCGATGTCACGCATCGTTTTAAAGATTTTGTTTTAATAAAGATAAACTATTTTGTACCAAAAATTCTGTCACCGGCATCCCCAAGTCCCGGAACTATATAACCGTTTTCGTTAAGCTTTTCATCAACAACACCACAATAAATTTTAATATCGGGGTGTGCCTTTGAAAGAACTTCAATTCCTTCGGGAGCGGCAATAATATTCATAAATTTTATATCTGTAACACCACGTTTTTTAACTGCATCAACAGCGGCAACTGCCGAGCCACCCGTTGCAAGCATGGGGTCAACAATAATAACCTGACGTTCTGCAATATCTGTAGGAACCTTGAAGTAGTATTCAACAGGCTCTAAGGTTTCTTCGTTTCTGTATAAGCCTACATGACCTACTTTTGCAGCGGGAAGAAGTGACAATATACCGTCTACCATACCAAGACCTGCTCTTAAAATAGGAATAACAGTAAGAGTTTTACCACCTATACATTTTGCTACGGTTTTGCATATTGGAGTGGTAACTTCAATATCCTGCAAGGGTAAATCCCTTGTAGCTTCAAAAGCTATTAAAATAGCAATTTCTTCAACAAGTTCGCGGAATTCCTTGCAACCTGTTTCTACATTTCTTAAAATTGAAATCTTATGCTGAATAAGAGGATGTGTCATTACAAAAACATTTTCAGGTAAATTCATTACAGAAACCTTCTTTACAAAAAATTTAAAATTATACATTATAATTCTCTGTTTACATATTATATAATAAAAAAAACAGTTTGTCCATAAATATGTTAAAATTTTTTTCAAAAAATATTAACCTTCGACAAAAAATGTGATATAATATACATAGCAGTATTGGAAGGAGAAATTTAAAAGTGAAGTTATACAATGTAAAAACAGGCAGTTTTTATAAAGTTTTAAAAATAGAACTTGAAGAGGCAATAAAGCACAGGCTTGAAATTCTGGGAATGACCGAAGGTGCCGAGGTTTTTGTTGCAGATCGTGCAAATGCGGCGATAATAATAAAAGTGAGAGGAAGTAGATTTGCGCTCGGAAAAGAATTCGCAAAGGGAATAACGGTAGGAGGTAAAAAGAATGTCTGATGTAATACATGTTGCGTTTGCGGGTAATCCTAATTGCGGGAAAACTACTCTCTTTAACGCTTATACCGGCGCAAAGCTTAAAGTTGCAAACTGGCCCGGGGTTACAGTAGAAAAAAAAGAAAGCAATATGAACTATCATGGGCATACATATAAGCTTGTTGATTTACCGGGTACATATTCTCTTACTTCTTATACAATGGAAGAAAAGCTTACAAGGCAATATCTTTTAGATAACGAGGTTGACGTTATAGTAAACGTTGTTGATGCTTCGTCGCTTGAGAGGAATATGTTTTTTACCCTGCAGCTTTTAGAGCTTGGAAAACCCGTTGTAGTGGCACTTAATATGATGGATATTATTGAAGAGAGAGGAATGGAAATAGATCTTCACCGTATGCCGGAAATGCTTGGCGTTCCCGTAATTCCTGTAAGTGCAAGAAAGAAAACAGGTCTTGATTCTTTAATGCATGCAGTGGCACATCATAAAGATAAAACTGTAGAGGGTATAGAGCATCATCATTCCGACAATGCCTCGCAGAACAAAAAGCATGATGATTATACAATGGTATATTCCGATGATATTGAAGAAAAAATAGAGATAATATCTATTATGCTTAAAAAGCAGTATAAAGATATGGAAAATTATCGTTGGCACGCTATAAAGCTACTTGAAAACGATGAAGAAATAATAAAAAGATATCCTCTTGATTTAAAAGATATAGCCGATAAAAGCTATGAGAGTGAAATAATTGACCAAAAATACGAATTTATTGAGGAAGTAATAGAAGAGGTTCTTATAAATAAAAAGGAAAAGAGCTATTTTACCGACAAAATAGATAAAGTACTTACAAATAAATTTTTAGGCTTACCTATATTTTTTGGAATAATGGCTATAGTATTTTTCCTTACATTCACTATAGGTGACTTTATAAAAGGATATTTTGAAGAGGGGCTTGAATGGTTTTCTTCTGCAACACAAACATTTCTTATTGACATTGGCGCAGGGGAACTTGTAACAAGACTTGTGGTAGAAGGCATAATAGCAGGTGTAGGCGGTATACTTACATTTTTGCCTAACATATTTATACTTTTTATTGCTCTTGCATTTTTGGAAGACAGCGGATACATGTCGCGTGTTGCTTATATAATGAACGGAATAATGGCTAAAATGGGTCTTTCGGGCAAGGCTTTTATTCCTATGCTTTTGGGCTTTGGTTGTACGGTGCCTGCAATTATGGCAACAAGAACCTTAGAAGACCCGAAAGATAAATTAAGAACTATCCTTGTAACTCCTTTTATGTCGTGCAGTGCAAGGTTGCCAGTTTATGTTTTGCTTTCAGAAATGTTTTTTGGAAAAAACGCAATGATAGCCTGCTACTCAATGTATCTTATAGGGATATTGGTTGCAATGACGATTTCGTTTATAATGAGCAAAACGGGCGGTAAAAAGAAGGTTCATACACTTTTGATAGAACTTCCTGAATATAAAACTCCAAACTACAACACAGTAATGATATATGCATGGGAAAAGGTAAAGGATTATCTTGTTAAGGCGGGAACTGTTATATTTGTAGCGTCGGTAATTTTATGGGTGCTGATGAATTTTAATTTTAGCGGTATGGTAGAAGATATGTCGCAAAGCATTGGGGCACAAATAGGAAAATGGCTTGTTCCTTTGATGAAGCCCGCAGGGCTTGGTTACTGGCAGATAATAGTTTCGCTTATATCGGGCATAGCGGCAAAGGAAGTTGTTGTTTCGAGTATGAGCGTTTTGTACGGAATAGGGAATATAGCTTCTGTATCAGGAATGTCGGCTTTGGCAGAGATACTGGGAAAAGCAGGCTTTACTGCTATAAATGCATATTCTATGATGCTTTTCTGTCTTTTATATGTTCCGTGTATTGCAACAATAGCAAGCGTAGGAAGAGAGACGGGTTCAAAAAAATATGCAATTCTTTCTGTTATAATGCAGGTAGGAGTTGCGTGGCTTGTATCAACTTTATTTTATAATATTGCAATGCTTATAGTGAGGTAATAATGATTAAATACATTTTACTTGCGTTAATAATTATATATTGCGTATGGGTTATATTAAAGCTTAAAAAGAAAAAGGGCTGCTGCTCGTGTGGCAGCTGCCCTTTGGAATGTTCTTGCAAAAAAAAGAAATAAAAAAATACGGAGCGCCGCTCCGTATTTTTTTAAAGTCCTAATAAATGTTCAATTAAAATTTTAATTCCTAAAATTATTAAAATTACACCTCCGGTAACTTCTGCCTTCTTTTTATATTTTGAACCGAATATACAGCCTATTTTGCAACCTATTGAAGATAAAACAAAGGTTGTAAGACCTATAATTACAACAGAGCTTACAATATCTGTTCCTCTGTCCATTGCAAGAGCAATGCCTACAGCCAATGCATCAATACTTGTGGCAACTGCCATAATAAACATACTTTTAAAACTGAGTGAGGCGTCGGTGTTTTCTTGTTCGTCAGAAAAAGCTTCTTTTATCATATTTAATCCTATAATGACTAAAAGTATAAAAGCTATCCAATGGTCAAAGCTTTCGATATATGTATAAAACCTTAACCCTAAAAAATAACCGATAAGCGGCATTAAAGCCTGGAAAACTCCAAACCATAATCCCGGAATTAAAAGTTTGAAAAAGCTTACCTTTCCAAGTGCAAGTCCTTTGCAGACCGAAGCTGCAAAAGCATCCATAGAAAGACCTATGCCAAGCAAGATTGTAGTTAATAATTCCATTTTAATCCTCTTTTTTCTTTTATAGTTTTATAAGTATAGCACAAGTCAAAAAAAAATACAACTTTTTTATTGACTTTATAAAAATTAAGGGATATAATACTTGTTTGAAAAGTAATTATCATTGAAAGGAATGAAAAAAATGAGCGAATGTTCACATAACTGTTCTGAATGTGCTGAAAAGTGTTCATCGGCACCAAAATATGAATCATTAAACAGCATGTCAAGTGTAAAAAAGGTAATAGGTGTTGTAAGCGGTAAGGGTGGCGTTGGTAAAACTTTGGTAACTTCACTTTTAGCTGTTGCAATGCAGAGAAAAAATAACAGGGTAGCAATACTTGATGCAGATATTACAGGCTCATCAATTCCTCGTGCGTTCGGACTTACAGAACGTGCAGGAGGAGATGAAAACGGAATTTATCCTGTTAAGAGTAAAAACGGTGTTGAAGTAATGGGCATAAACCTTTTGCTTGAAAATGAAACAGACCCCGTTGTATGGCGTGGTCCTATAATTGCGGGAACTGTAAAACAGTTCTGGACAGATGTTGTATGGGGCGATGTTGATTATATGTTTGTTGATATGCCTCCCGGAACAGGGGATGTACCCTTGACAGTATTCCAGTCAATACCTGTTGACGGAATAATAATAGTTACATCACCTCAGGATCTTGTTAGTATGATAGTTGAAAAGGCTGTAAAAATGGCAAATATGATGAATATACCCATTTTAGGTCTTGTAGAGAATATGGCATACTTCAAATGTCCTGACTGCGGCAAAGAACATCATATCTACGGAGAAAGCAAAATAGAACAGACTGCTGCACGTTTTGGTATAGATGCAGTAGCATCACTTCCCATTGATCCCGAGTTTGCAAATCTGTGTGATGCAGGCAAAATTGAAGAGTGTGAACTTGGAGATATTGAGTATATTGCAAATTTATTGTAAAAATTTGAAAAAAAGCTTGCAAAAAGAAAAAATATGTAGTATAATCTTTTAGTCCAAATACGCACACCACATGAGGGAAAGCGGTTCCGCAAGGCGTTTTTCCTGAGGATTGCGGTGGAGGATAAAAACATTTAGGAGGTGCTGATAATATGTCAGTAGTAGCAATGAAACAGTTATTGGAAGCAGGTGTTCACTTCGGTCACCAGACAAGAAGATGGAACCCCAAGATGGCGGAATATATATTCACCGAAAGAAACGGTATATATATTATCGACCTTCAGAAAACAGCAAAGAAGATTGAAGAAGCTTACGAATTTGTTCGCAGCGTAGCAGAAGCTGGACAGGAAATTCTCTTCGTAGGAACAAAGAAGCAGGCACAGGATTCAATCAAAGAAGAAGCCGAAAGAGTTGGCATGTACTATGTAAATGCTAGATGGCTCGGCGGTATGATGACAAACTTCAAAACTATTAAGAGAAGAATTGACCGTTTGTATCAGTTACAGAAAATGGACGAAGATGGTACATTTGACCTTCTCCCCAAGAAAGAAGTTATGAAGCTTCGTCTTGAAATGGAAAAGCTTGAAAAATACCTTGGCGGTATTAAAGAAATGAAAAAACTTCCCGGTGCATTGTTCGTAGTTGACCCCAAGAAGGAAAAAATTGCTATCAGCGAAGCAAAGAAACTCGGTATCCCCGTAGTTGCAATTGTTGATACAAACTGCGACCCCGAAGAAGTAGATTTCCCCATTCCCGGTAACGATGATGCAATTCGTGCCGTAAAACTTGTTACTTCAACTATAGCAAACGCTATTATCGAAGGCAGACAGGGCGAACAGAATGCTCCTGAAGCTGAAGAAGCTGAAACAGAAGCTGAATAATTTAATCCGAAAATTAATGGGAGGAATATATAATGATTACTGCTAGTATAGTTAAAGAATTAAGAGAAAGAACAGGCTGCGGTATGATGGACTGTAAGAAAGCTCTTGCAGAAACCGGCGGCGATATGGATAAAGCAATTGAATTCCTTCGTGAAAAAGGACTTGCTGCTGCAATTAAAAAGGCAGGCAGAATTGCTTCCGAAGGTCTTGTTGACATTTTAGTTGAAGGTAATGTTGCAGCAATGGTTGAAGTTAACGCTGAAACAGACTTCGTTGCAAAGAATGCTGAATTCAAGGCTTTTGTAGAAACTGTTGCAAAAGAAGTTATTAAATCAAACCCTGCAGATCTTGATGCACTTATGGCATCCGGTGCTGAAGGCGCAACAATTAAAGATCAGCTTACAGAAAAAATCGCTACAATAGGCGAAAACATGAACGTAAGACGTTTTGAAAGATTTGAAGGCGATATAGTTACTTATATCCATGGCGGCGGCAGAATTGGCGTTATGATGGTTGTTGAAGCTGAAGGCGATGAAGCACACGATGCTGCAAGAGACGTTGCAATGCAGATAGCTGCTATCAACCCCTTATACAGCGACAAGAGCGTAGTTCCTGCTGAAGACGTTGCAAAGGAAAAAGAAATTATCATTGCACAGATTAAAGAAGATCCCAAGAATGCAAACAAGCCCGAAAACATCATTGAAAAGATGGTTGAAGGTAAAATCAATAAGTTCTATGAACAGAACTGCTTGATGCAGCAGGCATTCGTAAAGGATGACAGCGTTAAGGTTGAAAAATATCTTGCTTCAAAGGGTGCAAAAATAGTTAAATATGTACGTTTTGAAAAGGGCGAAGGACTTCAGAAGAGAGAAGACAACTTTGCTGAAGAAATCGAAAAGATGATTAAATAATTTGAAAAGGAGCTGTAAATTTTTACAGCTCCTTTTTTGAAGTTAGGAAAAGCTTATGAAAAAATATTTACCTTGGATTTTAGCTGTTATTCTTTTTTGCTCAATAGGATACTATCAACAAAAAGAATTTGCAGATACAGAAGAGTTTGAAATACATTTTATAGATGTGGGACAGGCGGATGCTCAGGTTATTGTTTCAAACGGGCATTATATGTTGATTGATGGAGGTAATGCCGAGGATAGCGACCTTATAGCGGCATATCTTAAAAGGCTTTCTGTTGATTATATAGATATACTGGTTTGCAGCCACGCACACGAAGACCACGCAGGCGGGCTTTCGGGTGCACTGTCTGTAGCAAGAGTGGGGGAAATATACGCTCCAAAAACAACTTCAGATGCGGGCTTTTATAAAAAGTTTCTAAAAAAAGTAAATGAACAGAACATTGAAATAAAAAATCCAAAGCCTGGGGATGAAATAGCTTTAGGTGAAAGTAAAATAGAATTTTTGGGCCCGATAAGCGAAGAGGAATGTGAGCTTAACAACACTTCGCTTGTTTTAAAGGTTACATACAAAGAAAACAGCTTTATGTTTACAGGTGATGCAGAGAGGGAAGAAGAAACGGATATTTTGGATGCAGGGTATGATGTATCGGCTGACCTTTTAAAGGTTGGGCACCATGGAGGGGCAACTTCAACATCCTATCGATTTTTAAGAGAGGTATCGCCGCAGTATGCGATAATTTCGGTAGCAAAAGACAATTCTTACGGACATCCGCATGATGAAACAATGTCAAGACTTAAGGATGCAGAGGTTAAAGTTTTTCGTACAGATGTTCAAGGAGATATTATTGTAAAAAGTGACGGTAAAAATATAAGAGTTTTCCCTTCAAAGAATAAGAATGTTGACAATCTTTCTGAAATAAAATCGTCACAGGAACATGCAGAGTATGCTTATATAGGGAACAAAAACTCAAAAAAATTTCACAGGCTTTCCTGCAAAGGACTGCCAAGTATAGAAAAGCAGGTGTTTTTTAAATCCTATGAGGAGGCAGTAAAACAGGGATATTCGTCTTGCGGAACCTGTAAGCCTTAATATAAAAGAAGGAATACGCAAAATTATGTCGAATATAATGATAAACGGAGGTGTGTACCATTGTCTTACAAAAGAGTTATGATTAAACTTAGCGGCGAAGCTCTCGTCGGTGATAACGGCTTTGGTTTTAATTTTGAAAAGGTTTCTGCCATTGCCAGAACAATAAAAAAATGTGTAGAACAAAATGTTCAGATAGCACTCGTGGTTGGCGGCGGTAATTTCTGGAGAGGAAGAAGCGGGGAGTCTATGGACAGAACAAGAGCAGACCATATGGGTATGCTTGCAACTGTAATAAATGCACTTGCACTTCAGGATGCACTTGAAGCAGAAAAGGTTCCTACACGTGTTCAGACAGGTATTGAAATGAAACAGATAGCTGAACCCTATATAAGAAACAGGGCGGTAAGGCATCTTGAAAAGGGCAGAGTTGTAATTTTTGGTTGCGGCTCGGGTAATCCTTTCTTTTCAACAGATACGGCAGCTGCTTTACGTGCAGCAGAAATTGGTGCAGAGGTTATTCTTTTAGCTAAAAATGTTGACGGTGTTTATGATAAAGACCCCAATATTTATCCTGATGCTGTAAAATATGACAGATTAAGTTATATTGACATTCTTGATAAAGGTCTTAAGGTTATGGACTCGACAGCTGCATCGCTTTGTATGGACAATAAAATACCTATTAAGGTGTTTGGCCTTTCAAACCCCGATAATATACTTGCAGTAATCAATGGTGAAAATGCAGGTACAATAATAGAATAAGGAGAATGAAAAATGAAAAATTCTTATGATGAATTTACAACCAAAATGGATAAAGCCATATCTTTTTTAAACGAAGAATATGATACTGTACGTGCAGGCAGAGCAAATCCTGCAGTTTTACAGAAGGTAATGGTTGAATATTACGGTGTTGCAACACCCTTACAGCAGGTTGCTACAATTTCGGTTCCTGAACCGAGAATTTTATCAATCGCTCCCTGGGATGCAAGTCTTGTAAAAGAAATTGAAAAAGCTCTTTTAAAGAGTGAAGTTGGTATTACACCTGTAACAGACGGAAAAACTATTCGTCTTGCTTTTCCTCCTCCCACTGAAGAGAGAAGAAAAGAACTTGTAAAAACAGTTACAAAAAAGGCTGAAGATGCAAGAGTTGTTATTAGAGGAATCCGTCGCGATGCACTTGAATTTTATAAAAAACAGCAGAAAGCATCCGAAATTACAGAAGATGATTTAAAGGGTATTGAAAAGGATATTCAGGACCTTACAGATACTTATGTAAAGAAAATAGACGAAATTGCAAAAAATAAAGAAAAAGAGATTCTTGAAATATGATAACTTCAAATGTTGATTTATCAGGCATAGATATGCAAAATCTGCCCCGTCATATAGGCGTAATTATGGACGGTAACGGCAGATGGGCAAAGAAAAGAGGACTTCCGCGTACAGCAGGTCACGTGGCAGGTGCTGAGTCGTTTAAAAAAACAGCTACATTTTGCGGTGAGATAGGGATTCCCTGTCTTACCGTATATGCTTTTTCGACTGAAAACTGGTCCAGACCTAAAAAAGAAGTTGACACTCTTATGAGCCTTTTTAACGATTACATAGACAACTATTATGCAGAATTTACAGATAAAAATATGCAAATTCGTATAATAGGCGAGCGTGACCGTTTAAGTAAAAAACTTTTAAAACGTATAGAAAAGCTTGAAGCAGATACTGTTGAAAATACAGGTCTGCAGCTAAATATTGCGTTGAATTACGGCGGAAGACAGGAAATAGTATCGGTTGCCCGTGCTTTGGCAGAACGTGCTAAAAATGGCGAGCTTTTGCCCGAGGATATAACTGCAGACACTATAGCTGATAATTTGTATACTAAAAATCAGCCCGATGCAGATTTGGTTATAAGAACAAGCTGCGAATACAGAACAAGTAATTTCCTTTTGTGGCAGGCAGCTTATGCAGAATATGTTTTTACCGATGTTTTATGGCCTGATTTTTCGGAAAAAGATATTGTATCGGCAATAGAGCAATATCAGAAAAGAAACAGAAGATTCGGAGGAGTCTGAATAAAAATGAAAGTACGTATTATATCTGGTTTAATAGGTGCATTGCTTTTTGTTGCAGTGCTTTTGGCGGGTGGATATATTCTTGAAGCTGCAATTTGCATTGTGGCATTTATGGCGTCTTACGAAATGTTTTCTGCAATGGGGCTTCGTGGAAAAAGCATTTTTTCATTAGGTATGCTTTCTCCGTTAAGTCTTGTGTTATTTTGCTTTTTTGGTACAAAGTACATAGCAGTGTTTTTTATGGCATTTCTTTTTGCGGCACTTGCTATTATGGTTTTTTGCCACGAAAAGGTTACATTTAATGATGTTGCAAAGCTTATATGCGGTGCAGTTATGATAAATTTCTGCCTTGCATTTATAATACTTCTTGAAAGAATGGAAAATGGCAATGTACTCGTTTTTACACCAATTGCATGCGCTTGCGCAAGTGATACATTTGCATACTTTACAGGCTCGTTTTTAGGAAAACATAAGCTTATTCCAAAAATAAGTCCTAAAAAGACAGTAGAAGGTGCTGTGGGTGGACTTTTAGGTGGTATACTTGCAATGGTGGTTATTGCCATAATATTAAAGCAAAATATTGTTATATTTGCTATAGCAGGTCTTGTATGTGCTGCAATTTCACAGGTGGGAGATTTAATAGCTTCTGCAATTAAAAGAGAGTGCGGAATAAAAGATTACGGCAATTTAATTCCGGGACATGGCGGAATTATGGACAGAGTTGACAGTATTCTTTTTGCATCTCCTGCAATATACTTTTTTATTAGCGGAGTTATATTATGAAAACAATTACAGTTTTAGGCTCAACAGGCTCAATAGGCACACAAACTCTTGATATTGCAAAAAATGATAGTAGTATAAAAGTACGTGCCATTGCCGCTTGTAAAAATATCAAGCTTTTAGAAGAACAGATAAGATATTTTGCGCCTGAATATGCTGCGGTATATGATGAAGCTGCGGCAAAAGAATTAAAAATAAAGGTTTCTGATACAGACACAAAAGTACTTTCGGGTATGGAAGGTTTGTGTGAGGTATCGGCATTAAAAGCCGATATGGTTGTAACTGCAGTTTCTGGAAGTATTGGATTAAAACCTACACTTGAGGCTATAAAAAGCGGTAACAACATTGGTCTTGCAAACAAAGAAACAATGGTTTGTGCAGGTGATTTGGTAAATCGTACTGCAAAAGAATATAATGTTAAAATTTTACCCGTTGACAGTGAACACAGTGCAATTTTTCAGTGTATAAATTCACAGAATAAATTTGTTGAAAAGATAATTTTAACCGCATCGGGAGGTCCTTTTTTTGGAAAGACAAGAGAGGAGCTTTCTTGTGTTACAGTAAAAGAAGCACTGCGACATCCTAACTGGAGTATGGGTGCGAAAATTACAATAGACAGTGCAACCCTTATAAACAAAGGTCTTGAAGTAATTGAGGCTGTAAAGCTTTTTGGAGTTTCGGCTTCAGATATAGAGGTTTGCGTTCACAGACAAAGCATAGTTCATTCTATGGTAGAGTTTTGCGATAATTCTGTAATAGCACAGCTTGGAGTGCCTGATATGCGTCTTCCGATAGCTTATGCTATAAACTATCCCGAAAGAAAAGAAAATATTTCGGGTAGACTTGATATAACAGCTTGCCCACCTCTTACCTTTGAAAAACCTGACCTTGAAACTTTTGAAGGACTTGCACTCGGTATAAAAGCGGCAAAAGAAGGCGGTACAATGACAGCGGTTTACAGTGCAGCAAACGAGGTTGCAGTAGATATGTTTTTAAAGGGTAAATGTTCTTTTGTCGACATAGCTTCTATGGTAAAATCTGCAATGGGGGCACATAAAAATATCATAAATCCGGATTTAGAGAGTATACTAAATGCAGATAAATGGGCAAGAGAGTACTGCCTTAACAACTAACGCTAAAGATGGTTTTTAAGGCTACCGGAGGGAATAAATGATAATTGTTTTAGGTATTTTGATGTTCGGCTTTTTGGTTTTTATACACGAGCTTGGGCATTTTATAACAGCAAAAAAATTTGGAATAAAGGTAAACGAATTTGCTATAGGTATGGGGCCTGCGATATTCAAAACACAAAAAGGCGAAACGAAGTACTCATTACGTCTTTTGCCGATAGGCGGTTTTGTAGGACTTGAAGGGGAGGACGGAGATTCCGAGGACCCAAGGGCCTTTTCGAAAAAATCTCCGCTGAAAAGAATAATTGTTCTTTCTGCAGGTGTTATAGCAAATATACTGATGGGATTTTTGCTTTATATAATTCTTTACCTGAATGTTCCCGCTATTTCGGTGCCTGTGGTTGAAAGTGTTTTGCCAGAAACTCCAGCGTATGAAGCGGGTATACAGGCAGGGGACAGAATTTATAAAATAAACGGCAGTAAGGTAAATTTACAGTCAGACGTAACTTTTGCTCTTTACAATAATGCAGATAACCCTGTAGAGGTTATTATAGACAGAAAGGGAGAAAAGAAAAACTTTTTAGTTACTCCTGAATATAATGAGGAAAGCGGAAGATATATTTTAGGATATATGGTTAAAAATGAGGAAATGACTATTCCTCTTGCCATAAAAACTGCCTATTACGACACGTTGTTTTCGGTTAAGGTTGTATATTTTTCACTTGCAGAGCTTATACGCGGTAATGTGGGAATAAACGAAATGTCGGGTCCTGTTGGAATAGTAAACGAAATGGGTGCAATGGCAAAAACAGAATTCCCGTTTTTAAGCCTTTTAAGCTTTATAGCTTTAATAGCTGTAAACTTGGGGGTTATGAATTTACTTCCCCTTCCGGCACTTGACGGAGGAAGAATAGTATTTATTCTTATAGAGCTTATAAGAGGAAAGCCTGTAAAGGCAGAGCATGAGGGTATGGTACATTTTATAGGAATAATACTGCTTTTTGCACTTATGATTGTAGTAACATTTTCAGATATACTAAAGCTTGGAGGTTAATTAGAGTGAGCAGAAAAAACGCAAGAGAAGATGCTTTCAGACTGATTTTTTCACAATTATCAAATCCGCGTAGTGCAGAAACTCTTTTTGAAGAATACACACAAAACAAGGATTTGTTTACTAACAGACAAACAGTTAATGACAATGACTATGTTTTAAAAATGCTTTCGGGAGTTTCTGTGTCAAGCGATGCAATAAACGAAAAGATTAAGCAGAATCTTACAGGTTGGGATATTAACAGAGTTTCAAATGTAAGTATGGCAATATTAAAGCTTGCTCTTTTTGAAATTTTGTATTGCGACGATATTCCTGTAGGAGTATCAATAAACGAAGCGGTTGAGCTTGCAAAAAAATATGGTGGAGAAGAAGAAAGCTCTTTTGTAAATGGTATTTTAGGAAAAATAAGTAAGGAATAATTTATGAAAAGGATAGCAACCGTAAGCCAGGCAAACAGCTATATAAAGGCTTTGATGGACTCGGACGAAATATTA
The DNA here is from genome assembly GCA_045531205.1 of Clostridia bacterium. Classification (GTDB taxonomy): domain Bacteria; phylum Bacillota; class Clostridia; order UMGS1883; family UMGS1540; genus JAZNQL01. The sequence continues at coordinate 161,891 of JAZSDN010000050.1, read as the reverse complement.
AGGGATATCTGGGTGCAGGGTGAAATATCAAACTTTAAGCTTCATTCTTCGGGACACATGTATTTAAGCTTAAAGGATGAAAACTCGAATTTGCGTGCAGTAATGTTTCGCACAGCAAACGAGAGACTGATTTTTTCTCCCGAAAACGGAATGAAAGTGCTTGCACACGGAAGAATTTCGGCATACGAAAGAGACGGACAGTATCAGCTTTACATTGATTCTATGCAGCCTGACGGGGAAGGAGCTTTATACATAGCTTTTGAACAGTTAAAAGCAAAGCTTCTGGCTGAAGGTCTTTTTGATGAATCACGAAAGAAAAAGTTGCCGAAATTTCCCAAAAAAGTCGGAGTAATAACAAGTAAAACAGGAGCTGCGATTCAGGATATTCTTAATATTTTAAAAAGACGTTATCCTTGTGCCGAAGTATTGATTTACCCAGTACTTGTTCAGGGAGATGGAGCGGCACAGAGTATTGTAAAAGCAATTGAATATTTTAATAAAAAGAGTCTTGCTGATGTTTTAATAGTAGGCAGAGGCGGAGGCTCGGCAGAGGATTTATGGGCATTCAATGATGAAATGCTTGCACGTGCGATTGCTGCATCACAAATACCTGTAATAAGTGCAGTAGGACATGAAACAGATTTTACAATATGCGACTTTGTTTCTGATTTAAGAGCTCCTACACCTTCGGCTGCGGCAGAGCTTGCTGTTCCGTCGATTGACGAGATATTTGACTATCTTGATACCGCACAGATAAGACTTAAAAATAAAATGAAAACGCTTTTACTTCCGTGGGAAGAAAAGCTTAAAAGACTTGAAACGGGGAGAGGATTAACTTTATTCCCGCAAAAGCTTGCAGATTTGCAGCTGCAACTTGATTCTTCTTTAGATACGATGCTAAAAGGTGTTACAAAAACAATGCAGCTTTCGGGCGAAAGAATTGAAAAAAATACTGCATCACTCGATGCATTAAGTCCCTTAAAGGTACTTGACAGAGGATATTCAATAGCTTTGAAAGATTCCGGAAGAATAAACAGTATTAAAACCATTAAAGAAAACGACGAAATAAACCTTATACTGAAAGACGGAAGTCTTGACTGTATAGTTAAGGAGATAAAAAATGAGTCAAGATAAATTTGAAGTTTCAATAAAAAAGCTTGAAGAAACAGTTAAAAAACTTGAAAGCGGAGAGCTCGGGTTAGATGAATCAATGGCGTGCTTTGAAGAAGGGGTTGCCCTGGTGCGTGAGTGCCGTAATCTTTTAAATAACGCAGAACAAAAGGTTAAAAATCTTTTGGAGGAAAATGATGATTAACAAAATAAACGAATATATAAAAAGTATTACATCGTTTGAAGATAATACTACGTTATGGGATGCTATGCGTTACAGTCTTTACGCAGGCGGAAAACGTGTTCGCCCGCAGATGGTTTTAATGGTATGCCGTGCCTTTGGTCAAAACGAGGATAAAGCTCTTTCGTATGCTGCAGCACTTGAAATGATACATACATATTCGCTTATACACGATGATTTGCCCGCAATGGATAACGACGATTTAAGAAGAGGAAAGCCAACCTGTCATAAAAAGTTTGACGAGGCAACTGCAATTTTAGCGGGTGACGGACTTTTGACGTTAGCTTTTGAAGTTGCGGCAAAGGCACCTTTATCTGAAAAACAGAACTTGCAGGCGGTAGCTTTACTTTCAAAAGCGGCGGGCCCTTACGGAATGGTTTTAGGTCAGGCAAAAGATATGCAGATGGATTCTGCAACTCCTGAAAAACTGCTTGATATGTATGCACGCAAAACCGGTGACCTTTTATATGCTGCAGCGGCACTTGGCTGTATAGCTGCAGGGAAGGATGAAAATTTACTTGAAGAATACGCAAGAGCTGTTGGAAAGGCATTTCAGATAAGAGATGATATCCTTGATATTATTGGTAGCGAAGAAGAACTTGGCAAGCCAATTAACAGCGATGAGAAAAACGATAAAAAAACCTATGCCGCACTGGTTGGGATAGATAAGGCAACAGAGGAAGTTTCGAATTTAACCGAAAAAGCAATAAAATCAATTGAATTTTTAGGAGAGTGCGGTACAGAGCTTGCCGGATTTGCAAGAAAGCTTGTACTGCGTAAAAATTAGGAGGTAGCAATGCTTGTTTGTGCAGTAAACGGAAGTCCGCATAACCAAGGAAATACAGCTTTTTTGCTGGGAAATATACTTGACAATGTTAAAAAACACGGAGCAGAAACACAGCTTATAAACATAGGAAGCATAATGTCAAAATTAAAAAATCCTTTTTGTGTGGTTTGCTCATCGCCCTGTAATACATCCTGCTTTCGTGATACAGAGCTTTGGGACGCTTTTCAAACACTTATTAAGGCTGATTTCATTATATTCGGTTCGCCTGTATACTTTGGAACAATGTCTGCACAGCTCAAAGCCTTTTTTGACAAGACAAGATATTTCAGAGCAATGAAAGCTTTTGAAGGAAAGTTTGGAACTGCAATTGCGGTAGGTGCATCAAGATATGGCGGTCAGGGCAGTACTGTCAGGGCTATACAGGACTCAATGCTTGTTCAGGGAATGAACATTGTAGGTAACTTTTCGATGCAACTTCCGGGACATCAGGGTCTTTGTGCACAGGCACCTGCAAAGGATGATAAGAATGCATTAAATTACTGCGAGGCTATTGCTGACCGAATTATGGAGATATGTAAATGAACATAAGAGAAATTACAGAGAATATAGAAAGACAGACTCTTTCAAAATACGCTTGCCTTTCTGCAGAAACAAAGGGAAGGGAAAAGCCTACCGAAAAATGCAGTATGCGTACAGAGTATCAAAGAGACAGAGATAAAATAATTCATTCAAAATATTTCAGACGTCTAAAGCATAAAACTCAAGTTTTTATAGCTCCTGAAGGAGACTATTACAGAACACGTCTTACACATACACTTGAAGTATCGCAGATTGCACGCAGTATAGTGCGTGCTCTGCGCTTAAACGAAGATTTGGTTGAGGCAATGGCACTTGGACACGACCTTGGACATACTCCTTTTGGTCATATAGGCGAAAAAACATTGAACGAATTATCTCCTTACGGTTTTAAACATTATGAACAGAGTCTTCGTATAGTGGACTTGCTTGATAATGGCACAGGACTTAACTTAACATGGGAAGTACGTGACGGTATTGTAAATCACACAGGCGGTAATCAGGCATCTACATTAGAAGGAAGAATACTTAAGTTTGCTGACAGAATAGCATATATAAATCACGATATTGATGATGCAATAAGAGGCGGGGTAATAAGCCAAAGCGATTTACCAAAGCATTGTATAGAAATTCTTGGTGACACGCACGCAAAGCGTATTGATACAATGATAACCGATATTGTTGAATCAAGTATGGACAAGCCCGAAATTTTAATGAGCGAAGAAAAAGCAGAAGCTATGAACGAACTGCGTTCCTTCCTTTTTGAAAATGTGTATATAGGTCCAAAACTCACAGAAGACGCAAAGGCGCGTGACGTTGTGGAACATATATATGGATATTTTATGGAACATCCTGAAGAAATCCCGACACTGAAACCTGTTTGCGAAAACTTTGAACTCGAAAGACAGGTAATGGATTATATTGTCGGAATGAGTGACCGGTATGCACTTTTTGTATATAAAAATCTGTTTATGCCAAAATGTTGGGACAGATACTGAATATTTTACTTTTATGTGGGAAAGAATGACAAAAGCTTAATTTTAAGACCTTTTAAGAAGGATTTAAAAAACTGTTGTCGAAATAAACTTTGTGAGGTTAGAAAGAAAAGAAATGGCTGAACGTATACCTGAACATCTTATACAGGAAATATTGGCGGCGAACGATATTACCGATATTGTAGGTAAATATGTCTCTTTAAAAAGAGCGGGGTCGTCTATGGTCGGTTTATGCCCTTTTCACAAAGAAAAAACACCTTCTTTCCACGTTTCGCCTGACAGGCAGGTATATCACTGCTTTGGTTGTGGAGCGGGCGGCGGAGTAGTGGATTTTGTAAAAAATATAGAAAATCTTGATTTTGTTGAATCCATTAAATTTCTGGCAGAAAGAGCAAATATAAAAATAGAAACACAGGATTTTGCAGACAAAGACAGTAAGCTTTACGAAAAGAAAAAGGCAATACTTGAGGCAAATCTCGAAACTGCCCGATATTTCAGAAGCATGCTTTTTGCAAAAGAAGGCGCAAAAGCAATGGAATACGCAAAAAAAAGAGGATTGTCTGATACTACAATAAAAATATACGGACTTGGCTTTGCTCCCGAAACCTGGGACAGCCTAGTAAAACATTTACTGTCAAAAGGCTTTAAAAAGGACTTACTGCTTGAAGCGGGGCTTATAGCCATGAGCGAAAAGGGCAGAGCTTACGACAGATTCAGAAACAGGCTGATGTTTCCTATAATCGATGTAAGAGGAAATATAATAGGCTTTGGCGGAAGAGCACTTGGTGAAGATAAGGCGAAATATTTGAACTCGGCAGAAACGCCTGTTTTTAATAAACGAAAAAATCTTTTTTCGTTAAACCTTGCAAAAAATTCGGGCACAGGGGAACTTATTCTAGTTGAAGGATATATGGATGTAATATCCCTATATCAAAGCGGAATAAAAAATGCTGTGGCATCGCTTGGAACTGCACTTACAGCAGAGCAGGCAAGGCTTATTTCAAGATTTGCAGGGACTGTGACAATTTGTTACGATACTGATGAGGCAGGAGTAAATGCAACAGAACGTGCGATAGAAATTTTTGACGGGCTTGATATAAAAGTACACATACTTGAACTGCCTGAAGGAAAAGATCCTGACGAATTTATAAAGAAAAACAGTGCGCAACTCTTTATTGACCAGGTAAAAAAAGCAAAAACAATAAGTGAATACAGAATAGAAAAACTTAAAAAGAAGTATGATATAAAAAACGATACTCAAAAGATAGAATACTTAGGTGAATGCGTAAACATACTTTTAGGAGTAAAGGGAAGCATAGAACGCGATTTTTTAGTTAATAAGCTTGCAAATGAAACGGGGATAGCCCCGCAGGCGATTGAAACTGAAATAAATAAGAAATCACGCAGAAAAGATAAGAAAAACGAACGCGATATTATGAAACAGGCGGTTATGCCAAAAAGACAAAAGGGTTCGGATTTTTCTCAAAGCGAAAAAAGACTTATTTCCCTTTGTACGGCTGACAGAAAGCTTTTACAGAAATTTAATATTACAGAAGAGCTTTTCGAAGCTACTGTACACAAAAAAGTTATTTCAAAATTACTTGAGAATAAAGATTCATCACTTATTGTGACTGAATTTGCCGAAGAAGAAGCCTCGTATGCGGCTTCGGCAATGGCAATGCCGTTAAATTATGAGGATAACGAAAAAGCGGCAGTTGAACTTATAAATACTATAAAAAAAGAGCAGCACGATGCCAGTGTAAAAAAGGCAATAAGCGAAGGGAATATAGAAGTACTGAACGCTTTACTGCTTAAGAAACAGAGAGAGGAGGCCTCACAATGACTGATAAAGCAAATAAAAAAGCCATTGTAAAGGAACTTATCGAAAAAGGTAAAAAGAAAGGTGTATTGACATATAAAGAAATTTTAGATGCACTTGACGAGTTAGAACTTGATCCTGAACAGATAGAAAAGGTGTATGAATCTATCGAGGCGATGGATATCGAGGTTATTGGCAATATTGAAGAGGATTTAAAGGAAATTGCCGCTAACGAAGAGGAAGAAATCGACCTTACATTGCCTGAAGGCGTAAACGTTGACGACCATGTAAGAATGTACCTTAAGGAAATCGGTAAAGTAGACCTCTTGACTCCCGAAGAAGAAACCGAGCTTGCAAGCAGAATGGCTGAAGGGGATGTTGAAGCAAAGAAAAGACTTACCGAAGCAAACCTTCGTCTGGTTGTAAGTATTGCAAAGCACTATGTAGGAAGAGGTATGCTCTTTTTGGACCTTATTCAGGAAGGTAACTTAGGTCTTATAAAAGCGGTTGAAAAGTTTGACTATGCAAAGGGATTTAAGTTCAGTACCTATGCTACATGGTGGATAAGACAGGCTATTACAAGAGCTATTGCAGACCAGGCAAGGACTATTCGTATACCTGTTCACATGGTTGAAACAATAAATAAACTTATACGTGTTTCGCGTCAGCTTTTGCAGGAACTCGGCAGAGACCCAAACCCCGAAGAAATAGCAAAAGAAATGAATATGCCTATCGAAAAGGTACGCGAAATAATGAAAATAGCACAGGAACCTGTTTCGCTTGAAACTCCTATAGGCGAAGAAGAGGACAGTCATCTTGGTGACTTTATTCCTGATGACGATGCTCCCGCACCAAGCGAGGTTGCATCATTTACAATGCTGAAAGAACAGCTTATGGATGTACTTGATACATTAACTTCAAGAGAAGAAAAGGTTTTAAGACTGCGTTTTGGTCTTGATGACGGAAGACCCCGTACACTTGAAGAAGTAGGTAAAGTATTTAACGTAACAAGAGAAAGAATCCGTCAGATAGAAGCAAAAGCATTAAGAAAGCTTCGTCACCCAAGCCGCAGTAAGAAGATAAAGGATTTTCTTGAATAATGAATTCCGAAAGATTAAAAGTTATAGCCTCAAAAGTAAAAAAAGGTGCAAGTGTTATTGATGTAGGCACAGACCACGCATATATCCCGATATATCTTATGGAAAAGGGGATTGCAAAAAAGGCTCTTGCAACAGATATAGGGAAAGGACCTCTTGACAGAGCAAAGCAAAACATAGCCTTGCACGGTGTTAATGTAGACACTTTTCTTACAAACGGACTTGAGGGTATAGACACAAGCGAATATGACACAGTTATAATTGCAGGAATGGGCGGAATTTTAATTTCTGAAATTCTGGAGGCGACACCTTGCGATAAAACCTTTATTTTGCAGCCTATGACTATGACGGACAAGCTTCGCCGTTACCTTGCAAAAAAGGGTTATGTAATTTTGGATGAAACCCTTGTTTTGGAAGATGGCAAGCTATACACAGTACTAGTTGCAGAAAAAGGGGAAAGCGAGGAATATTCCGAAATAGAATACTTTATAGGAAAAAATCTTTATGCAGACCCTCTTTTTTCGGAGCTTTGCGAAAGGCTTTATGTTAAGTTTAAAACGGCTGTGCAAGGTATAGAAAAATCAAAGAATAAAGACCAATTAGATTATTATAAAAATTTACTTTTAGATATTGAAGAAAGGAAGAATAAAAAATGGCAAAAGTAACAAAGGACACAATAATTGCAGATGTATTAAGAATGGATGAAGGAACAGCAAAGTATTTTCTTGAAATAGGAATGCATTGCCTTGGTTGCCCTTCAGCAACAGGCGAAAGCATTGAAGAAGCTTGTGCAGTTCACGGCGTTGACGCAGACGAGCTTATCGAAAAGCTTAACGATTTCTTAGGCGAATAATAAAGTCAAATAAATATAAAAATAACCGTTTGACCGTAAAAAGTGAAACGGTTATTTTTTGGCATTCGGATTGTGCATTGCGTTTAAAGGCTTGCTATGCCTGGAATAAAAATCCTTCCTGCCAATAGGAGCCTTAGAAAATCAAAAATTTTTTATCCTTAACTTGCTAAAATCATAGTAAGGGATGTAGAAAAATGTTGAAAATTAAAAATATGGAGGAGAAAAAAGAATGAGATTAATGAGTTTAATAGGAATGTTTATATTTGTGGCTATTATATTGGTATGTGTAGTAGTTTTTAAGAAATCAAATAAGAATCCCAACAACTCCAATATGCAATATAAAGAAAAAGAAAACAATGTATTCAGATATGTGATTAGTTTTTTAATTCCACTTGTAGGTTATATTTTGGGTGTGATTTTGCTATCAAAAGATAATGCCGATGATAAATCCGTAGGAAAAAATTGTATTATTTTAGGAATTGTTTCAGCTATTATAGGTGGCGTAATAACTGCTATTTTTGTTAGTTCGATGTTCTAATATTATTTTTGTTTCTAACTTAACACGAACTTATAAAGATTGTCGAAAAATATTGAAAAAAGGAGTAGTTAAAAAATGAATATTTTATCAATAGGAAATAGCTTTTCTCAGGATGCTCATAGATATCTGCATAGGATTTCAAAGGCTGATGGATGTACTCTTAACACATTCAATCTTTATATAGGAGGATGTCCTCTTTCTCTTCACTATAGAAATATGATAAATGAGGAAAGAGCATATATGCTTGAAATGAATGGAGAAAGCACAGGATTTAAGGTGTCATTAAAGGAGGCACTTTTAAATCGTGATTGGGACGTTGTAACAATTCAACAAGTCAGCTCTAAATCACCTTACTATGAAACTTATCAACCATATCTTGATAAAATAGTTGAGTATGTAAGATTATGTGTGCCTAAAGCAAAGATTGCAATTCATCAGACCTGGGCGTATGAACAAGACTCTCATCGTCTAAATGTTGAAATGGGGTATAGCAATCATAGCAATATGTTTAAAGATATAGAGGTATCATATGAAAAAGCGGCTGAAGCAATCAATGCAGATTTAGTTATACCATCAGGAAAAATTTTTCAAAGACTTATAGACTCAGGAATAGAGAAAGTACATAGAGATACATACCATGCAAGTTTAGGTCTTGGCAGATATGCACTTGGGTTGCTTTGGTATAAAATGCTGACGGGAAATGATGTTATAAACAATACATTTTCTGATTTTGATGAAGAAGTTCCACAAACAGAAATTAAGATAGCAAAAAAATGTGTTGAAGAAATCTGCGGTATTTAAAACATATATTTTTTATTCTTAACTTGTCACGAACCTGCAGCCAAGAAACTTGGCATCTAAACCTTATGTGTCGCAATATGGATGTGTCGAAAGATGTAGAAAGGAGAAACGAACATACATGAAAAAAGTTATTGTTGGAATTTTGGCTGTATCATTAGTTGTTATATGTTTTTGTATGCCGTATTGGGTTGACGATTTTGCATGTGAACAATATAAAATAGAAGTTGAAAAAGTTATCACTGAAGTTGACGATATTGGTATGATAGATACATTAAATGGTTGTGGCAATGTTGCGAATGGTAATCATACATATTTGATAGTGACTGCTTTAATTGAAAGTGAATATGAAAAAGAAATTGTGAAGGATAGATTTCCAGATGCATACGAAGTTTTACATTTTGAAGAATTGCACTTAGAAACCAAAACAAGCAGACAATTTTCAAAGTATGTTATAGATAACTCAAAAAAATATTATGTGTTGGTATATGCTAAAAGCGCACCATTCTATTATTTGGATTTACGAGGACATTAAATTTTTTGATTCTAACTTGATATGAACTATATTTTTAAATTTGTGACATCTAGATTATACAGTTTTTATATGCGGTGCATAGGACTGCAGCGATATAAATTCCTGACGGAATTTGCGATATGTACTTCGTACGCGATATATCTAAAGATGCGATATATTTTTGAATATCCTCGCCGTAGGCGAGATATGTCAAAAATGAGAAAAAGGAAAAGAGGATTTTATGAAATCTATAACCCTTATTGCCTGTAATGCAAAATATTGTCATACATCTTTGGCGGTTCGCTCTATTCGTGCTGCATGCGAGGAAAGGGGCATTTGTGCCACTATACTCGAGCACTCGGTAAACGAGCCGTTTCGGCAGATTATGCAATCGATTCTTTTAAGCGAGAGCGATATATACGCCTTTTCGTGCTATTTATGGAACATAGAGCTTATAAAGAGAATATGTATGGACTTAAAGGCAGTAAAACCTGAATGCAAAATTTTGTTAGGTGGGCCCGAGGTTTCATTTGATCCTGAAAAGTATACTTTTGCCGATTGTGTAATATGCGGCGAGGGGGAAGTTGCAGTTTGCGAATATGTATTGGGAAATTGTGAAGAGAGAACTATTTACGGGGTGTCTGAATCTCTTGATGCACTTCCGTTTGCATATACAAAAGAGGATTTATGCGAAAACAGACATCGACTTTTGTACTATGAAAGCTCAAGAGGTTGTCCGTATGCTTGCAGCTATTGTCTTTCATCAATTGACAAAGGTGTACGTTTTAAAAGTGTGCAAAAGGTCTGCGAGGAGCTTAAGATGTTTGATGAAGCAGGAGTGGACCTGGTAAAATTTGTAGACCGCACATTCAATGCGGACAGAAGAAGGGCTCTTAAAATATGGAAGTATGCGGCAGAAAAGTGTCAGCATACCAAATTTCACTTTGAACTTGCAGGAGACTTGCTTTGCGAGGAAGAATTTGAGTATTTAAAAACTGTACCTAAAGGAAAATTTCAGTTTGAAATAGGAATACAAAGCACATTCCCAAAAACGCTTTTAGCGGTTTGCAGGCATACAGATACAGAAGTTCTTTTTGAAAAAATAAGGCGTTTGATGCAGATGGGGAATATACATGTGCATACAGATTTGATAGCAGGCCTTCCGTATGAAAGCTATGATATATTTAAAAAGTCTTTCAATGATACATATAATCTTATGACAGATTGCCTGCAGCTTGGTTTTTTAAAGCTTTTAAAGGGGTCAAAAATCAGAAAAGAGGCAGAACAGTTTAAGTATAAGTTTTCGGTTTCGCCACCTTATACTGTTTATGAAAATGAGTTTATTTCGGCAGAAGAGATTTTCAGGCTTGAAAAAATAGAAGAAACTGTGGAGCGTTTTTATAACAGCCACGCATTTGAAAAAAGTATTGTATATGCTGTTTCAAAATTTTCCACGCCGTTTGATTTTTATGAAGCCTTTTCTAAACGCTTTGACGGTGTAAGTGCGGTTGCACAGAAAAAACTGTATGAAATTTTATATGAATTTTATACAGAACACTTTGGAGAAGATAAGCTGTTTAAAGAATACTTAAAATTTGACTGGGTAAAGCAGACAAAAGGGAAAACGTTGCCTGCTTGTTTGGGAAGTATGGAAACGATGCAGCCCATATTGTTTCAACTATTGGAAACAGAAGGGTTTAAAGAAAAATATTTACCTGAATATATAGGTGTTAAGAGTAAGGAAATTATAAAGCATGTGTTTTTACGCAAATTTGAATTGCCGGAAGAAAAGGTTTATTTGTTTTGCGAAGACAGAGTAACGGATATTACTTCAGAAATATATATTTTTTTAAAATAACTATTGATACAATACATATAAAGTATTATAATATATAAAGTTGCGAAGAAAATTAAATACACAGAAAGAAGGACAATTTACAATGAGTACATTATTATCGGTTTCAGTAGCTCTTTTAGCAGGGCTTTTGATGACAAGGGCATTTAAGCCTTTGAAGTTACCTTCGGTAACTGCATATCTTATAGCGGGCGTTTTAATAGGCCCCTTTTGTGCAGGCAGATTAGGTATAAGCGGTCTTGGATTTACTACGGCAGAAAGTGTAGAGAAATTAAAGCTTGTATCAGAGGTTGCTTTGGGATTTATTGCATTTTCCATAGGTAATGAATTCCGCCTTGATGATTTAAAGAAAACAGGTAAACAGGCAACAGTTATAGGTATTTTACAGGCGATAGTTGCAACAATTTTTGTTGATTTAGGTCTTTATGCATTGCATCTTGCTATGCCTGATAAAATCAGTGTGCCCCAGCTTATTACACTGGGGGCTGTTGCAACCGCTACCGCTCCTGCAGCAACTTTGATGGTTGTAAGACAGTATAAAGCAAAAGGACCTTTAACAAAGCTTCTTTTACCTATAGTTGCACTTGATGATGCTGTAGGTCTTATTGTTTTTGCTGTATCCTTTGGTATTGCAAAGACCTTAAAGCTTGGCGGGGTAGATATTGCGTCAATCATTATAAATCCTTTAACAGAAATTATATTCTCGTTAGCACTTGGTGCTGTTATGGGTTGGCTTTTAACACAGCTTGAAAAAATGTTTAACTCAAATACAAACAGACTTAATCTTACAATAGCTTTTGTATTTTTAACGGTATCACTTTCTATGATGGAATTTAATATAGGTCCTGTACACGTTCATTTTTCATCACTTCTTGTATGTATGATGCTTGGTACAGTATTTTGTAACATCTGTCCCTTATCACACGATTTGATGGAAAAATCAGACAAATGGACATCGCCCCTTTTTGCACTTTTCTTTGTAATAAGCGGTGCAGAATTAAAGCTTGATGTATTTGCAGACTGGGCTATTGTAGTAATCGGTGTTGTTTATATTTTGACACGTTCGCTCGGTAAATATTTTGGTGCTTTTGGAAGCGCAAAGCTTGTAAAGTGCGAGCCACAGATTTGCAAATATTTAGGTATTACACTTTTGCCTCAGGCGGGTGTTGCACTTGGTATGAGTACAACTGCAATGCAGCTTGGTGCTGATGGAGAGCTTATAAGAAATATCACGCTTTTTGCCGTTTTGATATACGAACTTGTAGGTCCTCTTCTTACAAGACAGGCACTTATGGCTGCAGGTGAAATTCAGGCAATTCCTCACGAGGTTAAGAACCGCCGCCAGAATAAGCTTGATATGTTAAAAAAATAAGACTGCTTTAATATAAAAGGAAGTATCCGCAATGAAAAAACAAGGCAATTTTAATAATCTGAAGTTTTTCAGCAAATATTACAAGCCATATATAGGTATAGTAATTTTAGACCTTTTGTGTGCCTGTCTTACAACTGTGTGCGAGCTCGTTTTGCCGATGATTGTTCGGCATATAACCCGCACAGTAGAAACAGGAGCAGTTTTGCTTGTAAGTTCTGTATTAAAGATAGGCGCATTATATCTTTTTTTAAGAATTGTGGATACTTTGGCAAATTACTATATGGCGAATACAGGTCACGTAATGGGTGCGAAAATTGAAACTGATATGCGACGTGATATGTTCAGCCATCTTATGAAACTTTCGTTCGGGTATTTTGATAATACAAAGGTTGGGCAGATAATGTCGAGAATATCAAACGACCTTTTTGATATTACTGAATTTGCACATCACTGTCCCGAAGAGCTGTTTATTTGCGGTATAAAAATTATAGGTTCTTTTATAATTCTTTGCGGGGTAAATGTTCCTCTTACGCTTATTATGTTTGCACTTTTGCCGCTGATGCTTTTTTCGGTTATTTTCTTCCGAAAAGGAATGAAAAACGCTTTTAAAAAACAACGTGAGCAGATTGGTGAATTAAATTCACAGGTAGAGGACACACTTCTTGGAATCAGGGTTGTAAAAAGCTTTGCAAATGAAGAAAAAGAGAAGAGTCGTTTTGCACAAGGGAACCGTCAGTTTTTTGAAAGAAAGAAAACGTCATATAAATATATGGCACGCTTTCAGGCATCAACACGTTTTTTTGATGGGCTTATGTATGTTGCAATTATAACAATTGGTGCATTATTTATGATAAAAGGGCATATTGATGCATCAGACCTTGTGGCATATCTTTTATACATACAAACACTTATTACTTCCATACGTAAGCTTGTAGAATTTACAGAGCAGTTCCAGAGAGGTATTACAGGAATAGAACGATTTTCTGAAATAATGAACGAAGTCCCCGAAATTGCAGATTTACCTTCGGCAACAGATATACAAAATGTTTATGGGAATATTGAATTTAAAAATATAACCTTTTCGTATTCGGATAACGACAAAGATGTACTGTCACACATAAATATAGCTGTTAAAAAAGGCGAGAATATTGCTATAGTAGGCCCTTCCGGCAGCGGAAAAACAACCCTATGTAATCTTTTGCCAAGATTTTATGAGCTTACCAAAGGTGATATAACAATTGACGGACAGTCCATAAAAGATATTACCCTTAAATCTCTGCGAGGAAATATAGGCGTTGTTCAGCAGGATGTATATCTTTTCAGCGGAAGCGTAAGGGATAATATAACTTACGGTTGTACTGATGCTACAGAAGAGCAAATAGTAGAAGCGGCTAAAAGTGCGGGAGCGCACGAGTTTATTATGTCGCTTCCAAATGGATATGACACTTATGTAGGGGAGCGGGGCGTAAAGCTTTCAGGAGGACAAAAACAAAGAATTTCTATTGCAAGACTGTTTCTTAAAAATCCGCCAATTCTTATTTTGGATGAGGCTACAAGCGCCTTGGATAACGAAAGCGAGATTTTAGTTCAAAAATCTCTTGAACGGTTGGCAAAAGGAAAAACAACCTTTACTATAGCTCACCGTCTTACTACAATACGTAATGCTACAAAGATAATTGTTCTTACAGAAGACGGCATATCGGAAACAGGCTCTCATTCAGAGCTTATGGAAAAAGGCGGAGAATATGCTAAGCTTTATAGCTTGTATACATCGTTATAAGTTAATGTTTATAAAAAGGTTGTGAATATATGTCTTTTGAAAAAATTAAAGGCAAACTCGGTTTTGGTTGTATGCGCATGCAAATGCTTGATACAGAAATTGACAAAGCCGAATTTAATAGTATGATAGATACCTTTATGGATGCTGGGTTCAATTATTTTGACACGGCACACGGTTACATTGAAGGAAAAAGCCAGACGGCAATTCGTGAATGTCTTGTAGCAAGATATGACAGGGAAGAATTTGTTTTGGCAAACAAGATTTCATACTGGTGTTTTGAAAAGGAAGAAGATATTCTTCCTCTTTTTGAAGAGCAGTTAAAACGTTGCGGTGTAGAATATTTTGATTTTTATCTTTTCCATTGTATGAATCATGAAGGCTACGAAAAACACCAAAAATGTAATTCGTTTGAGATTATAAAAAAATTAAAAGAACAAGGGAAAATAAAGCATATAGGTATGTCCTTCCACGATAGTGCAGAGTTTTTGGATAAGGTGCTTACAGAACAGCCATATATGGAAGTTGTGCAGCTTCAAATCAATTATCTTGACTATGATGACCCAACAGTTCAAAGTAAAGCTTGTTATGATGTTGCAGTAAAACACGGCAAAAAAATTATAGTAATGGAGCCTGTTAAAGGCGGTGTGCTTGCAAACCTTCCCGAAAAAGCGGAAAAAGAGCTTAAAGTATTGGGGGATGGAAGTCAGGCATCTTATGCTATTCGTTATGCGGCAAGCTATCCTGAAGTTATTATGGTGCTTTCGGGTATGGGCAATACCGGTATGGTAAAGGATAATATAAAAACTTTAAAAAATCTTGTTCAGTTTAAAGATGAGGATTTTAAAGTATTTGACAGGGCACGCGCAATTATAAGGAAAGTAAAACAGATTCCGTGCACAAAATGTAATTACTGCAAAGAAGTATGCCCGTCAAATATTCCGATATCCGAAATTTTTTCTGTTTACAATAAATTTTTAGGTGCAAAAATTTCACGCGCACAAACAAAAGAAGAGCTTTCGGGCTATAGCGAAAAAATAGCCGAATGTATTGAGTGCGGAAAATGCGAAAGCAACTGTCCTCAAAACATAAAAATAAGGGAACAACTTAAAAATATTAAGGCTATTTAATATTGTTTTTACTCAAAGGAGAAGAGAATGCTGAACAATAAATTAAAGTCATTTGCTGAATTGGCAGTACTTATAAAATGGGGTATTTTATCAGCAATAGTAGGCTGTATAGGTGGTGTTATAGGAAGTACATTTCATATATGTATAGATCTTGTAACAGAACTTAGATTCGAATATAGTTTTTTGCTGTATTTATTACCGATTGGCGGACTTTTGATTGCAGGGATTTATCAATTAGCTTCTAAAAAAGGTGTAATTGACACAAACAGAGTAATTGAATCGATAAGAGAAGATAAAGACATCCCTCTTGTTATGATACCTTTAATATATCTAAGTACTATAATAACGCACATGCTTGGCGGTTCTGCCGGAAGAGAAGGTGCAGCTTTGCAACTTGGCGGAAGCATAGGGTATAATACAGGCAAGCTTTTAAAACTTGACAGAAAAAGTATGCATATTATAGTTATGGCGGGGATGTCGGCAGTGTTTTCGGCACTATTTGGAACACCGGTTACCGCTGCGTTTTTTTCGATAGAGGTTGCAACTGTGGGAGTTTTTCACTATGCAGGACTGATACCTTGCGTTATATCAGCGGTTACAGCATTTTTAATAAGTAAACTTTTTGGATTGGAAGGTGTGAAATTTTTAGGCATTGTTATGCAAAGCCTTACCATCACATCCATTTTAAAGGTAATAGCACTTGCTGTTTTGTGTGCCTTTGTAAGTATACTGTTCTGTTTTTCGATAAAAAAGTGCGAGCATATTATGGATAAGTATATAAAAAATGCATTTTTAAGAGCATTTGTCGGCGGTGCTGTTATAGTTCTTTTAAGTGTTGTATTAGGTACACAAGATTATAACGGTGCAGGAATGCATGTTATAAACAAGGCAATTGGTGGCAGTGCAAATATTGAGGCATTTTTGTTAAAAATTATATTTACAGCAATAACAATAGCAGCGGGATTCAAGGGCGGAGAAATTGTTCCTGCGTTTTTTATCGGGTCAACGTTTGCTTGTGTTGCAGGACCTGTTTTAGGACTTGAGGCATCGTTTGCAGCTGCGATAGGATTAGTATCGCTGTTTTGCGGTGTAGTTAATTGTCCTATAGCATCTGTTATATTGTCTATAGAGCTTTTTGGGGCAGAGGGTTTGATTTTCTTTGCAATTGCTTGTGCAGTAAGTTATCTTATGTCGGGAAGTTTTGGCTTATATAAAAAGCAAAAAATAATGTACTCTAAATTAGATGATACATATTTTGACGAGTATGCAAAATAGAAAATGTAATAACGAAAACAATAAAAATGTGATGCAAAAATTTGCATCACATTTTTATGTATTAGTTTAATTAAAGTGATTTTGTAGCCAAATCCATAAAAGCATTGTTATCTTTTGTGGCAACAAGGGCTGAAATAATTGATTCTGTAACGTCAGCGGTGGGTTTATTTGAATAGGCACGGCGTATTGCCCACACAGTTTCAAGTTCTTTTTGGGTAAGTAAAAGTTCTTCTTTTCGTGTTCCTGATTTATTTATGTCAATAGCGGGGAAAATACGTCTTTCACTAAGCTTTCTGTCAAGATGTATTTCCATATTTCCTGTGCCTTTGAATTCTTCAAAAATCATATCGTCCATACGGCTACCGGTTTCAATTAAAGCTGTTGCCAGTATTGTAAGGCTTCCGCCGTTTTCTATATTTCTTGCAGCACCGAAAAAGCGTTTTGGCTTGTGAAGAGCACCGGGGTCAAGACCGCCTGATAAAGTTTTGCCTGTAGGCGGAATTGTAAGATTATAGGCTCTTGCAAGGCGGGTAATAGAGTCAAGCAATACAACAACATTTTTGCCGTGTTCAACAA
The DNA here is from genome assembly GCA_045531205.1 of Clostridia bacterium. Lineage (GTDB taxonomy): Bacteria > Bacillota > Clostridia > UMGS1883 > UMGS1540 > JAZNQL01. The sequence goes on along the minus strand of JAZSDN010000050.1, from coordinate 144,578 downwards.
GACGCTGTGCACGCTCCAAAACAATTTCTGCGACCTTTATATGATGCTCGGGTGGTTGGTCAAAGGTTGAAAAAACAACCTCACCGTCGATACTGCGTTGCATATCTGTAACCTCTTCGGGGCGTTCGTCAATAAGCAAAACAATAAGTTTTGTGTCTTTTGCGTTTTTTGAAATACTTTTTGCGATACTTTTTAAAACAGTTGTTTTTCCTGCCTTTGGAGGGGCTACTATAAGTCCTCGCTGACCGTAGCCAAGAGGGGATACAATGTCAATAAGACGCATTGCAAAATCGTTTCTGTCAGAACCTAAAACAATTCTTTTGTCAGGGAAAATGGGAACAAGTGTTTCAAAAGGCTTTCTGCGAATTGAGGCATCAACACGGTCACCGTTTACAGACTCGACATATATAAGTGCTTTAAAACGGTCACCGTCTTTATTGAATTTTCCTTTGCCCTGTATATCGTCGCCTGTTTTTAAATTAAAACGGCGTATCTGGGTAGGGGAAACGTATACATCTTCAGTTCCACTTAAATAGTTATCTGTTCTTAAAAAACCAAACCCGTCGGGCAAAATTTCAAGTATGCCAGACACCTTTGTTATTTCAGGAGAATCGACTGCATCAGAAGTATCGGCTTGTGTTTTTTCTTCCTCGGTGTTTGCTAAAATAAGCTCGTAAAGCTCCTGCTTTTTTAATTTTGAAAAACCTTTAAGACCCATATCGCGTGCTGTTTGTTGCAACATGGAAAGAGAATCATTAATGTCCATAAAAGACCTCCGTATTAAATTTTAAAAATTACAGGGAAATTATCTTTAGAAAAAAGTGTAAGAACAATTTAAGATGATTTTACCATAAAAAGACAGAAAAATCAACTTAAAATTATTTCATTTAATTTACAAATTAAGTCATTCTATTGAAAAAAAGGACAACTTATAGTAAAATCGGTAGAAGGAGGGTGTGTTTTATGAAAAAAATATTAGCTTTGGTATTAAGTTTTATCTTATTGTTTTCTTTATCGGTTTTTGCTGAAGAAGAAAGAGATTATGTTAAAATAGCAATTTTGTACGGAGAAAATGTTCCCGAGGAAATTACCTTGAAATCAAACGGAGGATTTTTGGTTGCATGGGGAGAAGATACAGGCTTTGCCGAAATGTTTGGTATGCTTGAGCATGAGCTTTGCATAACAAAAAGTGAAGACGGTAACTTTAACATAAACGGAAATCTCTTTTTGTGCAACGGTGCAATGGCTATAAAACCACTTGGCGAAAATACAATTTACATAAATGGAACAGAATATAGAGGCTTTGCATATTTCAGAAGACTTGAAAGTTCTGATATGACAGTAATAAATGTTGTTGACAAAAATGAATATTTGTATTCTGTTGTAGGCTCTGAAATGCCTGCTTCGTGGCATATTGAAGCATTAAAGGCACAGGCGGTATGTGCACGCTCGTATACAAATCTTCATTTAAACAGCCAGAAAGCTTACGACAGCGATATGGTAAACACAGTAGTAAATCAGGCATATAACGGCGTAAAAAACGAAACAGAAAGCACACGCGCTGCAGTAGACGCAACGGGCAACGAAACTGTATATTATGACGGAAAACCGGTTGATACATATTATTACAGCAGTAATGGCGGTGCAACAGAGTTTTCGGGAAATGTATGGCTTACAAACCTTCCTTATTTTCAAGGGAAAATTGATCCTTACGAAAACGAAAAAAATCCCTATTACAGATGGGAAAAACAGATAACCCGTGCAGAAATTGAAAAGATGCTTGAGGACAAAAAAATAGATATAGGAACATTTTTGTCTATGCAGGTAACTTTGGCAGACGGAAACGGAAGAGTAATTGACCTTACCTTGTACGGAACAAACGGGTACCATACTTTTTCAAAAACACAGATAACGGCAGCATTCGGACTTCGCAGTAAATTCTTCTGCATAAGAAATGCAGAGGACGAAAAGCCCGAAAGTATACAGGCTGATTCATACGCAGCAACAGCTGATACCATAGTATTTTACGGTGGCGGCTACGGACACGGCGTTGGTATGAGCCAGTATGGAGCAAAAGCTATGGCAGAAGAAGGCTTTACATACAAAGAAATTCTTGAATTTTATTTTGACGGAGCAGATATACATTGAGAACAACTGATTTTGATTATTACCTTCCCGAAGAGCTTATAGCACAGGATCCTCTTGAAAACAGGACATCCTCAAGGCTTATGACGGTGATAGGCGAAAAAATAGAAAATAAATATTTTACCGATTTAATAGATTACTTAAATCCGGGCGACTGCCTTGTGTTAAACAACACAAGAGTTATGCCCGCCCGCCTTTATGGCACTAAAAAGGATACAGGCGGAGCCATTGAATTTTTACTGCTTGAAAGAGTAGGGGCAGATGAGTGGGAAGTAATTTTAAAACCCGGCAAAAGAGCAAAAGTCGGTGCAAGATTTATCTTCGGTGATATACTTGAAGCTGAAATTATAGAGGTATTAACAACCGGAAACAGACGTGTAAAATTCTATTATGACGGCATTTTTGAAGAAATTTTGGATAAGCTTGGGGAAATGCCATTGCCACCATATATCACGCACAAGCTTGAAGATAAAGAAAGATATCAGACAGTTTATTCAAAGGAACCGGGTTCCGCAGCAGCACCTACAGCGGGTTTGCATTTTACCACTGAATACCTTGACAAAATATCAAAAAAAGGTGTTGAAATAGCATATCTTACCTTGCACGTTGGACTTGGAACCTTCAGACCTGTAAAGGAAGACGAAATTACAAATCACGTAATGCATTCGGAATATTATGTTCTTTCAAAGGAAACAGCAGATAAAATAAACCGTTGCAAGGAAAACGGAGGTAAAATCTGTTGCGTTGGAACAACAAGCGTCAGAACTCTTGAAACAGTAGCAGATGAAAACGGACATTTAGAGCCTGCAAGCGGGTATACTGATATATTTATTTATCCTGGGTACAAGTTTAAAATAACAAATGCACTTGTAACTAATTTTCATCTTCCGAAGTCCACGCTTTTAATGCTTGTGTCGGCACTTTCGGGAAGAGAAACAATTTTAAAGGCTTACAATGAAGCGGTAAAAGAAAAATACAGATTTTTCAGCTTCGGCGATGCTATGTTTATATCACCTGAGGAGATAAAAAATGTTTGAGATATTACAAAAAGAAGGCAGAGCAAGGCGGGGAAGATTTACAACGGTACACGGAACAATTGAAACACCTGTTTTTATGAATGTAGGAACAAGTGCTGCAATAAAAGGTGGACTTTCTTCGTTTGACCTTGAACAAATAGGTTGTCAGGTAGAGCTTTCGAATACATATCATCTACATGTAAGACCGGGAGATGAAGTAATCCGAGATATGGGCGGTCTTCATAAGTTTATGAACTGGTCACACCCAATACTTACCGACAGCGGTGGCTTTCAGGTTTTTTCGCTTGCAAAATTAAGAAGTATAAAAGAAGAAGGCGTTTATTTTAACTCTCACGTTGACGGACGCAAGATTTTTATGGGTCCCGAAGAGAGTATGCAGATACAGTCAAACCTTGCATCTACAATAGCTATGGCGTTTGACGAATGTGTGGAAAATCCTTCGCCTTATGACTACACAAAACAATCTGCACATCGTACAGTAAGATGGCTTGAGCGTTGTCGTGATAAAATGAGAGAGCTCAACTCTCTTGATGGTACAATAAATAAATCCCAGATGTTATTTGGTATAAATCAGGGCGGTACATACGAAGATTTACGTATAGAAAATATGAAGGCAATAGCAAAACTTGATCTCCCAGGGTACGCAATAGGTGGACTTGCAGTAGGAGAAAGCCATGAGGATATGTACAGAATAATTGATGCTGTAGAACCTTTTATGCCCGAAGACAGACCGCGTTATTTAATGGGAGTTGGTACACCGCTTAACATTTTAGAGGCAGTGCGCAGAGGTGTTGACTTTTTTGATTGTGTTATGCCAAGCCGAAATGCACGTCACGCAAATCTTTTTACCCATAAAGGTATAATGAATTTAAACAATGCAAAGTACGAGCGTGACCCAAGACCCATAGAAGAAGGATGCGAATGCCCTGTATGCAAAAACTTTACAAGAGCATATATCCGACACCTTTTTAAGTCGGGAGAAATTTTGGCAATGCGTTTAGCAGTAATGCATAATTTGTATTTCTATAACAAATTTATCGGAGAAATACGTACAGCTATTGAAGAAGGACGTTTAGAGGCTTTTTATCAGGAAAATTCAAAAGCCATTTCAACCAGAATATAAAAATAAAAAACCTCGTTTTTCGATACAGAAAAAATGTCGAAAAGTGGGGTTTTTGCTTATAAAATGCGAAAAAAGTAATGATATTTACTTGACAACATAAAAATAAAGTAGTATCATAATATATTATATATTTAATAGAAAAACATAAATTGCAAAAGAAAGGCGGCAATAATTATGAATATAAAAATTGAAAAAACACAAAATCCCAAGCAAAAGCCTGAAGCCGGAGCAGCACTTGGATTTGGCAAAATTTTTACAGACCACATGTTTGTAATGAATTATACAGAAGGACAGGGCTGGCACGATGCAAGAATAGTTCCTTACGGAAATCTTGAACTTTCGCCTGCTTCAATGGTTTTCCATTACGGACAGGAAATGTTTGAAGGTTTAAAGGCTTATAAAGGCGATGACGGAAAAACACGTCTTTTCAGACCCGAGATGAATGCAAAGCGTGCAAATGCATCAAACGACAGACTTTGTATTCCGAATATTCCCGAAGAGGATTTTGTTGAAGCAATAAAAGCTTTAGTAAAGATTGATGAAGACTGGATTCCCACAGAACCCGGTACATCACTTTACATTCGTCCCTTCGTTATCGCTACAGATGACTTTTTGGGAGTTGCTCCTTCAAAAACATATTTGTTTATTATAATTCTTTCGCCCAGCGGAGCTTATTATGCAAGCGGTCTTGAACCCGTTGGTATTTGGATTGAAGATGAATTCGTAAGAGCCGTAAAGGGTGGTATGGGCTTTGCTAAAACAGGCGGTAACTACGCAGCAAGTTTAGCTGCTCAGGTTAAAGCTCACGATGGCGGATATTCGCAGGTTTTATGGCTTGACGGTGTTGAAAGAAAATATATTGAAGAAGTAGGCGCTATGAATATTTTCTTCAAAATTGACGGCAAAATTGTAACACCTATGTTAAACGGAAGTATTCTTCCCGGTATAACAAGAGATTCAGTAATAAACCTTTGCAAATCATGGGGACTTACTGTTGAAGAACGTAAAATTTCTGCTGACGAACTAGTACAGGCACAAAAAGACGGAAAACTTGAAGAAGTTTTTGGTACAGGTACAGCAGCAGTTATTTCACCTGTTGGCAAGCTTCGTTACAAGGATGAAGTTATGCTTATAAATGACGGAAAGATAGGCGAGCTCAGCCAGAAGATTTACGATACCGTAACAGGTATACAATGGGGAAGATGTGAGGATGAGTTCAATTGGACAATAACACTGTAAAAAGAGTAACACTTTTTTTGGGACATTACGGAAGCGGAAAAACAAACATAGCAGTAAACTATGCTTTAGAGCTTAAAAAACAAGGCTTTGAAACTGCGATAGCAGACCTTGATATTGTTAATCCGTATTTCAGAACTAAAGACAGTAAAGCTGTTTTGGAGCAGAATGGAATAAGGCTTATAGCATCGCTTTATGCGGGAAGCAATGTTGATGTTCCAGCTCTTCCGGGAGAGATTTACTCAATTACCGACGAAAAGAATATTCACAGTATAGTTGATATTGGCGGTGATGACAGGGGGGCTTTGGCTCTTGGCAGGTTTGCCGAAAAAATCTTAACCGAAAACGATTATGAAATGCTTTTTGTAATCAATAAATACCGTCCCGGAACAAGCAACGCAGACGATACCATAGAAGTTATGCACGAAATAGAAACTTCGGCAGGACTTAAGTTTACAGGAATTATAAATAATTCCAATATAGGTGACGAAACAACAGAAGATGATGTTATAAAAACATTTGACTTTGCAAAAGAGGTATCAGAAAAATCAGGTCTGCCAATTAAATTTACAGCGGTAAAAGAAGAATTGTACCCAAAACTTTGTGATAAAGAAAATATATTCCCTATAAAAATATATGTAAAACAAAGCTTTTAAGGAGGATAAAATTATGGCAAAGACAACTTTTAATGTAAATCTTTGTAAGGGTTGCGGACTTTGTGTTAACGCTTGCCCCAAACATATTATTAAGTTAGACGAAGAAACAATCAACGCAAAAGGATATCATCCTGCAGGAATAATAAATCAGGAAGAATGTATAGGTTGTGCATTTTGTGCAATTATGTGTCCTGACTGCGTTATAACAGTAGAGAAATAAGGAGGGAACAAAATGGCTGAAAAAGTACTTATGAAGGGAAATGAAGCAATGGCAGAGGCTGCTATAATGGCAGGTTGCCGTCATTACTTTGGATACCCCATAACACCGCAAACAGAAGTTGCGGCATATATGTCAAAAAAGATGCCTAAAATAGGCGGCGTATTTTTACAGGCAGAAAGTGAAATTGCAGCAATAAATATGGTGCTCGGTGTAGCATCAACAGGAAAAAGAGTTATGACTTCAAGCTCAAGCCCCGGTATCTCATTAAAGAGCGAAGGTATATCATACCTTGCAGGTAGCGATTTGCCCGCTGTTATAGTAAACGTACAGCGTGGCGGCCCCGGTCTTGGCGGAATTCAGCCTTCACAGGCAGATTATTTCCAGGCAACAAGAGGCCTTGGACACGGTGACTTCCATGTGCTTGTATTAGCACCTGCATCTGTACAAGAAATGGTTGACTTTACAATAAAAGCCTTCGAGCTTGCAGACAAGTACAGAATGCCCGCTATGATTTTGGCTGATGGTACAATGGGACAGATGATGGAGCCTGTAAATCTTGATGCAACAGAAGTTAAAACATTTGAAAAGCCCTGGGCTGTTACAGGTACAAAGTGCGAAAGAGAACACAATATAATAAATTCTCTTTTCTTAAAGCCTGAAGAACTTGAACAGTTTAACTTTGACAGATATAAAAAATATGAAATCATAGAAGAAAACGAAGTTATGTACGAAGAGTATATGATGGATGATGCTGAAATCTGTATAGCAGCTTACGGCGTTGCAGCACGTGTTTCCAAAAACGCTATTGACGCTGCAAGAGAAGCCGGAATAAAGGTTGGTATGATTCGTCCTATAACACTTTGGCCTTTCCCTAAAAAGGCATTTGAAAAGGCAGCAGAAAAGGTTAAAACATTTATTTCTGTTGAACTTTCGATGGGACAGATGATAGAAGATGTAGAACTTGCTATAAGATGTAAAAGACCCGTACTTCTTTGCAACAGAACAGGCGGTATGATTCCCACAGTTGAAGAAGTTACACAGAAGATATTTGAAGCTGCAAAAGGAGGTAATGAATAATGATAGTTTTCGAAAAACCAAAGGCATTGGCAGATGTACCCCTTCATTACTGCCCCGGCTGTACTCACGGTATAGTACACCGCCTTGTAGCAGAAGTTATAGATGAACTTGGCATAGAAGGCAAAACAATAGGTGTAGCACCTGTTGGATGTTCTGTATTTGCATATAATTACTTTAACTGCGATATGGTTGAAGCTCCTCACGGACGTGCACCCGCAGTTGCAACAGGACTTAAAAGATCAGACCCTGAAAATCATATAGTATTTACCTATCAGGGCGACGGCGACCTTGCAGCTATAGGTACAGCTGAAACGGTACACTCGGCAGCAAGAGGCGAAAATATAACAATTATTTTTATAAACAACGCAATTTACGGTATGACAGGCGGTCAGATGGCTCCTACAACATTACCGGGTCAAGTAACACAGACATCACCTTACGGAAGAGATGTAGATGCAGTAGGTTTACCTGTAAAGGTTTGTGAATTGCTTTCAAACGTTGACGGTGCAACTTACCTTGAAAGAGTTGCAGTAAACAACGTAAAGAATATCAAAAATGCTAAAAAAGCAATTAAAAAAGCTTTTACAAATCAGGTAGAAGGAAAAGGCTTCTCTCTTGTTGAAGTTTTATCCACATGTCCCACAAACTGGGGTATGAGCCCTGAAAAAGCTCTGGCATGGGTTGACGAAAAAATGATTCCTTATTATCCTTTGGGAGTTTATAAGGATAAATATGCAGGGGAGGACAAATAAAATGGAAAATAAAATTCTTATTGCCGGATTCGGCGGACAGGGAATTTTGTTTGCAGGCAAATTCCTTGCATTTGAAGGACTTTTTGAAGGAAAAGAAGTAAGCTGGTTACCTTCCTACGGACCTGAAATGCGTGGCGGTACAGCAAACTGCAGTGTTATAATAAGCGAAAAGCCCATTGGCTCGCCTATAGTATCAAACCCTGATATATTAATAGCAATGAACCTTCCTTCGCTTGATAAATATGAAGATGCAGTTCCTGCAGGCGGACATGTTATTGTTGACAGTGCTCTTATTGACAGAAAAGTTAAAAGAGAAGATGTGTCTGCACATTATATCCCTGCTACAAAGCTTGCATCTGACAATAGCTTAACAGGTCTTGCAAATATGATAATTTTAGGATATATGATGAAGCATACAGATGTAATTCCTTATGAAAATGCAATGTCAGTAATGGAAAAATTTGTTTCAGCAAAGAAACCCGAATTATTAGAGCTTAATAAAAAAGCTATAGAGCTTGGTTATAACTACGAGGGATAAAATTAAAAAGAATATAAAAAAAGGAACTGTAAAAAAATAAATTTTTTACAGCTCCTTTTTTAGGGGATAGGAAAAAATGTTTCAGAATGGACAAACTGACTTAAAGCAAGGCTTTGCCTTGCTTTAGGTTACCCGAAGGCGTACAAAGGTACGTCGAGAGGCGAAGTTTGTTCATAGCAAAAAACATAAATTTTTAAGAAAAAATCAATTTTTTGATTTTTTCGACCTAATTTATCTGTTTATAAATTTAATTTACCTGCAGGGGAGGGTTTCCACGCCCTCCCTGAAAAAATAAGGAACGCCCTTCATGGGCGTTCCCTACAATATTTCTTTGTTTTTTGCGACCTGGACTTTTTTTACATCCCCTTTTATAGCTTAATAATAGAACATGTGGCCGCCTACCGAAGTGTAGTAGGTTTTATTTCGCGCAACCCACGAGCCTGAATCAAGTTTTTTGCTTAAGAAGAAAAGACAAGGGCCAATGTTATTATCGCCGTTTAAGGCGCATTTTGCGGCAATTATGCAACTTGCTTTGGGAGTTAAGTAGATTTTGTTTGTAAAAGCGGGAGGGAACTGAACTGCTCCGCCTCGTCTGTCAAATACAACATCGTATACAGAATTGGGAAATTGCGATGATTTTACGCGGTTTACAATTACATTTGCCGTTGCAAGCTGATTTTCAAAAATATCGTTTCCGCATTCAACCTGGGTGATTCTTGCAAGCCATAAAATATCATCGGTATTGTAAAAGTGGTTTATACAGTTTTGAGGAACTGCTGTTACATCGGGAGCGGTAACCAATGCACGGTAATAATATCCGTCCCACTGGAGCGCATAACCAAAAATATCGGTTAATGTTTTAACGGGAGCATATACAGAACCGTTATAATAAGGAACGGTGCAGTAAATAACGTTGCCCCAATGCACACCATAGCCTTTATCTGCATATAAAGTAAGAGTAATATCATTTTTTGTAACAGTAACTGAAGACTCTGCCTGATTCCATAAAACGGTTGCACCCAAAGCTTCACAAAAACCTCGTACAGAAACAAAGGTTGAACCATTTTCCAAAAAAGCATCGGCATTTATCATAGTGTCGTTAATAACAATATCAACAGGTATTTCGTGACCTTCGAATTTTGCGTGTTCGGCTAAAGAAAAAACAGGCAGGCATATAAAAAAGCAAAGAAAAAAAATTAAAACTTTTTTAAACATAAAAACCTCCTTTTTGTAAAACTTTTGTAATATTTTACCACATTTTCTTAAAAAATGCAACCACTAAATATAGTGGTTTTTATATGGAGAAAGCTTATGAACAAACTAAATAAACTAAATCTGGCTTTTGCCTTTACAGGGAGCTTTATCGGAGCAGGCTTTGTTTCGGGACAGGAACTATGGCAGTTTTTTGCTTCGTTCGGAGTTTTGGGATATATAGGATTTGCTTTTGCGATAGCTCTTTTGAGCCTGATTAGCTATATTTTGCTTTGTTTTTCATATAAAAGCGGAATTGTCGAAATAGACAGAGTAATTTTTCCAAACGGGTCAAAAGCCTTGCGGGCAACAGTAAGTGCAATTGAAATATCATTTCTTATAGGAATATACATAATTATGGCATCTGGAGCAGGGGCTCTTGTAAGTCAGATGTTTGAAATAAATTTTTTGAAATTTGTATCAAGTATTGCTTTTTGTATTATTGTAACAATTATTGCAATGAAGGGTACAGAAGGGGCGGTATCACTCTTTTCAAAGCTTGTGCCCGCTTTAACAGTTGTTACAATTTTAATAAGTATTATTGCACTGGCTGTTTTTGGAGTAAAAGTTCCCATAAAAGCAGTAGAAGGAAATCCTCTTATAAACAACCCGCTTATTGCAGCAATAACCTTTGTTTCTTATAACTTTTTTTGTGCAATAGGTGTTATTGCAAATATAGGAAAAATGGTAAACACTAAAAAAACAATGCTGTGGGGAACTGTGATAGGTGGAATAATTTTATTTGTAATTGGGTTTGGAATAATGCTTGCACTTTCTACAACTCCCGTTTCGTTCAGAGAAGAATTACCAATGCTTTATCTTACAAAACAGCTTGGAACTCCATTTATGTACCTTTATGCAATTTTGCTTATAGGCTCAATGATGGGTGCGGCTTTGGCGGTATTTATTCCTGTTATAGATTATTTTTTAAGGTTTGAAAAAATAAAAAGCCATAAAAACTTGTTTATATGGCTTTTAAGTTCACTAACAGCTGTTTTCAGTATATTTGGGTTTAGTGACCTTGTAGGAATAATATATCCCATATACGGCTATATTGCCATAGCCGCTATAGTTATGATAATAATAAATTATGTACAAATAAAGAAAAATGACTTGTAAAACAAGTCATTTTTCTTTATTTAAATTTAATTTCAGCAACTCTTACGCAAAGACTGTATCCGTAAGGAAAACCTAAAAGGTTTACTGATACTTTATCGCCTTTTTGTTCAAAGGGGATATCTTCATTAGTATCCAACCAACGAAGGCTTTCAATCTCTTTATCTATTTTATCAAGAGTAACTGCAGTATCATTTTTAAATTCCAAAGTAACATTTGTGTCACCTGCTGAATGTCCGGGATTAAAACGGAAAAGATAAGCTGTTTTTTCGTCGTTTACATCACGAAGAATAAAGTCTTTTTTATCGTCATAAATAAGATAAGGTCTTCCGTTATAAATTGCTTTGCCGTAAAAACTCATCCAAAGACCTATACTTTCCATTATAGCCTGTTGCATTTTCGAAACAGTGCCATCAGCAGAAGGGCCAATATTTAAAAGGAAGTTTGCACCAACCTTTCTGCATTCGCAGAGTTCTTCAATAAGCTGTTTTACAGATTTAAAGTTTATGTCAAAGTTTGCAACACCCCAGTGGTCACAAAGGGTTTCGCACATTTCGCCTGCGAGATATTTTTTCCAGCCTGTGCGGTCAATAATACCGGGGAGTCCTCTTTCGTATGTTACAGAGTCTATTTCTTCGGCACCTTTTGCACCGCGGTTTTCGAGCCCTGTGTTATTTATAACCATAGCTTTAGGCTGATGGCGATGAATCATTTTATAAAGCCTGTCTTCTTTCCAGTCGGCATCGGGTTTTGACCAGTTTCCGTCAAACCACATTCCGCCTATTTCGCCGTACTGTGTACAAAGAATTTCTACACTGTCGTATAAATAATCAAGATATTTATCAAAATCGTTTTCAAAATCCTTGTGAAGCCAGTCAAGAGTGGTGTGATAAAAAACAGGCATAATATCTTCTTTTTTGCACTCTTCAACAAATTCTTTTATAAGGTCACGTTTGCAAGGGGAGTGCATTACATCAAATTCGCTTAAGCCCTTTGTATCATAAAGCGAAAATCCGTCGTGATGTCTTGTTGTAAGACAAATATATTTACAGCCTGCAGATTTGGCAACGGCTACAATTTCAGCCATAGACTTAACATTAAAATTATTTATTGTTTTGCAATAATCCTCTTCTTTTAAATTACAGATATTATATACCCATTCACCTTTTCCAATTTCAGAGTAAAGACCAAAGTGAACAAACATACCAAAGCCAAGCTGTTCGAAGTTTTTAATATAATCTGCAGGAACAGGAATGTTATTATTCATAAAAATCCTCCTTAAAGATGATAATTTAATTATATACAGATAATAATTGAAAATCTTGTGATATTGGATAATAAAATATAAATATATTCAGCTTTTATGGTAATCCGAGCTTAATTGTCCGCAGGCGGCATCCATATTACCGCCGAATTCACGCCTTAATGTAACATTTATACCTTGTTTTTTAAGGATATCAAAAAATTCGGAAATGCGGCTTCTGTCACTCGGTTCATAGCTTGTTGAGCGGGTTTTGTTATACGGAATAAGATTTACATAACAGTTTATATCCTTTAGAAGATTTGCAAGCTCAAGAGCACAGGAGTTACTGTCGTTTATATCCTTTATCATTATGTATGCAAAGGTTACTTTTTTATTGCTGCTATGGGTATATATTTTTGCAGCTTCAATAAGTTCGTTTATGGGATATGCTTTATTTATTGGCATTAGTTTATTACGCAAATTATCGTTTGGAGCATGCAGGCTTATTGCCAGACCATTTACAACGTCACGCTTTGAAAATTCAATTATTTTAGGTGCAATACCGCTTGTGGAAACGGTAATATGTCTTGCTGCAATTGATATTCCTGCCTGCTCGGTTATAATGTCAATAAAGTTTATAGTATTATCGTAATTATCAAACGGTTCTCCAATTCCCATAAGGACAACATGAGTTACAGGTATATTCAAAACATCTTTTATATACAAAAGCTGTAAAACCATTTCGTATGTTTCTAAATTACGAACCTTTTTAAGTTTTCCGCTTTCGCAAAAAACGCAGTCCATATTACAGCCAACCTGAGTAGAAATACATATACCGTTGCCGTAATCATGTTTCATTAAAACTGTTTCAACACTGCAACCGTCAAAAAGGCGGAACAGATATTTTGCGGTATTTTGATTTTCTGATTTTTTTACAAGCTCAATTTTCCCGAATTCAAAATCATTGCACAACTTAGTTCTTACAGAAGAAGAGAGTGTGGTTATATCCGAAAAATCAGTTATCTTTTCATTATAAACAGAGTTAAAAAGTATTTTAGCTTTTGCAGGATTTTCGCCAAAGGATATAAAATAATCCTGAAGCATTTTTAAAGTCTGGCTATATATGTTCATAAATATCCCTCTTGTATGGAGTTTTTATAGTTTAAGTATATATGAAAAACATTATTTTGTAAAGGAGAACCTGTTAAGTTGCAAAAAATAAAAAAATATGCTACAATGAATTCAACGAAGTTGAATTCAGCGATATAAATTCCTGGCGGAATTTGCGATATGCCTTGCGGTGCGATATATTACTTCGTAATGCGATATGTCCCTTCGGGACGAGATTAAGGAATTTATATCATATCGCAACCGAACGGAGAGAGGTTATATCGCATTTGAAGAGAGAGAAAATATATCGCACGAACGAAGTGAGTATATCGCCAAAAAGTGCGGCATCTAAATCGTTCTCTGATTCTACAATGCTTATAATAAATTTTACAAAAGAATGGGAAAATGATGAACAAATTCAGATTTAAAAATAAAAAAGCAAATATAAATAAGTTAATTGAGTTTGGCTTTATAAAAAAAGATGAAGAATATACATTCAAAACATTTTTGCTTGACGGTCAATTTGAAATGATTATATTGCTTGACAAAGATGATTATGTTATAACAAAGCTTGTAGATACAGGGACCAGGGAAGAATATGTTCTTCACTTAATTAAAACTGCAACGGGCGAGTTTGTAGGCAAAGTAAAAGAAGAGTACGAAAAAACTTTAAACGAAATTTCAAATGCCTGTTTTGACAGCGATGTATATAAGCTTAATCAGACAAATGAAGTTATAAATTACATAATAAAGAAATATAAAAATTATCCTGAATTTCCGTGGAACGACGAAAACTCTATAGTAAGACGAAGCGATAACGAAAAATGGTATGCAGTATTTTTAAAAGTATCGGCAAAGAAAATAGGGCTTGATTCCGACGAAATTATAGAAATTATGAACATAAAAATGAAACCGAGTGATGTGGAACGTTTGGTTGACCAAAAAGGATATTTTCCTGCATATCACATGAATAAAAAGCATTGGGTAACAATTCTTTTAGGAGATTATATTGAAACAAACGAAATTTTAAAAAGAGTAGATGAAAGTTATAAGCTTTCGGGCGGAAGGAAAGGCTAAAGGAGATACGCATCTTATGAAAAAATGCAAAATTACCGTAATGAAAATGGCAAGATATGATGATTTGATTGAAAAGTATGAAAATCCAATTGAACACGCATGTGACTTAAAAGAGGGACAGGTTTTTGTAACTAATGGTTGGGAGAAGCCTGATGGTTTATGTGAAAGTGCGTGGGAAAGTATGTCAAGCTTTGTAATGGCACTTGCACACGGAGGAGAGAATTTTTATGACGGATGGATGAAAAATAAAAAGTCTGCTATGATTTCGTGTAATGACGGGTTCAGACCTGTAAGCTTTTACATTGAAACACTTGAGGAGAATGTATAAACAGGCTGTGAAAAATTTGTCTTGCTTTTATTATTTATAAATGGTATAATAAAAAATATATGGGGAATTATTTAAAATAATAAATTGGAAAAACAACAGAGAATAAGCACAGGGAGGGGTACAGCTTGAAAAAGCTTACTGTAAAAGATATTGCTCAAAAAGCCGGAGTTTCTGTAACTGCGGTATCTTTTGTTTTGAACGACAGACCCGGAGTAGGAGAAAATACAAGAAAAAAAGTACAAAAAATAATTGAAGAAACAGGGTTTAAGCCCAATTTAATTTCTAAAAAACTGGCTTTAAATAAAAGCTTTAACATTTGTATTATGATGAATGCTTTTTCCTCTCCGTTTGAAGATTTGTTTTATTTTGAAATTACCCGCGGAATAATAGCAAGAAGTATGAAATGCGGTTATAATGTAATTATAAGCAAACCTATAAAAAATCAAACAGAGCTTCCTGATTTGATATATTCGGGCGATGCTGACGGAATTATATTCATGCAGGACATAAATGAAACTTTAATAGAAAAAGCAAAAGAAAGCGGAGTTCCGTTTATAGTTGTTGACTCACACTCAAATAATAAAGAAATAACTTCTATAAGTCCTGACTATAAAAAAGCTACTTATGATGCCACTTCTTATCTTATTAAAAGAGGGCATAGCAATATTGCATTGATTTCATCAAGTCTTGTTAGCGACTTTAAAGAGCAAACAATTTCGGGATTTCTTGATGCAATGAAAAAACATGGCATTACGCCAAAGCCTGAATTTACTAATATATCTGTTGCAAGTGAAGACAGTGCATGTTTTGTTACAAAAGATATTTTATCGGCAAAGGATAGACCGTCGGCGATACTTTGTACAGTTGACAGCTTTGCAATAGGCGCTATAAGATGTGCAAAAAGAGATATGAAGCTTTCGGTCCCTGATGATTTGTCTGTTATGGGTATTGATGATATGCTTTTGGCTCGTTACATAAACCCTGCTCTTACCACTATGGGTATTGATAAGGTGGGGATAGGCTCTATGGCAATGGATATGATAGTTAGAAAAATAAACGGCGAAAATGTTGAAAGTGTATCGTTGAAACTGAATTTAATTGAACGTCTTTCGGTACGTGATATATAATAAAAAACTGCATTCAATTTGAATGCAGTTTTTTTATAAACTATAGATATTTTATTTATCGTATTCGTTGCACAAAAGATAAAGAGGAGCTTCGTCTTCTTCAATTTCGGGGAAGCGTCCGGTTTCTTCATAAAAACGATTATCGTTAGCATCGTCGTTACACATTGAAACTTCCTGAACGATAATGGAGCCTTTGCCTTCTTCGCCCCAGAATTTGTGGTAAAGACCGGGGGTTAAAGTTACACTGTCACCGGGTTTTAAGGTAAGCTCGTAACCTGCAGGGAAGGTATGCTTAACACCATCTATGCTAATCTCTACATCTGTATCGGCAAGTTCTTCGGTTTCGGTGGAGTTATAAAGCTTTATTATAAGGTTTCCGCCACCGCGGTTAATTATATCCTCCATTTTGTTCCAGTGAAAATGCATCGGTGTAACCTGCATTTCCTTTACAACCATAAGCTTTTCAGCGTAGGGCTTGGGATATTTCTGGGGGTTTTTCTGGTTACCGTTACGGAGAGTAATAAGCAAAAGACCTATATCTTTAAAATCTCCGCGTCCAAAATTGGTTATATCCCAACCAAGCATATTTTCTTTTATTTCGGTAGTTTCTTCGCCTTTTGTTTTCCATTCGTCGGGACTCCATAAAACAAAAGAGGGAAGAGTTATTTTATATTCTTTGAATAAATCAAGTGCTCCGCGCATTGCAGCATTTATTTCTGATCTTTTCATAAATTACCTCCAAAATTATATTTCGTACATTAAGATATTATTTATTTTGCAGAAATATTTAAGTTCTTCCATATAGTCGCCATAAGCAACCATCCAGTGGTGACCGATTCCGTTTGCCATTATTTCTTTATTTATTTGTTCAACAGGCTTGTCAAACTTAATTTTTACTGGGTTACCGGGGAATTCCATTCCGCAGGGGACTGCATCTCCGACCATTGCAGAAAGACGGAAGGTATCTCCGTGACCGCAAATGTTTACGGCTGTTACTTTACCCGGTTTAACTAAAAACTTTGTGCAAACACCTGTTTCAGCTAATCTGACGGGACAAAGGTCGATTTCTCCTTCTGCTATAGAGAAGCCTGAAGAACCGCAATGTGCAAAAAGAATGGTATTTGCGTCATCATCAATGTACAAAAGGTCAGTATTATTTATGGGTTTTTGTGAAAGCTCGTACATAAGCTTCATAGTAAGGGCGTTTGTTACGTCTCCTTCACACGAACCTACTATTCCTTCTTCTGATAAAAGTGAATATCCAAGGCATATTTTACCCATATATGTAGTATAGCACTTTACCGAGAGTGCGTCAAGAGCATATTCTTTCGAAAGGTCTTTTAAAGCAGCATAGTATTTAATGGATTCAAGCATGCTTTCTTTTGTAGAAGAAATTTTACAGGGCTTTAAAATATCATTTTTTTCTGCTAAAATCTTTTCTGCTTCGGAATCTGAAATGCTTGCTACCTTTTCGGTCATTTCTTTTTCATCGATATTTACAACTCTTGCGCCGAGTTTTTGCTTAATTGAAAATTCGTCATAAGCAATTTCGGTCATTCCTTTAACACGTCCGCCAATAGCACCAACACGTACACGGCTCATACAGGTTTTAAGAGCATAAGCAGTTGCAATCTTTTTTGCTTCTTTAGCACAGTCTGTCTGGTCTGCGTAGCCGTATATGAACTCGTATCCTTTGCCGATATCGGTAAATACTGCACCAATCTGGTGAGCACAGCAAAGAGAACCTGTGTCAAATGCGGGATATGCACGCAAAATAACGGGTTTATCTACATAAGAAAGTAAATCAAGCAGGTGGTGGTCTTCACTCCAGGTTGCGATACAAATCATTATCATATCTGCATCCGACACTTTGAGTGCATCTGCTGCTTTTTTTACTGTTTCAAGGTCGTGCATAATAACGCCTGTATTTTCGCAATTAACACCAACACTGCAAAGAGTGTTAACAGTTTGAGTTAAAAGAGATTCAGCTTCGTTAAAACCTACTTCGAAAGGATGAGCCAAACCTACTGCTGCAATATTTATATTCATAGCTTTGCTCCTTAAATTTTATATTTTGCTTAAAGTCCACACTTCTTTATGATTCATTGTTTTGTTTGGCAAAACAGAGGAATAAGGTGAAAGACTTTCAAGTTCAACCATGTGCTCGCACATATATGTTTCATAAGATACATTTCCGTCGGGATAGGGAAGATCCTCGTTTACATCGTAAGATATTTCAAACTTTTGTCCGTTATTTGAGTAGGATATAGCTCCGCACGGATGACCTACACCTATTTTGTATCTTTGTTCAAGAGGAATATGTTTCAGGGTAACATTCTCTTTTGAATAGGTTGCTCTTTCATCGCCAAGGTTTGTATAGTGCCACATTGAAATGAAGTGAAGCGGGTGGTATGCCTTATAGCATTGGTGGAGAGGAATTATTTCGGTTCCGCCAGGTGCCATTGAGGATATTGCCCACAAGGAACATTCCAAAGGAGTGTCATTCACATTTTCGATTATATGGTCAACCTCTAATGTGGCGTCACCAGAAAATGTGATATGCATAGATTTTTTGATGCCCAAAACAGGGTCAGTATTTTGTGTGACAATTATTTTATTATCCGAAACGGTGTAGGATACAGGCTCGTTATCAGGATAATAAACCGATTCTGTTTCGGGTGCAAGCCAAAGTCTGTGACCGCCGTATATACGCCATCCTTCGGGGGTTGAGAGGTCTGTCATATCTTTTGGCTGTTCAAAAAACACATTATTCATACCTAAAAATGAAAAGTGTGTTATTCTGATACCAAAATCAAGAGGTATAACTATTTCCACAACACCGTTGTCGGCGTAAAGTGATTTTCCAAAAAGGGGATGATTTTTAACTTTTGTATTCATAGCTTTATTACGGAAGAACACGGTAGGGAACTATACGGTGAGCATCGTTTGACATTCTGAATGCTTCAGCATACTTAACACCGCACTGCATTCCTCTGTATTTTGCTGTTGTAACATAGTTTTCAAAGAAATCTTTGTCAGCATTTTCTTTGTAGTTTGCAGACATCCAGGCAATCTGGCTTTGGTGCTGTCTGCACATTTCCATTTTTGTTTCAAATGTGTCAGTGATATCTACATATTCTGTAGGAATAAAACCAAGACCGTGAGCAGCTTCAAAATATGCAATTACAGGGATTTTATCGCAGGGAGGATTTTTTGTTACTATTTTTGCAACGGGAATCATTACTGCGATATCGTTGATAATTTTGCTTGTAAGTTCGTGGTCGGGATTATAATCTTTTGGGTTATGAGTTATGATTACATCGGGTTTGCAATATCTTACAAGGTTTATAAAAGCAAGTCTTGCTTCTTTGTCTTCAAAAAACATTTCATCATCATAGTCAAGACAGATATACTCTGCACCTATGATAGCAGCTGCTTTTCTTGCTTCTTCTTTACGAATGGCTGCAATTTCGTCCATAGGAAGTGTTGCAGAACCTACGTTGCCGTTAGTTGCTGTAGCTGTAAAAACTTTATGTCCTTGTTTTGCGTATTTTGCTAAAGTACCGCCGCAGGAAGTTTCTACATCATCTGGATGCGCACCAATTGCTAATATATTCATAATAAATCTCCTTTTTTAAACTAATGAGCCACAGTTTTTCTGTGGCTCATATTAAACTTTGTAAATATTAAATTAACCCTGTTTCCATCTCTGGATAACGCAAGTTACACGTCCGCCTTCTTCGTTGATTATTTCATAATCGCCGAATGTTGCAGGGATTACAAGAGTCTGGAACTTGTCGCAAACTGCAAATAAATCATGATTTGCTTTTGAACGAACTGTTACCTTGGAACCAACTGTAAGTGTGAACATGTGCATAAATTTACCTTCTGTTGAATATTCACCGCATTTTTCAAAATGGATTCTTTCAACGTGGTAGGGCATAACAGGTGTGCTCTTATATCTGTCGATAAAGTAGTCTTTTGTCCACTTAACAACGCTTGGTGTTGAAAGGAGGTGATCCTTAACCCATGAAGCTCTTCTTGTTTTTTCCATGTTTCTGCCATGTTCAAGATGCATCTTTAAGGGCTTGCCTGTCATTGTTTTTGCGTTGTCATCCCATGAGGGTCTTGCAAAGTCATATTCAAAGAATGAATATTCTGTACCGTTGATACTGGGGTTTGTATCCATTTCAAGTACCATCTGATTACCGCCGTGACCGTGCATTGTTCCAGGGGGAATGAGGTAGAGGTCGCCTTCTTTGCTTGACCAGTTAGCAATGAATTCTTTCCAGTTTTCGATGGGAGTGATGTTGTTTGATTCTTCACAAAGTCTTTCCCATTCTTCGATATCTGCATCATCGTGGAAGCCCATCCAGGTGTTTGCACCTTCGTAAGCTTCTGCTATGTAATATGTTTCATATCTTCCTAAAGGTTCATCAAAGTGTTCCTTTACATAGTGACTGCTGGGGTGAATATGCATAGGCATTGAAATTCTTTCAGCAGGCTGAGGTGTTTTGTGATAACCGTCATCAAGCCAGATGTCGAGGGGGAAGAGTCCGGGATACTGCTTGTCAATAAGTTCACCAACAAGTTCTTTACCGTACTGCATAGCATTGAGCATAGGCATTGAAATGCTTCTTTCTCCGCCAAAGTCAATGAGAATACGAAGTTCAGGACCTGCAATTTTGTTCCAGGCATTGTTTGCAAGACCTTCTACGCCGTAGTCCATATCTTCATATCTGTAAGCTCCCCAAGGACCGGGGCTGAATATTTTAACTTCATGAATAGGATATTTTACGAGTGTGGACATAATTTCGTCGTAAGCTTTTCTGGGAACGAGCACGAGGTCGTTTTCAAAATAGTTTTCGATATAGAAGTCCATTGCACCATACATATAATCCTTCTGGCGCTTGAGCATATAGTAGTCGGAATAATTATATTCTTTCCAGTTATAACCTTCTGTAGGAGTTTTGCAACCGAATGTTGCAAGTCTTCCTTCCCACATATCCCACTGTACTTTCTGGTGTGTGTTATCGATGTAGCACTTAACATCAATTACATCTTCAAATGCTTTTATACAAGCACCTTCACCATAAATAATAGCTGCCTTTGCATCAGCTAATTTTGCTTTAGCGGAAGCAATTGCAGAATCAGCCATAATATCTTCTATAACACCTGTTTTGTTAACTTTACCAAAACCAGGGTCATCTGTTACATAGGGCTGGTTGTAAGCAATAATTTCTTCTCTTGATAAATAAAGTTCGTTAGCTGCAATTAAAGCAACATCTGCAGCATTTGCTTTTTCGGCAATAGCCTTAGCAATTTTTTCGTAGTTGATACCGTACCAACCGTCAATAGCAATTGTTTTGCCTGCAGCAACCATGTCGGCAAGTTGTGCTACAACTTTGTCCCAACCAAAGATTACGGAATCTTTATTAGCTGCGGAAATAACAATTTTATTGTCGGCATTTTTAATAGATTCATATACTGGCATAAATCTTCCTCCTAATATAAAAATTTACGTTATAAATATTTTATTTAAACACAAATAAAAAAAACGCTTTAAGTATATTATACTAAAGCGCTTTAGTTTTGTCAAGCGTTTTTTTAATAAAAATGGCGGGGAATTCAGATTACAGGTTTGCTATTTCCTGTGTTACTTTGAGGAATTTATCTATATCGGCTAATGAATTACAGTGTAAGGGGGAAACTCTTACAGCTCCGTCCATATCAAATGATTCAAGCATACGCTTTGAATAGATGCTTGTTGAAAGACGGTCATACACTATTACACCGCGTTTTTCGTATTCAACCACAGCTTCGGTATAGCCTATATTTGTAAAGCCCATAGCTAAAATCAAATCTCTTACGGTTAAATCTTCGTAGTCTAAAAAGACCTTTACATTTTTAATATGGCGTAAACCGGGAATTTCGGGTGTACCTTCAAGCATTCTGTAGAGCAAAGCTCTTTCCTGAAGCTTTATGCGTGTCATACCTTCTACAAATAATTCTCTTCGGTCTGTGCTTTCAATATACTTTCCGCCAAGCCAGCATACATAATCAACAATTGTTGTAACTGCTGCGTACTGTGCAGGGGCAGGACTGCCAAGCTCCCATACTTCAGCGGGCTTTCCAAGTAATTTATGGTGAGGTAAGGTTGAAAGTCTTTCAGAAACCCAGCCAATTCCCGAACCACGATATCCGAAGAATTTATATGGGGCAATGTTCATTCCATCTACGGGAGTTTTTTCGAGGTCAATTATTCCGTGAGGAGCGTGCTGAACGCAGTCAACAATAATATATAAGTCATTCTTTTTTGCTCTTGCAAGACGAACAATTTCTTCGATATTATAAATTGCACCTGTAATATTTGATGCGTACATAACACTGAGTAAAACTGTATTTTCGTCAACTAAAGCGGCAACAGTTTCGGGGTCAACACCGCCTGTTACCTTATTGCTTTGTGCAACCCTGAGTTCTCTGCCTGTTTTTTCGGCATAATATGAAGCAGCATCAAAAGCAGAAGGATGCTCCAAAACAGAAGTAACTATATTTGTACCTTCTACATTTTCGGCAACAGCACCTACCATCTGGAACATAAGCTGTGAAGCTGTTAAAGAGGTTACAATACTTCCTGTTTTTGGTGCGTTGAAGATTATGCGTATATCGTCTTCACCTTTTTTCTGCACATCCTGCAGATAACGTGCCATTTTATGTATTCTTTCGGGACAGTCGGGAATAGAATCCATTTCTGTAAAGCATTTTTCAACTTCTTTAAGTCTGAAAGAACCGCCTGCGTTGTCAAAGAACAGTCTTTCTCCTACAAACTTGTCTTCGTTCAAATACAGAAATTTGTCCTGAACTTCTTTCATAATTTCATCGCTGAAGGCTAAACCATTGGGATAATTCATTTTTGTTTCTCCTTTGAAAAATTGTAGCAATATTCAATATCTAAAACGTTTAAGTTCTGATGTAGCAATTATAATATAATATTATCTTTTTGTCAAGTATAGTTTAACGCATAATAAAAAAATATCCACGCTTACCAAAGAGATAAAACGTGGATATTTTTTTATTCTTCACTGAAATTATCTTTACCTACACCGCAGAGAGGACATTCAAAATCCTCGGGCAGGTCTTCAAATTTTGTGCCGGGAGCAATGCCGTTATCGGGATCTCCCAAAGCTTCATCGTAAACCCATCCGCATACGTCACAAACATATTTTTTCATAAAATTCACCTCCAAAAAATTATTTTATTTCTTCAAAATCGGCAACGCCGTGTTTACAAAGCGGGCATATAAAGTCATCGGGAAGAGTATCGCCCTCATATACATATCCGCATATTTTACATACATAACCCTTTTTACCTTCTGTATCGGGCTTTGGTTTTACATTGTCGTGGTAATAGGAATATGTCATTGTTTCTCTGTCAGAAAGAACTCTTGATTCGGTTACAGAGCATATAAACATTCCGTGTGTATCAAGGTCAATATACTGTTCAACCTTTAACGACATAAAGGAATTGATATGGCGGGGAAGGAAGATAAGTCCGTTATCGGAACGCAGGGGTTCACATCCGGCAAATTTATCAACATTTCTACCGCTTACAAAGCCAAACTTTTCAAATACAGAGAAGGGAGCGTCTGTGCTTAAACAGTTTATGTTCATCTTGCCTGTCTGCTTTATTATATGGTGGGAATAATTTTCTTTATTGATTGTTACAGCTATTCTGTTAGGAGTGCTGGTAACCTGTGTTACGGTATTTACAATAAGTCCGTTATCCTTTTTGCCGTCGTTTGATGTTACAACATAAAGACCGTATCCTATATTAAATAAGGCAGACAAATCGTTTTTATTGGCTGTTGAATCCTGCTGTGCAAGATAATCTTTGCAAAGCTCATCTGCAAGTGAATTGAGTTGTTCGGAGCTTTCGTCATTTAAAGCTGAAAGTATTTTTACTGTGGTATCTGTAAAGGTAAGATTTTTGCATTTTGAAAGCATTTCTTTCATAACCTTTGCAGCCAAAGGTGCCCAGGATCCGTTTTCGATAAGAGCAATGGTACGGTTAGAGAAATTACGTTCGGTTAAATGGTCTATAAATTCACGCATAAAGGGGAATATGTCAGCGTTATAGGTTG
Source organism: Clostridia bacterium (assembly GCA_045531205.1). GTDB lineage: Bacteria > Bacillota > Clostridia > UMGS1883 > UMGS1540 > JAZNQL01. Next base: position 120,402 of record JAZSDN010000050.1, on the reverse strand, counting down.
TTGTTGCCAAAACTATTTTGCTGTATCGGAAAGCATCTTCAACCGCTTCTGCCATGTCACAGCGGGCAAGGTCATTCATTATAACCTTTGGGCATCCGTTTGATTTAAGCTTTTCGGCAAGCTTTATAACTGCCTTTTTTGTATTGCCGTAAACAGAAGTATATGCTATAACAATACCTTCTTCTTCTGGCTGATAGGATGACCATGTATTATATAAATTAAGATAATATCCAAGGTTTTCTTTTAAAACGGGGCCGTGAAGCGGGCAGATAATCTGAATATCAAGACCTGCCGCTTTTTTTAAAAGAGCCTGTACCTGTGCACCATACTTTCCAACTATACCTATATAATAACGTCTTGCTTCGCATGCCCAGTCTTCTTCGACGTCCAAAGCACCGAATTTTCCAAATCCGTCAGCAGAGAATAAAACCTTGTCGGTACTGTCATAGGAAACTATAACTTCGGGCCAGTGTACCATTGGAGCAGTTACAAAGGTAAGGGTGTGCTTTCCTAAAGAAAGAGTATCGCCTTCACCTACAACTATTTGTCTATCGGAAAAGTCTGTGCCAAAAAAGTTTTTCATCATTACAAATGCTTTTGCAGATGAAACAATTTTAACATCAGGATAATTTTTTATAAAATTTAAAATGTTTGCAGAATGGTCGGGTTCCATGTGATGAATAACCAGATAATCGGGACTTTTATCGCCTAAAACATTTTGTATATTGTCAAGCCATTCGTGGGTAAAGTTTGCGTCAACTGTATCCATAACTGCAATTTTTTCGTCCAAAATTATATAAGAATTATATGAAATACCGTTTGGTACCACATATTGTCCTTCAAATAAATCAACTTTATGATCATTTACGCCTACATATTTTATATCGTTTGTAATAAGCATTTTTAACTCCTCCCAAAATTATCAATTATATTTATTATGTCATTATAGCATAAAAATAACTGATTTTGCAATAATTATTTATAGGGTGATTTATTTTGAAAGGTTTTACAACACTTATAACAATTATTGCGGCAGCGGCAATATCTTTTTTTGTTTCGGCTGTAACGGTTGATTACAGAGGGGATGAAAGAAACATAAACACTGATACTGTAAATATTACTGCTACAGCAGAAGATGAAGGAATCCCCGGGATTGCAAGAAAGGTTATGCCGTCTGTTGTGGGGATAACGGCACAACTTCAAAGAAACGAAGTTTCTATGGGCTCGGGATTTGTTGTAAGCAGTAACGGATATATAATGACAAACAACCACGTTATTTCGGGTGCGGGGAAAATTTCTGTTACTCTTGAAAATGGAAAAAATCTTCTGGCGCAAAAAATATGGAGTGATTCAAGGCTTGACCTTGCGGTTATAAGGGTAGCGCAAACGCTAGAGCCTGCTTTGATAGGAGATTCTTCTCTGTGTGAAGTGGGGGAAGAAGTAATAGCGGTTGGCAATCCTTTGAGTATGCAGTTTCAGCATACGGTTACATCGGGAATTATAAGTGCAAAGGACAGAACTATAGAAATGTCGGGTTATTATATGGAAAACCTTTTGCAGACAGATGCTTCTATAAATCCCGGTAACAGCGGAGGCCCGCTTGTAAATTTAAAAGGAGAGGTAATAGGAATAAATACAGTTAAGGTAACAAGTGCGGAAGGAATGGGGTTTGCAATTCCTGTAAATATATGCAAACCTATTATAGAAAGTCTTGAAAGTACGGGTAATTTTGAAACTCCTTATCTTGGGCTTTATGCTTATGACAGGGCAACTGCGGTTAAATTGCTTGGGGAATATACAGAGGAAACAGGAATATATGTTGCAAAAACAGAAGCAGGAAGTCCTGCTGAAAAAGCAGGCATAAAGGTGGGGGATATAATAACGGCAATAGATTCCCGTCAGATAAACTCAATGCTTGAATTACGCGAACAGATTTTTTATCATCGCGCAGGCGAAAGGATAAGCGTTGATATATTAAGAAAAGGAAGAAAAACAACGGTAAGTGTTTTGCTTTCGAAAAAATAAATTTGGTCTATCCGCACTTTTTTTGGATTTATGGCAAAAAAAGTGCGGATAGACCATTGTTTTTGTTTTTAGATTGTGTTAGTTTATAATCGCAAGGAGTGAAAAATATGATACAAACTGTTTTGGGAAACATAGAAAAAGATAATATTAACTGGGTGCTTCCGCATGAACACGTTTTTTCGGATTTACGTTCTTTGGTTGAACCTATAGATAATGGGATTTTTTACGATAAAGTAAGTCTTGAAAATTATGGCGAGCTTTCACGTAATCCCTATGCGGTGCTTGATAATGCATGGCTTTCGGATAAAGAGGCAGCAGTATCCGAGCTTTTACGTGTAAAAAAAGCGGGATGCGATATTTTTGTTGATGTTACAACAGAGGATTTTGGACGTGACCCGCAATTTTTAAAAGAGCTTTCGAAAAAAACCGGTGTTCATATAGTAATGGGATGCGGTAATTATATTGAAGCGTCGGTTTCGGCTGAAAATAAGGGAAAATCGGTTGAAGAAATGAAAAAGAAAATTATTGCAGAGCTTACAGAAGGCGTTGACGGTACAGGAATTAAAGCGGGTGTTATTGGTGAGGTAGGTTCGAGCGATAAAATATATGATAATGAAAAGAAGTTTTTGCAGGCTGCAGCAGAGGCTCAGGCTGAAACGGGCTTTGGTATGCATATTCACGCATGTCTTTGGAACAGAACAGGACTTGAAGCTTTGGATTATGCAGTAAATCACGGTGCTAACCCTGAAAAAATATGCATTGACCACGCAGATGTTCTGCTTGACGAGAAATATATTTTTGGCATTTTAGACCGTGGGGCTTACATGGAATTTGATAATATAGGAAAAGAATTTTATGTTGACCGCAAAAACAGAAATCTTCTTTTAGGTTCATTTGCTCATGATACAGAGCGTGTAAAAATGATAAAAAAGATTATTGAAAAAGGCTACATAAAGCAGATTCTTATTTCAAACGATATATGCTTAAAGAGCATGATGCACAAATACGGCGGATGGGGATATGATCACTTAAGCGAGCATTTTGTTCCTATGATGGAAGACTTTGGCATATCGGATACAGATATAAAAACTATGATAAGAGAAAATCCGTTAAGATTTATAGAAAGGAGTACAAAATGAAGTTTATAGATTGCAGTGCCTGCATAGGTCTTGACAGTATAAATTGTGAAATTATAAATCACGAAAACTATTATGTTTTTGAAAAGGTAAGACAGGCAGAAAACGCAGAAGAATTATTGGAAGAAATGGATTTTTGCGGAATTGATGAGGCTTTTGTGTATCATCAGGGCGGAGTTGAAAATGACCCGACTTACGGAAACAGTCTTATAATGAATGAAGTAGAAAAAAATCCAAAAAGACTTCACGCAACATGGGCAATTCTTCCCTCTATTACCGAAACACAGTTTGAACCTTCGGTGTTTATTCCTAAAATGAAGGAGAACAATGTTCGTGCCCTAAGAGCTTATCCTAAAAAGAACAGATATTTTCTTGACAGAATTACTATGGGGGATATGCTGGATGCTTTTTGCGAAAGAAATATTCCTTTATATCTTTCGCCACAGGATGGCTGGGAGCCGATTTTTGACGTATTAAAGGAATTCCCAAAACTTACGGTTATTATAACAAACTACGGACTTTGGGGCTCTGACAGATTCTTTTATCCTTTAATAAAGGCTTACAAAAATGTTTATATTGATACGAGCGATTATCAGGTAATAAACGGAGTTAACGATTTTTGCAGTAAATTCGGCGATGAACGGTTGCTTTTTGGTACAAACTTCCCAAGAGATAATATGGGTGGGCCTATAGCTGCACTTTTATCGTCTGATCTTCCGGAGAGTTCTATTTGTAAAATAGCTTCGGGAAATATAGAACGTGTTATGTCGGAGGTGATATTATGATGAAAAATCCTTCAAAACTTGCACGGGAATTTATTGAAAACAGAAAGCTTGTAAGCTTTCCTATAATTGATGCTCATGCACACATGGGCCCGAATTACGGCACATATATGTCAAAATGTACGGCAGCTGAAATGGTTGAGGTTATGGATAAAGAAAATATTGAAATGGTTTTTTGTTCTCCTCACAGTGCTCTTTTTGACCCCGGGATGAAGCAAAAAGAGCTTGAAGAAGCTATGAAGACTTTTCCAAACCGTTTCAGAGGTTATTATCTTTTTAATCCGAATTACAGGGAAAGATTTGAAAAAGATATAAACGATGTTTTAGAAAAACCCGGATATATAGGTTTTAAATTTCTACCAACTTATCATCGTTATGCTCTTGATGGCGGGAACTATGATGTGCCCTTGGAATTTGCAAACAAGCATTCTCTTATGGTTTTAATTCATACCTGGGGCAACAATGACCCGCACAACGGCCCAAGACATATTGAGAAAATTGCAGGCAAATATCCCAACGCACAGTTTATTATGGGACACTCTTCGCCGGGCGAGCTTGACCTTGCAATAGACGTTGCTAAAAAATACAGCAATGTTTACCTTGATTTGTGTGACATACATCGTCACAGTGGTATTGTAGACAAGATGGTAGAAGCTATTGGCGCTGACAGAGTTTTATTTGGAACTGATATTCCGTGGTATGACCCTTCATACTGTCTTGGAAGCATACTTTTTTCGCACATAAGCGACGAGGATAAATATAAAATAATTTACGGTAATGCAAAAAAAATAGCAGAAAAATATAAAAAATAAGGAGAAATATAATGGCACAGATAAAATCATTTGAAGAAGCAGGCGGAAATACTTTCGGGGATATTCTTTCAGAAAAGAAAGTTAAATCACCTGTGAAAATAGGTCTTTTTACAGGCGGATACTTTGAATACTGGAGAATGTATCCCGAATCATTACAGAAAAATGTTGAAAGCGACCTTGAAAGAGTAAGAGCAAATTTTAAGAAAAAATTTGAAAACGTTGTATGCTCTGAAACTGTTGACACACTTGATGCAGCAGAAAAAGCGGCACAGATTTTTCAAAAAGAAAACATTGATATTTTAGTAATTGCATACGGCACATATTTACCTGACTTTATGACAATGCATGTAATAAATCAGTTAAAGGGTGTTCCTGTAGTATTCTTCTCGGTACAGGGTACAGATAAAATCGATACAAAAGGCAACTATGAACACAGCCTTAGAAACAGCGGTGTAATAGGTATAGCGCAGATTACAGGCACAATGAAAAAGCTTGGCAGGGATTACAAGGTTGTAGTTGGAAGTATTGACGACGAAAGAGCATACAAAAAGCTTGGCACATACATAAAGGCAGTTCAGGCTGTAAGTGATATAAGAGAAAGCAACATAGGCGTTATAGGCAACGTATTCCGCGGAATGTACGATTTGGAGCTTTCGAAAACATTCTTAAAGTCAGCATTTGATGTAAATGTTATTTATATCCAGAGCGGTCATCTTTTGGCTGAATGGGAAACTGTAACAGAAGCAGAAGTAAAAGAAGTGGCAGATAAGCTTCTTTCACGCTTTAAGAAACGCAACATCACTGATGATGACGTTTTCAGAGCAGTAAGACTTGCTATAGCTATGAAAAAGCTTGCAACAAGATTTCGTTTGGATGCAATGTGTTTCTTAGACCAGCACTTTGTTCAGAAGCAGACACTTACAACAGCACGTATCGGTGCGTCACTTTTAATGGAAAATGACGATATTATTGTTACCTGTGAAGGTGACCTTGGCGGTCTTGTAACAATGATGCTTATGAAGTCAATTTCGGGAATTCCCGCACTTATGGGCGAATGGGGAGAATATGATGAAGAGCTTAACACAAGCCTTATTATGGGTCACGGAATAGGCGTTCCTGCTTTGGCAAAAAGCGATGCTGATATTACGCTTACAAGAACTCCTGAAGAATGGGGCTTTGAAGGCGGTGGTTTAAACTATGAGCTTATATTAAAACCAGGGGATGCAACAATAGCTCACATTATTGAAACTCCCGAAGGTTATAAGATGATAGTTTCGCCTGTGGAAAGTATTGAATATCCCACACTTTCTTACGAAGAATTACATGCTGTATTAAAGGTTAAAACTCCAATTAAAGAATATATGGAAAAGGTATTCGAAAGCGGAGTAACACATCACGCAATAGTTGGAGTTAGTGATATGTCAAAAGAACTTCTTGCAGTATCTGAACTACTTAAAATAGATACGTTCTACATAGAATAAAAAAAGGGAGATGTAAAAATATTTTTTTACATCTCCCTTTTTTATTTGAAATGTTTTCTGTACTCGGCAGGGGTATATCCCGTAACTTTTTTAAATGTTTGATAAAAAAACTTTATATCGTTAAACCCACATTCTCTTGCAATCTCAATAGAAGTTATTTGAGTTTCTTTTAAGAGACGGCACGCTTCATCAATACGCAACTTTTGTATGTATGAAGAAATAGAAGTCCCTGTAGTTTTTTTAAAAATCTGACGGAAATAGTTTTTACTTATGAATAAATCAGACACTATTTCGTCAAGATTTATTGGTGTTTTATAAGAAGTGTTCATATAATCAATTGCTTTTTGTACCAGGGCTTGGTTATTTTCGGTAAAAGAATGTCGTTTCTTATCAATATCACGAAAGAATTTTATTATAAGTTCAATAAGATACGCTCTTAAAATACTTTGAAAGCCTGTTTCTTTATGTTTGAATTCAAGATATATTTTTTCGAAAAGTTCTCCAAATTCTTTTGAATTACTTGTTAAAAGATTTTTTGATATTTCAATATTGCCATCGGAAAACAATGGAGAAAAAAGATATGAAGATGCAAGAGAGTTAAATTCATTATTATCAATAGCTGAAACATCAAAAAAATCAGGAGTAAAAAGGACATCATAGGTGACGAATGAAGTCCCTTTTTCAAAAGAAAAGGAATGTGGAACACCATAGTCTACCATTATAACATTTCCTTTTGTGACGAGGTATTCTATGTTGCCGATTCTGTGCATGGCTGTTCCCGAAACAACGTATACAAGCTCTATAAAATTATGTTTATGGATTATATTATTAAAAGATACATTCGTAGAAAGCTGAACAAAAATATTTGACCCCTTATTAAAGTAGCTTTCTTTTTTTATTTCATAAATTTGAAGACTCATAAAAATCACCTTATATATATGATAGCATAGTATCGACCTGAATGCAAGATATATACATACATATTTTTCGTAAAATAGTCTTTATTTTTATGAAGAAACTCACTATAAAAACGTAAAATAATAGGGTAAAATTAAATAAGAAAAGGGGGGGATTTATTAAAAAAACTAAAAGCTATTGATTATTATTTTAAAATATGTTATTGTGATGCTAGGGAAAAATTTATGAAGAGGAGATAAGAGAAATGGAAATAAAAAACAGCTTTTATGAAGCAAATCTTTGTACCGAATGCGGATGTATTACTTCCTACAAAGTAAATGGAAGAGAGCTTTTGGCAGAGCAGAAAAAGTATTCTGCAATAATGATAAAACTTATTGATAGTGACGGAGAATATGTAAGAATATATTCTGATAAAGTGAATTCTGCAGAAAAGACAGAAGATGGATATAAATTTACGTATAAAAATATCGGCGGATTAGCCTTTGATGCCGAAACTGTAATAAAGTATTCGGAAGATTCTCCGTTTATTTATATGACAATGAATTATGACAACAATACAGGGTTTACGGTTGAATTTGTAAATTTCGGCAGTTTTACAGTTCCGCGTAATTTAAAGGCAGACGGCGGTGACGGCGAAATTTTCTGGCCAAGTGCCGAAGGTGGCGTAATACAAGACGCCAATTTACGAAACTTTTATCAAAGTACCACATACACAGAGCCTGACTATGATGTACATGGATTTAGAGGTCCGTACCCGGGTGTAACTGCTATGCAATTTATGGCTTACTATACAAAAGATGGCGGTATGTACCTTGCTGCTCATGACAACCAAAGAAAAGTTAAAATATTTGAATATCATATTGTTGATGAAGGAATAAGACTTGAAAACTTCTTATTTCCGGGTGACAGTGCAGTTCATTATGAATTTGAGTATGATATAGTACTTGGTGCTATGCACGGTGACTGGTATGCTGCTGCCGATATTTACAGGGAATGGATAGAAGAAAGCGGATTACTTCCTGTAAAATCCAGAGAAAATGAAAATGTTTCAAAATGGATGGACGAATCTCCTGTTATATTTGTATATCCTGTCCGTGGAGAAAAGGACACAGGGGATATGACTCCCAACTGTTATTTTCCGTTCTATGACGGATTAAAGTATGTATATGAATTAGGCGAAAAGGTTGACAGCAAGTTTATGGCAGTTATGATGCACTGGGAAGGTACTGCTCCTTGGGCACCTCCTTTTGCGTGGCCTCCTTTTGGCGGAGAAGAGGGATTTGAAAAGGCTGTTGACAAGCTTCATTCCGACGGAAACTATATTGGAATTTATGCAAGCGGTATTGGCTGGACAACCTATGCCTGCCTGCATCCTGAATATAAGACAGACCATTTATATCGTGAACTTGAGATAGAAAAGTATCTTTCAAGAACACCTAAACAGACAATAGAACCCTGTAACGTTATAGGTCCTCCCATCAAAGAAGGTCATAACATTTGCCCCGCAAATGACTTTGTAAAAGATACTGCGGTTGAAGAAATTTTAAAGGCTGCAAAGGCAGGCGTTGACTACTACCAGTATTTTGACCAGAATCTTGGAGGACAGGCGTGCTTCTGTTACTCAAAAGAGCATAATCATGCACCAAGTCCTGGTAAATGGATGAGCGATGAAATGGAAACAATTTTCAAGCGTGCAAACAAAGAACTTCGTGAAATGGGAAGCGATATGGCAATAGGCTGTGAGACTGCTGCAAGCGAAGCGTTTATTGGCGACCTTACATTTAACGATTTAAGATACAATTACTTTGCATATTTTGGCAAATCGGTACAGGCATATAACTATGTGTTGCACGAATACATAAACAACTTTATGGGAAATGGTGAAACAGTATATAAAGTAGACTATGAAAAGAGTCCTGACTGTCTTGCTTTCCGTTTGGGTTACAACTTTACAAACGGTAACCTTTTAAGTCTTACTTTAGGTAAAAACGGAAATCTTGTATGGGGCTGGGGTGTTGACTGGTGCGAGCCTGCTCCTAAAAATCAGGAAGGTATACTTGCGTTTGTAAAAAATCTTAACGCTTGGAGAAAAGGTATAGGCAAAAACTTCTTAAGATACGGCAGAATGAAAAAACCTTGCGAGGTTTTGGGTATAGGTCTTTATGATTTACATATCCCGAGCGGTGCAGTTATGCAGTATCCCGAGCTTTTATCGGGCAGATTTACTGAGGGTGGAGAGGATGTACAGTTTATAGCAAACTTCCTTGAGAATGAAAAAATATTTACTCTTACAGAAGATGTTACTTTGTATATTGACCCCACAAAGGAAGAAGGTACATTTGTAAAAGCAAACACAGAAATAAAAATAGCACCTTTATCTGCTGTTATGGTTAAATTTTAATTCTATAAAAGGAGAAAAATATGAAAATCAACAATAATTTTTACGAAGCAAACCTTTGTACCGAATGCGGATGTATTACATCCTACAAGGTAAATGGAAGAGAGCTTTTGGCATCGCAGAAAAATTACTATGCGATGATGATAAAACTTATTGACAATAACGGTGAATATGTAAGAATATATTCCGATAAAGTAAATTCTGCAGAAAAGACAGAAGAAGGATATAAATTTACATATAAAAATATCGGTGGACTTAAGTTTGATGCCGAAACTGTTATTAAATATTCAGACGATTCTCCTTTTATTTATCTTACATTCAGCTACAAAAACAACACAGGCTACATTGTTGAGCTTGTTGATTTTGGTAGCTTTACAGTTCCAAACAATTTAAGAGCAGAGGGTGGGGATGGCGAAATTTTCTGGCCCGCTGTTGAAGGATGTATAATCGAAAATGCAAATGCCAGAAACTTTTACGAAAGCACCTCTTATACAGAACCGGACTATGACGTTCACGGATGGAGAGGTTATTATCCCGGAATGACTTCCATGCAGTTTATGTCGTACTATACAAAAGACGGTGGTTTTTATCTTGCTGCCCACGATAACGAAGCTAATCTTAAAATGCTGGAATACCATCCTACAGATGAAGGGGTAAGACTTGAAAACTTTGTTTTCCCCGGTGATGAAGCAACAGAATATAACCTTGGCTACGATATAGTTTTAGGGGCAATAGAAGGGGATTGGTATACTGCTGCTGACATTTACAGAGGATGGCTTGAAGAAAGCGGAATGCTTCCCCAAAAGTCAAGAGAAAACAAAAATGTTCCAAAGTGGATGGATGAATCTCCTGTTGTGTGCATATACCCCGTTCGTGGCGAAAAGGACACAGAGGATATGACACCTAACTGTTATTTTCCCATTTACGACGGACTTGAATATGTTTATAAAATAGGCGAAAAAGCTGACAGTAAAATTATGCCTCTTTTAATGCACTGGGAAGGCACTGCACCCTGGGCACCTCCTTTTGCGTGGCCTCCTTTTGGCGGGGAAGAAGCTTTTAAAAAGGCAGTTGACAAGCTTCATGCGGATGGCAACTTTATGGGAATTTATGCAAGCGGTATTGGCTGGACAACATATTCATATTTAAATCCTGAATATAAAACTGACCATTTATACAAAGAGCTTGAAATTGAAAAGTATCTTTGTCGCACACCAAAGCAGACTATAGACCCCACTAACGTTGTAGGACCTCCTATAAAAGCTGGTCACAACATTTGCCCTGCAAACGAAACTGTAAAAAATATAGCTGTAGACGAAATTGTAAAGGCGGCAAAGGCAGGGGTAGATTACTATCAGTTCTTTGACCAGAATTTGGGCGGTCAGTCATGTTTTTGTTATTCAAAAGCGCATAATCACGCTCCAAGTCCCGGTAAATGGATGACAAAGGAAATGAAAGAAATTTATTCACGTGCACTCGGTAAAATTCACCAAATGGGAAGCGGTATGGCAATAGGATGCGAAGGCGGTGCCTGTGAAACATTTATTGGCGACCTTACCTTCAATGATTTAAGATTTAACGCCTGTTATTATTTTGGCAGACCTGTACAGGCATATAACTATGTAATGCACGAATATATAAACAACTTTATGGGCAACAGTGGTATACGTTGGTCGCTTGATTTTGACAAATGTCCTGAATGTCTTGCAATGCGTATAGGTTATAACTTTGCAAACGGAAATATTATTAGTCTTACATTAGGTGACAAGGGTAATATTACATGGGGCTGGGGAGTTCCGTGGTCGGATGGATTCCCTAAAAATCAGGATGAGTTGTTAGGCTTTGTAAAGAACTTGAACGGTTGGAGAAAGGGTATAGGTAAAAACTTCTTAAGATACGGAAGAATGGAAAAACCCTGTGAACTTATTGGAGTAAAGGAATACACCGTTCATTTGAGAAGTGAAGATGCTTTGCATTATCCTGAACTTTTCTCGGGAAGATTTACAGACGGTGGCGAAGATGCTCAGTTTGTAATAAATTATTTTGATGAAGAAAAAACATTCACTTTGGCAGAAGATGTTACTCTTTACACAGATTCTGCAAAGAATGAAGGAGTTTTTGTAAAGGCTGGCACCGAAATAAAGGTTGCACCTCTTTCGGCTGTAATGGTAAAATTTTAAGGAGAAAACAATGAAAAAACAGATTCTTAATAATCTTGAAGGTAAAGTGCAAAACCATCTGTTTCCATTCTTCTGGCAGCACGGCGATGATGACAAAACAATTCTTAAAGAGCTTCGCAGAATATATGACTGCGGAATAAAGGGAATTTGTGTTGAATCAAGAGTACATAAGGATTTTATGGGCCCTGAATGGTTTGAGGATATAAGGCTTATTTTGGAAGAATGTAAAAAGCTTGGAATGGATTTCTGGCTTTTGGATGACAAGTGTTATCCTACAGGCATTGCAAACTATCAAATAAGAGATAAGTATCCTCATCTTGGAAAACGTGCTATAACCGAAAGGCATGTTGATGTGGCAGGACCGATTTATGATGGTGCAGTGTTATACAGCCACTTTTTAGGAGAAAATGACCGACTTATAGGAATTGTTGCCTGCGAAAGAACAGAAGGCGACGGGCAGAAAATGACAGGAAAAGTCATTGATATAACACAAAACACAAAAGATGGAGTAGTATTTTTTGATTTACCTGAAGGCTTTTGGCGTATTTTTATACTGTTTGAAACAAAGTACGAGGACAATTATATTGATATGCTTCGTGAAGAATCTGTTCAGGTTCTTTTGGACGCTGTTTATGAACCTCACTATGCAGAATTAAAAGAATATTTTGGCTCTACATTTAAAGGCTTTTTTACTGACGAAGCTTTTATTATGATTGAAGCACGGCTTCCTATAGGCGATGAATGTGTTTCAAAGGGTAAATTCCCTTGGAACGAAAATGTAGAGCGTGAGCTTGAAAGTGTATATGGAAGTGAATTATTATTAAATCTTCCTGCACTTTGGTTTCCGTCTGAGAATCAGGCGAAAATCCGTATTGATTATATGGATACGGTTACAAAACTTTACAGAAAATGTTTTTCTTTTAAACTTGGTAACTGGTGCAAAGACCATAATGTTGAATATATAGGACATATTGTTGAAGATGACGGAATGCACACAAAGCTTCGCAGTGTGGGACATTATTTCAGGGCACTTGACGGTCAGGATATGGCAGGAATTGATGTTGTTTTATGTCAGATAGTTCCGGGCATGGCAAACAATGACATTGCAGTTCCTTGCTTTTACGATATTGCAGACCATGAGTTTTTCCATTTTGGTCTTGCAAAGCTTGCATCTTCTCACGCACATATTCAGGCAAAGAAAAAGGGAAGAGCGATGTGTGAAATTTTTGGTGCTTATGGCTGGGCGGAAGGGTTGCCTATGATGAAATGGCTATGCGACCACATGCTTGTACGGGGAATAAATGAATTCGTGCCTCATGCATTTTCGCCTAAATATCCTAACACCGATGCTCCTCCTCATTTTTATGCAAAAGGAAATAACCCCGAGTTTGAAGGATTTAAGCTTTTAATGGGATATGTTAACAGAGTAGCTTCAATTCTTTCAGGAGGCAAACATCACGCAACCTGTGCTATTTTGTACCATGCAGAGGCTGAATGGTCAGGCGGAAAATATATGAAGTTTGAAAAGGTTGCAAAGCTTTTAACCGAGGCACAGCTTGATTTTGATATTATTTCGGAAGATTATATTGCATCATCAGAAATGAAAAATGGCGTGATGAAGCTTGAAAAAGAAGAATACCCTGTAATAATTGTCCCTTATACTGAAATTATTACAAGGAAAATGGCAGAGGATTTATTAAGGGCTGAAAAAGCAGGAATAAAAGTAGTATTTATTGACGAAAAGCCTTTAAAAGATGAAGAAGGAAATGCCCTTGTATTTAATAATTCTGTTACAGTAAAGCTTTGTGAAATTGCAGATTATATGAAGAATAATGGTTTTGCAGATGTTCTGGCACAAGGGGAAAACATAAAGAATTTAAGGTACTATCATTATTCCAAAGGCGATACCCATTGTGTGTTCCTTACAAATGAAGGAAAGCACAAAAAAGTTAAAGCCGACATTTCTTTAAAGGATTTTTCTGGCGGAAAGTATATAAAGTATTATCCGTTAGAAAATAAGGCGTACACTTGTGAATTTTACAAAAAGTTAGATATAGAGCTTGAAGAATACAACTCTGTTATGCTTTTCTTTGGCGATATACCTGATATAGATTTTGCAACTAAAAAAATAGAAGAAAGTTTTGACTTTGATGCAAAGTGGAATATTTCTTTTGCAAAAGCAATTGATTATGATGCAAAAAATTATCCATCAGAAGGCATTTTTACAAACGAAAAGGAAATTGATGCATTTTATAATATTGCAAGAGAAAATCCACGCTTTACGGGGTTTGTAAAATACGAAACTACAGTAAATCTTGAAAAAGGAAAATATAAAATAGATTTAGGAAAAGTAGGGGAAGAAGCAAAGGTTTTTGTTAATAAAAAGCTTTGCGGTGACAGAATTATACCTCCGTACAACTTTGAATTTGAGACTGAAAACGGAGAAAATTTAATAACCGTAATTACAGCTTCTCATTTAGGATATTTTGAACGTGACAGATTTTCGGCTTTTCTTACATTAGAACCTGTCGGGCTTTTGGGACCTGTAACTTTAAGTAAAATAAATTAACAAAAAACAAGGCCTTGCTTATGCAAGGTCTTGTTTTTTGTTATGAAGTTGCTTAAATTTTAAAGCTGACATTTTAGTGATTTTTTTAAATACTCTACCAAAGTGTGTACTGCTTTTGAAGCCTGTTTTTTCGCTTATTTCGGTAATGTTCATATTGCTTTCGATTAAAAGTCTTTTAGCTTCTTTAATGCGTACATTGTTTAAATATTCTATAAACGAAAGGTCTGTTACTTTTTTAAATGTCCTTGAAAAATAGCAGGGGCTTATATAAAATTTTTCGGATATGCTTTCAAGAGTTATATCATCTGAAAAATGTTCGTTTATATAGCCTATTATTTTTGAAATTTGTTTGTGGGTGGGATTTATATCGTTTTGCATATTTTTAATAGTAAAGTTATGTCTGTTAATAAAAACTAAAAGCTGAATAAGGGTGCTTTGAAGAAAAGAAAGATAGTTTTCTTCTTTTTCTATATATTCTTTTTGCATTGAGTTTAACAGATTTTCGATATAGTACCGCTCTTCTTTATCAAGTTCTATAATGGGGATATCATTTTTAAAGCATTTAAGCAAATCGGAGTCTGCACTTTGGATAGCTGGGGATATAAAATCTTCGGTAAAATCAATAAGAATACGTTCAAAACCTGAAGAAGCTATATTTCTTGTACAATGCAGATCGTTAGCATTTATAAATACAATTGTTCCTTTTTTTATATGGTATATTTTATCTTTTATAAAATAGTATCTTTCGCCTGATAATAGATAATATATTTCATAGGAATCGTGATAGTGATAGGTTTTCATTGATTCGGGCTTTAAAGATTTATTTTTTTCTATTTTAAAGTTTATATGCTCAAAATCAACAAAACTTTGCTTTGTTTTATCCATACGACACCCCCGTTCTTATTAAAGTATAACATATTTGAAAGAAATTGCAATAAGTAAACGACAAAAAATGTAGAAAAAATAAATTTATACGCAAAAAATGCATAGAAAATCTATATTTATTGTGCTATCTTATATTTAGAAATTAAAAAATGGAGATGAATATTATGGCTAAAAAAACAAGATATGTACAAGTAGGCGTTGGTGGAAGAGCAAGATTCTTTTATGAAGCAATTGCAGAAACATTTAATGATACCTGCGAACTTACAGGTTTTTGCGACATAAACAGAACCCGTATGGAATATGCTCAAAAAGTTTTAAAAGATAACTTTGACTATTCGGGTATAACCTTATACGGAGCAGATGAATTTGACAAAATGATAGAGGAGCAAAAGCCTGATTATGTTATTGTTACATCTGTTGACCGTACACACCACAAATATATTATAAGAGCTATGGAGCTTGGTTGTGATGTTATAACAGAAAAGCCCATGACAGTTGACAATGTTAAATGTCAGGAAATTATTGATACAGTTAAAAAGACAGGCAGAAAACTCCGTGTTTCGTTTAACTACAGATATGCACCTCACAATTCCTTTACCCGTGAAGTTATTATGAAGGGAACAATAGGGGATATAAAGGCTGTTCATTTTGAATGGAACCTTAATACTTCACACGGTGCAGACTATTTCAGACGCTGGCACAGAGATAAACGTAACAGCGGTGGACTTTTAGTACATAAGGCAACACACCACTTTGACCTTGTAAACTTCTGGCTTGGAACAACACCCAAGGAAGTATTCGCTTTTGGTGATTTAATGTTCTACGGCAGAGAAAATGCAGAAAATCGTGGAATAACAAAATTCTATTCACGTGTACACGGAAGCGAAAATGCAAAAGGCGACCCGTTTGCACTTGTTATGGAAGGTAACGAAAACTTTGAAGGATTATATCTTAATGCAGAGCAGGATGACGGATACATCCGTGACCAGAGCGTTTTCGGCGATGGTATAAGCATTGAAGACACAATGAATGTTCTTGTAAAATACGAAAGCGGAGCGCAGTTATCGTACTCGCTTAATGCATATTCTCCTGTTGAAGGTTTCAGAGTTGCATTTACAGGTACAAAAGGAAGAATGGAGCTTGAAGTTAAAGAAACTGTTTACGTAAACGGTGCCGGTGACAAAGGTCTTGAAGGTGCAACAAAGAACAAAACTTTAATGGTTTATCCTATGTTTGCAGAACCATACGAACTTGAAATTCCTACAATGGAAGGCGGACACGGCGGTGGCGACCCGATACTCTTAAACGATATTTTCGGAACTCCCGAAGAAGACCCCTTAAAAAGAGCAGCATCCCATGTTGACGGTGCAATGAGTATATTAACAGGTATTGCTGCAAATAAATCAATTGCAACAGGCTTACCTGTTCAGATTAAATCATTGGTTGAGTTTTAATAAACAATTTAGCTATCAAGTGGAATGAAATAATTATCTTTGCTCGACAGAGCAAAAATTAGCAAAAAGGGGGGATATAATGAGCAATGATTTTTTAAACGAAAACTTTGCAAAGCTAAAATTTTCATACTATCAATGCGGTATTACAAAGCTGAACGATCAGTGGAACTACAAAAATCAGCAGAATCCTTTTTCTATATGCTACTATTCAATTGAGGGCAAATTTAAAATTTCGGCGGCAGGAGAAGAAATTGTTGTTACGCCCGGTATGCTTGTTATAATCCCTGCGGGAATTGTCTTTGATTTAAGTTGCCCCTTTTCTGATGCTGCAACTCAATACTGGTTACATTTTAATCTCTACGCAAACCAACAAGATATTTTTGCTGCTTTTTCAAAGCCTATTGTCATTTCAGATCCACCTCCCCTGGTAGAATCTCTGTTTAGTGACATTGTAAGGCACAGCACAGATAATAATATTATCTCTCAATGTCTTTTAAACGCAAGCTGCTATACTCTTATGAGTCTTATACTTGAAAAGATAGGATTTGACATCATTTATACTCTGCAGGATACCGACTATTTGATTTCTCAAATTGTAAATTATATTCAGGAGCATTATACCGAGCCGCTTGCTGTAGAAACTCTGGCTCAAAAGTGTCATTTTAACCTCTCGTATTTTATACGTATTTTCAAAAAGAAAATGGGTGTTACGCCTCATCGGTATATTCAAAGTTTGCAAATAGAGCTTGCAAGAGAATACTTGAAAAACAGCTCCCTCCCAATTAAGAACATTGCAAGTGCTGTAGGTTTTTCGGGCGAAAAGCATTTTTCAAAAATTTTTAAGGCTTGCACTAATCTGTCTCCTACAGCGTTCAGGCAAAAACACACAAATTTTTCTGAGTTTGAAAAGTAAAAAAACAATACGTTTTTAATTAACAAATGTTTTTAAATGTACCAAACCTAATAAGTTAAAAAAGGCGGTTTTACCGCCTTTTTATTTTGTAGTAAGCTTAGTTTTTAAAGTTTCAAGTTCGATACCATTTTGTCCGTCCATAATTGAATACTCGGGTTCGCTGCCAAAGCCTGTTTGTTTCATAACCGGAATATCAAGAGCTTTGTGAATCATTACGGCCACGTCGTTTCGTACAGCGGGGGAATTTGCATTAAATTTCATATTTTCTGTTATACCGATTCTAGCTGCAACGGCAATATAACCTGCCGGATATCCTCCCTGCATATCTGCCATTACGTTGTAGCCAAGTAACGAAACTATCATTTTTATAATTTCTTCGTTGGTAATATTTTTTTCGGGATTAAAGTTTCCGTTTTCGTCTCCTTCTGTAACACCGTGTTCTTTTGCCGTGTTAACATATTTGTATGCCCAATGATTTTCTGTCACATCGGGAAAGGATGAAAGAAAAATGGCATTGCAATTTAAATTTCCCGCAACACAAAGCATTTTTATTGCTTCTGCTCTTGTTATTGTATCATTTAAATGTAAATCACCCTTTTCGTCGCCAACCATTATGCCAAAGTTATATAAATCGTTTTTTTGAAGGTCGGTTAAAACAGGGGCATCGGCAAAAGCTGATATTGTTAAAATATTAAACAAAACTAAGATTATAGATATAAATTTTTTCATTATGTATACTCCTTTAATAAATAATATATTGTCCGTTAATATCAAATGTACCATAGCTTGAATCTTTTATGACAATGTTATATGTTTTTTCTGGGTCAAAGCCTAAAAACGAATAGATATTTTCGTTATCCGCTAAAATTCCGTAGCTTGCAACCTCTTTGTCTGTTTCGGTATCATAAAATATTACATCAAACAGATTTTCCTGATTTACAGTTAAGTATAGTGTAATATTTCCGTTAGAGTCACATTTTATATTACTTGCAATATCGCTGTCAGTATAGTTATAGCTATCGCAAATAAAATTCTTTTTTAAATCTACCGAATCATTTTGAGTTGAATAAATTCCTTGTTGCTGCAAATGGGTTTGTATTTTTTCTGCTGTTGCGTTTTTTAGTGTCAAGCGTTCAAAGCCTTCGTATAAACTGTCAGAAGAAAGAGTTGATTTTATTTTTGTTTCTTCAACCTGTTCGCGAAGATCGTTATTCATAGCCAAAACTTCGCCGCGGGTTTCGCTTTCCTGTTTTATGGGAAAGCCGGATACTTGCGAGTTCTTATTTTCAAAAAGCTTATAACCAAGCGTAAATAATATATTTTCTGCCTTTTTAAAATCAATTTCATAAAACATTTTATTGTTATGAGAAAAAGTATTTCCAGGCATTGTATAGAAATTAACGTTTTTGTTTGCGAATATATCATTACCCGAAAGTATATCGGAAACAGAGAAGTTTGCGATTATATTTTCGGAAAGAATATGGTATATATCGGGCATATTTTTTAAGTTATCTTTATTAAGCTTTTGCGTTATAAACTCTTTAATAAATTGCTGTCCTATATCAATTCTTGATAAATCTCCGCCAGTATATCCTTTGCCTTGATTTGAAGTTCTGAACTGCAAAAGAGCACAAGCTTCTTTCCCTGTTAAAATATGACGTCCTTTTTTTAAGTTGATGTGTAAATCCTGCTTTGTATCGTCGTACACCATATCCATAGGCACGTCAAATTCAATACCTCCGACAAGGTCTACGATTTTTTCTAAAGCAGTTAAATTTATTTTTGCATAATAGTTTACAGGAATTGATAAATTGCTTTTAACAGCATCAATTACTTTTTGATCTCCGTTTTCTTCGCCCAAAAGCTCGGAAGCTTTTTGAAGTCCTTTCTCTGATACAAAGCCTGTATCTCTTGGTACAGAAACAATGCTTATAACTTCACCATTTGATGAGAGAAGCATTATTGTATCAGCGTTGCCGTTTGAATCTAAACCAAGTAAAAGAAAATTGTTAATATTATCTGTAACTTCATCTGTGTTAAGGTTAACAATTTTTTCGTAATCCTGCAAAATTTTTCCGTTTAAAACACCGCTTGCAAATACTGTTATTCCTAAAAGAAGGAAAGCTGACACAAGCGAAATAACAGTAGCTTTTTTACTTGTTTTAATTCGGTTTTTAATCAAAGTAAACCTTGTTTTAAGAGTTTTTTTAGTCCCGGTCATTCCTGTTGTGAGAGGAATGGATTTTGAGTTTTTTGCCGACAGTAAGGATAAAATTGTATTTATATATCCGATTTCCTCTTCTTTATTCATATTTTTACAAACAGCTAAATCGCACGAAATTTCACACTCATTATTGATTTGTTTATTTATAAAGTATACGGCTGGGTTAAACCAATGAATACATTTTACAAGGTTTGCAAACCATTTATACAAAATATCATTGCGTTTTAAATGTGTCATTTCGTGGGCAAGAATATTTTGAAGCTGATTAGCGCTCATTTGCGTTTTTGGAAGTAGGAGAGTGGGTTTGAATATTCCTGTCAAGAGGGGAGAGCATACTAAGTCACTTACCCGTACAGTTATTTTTCTTTTAGTGTAGGCATAAGCTTCGGGACAGGATATTATTTCGGAATTTTTACGCATACTGCCTAAAAACAAAATATAACTTACTATTTTATACAAAATAAGGGCAAGACTCACAGATATCCATATAAAAGAAAAAAGTAACATATTGCTGACTAATACATTTTTTATTATATGTACACCGTATGCTTTTTCGGTTGTTGCCACCTTATTGTTTATAACGGTTTCGCTTTGTATAACTTCTAGATTTTGAGTGTTTTCGGACAATCTTTCAGCATTTAAAGTTATGTTTGAAACTGTGGGTATATCGGGCACTTTTGCTATGTCAAGCCTTACAGGTATAATCATTACAAGCAAAACTGCAAGCCAGATATAATAGTTCCATGAAGGGGAAAAGAATTTTCTGGTTAAAGGTTTTAAAGCCGCAAGAACAAGGGCAAGGACACTGCCAACACACGAGGTAAGAAAAAACGCTTTAAAAATTTCTGCCATAAATTATTCCTCCTTATCTTCGAAAATGGATTTAAGCTCCTGTATATCTTCTTGTGAAAGACTTTCTTCTGCAAAAAAGGCGACTGCAAAATCTTTAACAGAACCATTATACAATGTCTTTATAAGATTTTTAGTCTGTGAAGATTTGTATTCCTTTTCTGTTATATTTGGAGTGTAATAGTAAAGCTTACCTTGCTTTTCGGCGGTAAGAGCTCCTTTTTCAACAAGTCTTGCAAGAAAGGTTGCAATAGTAGTTTTTTTCCAACCCTTTTCTTCTACTGCCTTTCCTATTTCAAGTGATGTTACAGGAGTATCAAAACCCCAGATTACTTTCATAATTTCAAGTTCGGCATCGCCGATGCTTATTTGTTTTGTCATAAAAATCCTCCTTGATTTTATATTCTACAGCTGTAGTTTATGATTATATTCTACCATTGTAGAATATAATTGTCAATAGTTTTTGAAAAATATTTTACAAAAAATCATAAAAAATTTCTATAAAAAGATTTGAAAAAAAGTTAAAATAATATTATAATTATAAAAAAAGAGGAGAATGAAAGCAATATGGGAGAATTATTACCGGTAGATTTAGAACAATTTTGGAAAGATGATGAGCAGGCACACAAGGAAAACTGCTTTTTTGAAAAATCTCCGCAGGTAGCTTTGGGAATAAGAATGGCAAGAGAATGCGTATTTCACGAGTTAGGTCTTAAAGGAGAGCTTTGGGGAGTTTTACCCGGAGAAGAACAAAAAAGATTAAACAAAATGTACAATGATAAAGCAGAAGAAATAGTGGGGATAAGGCTGCTTGAAGAAGAATTTCTTCCCGAAGATGCACATTTTCCTTATGTAAAAAGAATAGGGGAGATATTTGGAGGAACTTATGATTATTCCCCTTTAGCGGGCGAATGGCTCTACAGCGACATAAAGACTGCAAAAGAGCTTGAAGAAAGACTTGATATAGTTGATAAAATGGACATAAGGGAGTTTGTATTGCCCACAAACTGGGAGAAAGAGAAAAAAAGAATTTTTGAAACTTATGGAATAAGACCAAATCCTGTTCACAGCGTAAGAGGGCCTGTAACTTTAGCTATGTCTATTTTTGGTGTAGAAGAGCTTATTTATCTTTATTACGACGCTCCGGAACTTTATAAAAGATTTAGCCATACAATAAAAAATGCTATTTTAGAATACTCTAAAGTTATGGACATAGAGGCAGGATTTGATGAAAGCTGCAGACCTCACGGTTTTTCTTTCTTTGATGATAACTGTTGTATGCTTACTCCTGAGATGTATGAGGAGTTCGGATATCCAGTGCTGAAAGAAGTTTTTGAATATTACAGTCCTAATGAGGGGGACGAAAGATATCAGCATTCTGACTCTGCAATGGAACATTTGTTGCCCATTTTAGGAAGTTTGAATTTAACTGCCTGCAATTTCGGACCTACTGTTTTGGTTGATAAAATAAGAAAATATATGCCTAAAACAAGAATTGACGGTTGCTTAGCTCCTTTTACTTTTATGAATGACAATAAAGATGAAATTATTGCCGAAGTAAAAAGAGATTGCGAAATGATTAAGGCTTCGGGAACAAAAGGATTAAATATTTCTACAGCGGGAAGCACAAATAACGGAAGTACTCTTGAAGGAATGAGAGCCGTAATGTTTGCTATTCAAAATTACGGCCGATATTAAAACTTTATATAGATACAAAAATGGGATGTAAAAAATTGTTTTTTACATCCCATTTTGTGTTATTAAATTATATTCTATCAGCCCAATATACGGCATTTTCTACCCATTTTGCTATACTTGCATCTTCCCATTTTTCTTCATTACATTTTGTTATTTTATTAGCAAGGGCAAAACCGTGCTTTGAATCGGGATAAATATGAAGCTCGTACGGAAGGTTATTGTCGGCGTAAGCCTCTGCCAAACACAAAGCATTTTTAGCATTTACAACATCATCATTTGCACACAAGGTCATAAATATGGGGCAAGAGTCCTTTGTAACCTGTTTTTCAAGACTTACTCTTTCAAGTTTGTCCTGTTTTGCAAAATCATCACCAAGTAAATTTTCAATGGTTTCTTCATGGTCGACACCGTAAAATTTCATAGCGGTTACAACGGGATAAATCAATATTGCTCCCTTTACTTTATTGTATCCGTATTCCATATCTATTGCGTCATAAACTTCATTTATGTTCCACATAGTTGCCAATGAACCTGCAAGATGACCGCCTGCTGAAAAGCCCACTGCAAAAACCTCTTCGGGGTCAATATTATATTCTGTCGCATTGTCTTTTATATGCTTAATTGCCTTCGATGCCTCAATAAGCTGTTTAGGGAATGTGCCATTTTCTCCGCTTCTGCCTGACGAATAGTGTAAAACGAAGGCATTATAGCCGTAAGGAATAAACGCCATTGCTACCGGTTCACCTTCAGGTGGGTAAATATTCTTATAACCGCCTCCTGGTATAACAAGCATTGCTTTTCTTACAAGGCCGGGCATTTCGTCTGCAATATAAGCATCCAAATAAACATTTTTATTTTCATCATCAAGATAAATTCTTTTTAAAACCATAGTATTTTCTTTCCTTAATGTTTATAATGTAAAAATCTTATTAATTATATCACGTATTTTATTTAAATGCAAGGAAAATATAAATTATTTCAAAAGGTTTACTTTCTTATTAAGAAAAACTAATCCAAGTGTTAAAATTATCGGAAAAACAGTAGCAACTAACAATCCCGCTTTAAGATTACCTCCTGCCATTTCTGCAAATCTGCCTACCATAGCAGGGCTTACAGTTGCGCCCAAATCACCTGCTAAAGCTAAAAAAGCAAACATTGCAGTTCCGCCTTTAGGACATTTTTGAGATGAAATACTGATTGTTCCCGGCCACATAATTCCAACAGCCAATCCGCAAAGAGCACACCCTGCCAAACCTAATATCGGAGAAGGGGACAACGATGCAAGCAAGTAGCAGAAAGCACACAAGGTTCCACATAAAAGCATAGTTTTTGTAAGGTCAAGCTTTTTGCTTCCTTTTCCGTACAACATGCGCGATAAACCCATAAACATAGCAAACAGACACGGGCCTGCTAAATCGCCTATAGTTTTAGAAACCCCGAGCGCTGATTCTGTAAATGCAGATGCCCACTGGGTCATAGTTGCTTCAGATGCACCGGCACATATCATAAGAATTATCATCAGCCAGAACACAGGGACGCAGAGTAACTGCTTGATACTCATACTCTTTCCGTCTTCGACTAATCTTTCAATAGGACAGCTTATAAAATTAAATGCATTATATAACGGAATCAATGCCCAAATGAAGGTAAGTATTTTCCAGTTCTCTATACCAAATAAAGCAAAAAACACAGTTGAACCCAGAATTACACCCATTGACCCCCAACAGAAAAACGAGTGCACAAGGCTCATTATTCCATCCTTATTTTCGAAGGGACACGCTTCAACAATAGGACTTATCAAAACCTCTATAAGACCGCTGCCTATTGCGTAAAAAACAACAGAAATAAGAATACCTATAAAGGGAACAGGCATTATTTCGGGCAAAATTGCCATTAAGATTAGTCCCAGTGATGACACAAGCTGTGATACAACTACACAAGTACGATAACCTATTTTATCAGCAAATTTTGTAGCAGACAAATCAACCAGCAATTGCGTCAAATAAAACACTACAGGAATCAAGGCTATCTTTTCAAGAGAAACTCCATAGGTTTCTTTGAAGGTTAAGAATAGCAAAGGTGCAAAATTTGCTGATATAGCTTGTGTTACAAAACCAAGATAACATGCTGTCAATGTTTTTTTGTAGTTCTTCTGTTTTATCATAATAACTCCTTATATGTATATAATAATCATATTATATCATCATATAAGAAAAGTGCCAAGGTACATAACAACCAATTTTAAGCACTATTTACCCATTTTTTCGCTTCGACCAGGAGTATATCCATAATTTTTTTTAAACTGCCGACTAAAATAATTAGCAGAATTAAAGCCACAGGCATAACTGATTTCCTGAAGCGTATATATATTTTCGTTCAACATTTTGTATGCCATTTGAAGCCTGTACTTAATAAGTGCGTCTACAGGAGAAATTCCCATATATAAATTAAAACAACGTCCCGCCTCACTTCTGCTGATATTAGCTGAATTAGCAATATCCTCAAGAGTAATAGTTTCGGTATAATGCTCGTAAATAAATGAAAGCATTTTTTGTATACGTATTTGATTGTTGATTTGTATGCGTGTTGCATTATTTTTTGGTAAATTATCA
Organism: Clostridia bacterium; assembly: GCA_045531205.1. Taxonomy (GTDB): domain Bacteria; phylum Bacillota; class Clostridia; order UMGS1883; family UMGS1540; genus JAZNQL01. The sequence continues at coordinate 95,466 of JAZSDN010000050.1, read as the reverse complement.
AAGTTAGAAAAGATATATTCAAATACACAGCTTAAAGCTCTTTGTACAGTCATTTCGTAGCATTGTTTTTTCTTGCTAAAACAAGTATAAATATCTTTGATTAAGTTATTTACTTCTTTATGACAACTGTTTTCGTGCCGAAAGACAACAAACGGCAAAGCATTACATTGTTTAACAGGAAGAATATATTTTTGATAAATCTCGCTTGTTTCAGGTGCAACAATAGCTCCCGAAAAAACTATATTAGGCATCGGGTCAGGAATATCACCGGATATTTGCTTTATTGCGTGAAGTATATTTCCATTTACAAAAATACTGTCGCCCGGATTTAATGTTATATGTTGCTGCTCCACCTGATAGTCAAGAGTGCTGTTTACAGCAGTAGCAATTTCAAAATCTGGATGCCAGTGTAATGGACCTGCCCAATTTGGCAAAGAAGCAAGCTCGTCATGAAAATATGTAATAGGGAATGCTGTGACATCGTGTGATATTTGTTCCCTGAGCTGATGGTCTATAATAATCGGCATAATTTATCACTTCCTGAAAAGATAAATTTATAGATTCTTATATTTTGAGAATATTATAACATTAATTTGTAATTATTTCTACAAATTTGAGTAAAAACAGTTATAAAGCTGTCCACCTTGTTTACATCTGCCTTTTGAAGAAATATTCTAAATTATAATTGACACTTGTTAGCATTTATATTATAATAATTTTATATTATTAAAGAAAGTGGGTAGAAATTATGGAGCGTATAAATAGTTCAATTGATAAATTATTTGGCGAAATGCTTGTGTGGGTTTGGTTTGCTTTTGTTTTTTATGTTCTTTTTTCAAATATTTTCAGACGAGCAAAAGAAAAATCTATGTATAGAGTTATGATTACAAATCCAAACGACAACACTGTTAATGATTACATAAAATCTTTTGGAAAAATCAATGGTTTTACTGCTATGATTTTCAATCTGTTTTTTAGTTCACAAAACGCTCAAGATAAAATGAGACAGGCACAAGGTTATGACGTTATTAAAGATTGTTCTTCTGTTTCTGATTCAGTTAAAGAGCAGTTAAAGAATATTTTTGTTTCCAATGGTGTTCCGATTAAGTTATAATACATATTGATTAACTCGCCATATTAGATGCTGATAAAAGTGGGTTGAGCTTCTGCTCAACCCACTTCTATTTGCCTTATTTAAAATATCTTTTTAAAAGTCCTTCAAGGCCACGTCCATGGCGAGCTTCGTCGCGAGCCATTTCATGAACTGTGTCATGGATAGCATCGAGTCCGTTTTTCTTTGCGCATGATGCAAGGTCAAACTTTCCTTGTGTAGCACCATATTCGCAATCAACTCTCCAAGCAAGGTTGTCTTTTGTGGTAGCTTTCATATTGGGTTCTAAATCTTCACCTAAAAGTTCTGCAAACTTTGCAGCGTGTTCAGCTTCTTCATAAGCTGCCTTTTCCCAGTAAAGACCTACTTCAGGATAGCCTTCTCTGTGGGCGATACGAGCCATACATAAATACATACCAACTTCTGCACATTCGCCATTGAAGTTTGCCATAAGCTGTTCGAAGATATATTTTTTATCTTCTTCGCTGATGTCGGGGTTGTTCTTTACAGTTTTGCCGTAAACGCCATATTCGTGCTCTGCTGCTAAAGCTGCACCTTCAACCATTTCCTTGAATTTTTCAGCGGGTACTTTGCAAACGGGGCAAGCCTCAGGAGGAGTGTTACCCTCGTGAACATAACCGCAAACTGAACATACGTACTTTTTCATAATTTGTTACCTCCTAAAAATATTATTTACAATTTTTACATTTGCCGTAGACAACAAGGGTGTGACCGCTTACGCTACAGCCTGTTTCTGATTCAATCTCTTCTTCAATATGTAATGGCGAGATTGAAAGGTCTGCTACATTACCGCACCCATTACATACAAAATGGTAATGGGGATGAGTAAAAGCATCGTAGTGAACGCTGTCGTGTTCTGTGTCAATACGGATAATAGTTCCGTTTGACGAAAGCAAAGCAAGATTCCGATACACTGTGCCAAGACTTATTTTTGGGTCAAGCTTGCGAACCTGCTCGTAAATTTCGCTTGCTGTGGGATGAGAGCGAGTCCCTCTAAGAACCGAAAGCATTAGCTCTCTTTGTTTAGAATATCCCATAGCAACCATCCTTTCAAGAATAATCGATAATGATTACTGATATTAGTATAACATAAATTTTCTACTTGTCAATACTTTTTTGAAAATTTTTTAAAAAAATTTAGGACTGCTAAAAAGCGGTCCCAAATTTAAGTTTATTTAAATAAATGTAATTTCAAATTCAACAGATTCTCCAGCATGCAATGTGAGAAGTTTTGAAGATGATGCATCGGCAAAAGCCATATTTTCGGGTAAAATTAAATTGAAGGTTACATCTGAATTTAACTGTTTTAGCATAGCTTTAGCGGAAGATTCGTTCCATTCAAGAGTTACCTCTGTATTTGTTCTTGACAAAAGAGGGCCTATTTTACCGCATTTGAAGCGTGAGGGAAGAGCATTGAACAGATGAAGCTCATCTTCTGTTGAGAATACAAACATTTCGTTAATGGCTGCGTTATAAGCACATATTGCATCAAGCTGAACAGGAGGTGCACCCTCACCACAAGTAGCTATACCCATTTTTCTCCAGTCATTATGAACTGTAAAAAAGTTGTTTATTATATTTGACTGTGCAAGCATACTGAGTACGTTTAAAGAGTTATCTCCTTTGCCAAGTCTTGCATAAATGTTTGCCATATAAGCAAGAGACCAACCTGACTGGTTTTTAAGACCTACTACTTCACGCTTTTGCAAAGCAATTTTAAATGCATCAAAAAGTGAAGGATTATTATTTTTTGTGATTTCGGTGCCAGGGAAAACAGGGTAGAGGTGAGACTGATGTCTGTGCTCGTAATTATCTTCATAAAAATCGTGCATCCATTCGGCAATTGCACCATCTTTATTGATTTTATAAGGGGGAATTTTTGAAAGCATTTCTTCCCAAAGTGCAATTTTTTCCTGATACATTCCAGTTATTTTTGCACCTTTAATTATATTTGTAAGCAATTCTTTTAAAATTGCAAAGTCCATAGTAGCATTTATAACTACCTTTGAATGTGAACCTTCTTCAAAAACATTGGCAGGTGTATTTTCAGGAGAATTTGAAGGGATAACCATAAGATATCCGTTTTCATCTTCTATAAGATAATCCTCATAGAAAAGTGCTGTTTCATACATAAAGGGCATGGCTCTGTTTTTCAGGAATTCTACATCACGTGTGCAACGCCAGTAATCAAAATAGTGCTGACATATCCATCCTGCACCGCCTATCCAATGAAGGATATGAGGATGAATAACGGTGTACAATCCAGTAACAGGAGTACTTACCGAGCATATATTTATACCACGGCAACCAAAGAGCTTTTTGGCATTTTCGCGGTAATCAGGAATATTTTTTTCGACATAATCAAAAACAGCAAGTAAAAGTTTGGGCATATTTCCGCTTAAAGCTTGCCAGTAGGTCATTTCAAGGTTTACGTTAAACATATTCCAGGGCCATTTAGGATTCCAGTCTCCGTTCCATAATCCGTAAAGATGGCAGGGGAGACCGTCTTTTTTAGATGAGGATACAAGAAGATATCTGCTGAATGACCAGAGCTTTTCAACGAGTTCTTCAGATGATTCTCCCTGGTATGCTTCTAAAAGAAGTTCTTCGTTTGAAGTATTGTATTCTTTTTTAGAAAGTTTAAATTCTGTAGAATTAAATATTTCAGAATGAAGCTTAACATGTTTTTTAAGCTCTTCATCAAAAGAAAAGTCGGCTTCGAGTTCTTTTTTTAATGCAGGAATATCGGTATCTTTATTACTGTTTACAAAAAGCTTTACTGCACAGAGAATTTCTTTTGCGTTTACACGAACGCTTTCTTTTTCTGTTACAAGAGTTCCATTATGCTTTATTTTCATAACTCCGCCGAAATCTTTACCATCTATATTTTTGGCAGAGAAAGAAATATAATTTCCATCTACTTCTGTAAGCGGATTTTCAGGAAGAACTGAATCGCGAGAGGTTTCTAATTCGTGAATCTTAAGAGAAATTGAAGCTTCGCAGGCAAAATCTCCATCGGCTGTAATTTTTAAGTAGGAAGTATTATTTTCTCTTGAAATGAAGAATTCGCGTTTGAAAAGTGTTGAATCTTCGTTCCATATAACTGTTGAAACACCTTTTTCCATATCAAGACTGCGAAGATAATTTTTAAAAGGCTTTTTGTAATGGGTAACAATATCTATATCACAAACAGGCAAAGGAGAGCCTGTTTCTGTGTTTGTTTTAGTTACACCCTTACTTACAAGTTCATCAAACATTGTTTTTCCGGCTTCTGCTACTTTGTTTTCTAAAAGCAATGAACGCACTTTGGGGAGAAGATAACTTACTTCAGGAATAACGGGTAATTTATATCTCCACCACAGCTTTGAATGGTTAAATGCAATAATTTCGTGATGAACACCGCCATATACCAAACCGCCGATTTCACCATTGCCGATGGGGGTAGCTTCTCTCCAGGTTTCAGAAAACCAGCCCGCAGGATACTTCATTTGTAAAACATTTCTCATAAAAATATTCTCCTTGTAAAGTTGTTAGTTTGATTATATACTGATGTTTAATATAAATCTTGTTGTATAGGAGTATAAAATATAATTATTTTCAGGTTTTCGGCAAAAATAAAACCGGTGTGTAAACCGGTTTTTAACTTATACAACATAAAATAGAATACATAAGGCTTGCAACGCACTGCCAAGAACAACAAATATATGAAAAATTGAATGCATATATTTAACTTTTTTAAAGAAGTAGTAAAATGCGGCACCCACAGTGTAGCATATGCCTCCTGAAAGAAGAAGTAATATTCCTCCAAAACCTAAAGCAGCTACAGTTTGCTTCCATGCAAATACTATACACCAACCCATAACAAGGTAACATATTGCTGAAAAAGTTTTAAAGGATTTTATGTCAATTGCATTAAGAGTTATTCCTAAAATAGCCACACCCCATATAATGCCGAATATTGTCCATCCAAGCGCAGGATTCAACGCACGTAATGAAGAAAGGACTATAGGTGTATATGTTCCTGCAATTAAAAGAAAAATTGAACAATGGTCAATTACCTGAAAAACCTTTTTTGCTAAAAGATGAGGCTTTAGACCATGGTAAATACTTGACATGGTGTAAAGAATAACCATAGAAGCACCATAAATTGCACTGCCTACAACACCATAAACATTGTGGTGCAAAGCCGCAAAAATAACACAAAGTGCAAGGGCGGCAACTCCTATTGAACCACCTATGATATGGGTTACCATATTAAAGATTTCTTCACCTTTTGTATAAGATGGAAGCTGTCGTTCTGAAAGTTTTTGTCGAGTCATTATTTTCTCCTGAATACTATAAAGAAAGGTATTAGTCAAGAACGAGGGAAGGAGCTGTATAAACTCTTGCTGCAAGTTCGTTGTCGAGCATATACAAGCCTTTTGCGTCATTACCGAAAAGCTCCATCTTTTTAATTAAATCTTCAGCATTTTTTTCTTCTTCAAGCTGTTCTTTTACAAACCAGTCTAAAAACTGCATGGTTCTGAAATCCTTAACAGAATAAGCAGCGTCATAAATATTATGAATAAGGCTTGTTACATATTGCTCGTGTTCAAGACCAAAATTTAAGGGGTCAATAATTTTAACACAGGTTTTGTCGGGTTTTGCAACAGCTTCTAAAGTAACCTTTTCACTGTTGTTTTGCAAATATTTTAACATAAGCATTGCGTGGTCGCGTTCTTCCTGTGCCTGAACATTGTACCAGTTTGCAAAGCCTGAAAGTCCTTCTTCTTCGAAAAATACCGAAAAATCAAGATACAGATAAGCTGAATAAAGCTCTTTGTTTATCTGGTCGTTTATAAGGTCTCTTACTTTTGGATTTAACATAATAAAACACTCCTTTGTTTTTATTTTACTTAATTTTACCATATTAAGAAAAAGCCGTCAAGCAAAAAATTAAAATCAATTATTTGCCGATATTATAAATGCGTATAGGTCGAAGATCTGTATATGAATAAGAGGACAAGGGACGGTTATCGGTATCAAAAGAGTGTGCGGCAACCTTTATTGTAGAGGGTGTTTTTCTTCCCGCATCAACAACAACCGGGCAATGCATAAAAGGTTCATCTTTTTTGAATTTAAGCTGAATAATATCACCCTCTTCAATTTCGTTTAAATAAACCACTTTTCCTTGTGGCCCTGTAGTATGGTTATTTATAAGGAAGGTGTAAAGCTCTTCTACACCTGTCCACGAGGGGGTTCGATTATTTGTATTTTTGTAAAACCATCCGTATAAAGGGGTATAGTTCATAATTCCTGCTCCCGCAAAAATACATTGGGAGGCAAAGTTTGTACAGTCACCGCCCAAAGTATCAAAATTAAAATATTCAGGATTTCGTCTGTATGCCCATTTGTGTGCATAGTCTACTGCAAGTTTTCTGTTATAATACATATAAAATCTCCTTTGAAGAGTGATTTATATATTATATATGTAAATATGTTAAATAATTTACTAAAAAGATGAGAATTCCTATTGAAAAAAGAAAATTCAATTGACAATAAAAAATGCTTATGTTAATATGAAAATCAAGAATTTCTATACTTATTCAAAGGAAGGTAAAGCTTATGCTCCGTTCAAAAATAACAAAAAAGGATGGTCTTTTATATTTTGATATTAATGGGGAATTGTACAGTCCTTCAGCTTATATGACATATTGCCCCAAAAAGGAATATATGGATGAATTTAAAAAAGAAGGATATAAGATATTTTCGTTCCCTGTGTATGTTTCGGAGATGGGGATAAATGCTGAAACAGGAGTGAGAGCTCTTTTGCCCAATATATACAAGGCTGAAAATACATACAACTACAACAGTGTAACAAAAATACTTGAAGATTTGGCACCAAACGGAGACAAAGTTTTTGTGTTTTTCAGATTTATGTTTCAAACTCCACAGTGGTGGGATAAAGAAAATCCTGACGAGCAGAACAGGCTTTACAGCGGAGAGCGTGTAAGAAATTCACAATGCTCTGCAAAGGCAAGAGAAACATTATGGGAAGTTTGCCGTAAATTTATTGATTTTATTGAAGAATCAAAATGGAAAAATACTATTATAGGGTATCAGGTAGCAGGAGGCGGAACAGAAGAATGGCCGCACATAGTAAGGCACAGCGATGATTTTTGCGACTATTCAGAAAATAATAGAAAATATTATGCAAAATGGCTTGAAAATAAATATAAAAATATTGCAAAATTAAATAAAAAGCATTTAAAAAACTATAAAAACTTTGATGATGTACAGCTTCCTGTACCAGGTGTTTTAGCCTACACAAAAAACGGTGTGTTAAGGGACATAAAAAAAGAATGTGAAGCTATAGATTTTTATATGTATCACAGCTGGGTTATAGTTGATACAATTTTATATTATGCAAAGAAAATTAAAGAGTACACAGACTACAAAGCCATTACAGGTACTTTTTACGGATATATATGGCTTTTTCAGAAGGCGTACAAAGGGCATAATGCTCTTAATATGCTGCTTGAAAGCGAATATATTGATTTTGTTGCAACAACAAACAGCGGACAGAATGCTGGAGGTTCATATTCTTTTGGTGCACCAATACATTCTGTTATGCTTCACGATAAAATATTTATGGTGGAAGGAGATATAAGAACACATCTTACACCTTATATTCATGAAACTATGCCTCATGCAGCACCTATTGGAAATGATTGCTTTAAATCTCCTGTATGGGCTCCGCTTAAAAACGAGTTTTATTCAGTCTCTGCTTTAAAAAAAGCTATGGGCAGAACATTGTGTGCGGGAGTTGGTTGCTGGTGGTTTGATATGTGGAGCAGATTTTTTTCAAGCGACAGAATGATGAAGCTTATGAATCTTTTTAAACAGGCAATGGATTCAAGAAAGCAGGAAGGATTAAAAACAGAGGTGGCTGTAATTATTGATGAAACTTCTGTATATTACGCAGGTCTTGAAAATGGAAGAAAAAGTTATTTTTGCAACAGAAGCTCGGCTTACGATGTACCGGTAATAACCTTCCAAAGAGAAGAAATTGAAAGAATGGGCTGCGGATACGATGTTTACGAGGCAACAGACCTTGCTAATTCTGATTTTGACCCTGATAAATACAAACTTTTTATATTTGTCAATATGATAAATCCTAAAGAAGAAGTAAGAAAAGCTATTGAACAAAGAATAAAGAAAAACGGAAGAACTCTTTTGTGGACATATTTTTCTGATGCTTACAACAATTCCAAACTCACAGGCTTTAAAACACGTTATAACAAATATGATGAATATATGACGGCAGATTATTTTGGACAGAAGTTTCCTTATCTTCCTTTAAGTTGTCCGAGATTTACGGAAGAAGCAATAGAAGATTCTTATACTGTACTTAATTTTGAAGGAACGCAGACACCTTGCGTGCTTTATAAAAACTGTGGAGATTATCAGTCGTTTTATTCTCTTTTACCAACGGTTCCGCGTAAATTTTTGATGGAAATTTTAAATATTGCAGGAGTTCATATATTCAGCCGTGACGAAGATACAATAATTTCGGGAGGAGAATATCTGGCTATTCATGCTCTTGAAAGTGGACTTAAGCATATTTATCTTCCTGAAAATGTAACAAAGGTTACAGAATTTGAAGGTAAAGAATTCGAATTTTGCGATACACATCTTTTCTTTAATATGGAAAAGCATGACACATATCTTTTTAAACTTGATTTTGAATAAGGGGAGAAAAGCATTATGAAACTTAATTTTATTGAGATTGATAATGAAAATCTGCTTGAACAGATAGATAATATAGGTAAAGTTATAGACATCGTGCTTGATGAAAGCGGAATGAAAGTATATGCAAAAAAAGGAGATAAGCTGAAGGTCAAATATGACGGCGAAAGTGCATATATTACATATCCAATAAAAGCAGCTTTTTTCAGAGCTTTAAATATTTTTACCATGAAAGCAAAAAACAATAAAGTCTTTGAAGTGGAAGAAAATATTTGTTTTGACGAATGTGGCGTTATGCTTGACATGTCAAGAAATGCTGTTATGAGGGTTGAAAAGGTAAAAGAATATGCAAGCTATATGGCAGTAATGGGTTTGAATCAGCTATACCTTTATATGGAGGATACGTATACTATTGATGGGTTGCCTTATTTTGGATATATGAGAGGCAGATATACAAAAGAGGAACTTTGTGAAATTGATAATTATTGTGATGCATTAGGTATAGAGGTAATTCCTCATATACAAACTCTTGGACATCTTCATCAGTACATAAAATGGGCTGAAGGAATGAAGCATCACGATTGTGACGGAATTCTTATGGCGGAAGAAGATGCCACCTACGAACTTATACGTAAAATGATAGGAGCGGTTTCTTCCTGCTTTAAAACAAAAAAGATTCATATAGGAATGGATGAAGCGGCAGGGCTTGGAAACGGAAGATATTATGCAGAGCATGGGCCTGTTGATAAAATTGAAATTCTTTTAAATCATTATAAAAGAGTTTATGAGATAGTTGAAGAATTCGGACTTACTCCTGCAGTATACGGGGATGTATTTTTTAACGTAATTTCTAAAAATAAAGAAAATGATGAGATTACATCTCTTTTTAAAAACACTCTTGAAAATACGGTTCTGACTTACTGGAATTATTATGACAATGATTATAAAGTGTATGATGATACGCTGAAAAAATACTCTCAAATTACAAAAAATATTGTATTTTGGGGAGGTATTTCGCTTTGGTATGGATTTGCACCCGACAACAAGTTTACGCTTGATAATATGGGACCTGCACTTATGGCTTGTAAAAATAATAATGTAAAAAAAGCTATAGGCAGTATATGGGGAGATAACGGATGCGAATGCAACTATTTCTTTAGTCTTTTTGGTATGCAGTATTTTGCTGAGCATATGTACAATTATGAAGTTTTACAGGAAAAGTTTAATGAAATATACGAACACACTGTAGGAATGAGTGCTGAAACGGCAATGAATATGTCTTACTTCCACAATGATTTTGATAAGTTTGACAATTATTCTTCTTTTATGAAAAGATTTAACGGCAAAAGGTTTTTATGGTGCGATATATTAGTTGGTCTTATGGATAAAGAACTTGAAGAGAAGTCTATGAGTAGTCACTATAAAAGGCTTGAAGAATATTTTTCACCCCTTGCTAAAAAAGAAGATAAGTGGCAACCATTTTATATTTATATACACAAGCTTTTTGATGTACTTTATAAAAAATGTTATATATTGGAAGGTCTTAAAAAAGCATACGACGAAGGGGATAAAGAATTTTTAAATCTGTGTGTCCAAAAACTTTTGCCGGAGCTTACAAATGCTTATGCAACGCTTAGAGAAATTCATCAGAAACAATGGATGGAGAACAACAAAGCTTTTGGCTTTGAAGTTTTAGATATTAGATACGGTGGACTTATTCAAAGAATAAAAACGGCACAAAACAAAATTTTGGAATACCTTAACGGAGAAATAAATACAATAGAAGAACTTGATGCAGAAAGACTTTTGTTTGATACCGAGGGCGCAATTTTTGCACATGTTGTAACTCCATGCATGTGGGTATAAAAATTAAAAAAGAAGTTGTGATAAATGGAAATTACAAAATACAATATAACCTCAAATAAAATATCAAAAAATTTAAAAGTGGCTTTAGTGGCGGATGTTCACGGAGAAAGAGAAGAGCTTGTTTTAGAAGCTCTTATACAAGAAAAACCCGAGATAATAGCTGTATGCGGAGATCTTGTATCTCGAAAAAAAGTAAAAAGTAAAAAAGCTTTGGACTTTTTAAAAGCTTCGTCGGATATTGCAAAAACATATTATATTTTCGGCAATCACGAAAGGATTCTTAAGTATCCGACGGTTAAAGAAATTGAAGATACAGGTGCCGTTTTTCTTGATAATAACTATGTTACTTTTGAAGATATTTATATAGGCGGAATTACTTCGCCAAAGGAAATAAGCGGCAGAGGAAAAACTCCACCGCCTAATAGCTTGTGGCTTGAAGATTTTGAGAAGAATAAGGGATATAAAATTCTTTTATCCCACCATCCTGAGCACTATCCTGACTATATAAGAAAGTATGATATTGACCTTGTTTTATCGGGTCACGCACATGGGGGACATTGGAGATTCTTCGGACAAGGGATGTTTGCACCCGGACAAGGTATTTTCCCTAAATATACAAGCGGTATATATGATAACCGATTAGTTGTAAGCCGAGGAATTGCAGATGGGTCAACACGAATCCCTAGAATAAATAATAAGTGGGAGCTTGTATTTATAAATATATTTTGTTAAACTTTTATTTGACTTTTGTATATGGTATGGTGTATAATTGTAGAGCATAAAAAATGCAGCTTGCGGATGTGGCGGAACTGGCAGACGCGCTAGACTTAGATTCTGTCCTGTGTGTGAAAGAATTGATAATTGAAAATGGAAAGTTGAAAGTGAGCAAATAAATGGAAAATGTTATCGAAATTAAGAGTTTTAACTTTGCAGTTCGTATTGTCAATTTGTATAAGTATTTAACTGATAAAAAGAACGAATATGTTCTATCCAAACAACTGCTTCGTAGTGGCACAAGTATTGGTGCTAATGTTGCCGAGGCTGAACAAGCACAAAGCAAACCCGACTTTGTTTCAAAAATGAATATAGCATTAAAAGAAACCTCAGAAACAAAGTATTGGATTAAACTTTTAAAGGTAACTGACTTTCTTTCTGAACAAGAAGGCAATTCACTTGTAGATGATTGTGTTGAATTGGAAAAATTATTAGTAAGTATTATTAAATCTTCAAAACAATAATTTTCAATTTTCCATTTTCAATTTTCCATTTTCAACTTTCAATTTAATAAATGCGGATGTGGCGGAACTGGCAGACGCGCTAGACTTAGGATCTAGTGTCTCCGACGTGCAGGTTCGATTCCTGTCATCCGCACCAGTGCTGGTGTAGCTCAGTTGGTAGAGCATCTCACTCGTAATGAGAAGGTCACGTGTTCAAATCACGCCACCAGCTCCAGAAAAAAAGACAGATTTCAGTAGAAATCTGTCTTTTTTTCAGCAATATAAATTCCTGACGGAATTTGCAATATGTACTTTGTACGCGATATATTTTCGATGCAATATGTTGCCTTACGGCAACGAGAAAAGGAATTTAATACGAGAGTGAGCGAGTATATCGCCAATAAAACAAAAATATCTCTATGGTTCGGCTTTCCCGTAAAAAAACAACAATTTTCTTTTTGGAAGTTGTTGTTTTTTTGCGTTTTTATGTATTTTTATATTTTTTTCTGAAAAAACTTGGAGTCATACCTGTAAGTTTTTTAAAACTACGGCTGAAATTGCTGTTGTTTGTAAAACCGCATTTTTCGATTATTTCGTTTACCGACATATTTGTTTTTAAAAGATAATTTTTTGCGGAGGCATACCGGCAGGAATTAAGATATTCAAAAACAGAAAAGCCTGTTGCTTTTTTAAACTGATGCGAAAGTGTTGATGGGCTTATATGATATTGCTTTGAAAGCTCGGACAGAGTATATTCTTTATCAAGGTTATTTTCAAATTGACGTTGAATCTGGTATATTATATCAAATTTTTTTTCTTCAATAAATGAGAAGCTGTTGCTTTGCAGGCGGTATATCATTATAATAAGTTGATTTATCAATAAATCAAGCATTTCTGCAGACATAGGAGCACTACTGGTTTTTTCGTAAATAATTTTATCAAATATTTCTTCAAAAAGTTTGTGTTTATCCTGGGTGTTTATGATATTGCAAAAACCCGGAGGACGATTAAAAAACAAAGAATATATTTTATTTTCTATATTCTCGGCAAAAGGACTTATTCTTAAAATATATCTTTTATATTTACTTGAGAGTATGTTTATAGAATGTGATTCAAAACGGCTGAAGATTGCAAGCGAACCTTCATTTGCAATATACAGATTTTTGTTGACTTCTATTTCGACTTTTCCTTCTTTAATAAATATAATTTGGTGGCAGTCGTGATAATGACTGCTCTTTTTTTGCACATCTTCTGTAAAGTATGCAGAATGAACTATTGTAGACACACTATCACCTCGTTTGTATTTTATAGTAATTACATATAATTTTCAAGGGTTTTAAAAATATTTTTGCAAGATTTACATAAAATAATGCAGTATTCTTATATACATCAAATAAAAAAGTTGCTATACTTAACTCGAGGAGATGTTTAATATGAATAGAAAAGTTTATTTAAACACAAATGATTTTAAGGAAGAAAACATTAAATTTTGCACAAATTTGCCATATACCGAAGATACAAGTGTGCTTAAAACTACATGTGAGATTAATGGGAAAACAGCAAAAAACAGGCTTGCCTGTCAGGCAATGGAAGGGTGTGACGGAAATTATGACGGAACACCTTCAGCCCTTACAAAAAGACGTTACGAACGTTTTGCGAAGGGCGGAGCAGGAATAATATGGTATGAAGCTACGGCAGTTATGGAAGAGGGAAGGGCAAACCCAAGACAGCTTTACATAACAGAAAAAAATATTGACGCATTTAAAAGACAGGTTTATGAAATAAAAGAAACAGCAATTAAAGAAAATCAGGTTGAGCCAATTGTTATTATGCAGGCAACTCATTCAGGCAGATACAGCAAACCACAAGGAACACCGGCACCTATTATTGCATACAACAATCCTATTTTTGAAAAAGATAATCCAATAGATAAAAGCCGTATAGTAACCGATGAGTATCTTGACAAAGTAAAGGATGCCTTAGTACATGCTTCTGCAATGGCAGAAAAAGCAGGCTTTGATGGTGTTGATATAAAATGCTGTCACCGTTATCTTAACTCGGAACTTCTTTCTGCATATAACAGAGATGGAAAATATGGCGGAAGTCTTGAAAACCGAACAAGACTTTTGCGTGAAAGCATACAAGGGGCAATAGAAATTTGTACTAATGATTTTATTGTTACGTCAAGACTTAATATATATGACGGCTTTGAATATCCGTATGGTTTTGGTGTATCGCAAAATGGCGGTACAGAGGTTGATTTAACAGAACCTGTATGGCTTGTAAAATGTTTATATGATATTGGGGTTAGAATACTTAATATTACAATGGGAAATCCCTATTTTAATCCTCATGTAAATAGACCGTTTGCAATGGGAGGGTATACGCATCCCGAACATCCGCTGGAAGGCGTTGCCCGAGTATTACACAACACTGCAAAACTTAAAGAAAATATACCCGAAATGAAAATAATATGCTCTGCAATTTCATACCTTGGGATTTGTGCACCCAATGTTGTTTCGGCATTTATTCAGGAAGAAAAGTTTGATTTTGCAGGCTTTGGAAGAACAATTTTTGCTTATCCGGATTTTGCAAATGATATTATAAACAAAGGCACAATGGATAAAAACAAGTGTTGTATATGTTGCTCTAAATGTACTGAAATAATGCGCGCAGGCGGAACACCGGGTTGTGTTATTAAAGATAAAGAATTGTATTTACCAATTTACAAAGAAGTATGTGAAAATAAAAGTTTATAAAGGAGAAAATAAATGAAAACAGCATTGGTTACAGGTTGTGCAGGCGGAATAGGGCTTGCAACGGTTAAAAAACTTTTAAAAGAAGGGGTAACTGTTTTTGGAATGGATATTGCCGATAATATGCCGGAAGAGCTTTTGGGAGAGTTTACATATATAAAAGGTGATTTAGGAAAAAAAGAAGACAGAGAAAAATTTGTGGATTTGGCTGAAAAAATAGACATTCTTGTAAATGTTGCAGGTGTTGCACCTAAAATTCGTGCAGATATACTTGAAATGACAGAGGAAAGCTATGATTTTGTAATGAACATAAACACAAAGGGAACTTTGTTTTTAACTCAACTTGCAGCAAACAAAATGAAAAACAATAAAGATGGCGGTGCTATTGTTAATATATCGTCAATGTCGGGTTATACAAGTTCGACAAGCAGAGGGGAATATTGTATATCAAAGGCAGGGGTAACAATGATTACAAAGCTCTTTGCAGACAGACTTGCCGAATATGGAATAACCGTAAACGAAATAAGACCCGGTATTATTGAAACGGGAATGACAAGTAAGGTAAAAGAAAAGTATGACAAGCTTATAGCCGAAGGCATTTTACCTATAAAACGCTGGGGAAAACCCGAAGATATTGCAAATGCTGTATGGGTGCTTGCAAGCGGAGAAATGCCGTATGTAACGGGACAGTCGGTTGATGTTGACGGTGGATTTCATATAAGGAGATTATAATGAAAACATATACATACGATGCCATAGTTATAGGAAGCGGTGCATCAGGATATAATGCGGCATTAAGAATAAAAGAGTTTGGGAAAAAAACAGTTGCTATTGTTACAGAGGGCGTAAATATCGGTACATCAAGGAATACAGGCAGCGATAAGCAAACATACTATAAACTTGGACTTTCGGGCAATAGTCCTGATAGTGTAGTTAAAATGGCAGAAAACTTGTTTGCGGGTGGAAGCGTTGACGGAGATAATGCTTTGTGTGAGGCAGCTCTTTCGGTACGTTCATTTATGAATTTATGTGAGCTTGGTGTTGAGTTCCCTGTAAACAGATACGGTGAATACATAGGCTACAAAACAGACCACGACCCTTATGAAAGAGCAACAAGTGCAGGACCTTTAACCTCGAAATTTATGACAGAAGCATTGCAAAAAAAGTGTTCAAAGCTTAATGTTGATATTTTTTCGGGATATCTTGCCATTGAAGTTTTGAAGAAGGATGGTAAGGCTTGCGGACTTTTATGCATAGAAGAAGACAGTGCAGAACCTGTTGCGTTCAGATGTGCAGACATTGTTCTGGCAACAGGAGGACCTGCGGGGATTTATGCTGACAGTGTGTATCCCGCATGTCATACGGGAACCAGCTCTTTGGCACTTATGTGCGGTGCTAAAATGCAAAATCTTACCGAATGGCAGTACGGCCTTGCTTCTGTAAACCCAAGATGGAATGTATCGGGAACATATATGCAGGTATTGCCAAGATTTGTTTCTGTTGATGACGAGGGAAATGAATATGAATTTCTGGCAGATTATTTTGCGGATAAATACGATGCACTTTCAAATGTGTTTTTAAAAGGATATCAATGGCCGTTTGACAGTAAAAAAGTTCTTTTTGGCTCTTCTGTTATAGATATTCTTGTTTACAGAGAGTGTGTTTTCTTTGGGAGAAAAGTATACCTTGATTTTACAAAGAATCCTTTTGGTATGGAAGAAATTGAATATAATAAGCTTTCGGGAGAAGCATACGAGTATCTTTTAAAAGCAGATGCTTGCTTTGGAAAACCCATTGACAGACTTTTGAAGATGAATTCTCCTGCAATTGAACTTTATAAAGAAAAAGGACTTGACATAACAAAAGAATATCTTGAAATTGCACTTTGTGCACAGCATAACAACGGAGGTATAGCTGTAGACATGTGGTGGCAAACATCTGTAAAAGGTCTTTTTGCGGCAGGTGAATGTGCAGGAACTCATGGTGTGACAAGACCCGGCGGCAGTGCGCTTAATGCAGGACAGGTTGGCTCACTTCGCGCGGCACAGTATATATCTGAAAACGGCAATATACTTTTAGACGAAAATGTTTTTAATGATATATTAAAAGAAACTGAAAAAAATTATCTTGAAACCCTTGACAGAATATTAAATAAAGAGGACAATATAAGTGAACTTACCGCTTCTGCACAGAGAAAAATGAGCGATAGTGCAGCGGCAATAAGAGATAAAGAAAAAATGAAACAGCTTTTAAAAGAGGTAGAAGAAAAGCTGAAGACGCTTATATTAACTGCAAAGGTTTCGGATAAAAAAAGAGTGTTTTTATTTTATAAGCTTAAAGATATTCTTCTTACACAGGCAGCGGTACTGAATGCTATGATAGATTATAGCGAAAATGAGTCTGATACAAGAGGTTCTGCTTTATATTTTGATAAAAACGGAGAATTAAGAGAAGGTCTTGAAGAAACCTTTAGATTTACATGTAAAAAATGTGACAGTTACAAAAAAGTTCAGGAGCTTGTTTTAGATAACAATGAATTTAAAACAACATGGAGAGATGTTCGTCCAATTCCGCAAAACGAAAACTTTTTTGAAAATGTTTGGAAAAAATACCGCGAAAATAAAAATGTTTATTGATTTATTATTGAGGTAATTTTTATGAACGAATTTAAATTGGGGCTTGTTTCAATATCGTTTAGAAAATATAGTGTTGAAGAAATAATTAAAGCATTAAAAAAAGCAGGATTAAGATTTATAGAATGGGGAAGCGATGTTCACGCCCCTTTTAATGATATTGAAAAGCTTAACAAAATTGCAAGTATGCAAAAAGAAAATGATATAGAGTGCAGTTCATACGGAACATACTTTAAGCTTGGTACAGACGATTTAGGAAAACTGGAAGAATATATTGAAGCAGCAAAAATTTTAGGAACTGATATTTTAAGGTTATGGTGCGGAGATAAAAATCCGTTAAAATATTCAAAAGAGGAAAAAGAAAATCTTTTTGAAGAATGCAAAAAGGCTGGAAAAATAGCACAAAAACATAATGTTACACTTTGTATGGAGTGTCATCAAAATACATACACAGAAGAGAAGGAAGCGGCACTTGAACTTATGAATAATATTTCTTCTCCGCACTTTAAAATGTACTGGCAACCAAATCAGTTCAGAAAAGAAGATGAGAACACAGAATATCTTAAATTATTGCTTCCTCATATTTTGCACATTCATGTTTTTAATTGGGAAAATGAAAACAGATATCCGCTTGAACTTGCAAAAAAAGAATGGAAACAATATCTTTCAAATTTAAAAGAAAAGCATACTTTGCTGTTGGAATTTATGCCTGATGATAAAATTGAGTCGTTGGATAAAGAAGCATACAGCTTGAAAAAATTTTTGGAGGACTTAGTATGAAGTCGATTTTTTTAACTGAAAACGAAGAACTTTTAAAAAAGGTTTATTCGGAAAAAACAATTGAATTTTTAACAGATAAAGCCGGTGTGAGTAAAAAAGTTTACAACAAAGAATCTTTAGAAAAATCTGCCGACGAGTTAAAAGACGTAAAATATATATTTTCAACATGGGCAATAAGTTTACTTACAGAAGAAGAAATAAAAAAATATTTTCCGTCTTTAGAGTGTGTTTTTTATGCAGCAGGCTCTGTTCAGCACTTTGCAAGACCTTTTATAAAAAACGGAATAAAGGTGTTCAGTGCGTGGGCGGCTAATGCTGTTCCGGTAGCTGAATATACAGTTGCACAAATAATTTTATCAAATAAAGGGTTCTTTTCCTGTGAAAGACTTATGAAAGAAGCTAAGGTTGAAAACGCATGGAATAATGCAGACTTATATTCCGGAAATTTTGACGAAACAGTTGGGATTATAGGTGCAGGAATGATAGGCAAGCTTGTTATAAAAATGCTTTCTAATTATTCTGTTGACTGTCTTGTATTTGACCCGTTTTTGCCTGACAAAACGGCGAATGAACTTGGAGTAAAAAAGTGTAGCCTTGAAGAAATATTTAAAAAATGCTCTGTTGTTTCAAATCACCTTGCGAATAACGAGCAGACAAAAGGAATGTTAAACTATTCACTGTTTAAGCTTATGAAGCCTTATTCTACTTTTATAAATACAGGCAGAGGTGCACAGGTCGTAGAAGATGATCTTATAAAAATATTAACTGAAAGAGCGGATATAACAGCTGTGCTTGATGTTACAGACCCTGAACCTCCGCTTGAAAACAGTCCGTTCTATACTCTTAAAAACTGTGTATTGACTCCTCATATTGCAGGAAGCAAAGGAAATGAATTTCATCGTTTGTCAGAGTATATGGCAGAGGAATATTTAAGATATATTTCAAAAGAAAAGTGTTTTTGGGAAGTAAGCGAAGAAATGCTTAAGACAATGGCGTGAAAGGAAGGTAAATAAAATGACAGAATCGGTTTTGGATAAATTTAAAAAAGTATTTTTAGCACAAAAAGAAAAAACTGTTTTTGTTGAAAATATGATTTTTTCTGATATGCCTCCTCATACAGTAAAAGAATTAGCAACTTCAACATCGGGAAGAACTACGTCTGTTTATTATTTTTGCGCACGTTATCTTAATGAGATTGCCGAAGATGAGGCATGCGGAATTATTTCTGAATTTAAAAAACTGCAGGATACAGACAAAAATTCACACACATACGGCTGTATGCGTTGGTACAGAGAAGAAACATTTATAAGGGATACAAATGGTGCTTTTTTTGTTTTGTTTCCTGTGATACTGGCATATAAGTTTTGCTCTGACAAAATGACAGAAAATGAAAAAAATGATATAAAAGAGCTTTTACATCATGCTGTACATTGGTTTAATAAAGAATGTGCAGGAAGAATTTTTTACACAAACAAAATTCTTAGTGACGGGGCAATATTTGCACTTATTTCTGACATTACCGGAGAATATAAAGAGGAAGCCAAAGATTTTTGGACAAGATGGATTAACTATGCAAATAACCGAGGTTGGGGCTGGGGAGAAACTTCGAGCGATTGCTACAGCAATATAATATTGAACGCACTGAATGCATTGATTATTTCGAATATAGATGCAGAAATAAAAGAAGGGATTATTAAAAAGAGAGACGAGCTTGTAGACTATATGGCATTTCATCAGGGAAAAGAATTTGTTCCCAGTATAAGAACGTATAACTTTACAGGAGATATAGCGTACGGCGGAAGCAGTTACAGAAGTCTTAAATCACCTGAGAATGCAGAAACATATTTTGAAATAATGGATGCAATTCTTATGATAGAAAGCAAATCAAAACTGCCCGAAAAATCTGATAATGACAATGTAAGATATGAAAGATTATTTGATTCTTCTTATGCATACACATGGAAGGGTGAAAAAATATGCCTTGGCAGTATAAGTGAGTTTCCGTTAATGCATGGCTCATATCAGAATTCTAATTGGGGACTTGGGTGGCAGAGTATGCCTGTAAGTGCAAGAATTGAAGATGTTCACGTTTCGTTTTTAAGAATCAGAACAAAGGTGAACGAAAAAGAACACTGTCATCCTGCTGTTACAAAAAGAGACGCCTTCTTTAGTTCAAGGCTTTTTGATGACGGGAACATAACTGTATTTACAACAACTTCTGCACAAGAACATAATATTTCGGTGGTTGTAAGGTCGGCAAATAATGTGGCAAATACTGCAAGTTTTATTTGTGATGAGTGGTGTGTTCCAAAAGGAGCAGAAAAAATAGATTCTGTAAAAATAAACGGAAGAACCTGGTATATTGTATATTATAAGGACTGTGCAATGGCTTTATGTCCTCTTGACGGGATAGAATATGCATCCGAAACAAGAAATAAAATGAAAACCTGTGTAGATACAAGCGGAAGTTTTTCCACCGTTTCAACAATGCTTTACGAAGGAGACGAAAAGCTTGTTTTTGCACAGAGACTTGAAAGTGCATGGGCAATAGTTGCAATAGAAAATCTTGAAAATGTTGAAGATTATATTAAGAGTATAAAAATTTCTGACGAAGTTTTAGAAGATTACGAAACTTCAATATGGCATTTTATGAAAAAGAGAAAAATAGTTTGCTCGGATGGAATATACTGTGCAGAATTAACTGTTGACCCAACAGCTCAAAAAATGCATTGAGGTGAAAATATGAAAATTTGTTTTATAGGCAACTGCGGTCATACTATGCAGGCGTATAACGAAATGAAAAACTGCCCTGATGCTGAATTTGTAGGCATTGCACCGGGAAGTGAGCACGAGAATAAGGAAACGCTATTAAGGTACGGAATAACTGTTTTTAATAGCTATAAAGAAATGCTTGATACAACTTCGCCCGATGTTGCGGTAATTGCTCCTGTTTTCGGGCTGACAGGAAAAATCATAAAGGAATGTGCAAAAAGAAAAATAGATATTTTTGCCGAAAAGCCAATAGCCGGAAATTTGCAGGAATTAGATGAGGTTATAAAAGCAGTTAAAGAAAATAATATACATTTTTCTGCAATGCATTTTTTAAGATTTGTACCGTCATTTTATAATGCAAAGAAAATGGTGGACAAAGGTGTTATAGGAAAAGTAATGCAAATTACGGCACAAAAAAGTTATAAGTACTTAACACGTCCTGCGTGGTACAATGACAGGTCTTTATATACGGGAACAATACCGTGGGTAGGGATACACGCAATTGACTGGATTTATTTCTTTTCGGGCAAAAAGTTTTTATCGGTTAATGCATTGCATAAGGGAAATCCTGAAAAAACAGCAATTTGTTTATTTGAACTTGAAGATGATATAATTGCCTGTGCAAATATAGATTTTTTACGTCCTGAAACTGCACCCACTCACGGAGATGACCGTGTACGTATAGCAGGCGACAAGGGTGTTTTAGAGGTATACGAGGATAAATTTCTTCTTATGAATGACGATGGAGTAAAGGAATATAGACCTGATACAGCACCAATGCTTTCGGTTGATTTTTTGCAAAAAAAAGAAGAAATAACTGCAGATGAAATATTTATGATTACCAAAACAGCTATTTTAGCAAGGGAATCGGCAGATAAAAATATATAAAAACTTGCGGCAAATGCCGCAAGTTTTTTATCGTATAATTATATGAACTTGACAAAGAAGAAATATATATTATAATATAACGAGAATAAATATAAAGGAGAAGTTATGAACAATTTACAACCCAAAAGAGTTTTTAAATATTTTGAAGAAATCGCGGCAATTCCTCACGGCTCGGGCAATATGGACAGAATTTCTGCATATTGTATGAATTTTGCTGAAAAACAGGGTTTGGAGGCTGTGCGTGATAAGGCAAACAATGTAATCATATACAAAAACGGTTCAAAGGGATATGAAAATGCAGAGCCTGTAATTTTACAGGGACATCTTGATATGGTATGCCAGAAAGAAGCAGACTATAATATTGATTTTGAAAAAGACGGGCTAACGCTTTTTGTGGATGGTGATTTTTTAAAAGCAAAAGGAACAACCCTTGGTGCCGATAACGCAATTGCGGTTGCTATGATAATGGCAATATTAGAAGCAGATGATATTGCACATCCACC
Source organism: Clostridia bacterium (assembly GCA_045531205.1). GTDB lineage: Bacteria > Bacillota > Clostridia > UMGS1883 > UMGS1540 > JAZNQL01. Next base: position 73,191 of record JAZSDN010000050.1, on the reverse strand, counting down.
TATAGAAGCAGTGTTCACAACCGATGAAGAAATAGGAATGATAGGTGCAGGCAAGCTTGATTTTAAAAATTTATCGGCAAAAAGAATGATAAATCTTGATGCTGAGGAAACAAAGAATGTAACAGTTTCGTGTGCGGGCGGAAGCGATTTTGAAATGAAGGTTTACCTTGAAAGAGAAAAAACTTCAGGCACTTTAGCGGAAATTGAAATTTCGGGACTTTTGGGAGGGCATTCCGGTATAGAAATCAACTCAAACAGAGTGAATTCCAATATACTTATGGCAAGAATTCTTAATTCTGTAAGCAAAAAGACTGACTTTGAAATAGTAGAAATATGCGGCGGAGAAAAAGGAAACGCAATTCCTCTTTACACAAGAGCGGTTCTTGTTACAAAGGAAAAAGAAACTTTAGAAAAAACAGCGAAAGATGTTTTAGAAGAAATAAAAGAAGAAATCGCAGACAGAGAACCCGGTTTTGATTTTCAAATAAAAACAGGGCAGGATGGCGAATACAATGTTATTTGCAAGCCTTGCACAAAAAAGATAATATTTATGCTTTTAATGGCACCAAACGGAGTATGCGAAATGAGTGCAACGATAGAAAATCTTGTACAGACTTCGTTAAATCTTGGAATATTAAAAACCGACGAAAAAACTATGACTTTGTATTTTGCACTGCGAAGCAACAAGCAGTCTGCACTTTTAGCACTTGAAGAAAAAATGTTTGCCTTTGCAGAATGTGTGGAGTGTGAGAAAAAGGCATCGGGACATTATCCTCCATGGGAATACAAGGAAAATTCAATTTTGCAAGAGATTTACTGCGAAAAGCATTTTGAAAGATTTGGATTTCAGGCAAATACTGTGGCAATTCACGCAGGACTTGAATGCGGAGTTTTTGCTTCTGCCATAAAAAATTTTGACTGTATAGCTTTTGGACCTGACACATTTGATGTACACACAGTTAAAGAAAGACTTTCTATAGAGTCAACAAAACAGACCTACGGGCTGTTACTTGATATTCTTAAAGAATTAAAATAATGCTTGCCTTAAAAGGGTTTTTATGGTATCATATAGCTTGGCTTTTGAAAATTAAAATACTTATGTCGTAAAACGACGGAAACGAGGAAGTAATGGATAAACAAAAAGAATTCAAGCCGTACATACCGGCTGAAAAAATCACTCCCGAGCTTACTGTTACATCCATAATTATGGGCGTAATTTTAGCAGTAGTTTTTGGTGCGGCAAACGCATATTTGGGACTTCGTGTAGGAATGACAGTTTCTGCTTCTATTCCTGCAGCAGTAATTTCAATGGGTGTTATTCGCGTTTTGATGCGCAAAAATTCTATTTTAGAAAGTAATATTGTACAAACAGCAGGTTCAGCAGGTGAATCTTTGGCTGCGGGTGCTATCTTTACATTACCTGCTCTCTTTTTGTGGGCATCAGAAGGTAAAACACAGACTCCCGGTATGCTTGAAATAACAATTATTGCTCTTTTGGGCGGTCTTTTAGGTGTATTCTTTATGGTTCCTTTAAGAAATGCACTTATTGTAAAGGAACACGGCATACTTCCTTATCCTGAAGGAACTGCGTGTGCAGAAGTATTGCTTGCAGGGGAAGAAGGCGGTGCAAATGCATCAACTGTTTTTGCAGGTATGGGCTTTGCGGCACTCTTTAAGTTTATAATTGATGGGTTAAAGCTTGTTGCAGGCGAAATTTCATTTGCAATTAAAGGCTACGCCGGAGAAATTGGAACACAGATTTATCCTGCTGTAATGAGCGTTGGGTATATTTGCGGTGCAAGAATTTCTTCTTATATGTTTGCTGGCGGTGTATTAAGCTGGATGGTTATAATTCCGCTTATAGTTCTTTTTGGTGCTGATATTGTGCTTTATCCCGGTACAGCACCCATAAGTCAGATTTTTGCCGAAGGCGGTGCAGGTGCTATATGGAGTTCTTATATAAGATACATAGGTGCCGGTGCATTGGCGGCAGGCGGTATTATAAGCTTAATTAAATCATTACCTCTTATTGTTACAACCTTTGCAGGTGCAATGAAGAGCTTTTCCGGCGAAAAACAAACAACTGTAAGCCGTATTACACAGGATATCAATATGAAGGTAGTAATTATAGCTATTGTAATTCTTACACTTCTTGTTTGGCTTATTCCTGCAATTCCCGTAAGTCTTTTAGGCGCTGCTATAGTTGTTGTATTCGGATTTTTCTTTGCAACTGTTTCTTCAAGAATGGTTGGTCTTGTAGGTAGCAGTAATAACCCTGTTTCGGGTATGGCAATAGCAACACTTCTTGTAACAACACTTATTTTGAAGGCTACAGGAGTAACAGGAATAGCAGGTATGTGCAGTGCTATTTCAATAGGTTCAATAATTTGTATTGTATCGGCTATAGCAGGCGATACTTCGCAGGATTTAAAAACAGGATACCTCCTTGGTGCTACACCTAAAAAACAGCAGATAGCTGAAATAATAGGTGTAGTTGCATCAGCCCTTGCAATAGGCGGAACATTATATCTTTTAAACAATGCGTGGGGCTTTGGTACAGATGAGCTTGCAGCTCCTCAGGCAACACTTATGAAGCTTATAATCGAAGGTGTTATGGAAGGAAATCTCCCTTGGGCACTTGTTTTTGTAGGAGTGTTCATTGCTGTTGTAGTAGAAATTATAGGAATTCCTGTATTGCCCTTTGCAATAGGTATATATCTTCCCGTACAGCTTAACGCTTGTATTATGGTGGGCGGACTTGTAAGACTTTGTCTTGATAAGATGAAAAAAGACGAAGAAGAAAAGAAAGAAATAGTAAACGACGGTATTCTTTTCTGTTCAGGAATGATAGCAGGTGAAGGTCTTGTTGGTATTTTACTTGCACTTTTGGCAGTATTCGGAGTTGATTCTTTATTTAATTTATCGGCAATACTTGGCATTCCTGCCGCAGTTTCAAATATAGGCGGAATTGTACTTTTTGCAATAACAATTCTTACTGTTTTAAAATTTTCGTTATGGAGAAAACGTAAATAATTATGAAGAAGGTTATATCTGAAAATTATCTTGAACGTATTCCTGTAAAAAACGAAAATATTGCATGGAAAAGCAATGACGAAAATATAGTTACTCTTGAAATTGAAAACAAGGGCATTATGAACAGAATTTGCCAGAAGCTTTTTAAAAAACCTAAAATAAGCTATATTCACCTTGATGAGCTTGGAAGCTTTGTGTGGCCTTTAATAGACGGAGAAAAAAGTATTACAGAGCTTGGCACTATACTTGAAGAAGGTTTTGGAGAAAAAGCACATCCTCTTTATGAAAGGCTTGCAAAGTACTTTAAGATTTTAGAAAGCTACGGATTTGTTTCTTTTAAGTAAAAATAATAAAATACGCAGTTTTGTTTTGAAATTGCGTATTTTTCTTTTATAAAAATGAAACTTTTGTTAATAATCGTCAATTTGTATTGACATATCTTATTTAAAGTTATAGTATAAAAATATTATAAAGCACTGGGGAGGAAAAACCGTTTTGTTCAAACACTTAATTCCGTGTATAAAAGAATATAAAAAGCAAACCATCCTGTCACCCTTGCTTGTTATAGGCGAGGTTATACTTGAGGTGCTTATACCTATACTTATGGCTAATATAATTGATATTGGTATAGCAAACAAAGATATGAGTTATATAATCAAAACAGGTGCTTTGATGGTTTTAATGTCGCTTATATCATTAAGCTTTGGTGCAGGTGCGGCAAGATGCTCGGCTGTTGCGGCAACAGGCTTTGCCAAAAACTTAAGGCAGAAGCTTTTTTATAAATTGCAGGAATATTCATTTGCAAATATGGATAAGTTCAGCACTGCATCTTTGGTTACAAGGCTTACAACCGACGTAAATAATACTCAGCACGCATTTATGATGCTGATACGTGTTTGCATCCGTTCGCCATTTATGCTTGTGTTTGCAGTAATTATGGCATTTAAAATGAATGCAAGTCTTGCTTGTATATTTTTTGCAGCAGTTCCCGTGTTGGGTATAGCTTTATATTTAATAGCAACACGTGCGTTTCCCCGTTTTGGAGAAATGCTTAAAAAATATGACCTTTTAAACTCTAAAGTGCAGGAAAACTTAATAGCTATAAGAGTTGTAAAAGCCTTTGTAAGAGAAGAATATGAAAAAGAAAACTTTAATGATGTTGCACGTCAGGTACAGCGTACACAGATAAATGCTGAAAAGCTTATTATTTTAAACGGACCTATAATGCAGATGGTAATGTATTCCTGTATGCTGGCTGTTTATTGGTTTGGCGGTAACCTTATAATTGCCGGAGGAATGCAAACAGGTGAATTTATGGGGTTTGTAAGTTATGTTTCGCAAATACTTATGGCGCTTATGATGATTTCGATGGTATTTGTTATGCTTGTGCTTACAAAAGCCTCTATAACACGTATTAACGAAGCTTTGGACGAAGATATTTCGCTGAAAGATAACAAATCAAGCGATATAAAGGTTTCTGATGGTTCAATATCTTTTAAAAATGTTGATTTTGCTTATAACGAAAAAGCAAACGATATGGTTTTGAAGGATATAAATTTCGAAATTAAATCAGGCGAAACAGTTGGAATAATAGGAGGAACAGGCTCTGCAAAAAGCTCACTTGTAAATCTTATTCCAAGACTTTATGATGTAACGAATGGCGAAATATATGTAGGTGGAAAAAATGTAAAGGATTATTCACTTTTTGAACTGCGTGAAGCGGTGGCAATGGTTTTACAAAAGAATGTTTTATTTTCCGGCACAATAAGAGAAAATCTTAAGTGGGGAGATACAAACGCTTCGCAGGAGGAAATAGAAAAAGCGTGCAAAATTGCCAATGCACACGATTTTATAACCGCTTTTCCTGATGGATATGACACAAATTTAGGGCAGGGCGGTGTAAATGTTTCGGGTGGACAAAAGCAAAGACTTTGTATTGCAAGGGCACTTTTGAAAAAACCTAAAATAATTATTATGGATGATAGCACAAGCGCTGTTGATACTGCTACAGATAAATCTATCCGTGAAGCTTTAAAAACTCATTTAAAAGCTACAACGACAATAATTGTTGCACAGAGAATATCCTCTGTTTGTGATGCCGATAAAATAATAGTTATGGATAATGGGATGATAAACGGAATAGGAAATCATGAAGAACTGATGGCATCAAATGAAATATACAGAGAAGTATATGAATCGCAGCAGAAGGGGGTGGACGAAAATGCCGGGACCCAGAAATAAAGGCATGAGAAAGCCTAAAGATTTAAAGAAAACCCTTCAAAAGCTCTTTTCATATCTTAAACCCTATAAGCTTTTACTTGCAATATTAGTGGTACTTATATTTATAAATTCCGCAGCAAGTATAATGGGAACATATTTTTTAAAGCCTCTTATAAATGAGTATATTGTTCCTTTTATAGGACATAAAAATCCTGATTTGTCTGCATTTTCAAATGCTGTTATTATGATGGCGGCGCTTTATATAGCGGGGGCTGCGGCAAACTATGCAGGCAACCGAATTATGCTTCATGTATCAACAAGTACGCTTCGCCGTTTGCGTGAAGACTTGTTTGAAAAACTGCAAACCTTACCTATAAAATACTTTGACACTCACACTCATGGCGAAATAATGAGCCGCTTTACAAATGATATAGACGCAATACGCGACCTTTTAAGTCAGGTTATAATGCAGCTTTGTGTTTCTATTTTAACTGTTATAGGCGTATTTTGCACAATGCTTATTTTAAGCCCTGCATTAACGGTTCTTGTTGTATTAATACTTATATTGATACTTAATCTTATAAGTGTTCTTGGTAAAAAAAGCGGAACCTATTTTATGAAGCAGCAAAAGGCAATAGGACAGGTAAACGGATACATTGAAGAAATGATTGAAGGGCAGAAGGTAGTAAAAATATTCAATCATGAACAAAAGGCTAAAGAAAACTTTGACAAGGTAAACGAGCAGCTTTTTGAAACTGCAAAGGGTGCACATACCTTTGCAAGTATACTGATGCCTATAATGGGCAACATTTCATATATGCATTACGCACTAACTGCAATGGTGGGTGCAGTAATGTCGATTTTATGGGGCTTTGATTTAGGTTCACTTGCTGCATTTTTGCAGTATACACGTTCATTTTCGCAACCTATAACTCAAATGTCACAGCAGTTTAACTCAATACTGAACGCTCTTGCGGGTGCAGAAAGAATATTTGAGATAATGGACGAAACACCCGAAGAAGATAACGGAAAAGTTACACTTGTAAAGGTTACAAATAACGGCAAAGAATATATTGAAAGCGAAAACGGAGTTTTTGCATGGAAAACTACAGACGAAAATGGAAATATAAGCTATATTGAAGTAAAAGGAAATGTTTCTTTTGATAATGTAAAATTCGGATACACAAGTGAAAAAACTGTTTTAAAAGGCATATCTCTTTATGCAAAGCCGGGACAGAAAATTGCTTTTGTAGGCTCAACAGGAGCAGGAAAAACTACTATAACAAACCTTATAAACCGATTTTATGATATTAACGAAGGTAATATCTTATACGACGGAATAAAAATTAATGAAATCAAAAAATCAGATTTAAGACGCTCGCAAGCCTTTGTTTTACAGGATACACATTTGTTTACCGGAACAGTTGCAGATAATATCCGTTACGGAAAGCTTGATGCAACAGACGAAGAAATAATTTATGCGGCAAAGCTCGCAAACGCAGATTCCTTTATCCGCAGACTTCCAAAAGGATACGAAACAAAAATAACTGCGGACGGAGCAAATTTAAGTCAGGGACAACGTCAGCTTTTAGCTATTGCAAGAGCAGCAATTGCAAACCCGCCTGTTTTGGTACTTGATGAAGCAACAAGCTCTATAGATACAAGAACAGAAGCTTTAATAGAAAAGGGAATGGACACCCTTATGAAAGGAAGAACTGTTTTTGTTATAGCACACAGACTTTCTACTGTGCGTAATTCAAATGCTATTATGGTGCTTGAAAACGGCGAAATTATTGAACGTGGTGATCACGAGGAACTATTAAAACAAAAAGGTAAATATTATCAGCTTTATATGGGAATGTTTGAACTATCGTAATAAAATCACCTCTTTTTGCAAACAATGCATTAAGAGGTGATTTTTTTGAGCTATGTAAGAACTGACCTTGCACTTGAATCTATGAATTTTTATATAGAAACTTCGGGAGAACTTTCAGGGATAGAAAGCACAGAAAAAGAGATAGAAGGCATAAAAATAACGAATGTACAAATCAAAGATGATAAAACAGCAGAAGCTTTAGGGAAAAAGTGTGGTAGGTATATCACAATAGAATTTCCAAACCCCGCACAGGCAAATCCTGAAACACACGAAAAAACAGCACAGCTTTTAGCGGAAGAACTTGACAAGCTTATAGGAAATGACAGAAACAATGTTTTAATAGTTGGATTAGGAAATGAAAAAATAACACCCGATGCCCTGGGTCCAAAAACAGTGGAAGCATTGCTTGTAACAAGACATATTTTTGAATATATGCCAAAAGGAACCGCCGAAGGACTTGGTTCTGTATGTGCAGTTTCGCCCGGAGTGCTTGGAATTACAGGAATAGAAACAGGAGAAATAATAAAAGGTGTATGTGAAAGAGTAAAGCCTTCTTTAGTTATAGCAATAGATGCACTTGCATCAAGAAGTCCAAAAAGAGTGAGCACTACAATTCAGATTTCTGATACAGGAATAAATCCCGGAAGCGGGGTAGGGAACAACCGTAAAAGTCTTGACAGGGAAACTCTTGGAGTGCCGGTAATAGCTATAGGTGTTCCTATGGTTTGCGACAGTGCAACAATTGCCGCTGATGCAATAGATAAAGCAATTGAAGTATTAACAGGAAATTCAGAAAAAGAAAATGAAGCTTTTGAAAAACAAAAAGAAAGAATACTTACAGAATTCAATGCCGAAAAAACAGGTAAATCAATTGTAACGCCAAAGGAAATAGATACAATTATTATGAGAACATCAAAAATACTTGCAAACGGAATAAACTATTCTATGCACAAAGGCATAAGCCACGAAGAAATAAATGCACTTATAAATTAAAAAATAAATAAACCGAGGCTGTACCGAGAACCATTCCTGCAAAATCTGCTATCAATGCGGCTTTCAAGGTGTGCCTTGTGTTTTTTATTTTTGTAGCTGCAAAGTATACACTTAAAGCGTAAAATGTAGTTTCGCTTGAGCCTGATATTACAGAAGCAACACGCCCTGCAATACTGTCGGGACCGTATACCGAAAAAATATCTTCTAAAATTGCAAGTGATGCACTCCCTGATACAGGACGCATTAAAGCAAAAGGAAGAACTTCTATAGGGAATCCCGTCATTTTGGCAATAGGAGAAAATAAATTTGAAATAATATCTATAACTCCCGCTGCACGAAGCATACTAACTGCAGACATAAGTGCAGTCATGGGAGCTATTATTTTAATAGCAGTTTTTAAAGCATCATTTGCACCATCAATAAATAAATCGTATAAAGATAAGCCTTTACAGAATCCAAAAACAATTACGCAAATTATCACAAAAGGAACAATGTAAGAAGATATACTCAAAATAATTTACTCCTTTTTTCTGCAATTTTAGCAAAAATTATCGCTATAAATAACGATAAAAAAGAAACAATCCATACGGGTACAATTATTTCTGAAGGTGCAGAGGATGAGTTTTGGGCACGCAAGGCAATAAGTGTAGATGGGATAAGCTGTATTGAAGCAGTATTTATAAGTACAAACATACATATTGCATTTGACGCTGTTTTGCTGTAGTGGTTTTCTTTGTCAAGCTCTTGCATTGCTTTTAAGCCAAGAGGAGTTGCTGCATTACTCATTCCAAATATATTTGCCGCCATATTCATTACAATAGCATTTTTTGTGCTTTGATTTTTAACATCGGGAAAAAGAACTTTTATAAGTGGAGAAAGCAAGCGTGATAAAAAATTTATAAGTCCTGCTTTTTCTGCAATTTTCATAAGCCCTGTCCAAAAACACATAATCCCACAAAGCTCTATAGTAAATAAAATTCCGTTTTTTGCACCTTCGATGCCGGCAATGCAAACTTCCTCTGGGTTGCCTGTGAAAAAAGATACAGCAAGCGAGAATATAACTAAAGCCGGCCATATAAAATTAAGCATAAAAAACACCTCTTGAAAAAATATGTCTTTTTGTATTTTTATATGATAAAATTTACATTTTTTTCAAATTACTGATTGACAAGCCTTTTTTTATGTGATACTATTAATTTTGTTAAAGAAAATATTTGGAGGGGAAAATAATGAAAGCTACAGGCGTAGTAAGAAAAGTTGATGAACTCGGAAGGGTAGTTCTTCCTATTGAATTAAGAAGAACTTTGGATATAGCTGAAAAAGATTCTTTGGAGATTTATGTTGACGGTAACAGCATAATCTTAAAAAAATATGAACCTTCGTGCGTATTCTGCGGTGATGCAAAAGATGTTTTTTTATTCCGCGGCAAAAATATTTGCCCAACTTGTGCGGCAGAGCTTTCAAAATAAAAGCATATAAAAATGAATGCGCCTTTTAAAAGGCGCTTTTATTATACAAAAAGCTTAAAAATATTGAAAAATTTTACATTTAACTATTGAAATTTTAATTTTTTGTGTTATAATATTAAATTGTATTATAAAGCTTGGAGGAATAACTAATGAAAGTAAAAAACGTTGAAAAGTTAGAAAACAATAAGGTTAAGTTAACTATTGAAGTTGACAAGCAGGCATTTGAAGAAGGTGTGGAAAAAGCATATCGTAAAAATGTAAAATACATATCTGTTCCCGGCTTCCGCAAGGGTAAAGCTCCCCGTAAAGTTTGCGAAAAATACTATGGAGAAGGCGTTTTTTATGAAGATGCTATAAACTTTGTATGCCCCGATGCATATGATAAAGCAGTAGCAAAAAGCGGCATAAACCCTGTTGATCGACCTGAAGTTGATATTGAACAGCTTGAAACAGGCAAAGCATTTGTGTTTACCGCTACAGTTACAGTTAAGCCTGAATTTGAAGTTGCTGAATACAAAGGAATCAAACTGGATAAAATAGAATATAAAGTATTGGCAAAAGATGTTAATGCTGAAATAGACAGACGTCGCGAACAGAATGCAAGACTCGTTTCAATCGAAACAGCTGCAAAGAAGGGCAACATTGCTGTTATTGATTACGAAGGCTTTGTTGACGGTGTTGCATTTGACGGCGGTAAGGGTGAAAACCACAACCTTGAACTTGGTTCAGGACAGTTTATCCCCGGATTTGAAGACCAGCTTATCGGTAAAAAGGCAGGTCAGGAAGTTGAAGTAAATGTTACATTCCCCACAGAATATCATGCTGAAGACCTTGCTGGCAAAGAAGCTGTATTCAAGGTAAAGATTAACGAAGTTAAGAAGAAAGAACTTCCTGCAGCTGATGATGAATTTGCAAAAGATGTAAGTGAATTTGATACACTTGATGAATTAAAAGCAGACATTAAGGCTAAAATGACAGAAGCTAACAATGTTCGTGCAAAGAGAGAAACTGAAGATAAAATAGTTGATGCCATTGCAGAAAAAACAGAAATTGATATTCCTGAATGCATGGTAGAAGCACAGATAGACAGAATGTTGCAGGATTTTGAATACAGAATTTCTGCACAGGGAATTACTTTAGAACAGTATCAGCAGATTACAGGCATTGACGAAGCGACAATGCGCGGTCAGTTTAAAGAAGGTGCAGCAAGATCTGTAAAGATTAACCTTATTTTAGAAAAAATTGCTGAAATTGAAAAGATTGAAATTACAAAAGAAGAAATAGAAGAAGAACTTAAGAAAATGTCAGAACAGTATAACATGGAACTTAAGAAGGTTAAGAACATTATGAAGAATTCCATGGACGGCTTAAAGGCTGATTTATCTGTAAACAAAACTCTGACATTCTTGGTTGACAATGCAAAAATAACTAAAAAGGCAAAGAGTAAAGGAGAAGAAAAAGATGAGTCTGGTGCCGATGGTAATAGAGCAGACTAATAGAGGAGAACGTTCTTACGACATCTTTTCACGTTTGCTTAAAGACAGAATAATATTTTTAGGAGAAGAAGTTAACGATACAACTGCAAGCTTAGTTGTAGCTCAAATGCTGTTTTTGGAAAGTGAAGACCCCGAAAAGGATATAAGTCTTTACATAAACAGCCCCGGCGGTTCAATAACAGCAGGTATGGCTATTTATGATACAATGCAGTATATAAAATGTGACGTATCTACAATTTGTGTAGGTATGGCAGCAAGTATGGGCGCGTTTTTGCTTGCTGCAGGAGCAAAAGGAAAACGTTTTGTTTTGCCTAACAGCGAAGTAATGATTCACCAGCCCCTTGGCGGAATGCAAGGTCAGGCTTCTGATATTAAAATTCATGCTGACAGAATAATTCAAATGCGTACTAAGTTAAACACTATTTTGAGTGAAGTTACAGGCAAGCCTTTGGAAATTATTGAAAAAGATACTGACAGAGATAACTTCTTGACAGCACAGCAGGCAGTTGAGTACGGCCTTGTAGATAAAATTATTACAAAACATTAATTTTTACGCCAATCGGAAACGGTTGGCGTTAATCCTTTAAGGGAGGACAGCATTAAAATGTCTAAATTTAACGAACAGGCACAGTTAAAGTGTTCTTTTTGCGGAAAAAGTCAGGATCAGGTAAAAAGACTTGTTGCCGGTCCCGGGGTATATATTTGTGACGAATGTATAGAGCTTTGTTATGAAATCATTGATGAAGAAATTTTAGATTCTTCAAATGCAGATGTATATTATGATGATATTCCAAAACCCTACGATATAAAGAAAGCACTTGACGACTATGTAATCGGTCAGGATACTGCAAAAAAACTCTTATCAGTTGCAGTTTATAACCATTATAAGAGAATATCAGCACAGGTTGAAAGCGATGTAGAAATACAAAAGAGCAACATTTTACTTATGGGTCCTACAGGTTCAGGAAAAACATTGCTTGCACAGACTTTGGCAAAAGTTTTAAATGTTCCTTTTGCAATAGCAGATGCGACATCATTGACCGAAGCGGGCTATGTAGGTGAAGATGTTGAAAATATTTTGCTTCGTCTTATTCAGGCAGCTGATTATGATATTGAAAGAGCATCAAAAGGCATAATTTATATTGATGAAATAGATAAAATAACAAGAAAAAGCGAAAATCCGTCTATCACAAGAGATGTAAGTGGTGAAGGTGTTCAGCAGGCACTTTTGAAGATTTTGGAAGGGACTGTTGCGTCAGTACCTCCGCAGGGTGGAAGAAAGCATCCTCATCAGGAATTCATACAGATAGATACTACTAATATTCTCTTTATTGTAGGCGGAGCGTTTGACGGACTTGAAAAAATAATTGAGAGAAGAATAGGCAAAAAGACCATGGGCTTTGGGTCGGAAATATCATCAAAAGCTACAAAAGATATTTCTGAACTCTTTAAACTTATTGAACCTGAAGATTTATTAAAATTTGGTTTAATTCCCGAATTTGTAGGCAGAATTCCTGTAATAGCAGCACTTTCGGCTTTAGATAAGGATGCACTTGTAAGCATATTGAAAGAACCTAAAAACGCACTTACAAAGCAATATGAAAAGTTGTTTTCGCTTGATGGGGTTGAACTTGAGTTTGACGAAAAAGCTCTTGTAAAGATGGCAGAAAGTGCAATTGCAAGAAAAACAGGGGCAAGAGGCTTGCGTGCGATAATGGAAGAAACTTTGACAGATATTATGTTTGAAATTCCTTCGGATGAAACTATTGAGAAGGTACTCATAACAGAAAACTGTGTAAATAATAAAGAAGGACAGCCTGAAATCACAAGAGGCGATGGGGTAAGAAAAATCAAAAGACCCGCTCCCAAAAAACAAAGGATAAACGAGGAATCTGTTTCCTGAAAGGAGAACATTCATGGCATTTTTGACTTGTAATTTTGCATCTGAAGTGCTTTCTAAAAATGTTGAGTTTAATGCAATTATACCCGAAGGTTGTGAAAACGGGGCAAAGACCTTGTATCTTTTACATGGCTTTTCGCAAAATTCAACAGCATGGTCAAGATTTTCGTCGATAGAACGATACGCAAAGCTTAATAACATAGCTGTAATTATGCCGGATGCTGCAAAAAGCTTTTATGCAGATATGGTGTATGGTGATAAATATTTTACTCATATAGCTTATGAAATTCTTGAGTATACAAGAAAACTTTTTAACTTAAGCACAAGGCGGGATGACACATTTATTGCAGGTCTTTCTATGGGTGGATACGGTGCTGTAAAAATAGCATTAAGAAGACCTGAAATTTTCAGTGCAGCGGCATCTTTATCTGGGTGTTTGGATATAGAGGCAATAGTAAACAAAGAACCTGAACTTTCAAAAATAATACTTGGAGAAGATACTGATTTATCAAAAAGCAATGAAAATACTGTTTATCTTGTTAAAAAGATGAACGGTGCACCCGTAAAACCCAAAATTTATCAGGCTATAGGTAAAAGCGATTTTCTGTATGAAGGAAATCAAAAATTCAAACAGGTAATAGAAAAAACTGACTTTGAATATTTTTACGAAGAAGGAATAGGCGACCATACCTGGGATTTCTGGGATAAATATATTCAAAAAGCAATAAATTATATTTTAGAGTGAACCTTGCAACGCAAGGTTCTTTTTTTAAATTATTTTGAGTATAAATTTATCTGGAGGTGGAGATTATTAAAAAAATATTTATTTTACTTTTAAGTGTTTTACTTTTTACATCGTGCACAGATAATGTAACAGAAACCTCAAAGGAAATATCTTATCAAACAGATGTTTTTGGTTGGGGATTCAGACCAACAGAGGAAGGACCTGAATTTACAGCATCTCAAACAGAAATGATGACAAAAAATAATTGCATTTACATGGGAAATAAGGAAGAAAAAACTTTATATCTTACATTCGACGAAGGTTACGAAAACGGATACACAGACGATATTCTGGACACACTAAAAGAAAATGAGGTTACGGCAGCATTTTTTATTACAGGAGATTATTTTACTCGCAGCTTTGATTTGGTAGCAAGAATGCATGATGAAGGTCATATTGTAGGAAATCATACGTGGAATCATCCTTCAATGCCAAAAATTTCGGAAGAAGAAATGGAAAAAGAAATTTTGACTCTTTCGGAAAAATTTGAAAATGAACTTGGCAGTAAAATGAAATTTTTCCGTCCTCCAATGGGAGAGTACAACGAAAAAGTTTTAAAAAAGGCAAACGAAATGGGCTTTATAAGTTGTTTCTGGAGCTTTGCATACAAAGACTGGGAAGCAGAAAATCCAATAGGAGAGGAAGCAGCATATAATAACATAATGAAAGGCTTACATAATGGTGCAGTTATATTGCTTCACGCAGTATCTGCCGATAACGCAAAAGCTCTTGACAGAGTAATAAAAGATGCAAAAAGCCAAGGCTATACATTTAAATCTTTAACAGAATACCGATAAATTGCAATGAATATAAAAACCGCTCTCTGTAAAAATTAAATTAAGGGGGGTGGTTTTATATTGCAAAAAAAAGTGTTAATTTATTAAAAATATTTTTTGCACTTTTACTGACAGTAACCCTGCTTTCTCTTTTGTGCGGCCAAAACAATATTGAAGCAACAGAAGAGAGCGAACCAAAACAAGTAATATTAGGAGGAAACACCATAGGAATATCCATGTATTTTGAAGGTGTATTGGTGGTTGGATTTTCTGATATAGTTTCAAATGGAAAAAATATATCTCCTGCCAAGGCATCAGGAATTAAAAAGGGAGATATAATTTATTTAGTAAACGGCAAAAAGATATCAAAGAGTGATGAATTCAGCAAGCTTGTTGAACAGTCAGAAGGAAAAAATCTTAATTTAGGAATAAAGAGAGAAAATAAAATTTTAACCAAAAAGGTTACACCTGTATTTTATGACGATGCTTATAAATATAAAATAGGCGCATGGGTAAGAGACAGTATAGCCGGGATAGGAACTATAACTTATATCGAACCCGAAACCTTAAAATTTGCTGCGTTAGGGCACAAGGTAGAAGATACAGAAACAGGCATAATGCCTTCAGGAAATTCGGGCGATATACGTTTTTGTGAAAATATGTATGTAATAAGAGGGAAAGAGGGGAGCCCCGGTGGTTTGCAAGGGGATTTTTTAAATGTTAAAAGTGGCATAATAAACAAAAATTCAAAAAGCGGATTATTCGGAACACTGCTTAAAAAAAGTGAAGGAGAAACTGTTTTTACTTCAACATCAGACGAAGTGAAGGAAGGAAATGCTTTTATATATGCGGATGTTTTAGGAGAAGGTGTACAAAAATATACAGTTTTAATTGAAAAGATTTTAAATAAAAATTATGAAGAAAATAAAAATATGATAATAAAAGTTACAGACCCAAAACTTCTTTCGATAACGGGTGGAATTGTCCAAGGTATGTCGGGGTCACCTTTAGTTCAGAACGGAAAGCTCATCGGAGCTGTGACACACGTATTTGTGAATGATCCAACAAGAGGTTATGGGATATTTATAGAGAATATGTTAACTGAAGCAGAGAAAAACAAATAAGATAAATGCTCACTTGTTTTATATAAGTGAGCATTTTTGTTGACATATATATCTTTACGTGATATACTTATAATTGTAGAATAAATATATTATGAGGTGATAAAGTTGTCTAAAGCTCCTGCTGTAGATTACGCTTTGGAAATAATTGAATTTTTTGCAAGTAAAAATTCTGAAATAGGAATTGCTGATATAAGTAATGCTCTTAATATAAATAAAAATGCTGTTTCAAGGGTGTTGGAAGCTTTGCTCGAGAAAAATTGGATTTATATGAGTGATAATACTCAAAAAAAATACAGATTAACGCTCCGTCCCTTTTCACTTATATCAGGTTATGTTAATAATAACAGCATTGCAAAAATTGCAACTCCTTACATAGAACAGTTAAATAATGAGCTTGGTGATTCTGTCTATCTTGGGGTTAAAAACGAAAGAAACGTCCTTTATCTTTTGCATTATGATTCCACAAAGGAAGTCAGAATTAATGGGTGTATAGGTGGAGAATACCCACTTAACTGTTCTGCCCCCGGTAAGATTCTTTTAAGTTATTCAGATACAGATGAGATAAAGAATTACTTTAATATACCGGTTGACAAAAGAACAGAAAATACCATTACGGATTTTGATAGTTTTATTATTGAAGCTTATAAGATAAAAAAAGCAGGTTTTGCTATTGATAATGAAGAGTTTGCCAAAGGCATAATTTGTATTGCAGTACCTATTTTTGACTATACAGGAAATGTGGTGGCAACTATAGGTGTTTCAAGCCTGACGCTATATGACGATATTGACTCTTTAATTAATGAAAAACTTGATCTAATAAGAAATGCTTCCGCTGAAATCTCGGCAAATTTAGGGTATTGTGGAAAGGAGTTTGTTATTTATGAATAACACAATTTTTTTAAAAAAACAGCACCTTGCTATGTTTGAAGAAAAAAGAGAGCAACACAAAAAGCATTTATGTAATCTTTATCAGCAATATATTTCAAACAAAAACGTTGAAGAAGATAAAGGGCTTTTATACAGTGGTTTCTATCAGTATTTTTCAGAAAACTTTTCAACCGAAATTTATGAAAAGGAATACATTGTAGGAACAAACTGGCATTGGCAATGGCAAAGGTCTCTTGGCGAAACTGTAAAACCTCAGAATAGAGGGCACTTCATTGCAGATTTTCAGGATTTCTTGGAAAAAGGAATTAAAGGGAAAATAAATGAAGTCAATAAAAACTCTAATAAAACAGCTTTGGTAAATACGTTAAAGGCTTTTTCAAATTACATAAAAAATTATGCTGACACTGCAAGAAAAGCTTATGTTTTATCGCAGAATGAAGATAAAGAAAGACTTTTAAACATCGCAAATGACTGTGAATTCATATCGGAAAACCCTCCTGTGAGTTTTCGTCAGGCGTTACAGCTTGTATGGTTTATTCAATGCTTTTTATATACAGAAGCGGGCGGCGCTGCAATATCTTTAGGCAGAGCAGATTCATACCTGTATCCATATTATAAAAATGATATCGAAAAAGGTATTCTTACGCCGGAAGAAGCGTTAGAACTTATTATGTGCTTTTACATAAAAAATTCCGAGGGTGATGAGTCGTGCATGCTGACCGTGGGTGGAGATATTGAAAATGAATTGACATCGTTATTTATTGAAGCTCAAACACAAATCAGTATGCGCCAGCCATCCATTGCCCTGAGAGTATCAAAAATAACAAGTACCGATGTTTTAAATAAAGCAACTCGGCTGGTTTTAAACGGAAGCGGTATGCCGGCATATTTCAATGATGATACTATTATTGAAGGTTTAAAAAAATTGGGAATTGATGATAAGAGAGCAATGGATTACGGAATTGTTGGCTGTTACGAACCAGCTCCCCAAGGCTCGTTTTCAAACACAGTTGCCGCAGCCGTTAACCTATATGATTCCTTCAAAGAGTTTTTGGAGCAAAAGTCTGATTATTCTTCTTTCAAAGACTTTCTTAATGCATACAAAAATTATTTTGAATTTTATTATGCAAACTCTTTACTTCCTGAATTTAAGAGTATTGCAAATCAAGATAGAAACGCAGTATCACCATTTGCAAACTGTGTATTAAACCGGGAAAAATACCTGTTTGGCATAAATATCTTGGGAATCGGCATTTTAATTGACAGTATTTACACTATAAAAAGGCTTGTATTTGACGAAAATCATACAACAATTAAAAATCTAAGGATGCAGGCAGAAAAAGATTTTGAGGATGTATCTTTATATAATAAAATAGCAGGCTTAAAAACTTATTACGGTTCCAACAGCGAAGAAAGTAATCAGTTAGCTAAAGATATAACCGAGTTTATAGGAAAAGTAATTCAAAAATATCCTATAGATGATAATGTTCTTTCTTCGCCGGCACTGTTTCGTTTTACTGCGGATATATGGCAGCGGGATTGTAGCGGAATGGTTAACGGAAGAAAAAAAGGAGAACTGTTATCCTACGGAGTGATGCCTTGCGCAACGCCTCACAAAAGCACCTTAACATCAACTCTGATGTCATGCGCAAATATCTCTGCCAAATATTTTCCCAACGGATGCCCTGTTATGATAAGTTTGAATAAAAAAGATATTGAAAAAAGCAGTGTACTTACACCTCTAATAAAGACATTTTTTGAAGCCGGCGGTTTTCATCTTGCTGTTAATACTATAGATGCAAAATTGTTAGAAGAAGCCAAACAAAATCCGTCAGAACACACGGATATTATTGTTAAAATCAGTGGTTACAGTACACAGTTTACAACATTGAATGAAAAAATTCAGGACGCTGTAATTGAACGAGCAGTGCAGGAGAAATAAAAATGACCGGTGAAATATTTAACATTCAAAAATTTTGTGTTAATGATGGTCCGGGAATACGCACAACTGTTTTTTTCAAAGGCTGTCCTTTGCGTTGTGAAT
The DNA here is from genome assembly GCA_045531205.1 of Clostridia bacterium. Lineage (GTDB taxonomy): Bacteria > Bacillota > Clostridia > UMGS1883 > UMGS1540 > JAZNQL01. The sequence continues at coordinate 54,588 of JAZSDN010000050.1, read as the reverse complement.
GGTGTCATAATCCTGAAAGTCAGACGCAAGAAAAACAAATCATGTTTTATCCGGATAAATGTTCGGGCTGTGGAAGATGTCGAAACTTAACAGCTGACAATTCGGATTTTATATGTTTTAATAATGCGAAGGAAATCTGCGGAAAAACAGTATTGTCAGATTATGTTATTGACGAAGTTATGAAAGACTATGAATTTTATAAAAATTCCGGTGGCGGAATTACACTTTCGGGTGGTGAGCCGTTGTTTCAGTTTGAGTTTGCATTGGACATTTTAAAAAAAGCTAAAGAAAATGACCTGCACACTGCTATAGAAACCTGTGGCTTTGCCGATAGCGATAAAATAAAACAAATTGCAGAATACACCGATTTGTTTTTGTTTGATTTCAAGGAAAGTAATCCTGAATTACATAAGACCTATACAGGAGTGGACAATATTTTAATAAAGAAAAACTTATATTTATTAAATGAGTTAAAAAAAGATATTATTCTCCGTTGTCCTGTAATTCCCGGCTATAATGACAGAAAAGAAAACTATGACAAAATATGCGAACTTGCAAATACACTTACATCAATCATAGGGATTGAAATAGAGCCTTATCACGCTTTTGGCGAAAATAAGTACTTGGCATTAGGAAAACAACCGCTTGAAATTTCAATGCAAACTGATGAACAGATTAATGAAATAATTAATTATATCAGAGCAAAAACAAATATATTAGTTAAAAAAGCGTAGAATTTGTTGTCCCATATTGACATCACACCTATCGGGCAGCCCCATTGTCCAAAATAGCAAGCTCATCGGTGCAGTCACTCACGTATTCGTAAACGATCCCACGCGTGGGTATGGAATATTTATTGAAAATATGTTAGCAGAATCAGAGAAAAATTAAGATGAATGCTCGTCTGTTGTTTCAGGCGAGCATTTTTAACATTTTGAAAAACACAATTTTGGAGTAGAAATATTATTTAGGTTTTGCTATAATGAAAATGAAAGGAGATGGTGTTGTGTATGAAGTTTTAAAGTATATTCATAATAATATCGAGAAGCGTTTAGACCTATCAGATGTTGCAAATCAGTTTGGGTATTCTAAATGGCATTTTTGCTCGAAATTTCATAAATATACCGGAAAGTCTTTTGTAAAATATGTTCGACATTACCGTCTCCAATTGGCTGCAATTGATATAATCTCTGGCAAAAAAATAACCGATGTAGCAATAGCTTATGGATATGAAACGTTAGGCGGGTTCAACAAAGCCTTTTTGGCAGAATTCGGTTGCTTGCCCAGAGAATATAAAAAGCAAGCAAAAGAAACTCAATTTTATTATGAAAGGAAAAGAATTACTATGTATTCTCTGACTGACAGATGTGAAGCTTTGCGTCGCTTAGTTGTTGGCACAAACGACTATGAAGATTATTATTGTATGCAAAATAAAGTTTACTCTTATATTGGGATGGCTGAAGCAGCAAAAAAGAATCTTTCGAATACAGAAATCAGCGCGGCAAGAGCTATTAATGTTTTAGATAAATTTACTCCTGTAATTATTCCTGGAGAACTAATTGTTGGTTTTAATTTTCCTGACTCTAAATACGATGAATGGTTTTCACCTGATGACACGGAAGAAAATCGCAGGTTAGCCAAATTAAATGGTATCAGTGATAGCGATTTGGAAAAATACTTTGAGCTGACTAAACAAGAGCCTAATTTTCTTGAATATGTATCGCCGATTCTTACAAAAGACGAGCAGGATTCGTGCGGAGAATGGGCTGCAATAGGAAGATGTACCGACTCTAATCACAGTGTAATAAACTATGAAAAAGTATTGAAGCTTGGGTTTAAAGGCCTGCTTGACGAAGTTATAGCGCACGAAAAGAAAAACGGAACAAATCCGCTTTATTCTTCAATGAAAAGTATTTGCGTAGCAGCTTGTGAAATGGGCAAAAAATATGCAAAAGAAGCTCAAAGAATTAAAGAATCTGGTGACGAACTTTATCTTGAAAAGGATTTGGATTATATTATAAGTGCGTGTGAAAATGTTCCCGAAAATCCTGCTTCAAACTTCAGAGAAGCAGTACAGTCTTTATGGTTTGCGCATATCATCAACACATGGGAGGACCATATAAACGCAAATTCACTCGGCAGACTTGATCAGATACTTTATCCATATTACAAAGCGGATATTGAAAAAGGCATTTTGACAAAAGAAGATGCTTTTGAACTGATATGCTGCTTGTGGATTAAACTATACTTAAATTACGATGTTCAGCAGTCGTGTGTCGGCGGGACTTCTCCCGATGGAAGCAGTCAGGTCAATGAACTTTCTTATATGATGCTCGATGCTACCGAACAGCTTGATTTTATACGTTGCATGTCAGTGCGTTACTCAAAAAATACGGAAAAGGAATTTATAAAACGTGCCCTTGAGGTGGTAGGTCATGTCCAGAAAGGTGTTCCGTTCTTCTTTAATGATGATGTAATGATTCCTGCACTTACAAGCAAAGGAATATCTTATGAGGATGCCTGCGACTACACTCAAATTGGATGTGTTGAAACTGTTATACCGGGAAAATCCAATCCTCATGCCGTAACAGGAGAAACCAATTTGCTTAAAGCAGTTGAGTATGTGCTATGTAACGGCAGCAGTATGATGTATCCTGATTTTAACACAGGTGTAAAAACCGGTGAGCTTAATTCGTTTGACACCTATAACAAGTTTTATGATTCGGTCAAAAAACAAATTTATCATATTCTTGATTTGACCTGTTCTTCTGTAAAAAAACACAGGGATTGTTCTGTTATCAACAGCCCAAGACCTTACAAGTCGTTACTGACAGACGGTTGTATTGAAACAGGAAAAGACTTTAATGATGCAGGAGCGAAGTATGATTATTACCAAATTATGCTTGGCGGAATACCAAACCTTGCCGACTCACTTGAGGTTATTCGTGAATTTGTGTACATACAACAAAAATATACACTTGAAGAATTAAAAGATATATTAGTTAACAATTTTCCGGATGAAAGTATAAGGCTTGAATTTATAAATAAAGCTGCAAAATTTGGTAATGATATTGAAAGTGTAGACTCAATTGCGGTTGATATAGTAAATACTGCTTGCGATTATCTTGAAGAATTGTCTGAAAAATACGGACTTTCATTCCATGCACAACCATTTACATTCCTTTGGATGGTTGACTACGGACGAGAAAGTGCCGCAACTCCTGACGGAAGACGCAAAGGCGAAATTATAGCTTATAGTGTTTCTCCAATGCAGGGACGTGATTTTAACGGCTTAACAGCTTTGCTTAACTCAATTGCTAAACTGCCAACCAAACGCACTCCGGGTACAACTTCGGCAATTGTTGAAGTTGATCCAAAATTGTTTACTGACAAAAATATACCCATGCTTGCGGATATTTTAATTGCAAGCAGCGAAAAAGGTCTGGAAAATGTACAGTTTAATACCATTGATGCAGACACTCTTATTGATGCACAAAAATATCCGGAAAAATATAATAACCTTGCAGTAAGAGTTTCTGGATTCAGTCAAAAATTTAACCTGCTTTCTCCTGAACTTCAGAATCATATTATCGGAAGGACAAAGCATTCATGTCTGTAAGTGCAACAATTACAAATATATCAAGAGGTTCTTTGCATGATGGACCGGGCGTCAGAACAGTTGTATATTTCAAAGGATGCGCCCTTAGATGCAAATGGTGTCATAATCCGGAAACATTGTCTTCAAAAAAGCAAATTCTTTACATACCTACAAAATGTATTCATTGCGGTAAATGTATTGAGCTTTGTCCACAACATCATAAAATACTGGGAAATGATATGGCTTTTCTGCGCGAAGGTTGCGCAGCTTGCGGCAAATGCGCGGTAAGCTGTCCTTCGCTTGCACTTAGCCTGTGTGGTGAGGAAAAGACTGCTCCGGAACTTTTTGAAGAAATTAAAAAAGACGCTCACTATTATATTTCCTCAGGCGGAGGAGTAACCTTTTCGGGCGGAGAGTGTTTGTTGTATTCAGACTTTGTGGCAGAAGTTACAAGAATGTGTAAAGAACATGGGATTCACACAGCAATTGAAAGTGCTTTTTTCGTTCCTTGGGAAAAGGTTGAAGAGGTGTTACCCTTTGTAGACTTGTTCTTTGCTGATTTGAAAATTCCAAATTCCGAAAAACATCGCAAATTTACAGGGCAGGACAACAGACTGATAATCGAAAATATCACTAAATTATCAAACAAACACAGTAATATCATTTTACGAATTCCTGTAATACCCGGAGTGAATGATTCTGATGATGATATTTATGCCTTTGCTGAAATCATAAAAACCTTCGGAAAAGGAATAAAAGAGATTGAATTATTAAAATACAACAATCTTGCTGAGTCAAAATATAAGATTGCAGGAAAAGAATACACGAAATTCGCAGACAGCTCACAAACAGATGGCGAAATGAAAAAAATCTGTTCAATACTTAATGAAAAATGCAATATAAGCTGCTATTTTGTTTAACCTGTTGTCTTATTACATATATAGAAAAGTAAGATAAAATGTTATTATGTATAAAGATTAAAAACTCACCTACAAAATATAGGTGAGTTTTTATATGTTTTACAAAGTGTTAAGCGGAAAATTTTTTCTGTATGAAAGCGGAGTGTACCCTGTTCGATTTTTAAAGGTGCGGATAAAATAGTTGTAATCATTATATCCAATTTTAATACTTATTTCAGAAACAGGTAAATTAGTTGTTGCAAGATAGTGTTTCGCTTTGATAATTCTTTTTTGAATTATATAGTCTTTTATTGAAGTGCCAAAAAATTTGTGTGATATCTGATATAATTCGTTTGTCGAAATCATAAATTTTTTAGTTAATTGTTCAAGAGATAAAGAGGAAGAAAGGTTTTGCGATATATAGTTATCTATTTCTGAAGCAAGCATATTTTCTTCAAATTTTATCGCTTCACTTGTGTAAAAATAAGGAATACACATTTCAAATAGATGTATAATGGCATTTATTTGATTATGATTAAGCAACGGTAAATCATTATAATATTTATCTATACTTTTTTCATCTAAACCATATTTCTTACATAAAATTTTTACATTTTCTATGGTAGATAATTTATTTTCTACATCGCGCAGTTGTCCAAACATAATGTAGGCAATTATTTCGTCGTTATAATAAATCGGAAAAGCAGTATCAACAAGACCTGCATGACATGTAAAGGTATAAGGTTTTTTTATTAAAGCAGCTTTTTTGCAGGCGTTTATATCAGATTCCAGACATTTTTGTTTGCCTGTTGGCGACGATTTTATTTTTGCACATATTGAAGGCATGGGATTTGGATAAAAAAGTAACTGATTAAAATCCGAGTCCCAAATACTTATTGTTATTTTTAAAAGAGTGTAAAAATCTTTAAACATATTATGCAGTTTTATTTTATCAAAACTATAGATCATATATATCACTCCTTGTTTTTATATTAACACAATAAAACAAATAAAATCAATATTAGCAAAATAAAAAAGTAAGATAGTGCTTATTTTTAACAAGAAAGTCACTATAAATAGTGAAAAAGGCAATGTAAGATATATAAAAAGGAGGGAGAAATTTGAGGAAAATAGAAATTACATTCGCATTATTTTTTGGAAACAGAGGTTTTTTTCCAGGAGAAGTTATAGCGAAAGCCAGAGAAGAAATGATAAAAGCTGTAGTCGATAATGGTTTTAGTTATATTTGTATGGATAAAAATTTAACAAGATACGGTGCGGTAGAAACAAGAGAAGAAGGACGTTTGTTCAAAGATTTTTTAGAAAATAACAAGGGAAGGTTTGACGGTATAATTTTATGTATGCCGAACTTTTCGGATGAAAATGGTGCGGCAGAAGCATTTAAAAATGTAAGTGTACCAATTTTAGTTCAAGCATATCCTGACGAAATAGGGAAGATGGATTTTTCACAAAGAAGAGATGCTGTGTGCGGAAAATTTGCTATGTGTAATCTTTTGCGTCAATGCAATATTAAATTCACTTTAACAGAAAAAATGGCAGTTTCACCTCTTGATGAAGCTTTTGCAAAAGACTTAAAAAACTTTGCTGCAATATGCAGAATTGTTAAAGGAATGAGAAATGTTAACATTGGAACGTTAGGAGCTAGAACAACTGCTTTTAAAACTGTACGTACAGATGAAGTGGCATTGCAAAACAAAAATATAAATGTTGAATCAATAGATTTATCGTATATATTTGATTTAATGGAAAGAGTTGACAAAACCGAATTAGATGAGAAAAAAAGATATTATTCTTCTGTTACATCTTTTGGAAGTTATTCTGAAGAAAAGCTTACAAATATTGCAAAGCTTGGTGTAGCAGTAGATAAATTGGTTAAGGACTATTCTCTTGATGCTATGGCAGTAAGATGCTGGGACGAATTTGTTACACAGTATAATATAGCACCTTGTCTTATTTTGAGTGATATGAATGAAAAAGGAATACCTGCCGCATGTGAACTTGATGTTAACAATGCTGTTATGATGTATGCGTTAACTTTAGCCTCAAATCATCCTGTTATGCTTTTGGATGTAAACAATAATTACGGAAATGAAGAAAATAAAGTCATTATGTTTCATTGCTCGGCAGTTCCAAATTCATTCTTTGAAAATGATACTTTTATAAATGAACATCTTATGTTTAAAAAATCTTACGGAGAAGGAACCGGAGTTGGAATTCTTAACGGAAAAATAAAATCAGGAAAGGTTACAGTTGCAAGCATTAAAACCGAAAATGGAAAACTTTATGGATTTACAACTAATGGCACATTGACAGAAGATAAGTTTGACAAAGAGTTTTTTGGAACAGGTATTGTTTTTGAAAAAGATAATCTTAAAAATGTATTTAAGTATATGTGCGAAAACGGATACAAACACCATGTTGCCATTGCAAAAGGAGAATGGTCAGAATGTGTGAAGGAAGCGCTTGTGAAATATCTTGGATACGATATAGATGTTTTATAATAAGGAGTAAGATAAAATGAATAAGTTTGGTATTTTTATGAATTTTTGGGAGAAAAACTGGGATGCTGACCATAAAAAATATATAAAAAAGGCATCCGAGATAGGGTTTGATGTTCTTGAATTTCAGGCACAACCTTTGCTTGAAATGAGTAAAGAACACATGAAAGATTTAGTTAAGTTAGCCGAAGAATATAATATTGAACTAACATACAGCCTTGGCCTTGACAGAAATTATGATGTATCCTCTCTGAATGAAAAAATAAGACTTGGCGGAGTTGATTATTTAAAAAGAATAGTTGAAAGAATAGGGTTTATGAATGGCACATTACTGTCTGGTGTAAGCTATGCAGGATGGGGGACTCCAGATAATTATCAGGGGGATAAACGTCCATATTGGGAACAAAGCATTAAAAGTATGAAAGAAATTATCAAAACTGCCGAAGATAATGGAGTTACATACTGTGTTGAAGCTGTTAACCGTTTTGAAACTTGTCTTATTAACACTGCAGCAGAAGCTCTTATGTATACAGAAGAAATAGATAGCCCAAATATTGGTGTGCTTCTTGACACATATCATATGAATATTGAAGAAAATAATATAGGTGATGCAATAAGACTTGTGGGAGATAAACTTACAAGTTTTCATACAGGTGAAAATAATCGTACAGCACCTGGAAGAGGACATCTTGATTGGGACGAGATATTTAAAGCTCTTGCCGATATAAACTATAGAGGTAGAATAGTCTCAGAACCGTTTGTTATGGAAGGAGGAGAAGTAGGCAGGGATATACATGTATACCGCAATTTAATTGATTCCATTTCGGAAAAAAGAATTGACGAAGAAGCAAAATATCTGTTGAATTTTGAAAAGAATATGTTGAAAAAATATATGAATTATTAAAAGATATAAGAAAAGAGCTGTAAAAAAATAATTTTTTACAGCTCTTTTTTGTAAATTATTTTTTCCAAGTATATGGAGAAAGTAATAATAAAATCGGGAAAATTTCAAGTCTTCCTATAAGCATATCTAAAATCAATACAATTTTGGACAAAGGCGAGAACAATGAAAAATTACTTGCAGGACCAACCAAAGAAAGCCCTGGACCTATATTATTTAAAGTTGCGGCTACTGCTGTAAAGTTTGTTGTAAAATCAAAATTATCAATACTTATAATCAACAAAGATGCAGCAAAAATAGCAAGATATGCAGCAATAAAAGTATTTATAGCACGTACAGTTTCGTGTTCAACAAGTTTTCCGTTCATACTTACTTTTACAGTTGCTTTAGGATGTACAGCAAGTTTAATTTCTTTTATAACACTTTTTATAAGAATAATAATTCTTGAAACTTTAATACCACCACCGGTACTTCCGGCACAAGCACCAATAAACATTAGTATAACCAGAATTGTTTTGGAAAGGGAGTTCCAGGTATTAAAATCGTAGGTCGAGTACCCTGTTGTAGTAATAATTGATGCTACCTGAAACGCACTATGCTTTACAGTTTCAAAAACATTACCAAAAAATCCAAAAGAATCAATACTTATAATTATTATTGCAGACAAAATTATTCCTAAATACCATCTTACTTCATTTGACTTAAATGCATAGTTTGCTTTTTTAATTAAAATTAAATGATAAACTGCAAAGTCAACGCCGAAAATAATCATAAACATTGTTATAATTATTTGTGAATATGATGAATAATCTGCAATACCGGAATCAAGAATAGCAAAACCGCCGGTTCCTGCAGTACCGAAGGAAAGAGTCAATGCTTCAAACAGAGTCATTCCTCCTAATAAAAGAAGAACAATTTCAACAAGCGTAAAAGCCATATATATTAAATATAAAATTTTTGCGGTTGAACGCACATTAGGAACAAGCTTGCTTACGGCAGGACCCGGGCTTTCAGCCTTCATTAAAAAGAAATTGTCGCTGCCGGCAACAGGGAGAATAGCAACCAGAAACACCAAAACTCCCATACCACCTATCCAATGCGTAAAACTGCGCCAGAATAGCAGGCTATACGGCATATTTTCCAACGTATTAAGAATAGAGGCTCCGGTGGTTGTAAAACCTGAAACAGTTTCAAAAAGTGCATCAATAAAATTCGGAATGTGTCCCGATAAAACAAAGGGGAGAGCACCAAAAACACTTATAATACACCAGCTTAAAGCTACAGCAACAAAGCCACCCTTTGCGTACATAGATTTATTTTCAGGTGCACGACTTGCAAAAGTAAATCCTATTACAGCACACAATATTATTGTTGCCAAAAAAGAATAAATTTCTGTTTGTTCTTTATAAATAAAAGCACATATAAGGGGGAGAAGCATACATAATGCTTCTATTTTAAGCACAGACCCCAGAATATACCTTACAATTTTATAATTCATACCTTTTTCCTCATATTTTATACAATGCTACGCAAGTATATCGCTTATGTCGTTAAAGCCCGAACGTAATGTTACTATAACAACAGTATCACCCGGCATAAGAATATCTTTACCTCTTGGAATTATTACCTTGCCATTTCTTGATATGCAGGCAATGAGAATATTGCTTTTAAGCTTTAATTCTTCAAGTGACATATTGGCAACGGGTGAATTTTCTTTTATGTTAAATTCCAAAGCTTCTGCTTTTCCGTCAAGAATAATATGCATTGTTTCTATGTTGCTGCCTATGGAGTTGTGCATTGCACGAACAAAACGCAAAATATATGCAGCTGCAATATTTTTTGGGCAAATAGTTGTTCCTAAATCAAGCCTGTCTATGACTTCATCATAAGCAATTTTATTGATTTTGGTAACTATTTTTGCGTTTGATTTACTTTTTGCAAAAAGCGAAAGAAGGATATTTTCTTCATCTATGTTTGTAAGAGAAACAAAGGATTCAGCCTTTTCAATTCCTTCTTCCATTAAAAGACGTTCGTCTGTTCCGTCGCCGTTTATTATAGATGCTTTAGGTAAATTTTCACACAAAGCATCGCATTTTTCGGAATTATGTTCTATTATTTTAACATTTATCCCGGTTTCTATAAGCTGTTCGGCAAGATAATACGAGGTTGCACCACCACCTATTATCATTGTATCTTTTACGCGGTTTGTTTTTATGCCTATTTTTTTGAAGAAATATGTGCCGTTTTGAATTGATGCAACAATGCTTATAAGGTCACCGCTTTTTAAAACAAAATCACCGCTGGGAATAAAAGCATCTTCGCCTCTTTCAACACCGCAGACTAAAATGTCGCAGTTGAGCTTTGAAACAATTTCACTTACAGAAAGATTATTTAAAACAGAATCTTCGGGCACTTTGAATTTTAAAATTTCAACTCTACCCTTAGCGAAAGTATCAATTTGTATAGCAGAGGGGAACCGCAGTATTCTTGCAATTTCGTTTGCAGCAGTTCTTTCAGGGTTTATAATAAGTGTAAGCCCTAAATCATCCTTTAAAAGATGCATTATTTTAGCATATTCAGGCTTTCTTACTCTGGCAATAGTGCCGCAGTTGCCAAGTTTTTTTGCCATAAGGCAAGCTAGAATATTGACTTCGTCAGAACCTGTTGCTGCAATAAGAAGATCGGCATCTTCTATACCTGCATCTTTTAAACTCTCAATATTAACACCGCTGCCTGCAACACCCATTATATCAAAGTAATTTGTAAGATTTTGTATAACATCGTATCTTGGATCGATAACTCTTATATTGTGAGCTTTTTCTTCGGAAAGGCTTTCGGCAATTTTTTGACCTACTTTACCGCAACCTACAATAATTATATTCATTTTATAAATCCTTTCAAAAAAAGAAATTTGTCTGCTTACACTTATGATATGGTAAAATTGTTAAAAATGTTTTACATGACATAAAAGTTCTCTAAAAAAGAGAACTTTTACTGCTTTTTATAAATCAAGTTTTAAATCGTTTTCTTTTATCCAGCCGATTTTTCTGCACAAAATACCAAACAAATATGTAATAATTGCAGGGAGTATAAAGGATATAAGTATAAGTCCGGCCCAGTCAAAGAAAGTAACCGAAGCTTTAAGTCCTTGCGCAATATCGTTTAACCAACCTGTATAAACACCTATCTGACCAACAAGACCGCAAGTACCCATTCCTGAAGAAACTGCGGCACCGTTCATTTGTAAACCAAAAACGCATGTTGCCAAAGGACCTGTTATTGCAGAGGCTATAATGGGAGGGATCCAAATTTTAGGATTCTTAACAATGTTTCCCATCTGGAGCATACTTGTGCCTATTCCTTGCGCAAAAAATCCGCCCCATCCATTTTCTTTAAAACTCATTACAGCAAAACCTATCATGTTGGCACAACAACCTGCTAAAGCTGCACCGCCTGCAAGCCCTGTAAGACCAAGTGCTGCGCATATTGCGGCACTGCTTATAGGTAATGTAAGGGCAATACCTACTACAACGGAAATTATTATGCCCATTATAAAAGGATGAAGCTCTGTTGCCCACATAATTGCATTGCCAACCCATGATGCTGCAAGACCTATATATTTAGCACACAAAACAGAAAGCAAAACACCAACACATATTGTAACAAGAGGTGTAACAATAATATCTATTTTGGTTTCTTTGCTTACAAGCTTTCCGCATTCAGCACTTATTATAGTCATAAACAAAACGGCTAAAGGACCGCCTGCACCGCCAAGCTCATTTGCGGCAAGACCAACTGTTACAAGCGAAAACAAAACAAGTGGAGGGGAGTTTAAAGCGGCACCTATAGCTATTGCCATTGCGGGACCTGTTGCGGCTTTTGCATAGTTTGACACCGTTACAAGTGCCTCAATATGAAGCTGTGAGCCAATAGTTCCTATAATTGTACCAATAAGCAAAGAGGCAAAAAGACCCTGTGCCATACTTCCCAAGGCGTCGATAAAATATCTTTTAAAAGAAAATACGACGTCTTTGCGTTTTAAAAAATCTTTCACTTAAAATCACCTTCTGTAAAAATAATGCTATTATTATACAACACTTTTTTTTAAAATGCAAGTTAAAAATAAATTGACTTAATCAGTTAGTTATTATATAATAAATAGGTAATAAATTTTAGAGGTTTTTTATGATAAAAATAGGAAATATTGAACTTAATAATATAGCTTTTCTTGCACCCATGGCAGGGGTAACTGATTATTCTTTTCGTACCATTTGCCGTGATTTTGGTGCAGGACTTACATACACCGAAATGATAAGCGCAAAAGCAATGTCGTATAACGACAAAAAAACGTTTACGCTTTTAGGAAAAAATGACACACAAATTCAGCGAGCGGTACAGATTTTCGGTACATCGCCTGAAATAATGGCAGAGACTGCAAAAAGAATTGAAAATGACTTTTCGATTATAGATATTAACATGGGATGCCCTGCACCTAAAATATTTAAGAATGGGGAAGGAAGCGCCCTTATGAAAACACCGCTACTTGCGGGCAAGATTATTGAAAAAGTATCGAAAGCGGTTTCAATCCCTGTAACTGTAAAAATAAGAAAAGGCGTAGATAGCGAGCATGTAAACGCTGTTGAAATAGCAAAAATTGCCGAAGAGTGCGGTGCTGCCGCAATAACGGTACACGGAAGAACTACCGAGCAAATGTACTTAGGTAAGGCTGACAGAGAAATTATAGCAGAGGTTAAAAGTAATGTTAGTATCCCTGTCATTGGAAACGGAGATATACAAAGCGGAAAAGACGCTTTTGAAATGATACAAAAAACAGGCTGTGACGCCGTAATGGTTGGCAGAGGCAGTATGGGTAATCCGTTTATATTCAGAGAAATAAACGAGTTTTTAGAAGGCAAACCTGTCACAAAAGTAACTTTGCAGGAAAAAATGGATACAGCCCTTTTACATCTTGATATGCTGATAGAAGACAAGGGAGAGCATATAGGAATTTTAGAAGCACGCAAACATATGGCGTGGTATATTAAAGGTCTTAAAAACGCTGCAGAATCAAAATGTCTTATAAATACAGCAACAAACAAAGAACAAATGAAACAGTACGTACGCGAAATATTTGAGAGGAATATGTAGTTTGTAATTTACAAAATAAAATATGCTTATAGATATAAAGGAGAAAAAATGAAAAAGGAATCAGTTTTTCAAATGTTAAAATTTTTGTTATTTTCTGTATCGGCAGGGATAATACAAATTGCAACATTTACAATATTTAACGAGTTGTTTGACTGGAGGTATTGGCCGGCTTACCTTACATCACTGATTATATCAATAATCTGGAATTTTACATTTAACAGACGATACACTTTTAAATCTGCTGTAAATGTCCCCGTTGCAATGCTGAAACTCTTTGGTTTTTACGCAGTGTTTACTCCGGTGTCAACATGGCTTGGACATCTGGCAGAAACAGCCAGGGTTAACGATTACATAATTTTAATAATAACAATGCTCTCAAATTTTGTGTTAGAATTTTTGTTTTCAAAATTTGTAATATACAAAAATCAAGAAAACACACGAAAGGCGTGAAAAAGCGTTATGTACAAATATTTATTGTGGGATATAGACGGAACAGTATTGAATTTTCTTGCATCAGAGGCTTATGCAATACGGACTTTGTTTGAAAAATATAAAATTGGTGAATGCAGTGATGAGATGATAAAACTGTATTCAAAAATAAATTCAAAATACTGGCAGAAGCTTGAAAGAAATGAACTTACAAAGCCGGAAATTCTGGTTGGAAGATTTCGCGAGTTTTTTGGAATAATTGGTGCGGATATTACTATAGCAGAAGAATTCAACAAAGATTATCAGGTAACACTTGGCGACTATATAGAATTTGTTGATAAAGCAGAGGATATACTCCTTTCGCAGAAAGGAAAATATACTCTTGTTGCCGTTACAAACGGCACAAAAGTTGCACAGGAAAAGAAATTGCGTTTGTCGGGACTTGATAAAATTTTTGATGCAATTTTTATATCAGAAAATGTTGGTGCCGAAAAACCAAACAAAGAATATTTTGATTATGTGTTTAAAAAACTTGGCATAACAAACAAAAGCGAGGTACTGATAATTGGAGATTCCCTTACAAGTGATATGAAAGGTGGATTTGTTGCCGGTATCGATACTTGCTGGTTTAACCCTGCACATAATCCTAACACTTCAGAGGTTTCTGTTACATACGAAATTGATGATCTTGGCAAAATCACGGAAATTATTCAATGATTTTATGATATAAAAAATGCACAGATAGGAGAAAAAATATGAGAAAAAAACTTCAGGACAAAATGTTTGAAATAAGCTATCTTATCGAACTTGTTATTTCAATACTTGTTGGTGTTGCAGTATTGATTTTTGCGGTGCAAGCAGTTATTGATATGTTTAATCTTTCATTTTTTGAAAACGGAATTGCTTCGCTTGTTATGGTTTTGGACAAGGCAATCACTCTTGCCATCGGTGCCGAGCTTATAAAAATGCTTTGCAAGCACACACCTGAAACAATTATTGAGGTTTTAGCATTTGCTCTTGCGCGTCAGCTTATAGTAGGACATGCATCACCTTTAGAAAATCTTATTACAGTTGCAGCTATTGCAATTCTTTTTGTAGTAAGAAGATTTTTACTTAATCGCCACGATATGGTAGAAACACCCGACGGTCTTGTAGAAATTGATGACAGCGAATGTGAAAATGATGACTGAAGTATTTCCAAATTATTATAAAAAATTCAAATGTATTGCCGATAAGTGCAAGCACAGCTGTTGCATAGGCTGGGAAATTGATATCGACCAAGACACAATGGATTTATATAATTCTCTTGATGGGGAAATGGGCGAACGGATACGCAATAATATTGAAGGAGAGGTTCCTCACTTTATTTTAAAAGAGGGGGATCGTTGCCCGTTTTTAAACAAAAAAGGTCTTTGTGATATTATACTTGAGCTTGGCGATGGTGCTATATGTGATATATGTTATATGCATCCGAGATTTTCCAACTTTTACGAAGATTTTACCGAAACAGGTTTAGGTCTTTGCTGCGAAGAAGCGGCAAAAATTTTGCTTACTCAAAAAGAAAAGTTTAACATTGAAGTACCGAAAGAGGCAAAAAATCAGGATTTTTTTAAAGAACGAAAAGAAGTTTTTGATATTTTACAAAACAGAGATATAAGTATTTTTGAAAGACTTAAAAATCTTGCACAAAAATACGGACTTAAATTTGAGTTTTCAAATAAAGAACTGTATGATTTTTATATATCTTTGGAGCGGCTTGATAAGGTTTGGGAAAAAGAACTTTATAAGCTTAATTTTTTTGAATGTGAATATACATTAAAAAGAGAAGATTTACAGATTATATTTGAGCAGCTTGCCTGCTACTTTGTATTCCGCCATTTTGAAAGCGGGGTAGGGTTTACTCTTGTAAGCTTATGGTGTTTAGGAACAATTTGTGCAGGCTGCAAAAGCATTGAAGAAATGCTTGAGGTTGTAAGAATGTATTCTTCCGAAATAGAATACTGTGAAGAAAACAGTGAAAAAGTAAAACATTTTTTAGGTTAGAGGTATTGTAGAATGACGCACATTTTTGCATCAATTAAAGAATCGCTTTCCTCGGTTTTACCGATAGCGATAATAGTTCTTATTTTGTCAGTCACCTTTGTATCACTTGATGCAGGTGTGCTTGTTTTGTTTTTATTTGGAACGATTTTACTGATTTTAGGGATGAGCTTTTTTACGGTGGGTTCAGGTATGTCTATGGAGCCTTTGGGCGAAGGAATAGGCAAATCCTTAAATAAAAGCAATAAAATTATGATTCCGTTACTTATATGCGGTGTTCTTGGCTTTATTATTACTGTTTCAGAGCCTGATTTGCAGGTGCTTGCAGAGCAGGTCCCCACCATTCCAAATGCACTGCTTATAAACTGCGTAGGTATAGGTGTTGGCATTTTCTTAAGCATTACGCTTATAAGAAATAAAAAGAATATTCCTCTTCGCAATCTGCTTTTAATCTTTTATATTCTGGTTATAGGATTAGCATTTTTTGCACCAAAGGAATTTGTGCCCACAGCGTTTGACTCGGGTGGTGTTACTACAGGTCCTATTACAGTACCTTTTATAATGGCTTTAGGTGCAGGTCTTGCGTCTTTGAAAAAGGGTAAACACAGCGGAGAAAACAGCTTTGGCTTGGTTGCACTTTGCAGTGTAGGACCAATTTTGTCAGTTCTTTTGCTTAGTATTTTTTACAAACCGCAACCAACCGTCAGCACTTATGAAATAACAAGCATTACTACTACAGTTGAAGCTTTTTTACAGTTTGCAAATGCATTGCCTATATATGCAAAAGAGGTTTTGGTTGCCTTTATACCAATTGTTTTGGTGTTTATTATTTTTCAGGTTGCGACAAGAAAACCGCATATACACAATATTATAAAAATGTCTGTAGGCTTTGTGTACACATACATAGGTCTGGTTATGTTTTTAACAGGAGCAAATGTTGGGTTTATGCCGGCAGGAAGACTTATAGGTGCAAAGCTTGCGGAAGACTCTTTCAGGGAAATGCTTGTGCCCGTAGGTATGATTATGGGTTACTTTGTAGTTTCTGCCGAGCCTGCTGTACATTCTCTTAAAAGACAGGTAAGCGAAATAACAAACGGTGCTATTTCACAAAAATCGGTTGCCGTTGCACTTTCTGTTGGCGTATCTGTTTCTGTTGGTATTTCTATGCTCAGAGTTTTAACGGGAATCTCCATAATGCCGTTTTTGATTTTTGGATATACAATTTCGTTAGTTATAAGCTTTTTTGTACCAAATATTTATACGGGCATTGCGTTTGACTCGGGCGGAGTTGCAAGCGGACCTATGACCTCAACATTTATGCTTCCGTTTGCAATGGGTGCCTGCGAAGCAATAGGCGGAAATCTTATGACAGATGCTTTCGGAATTGTTGCAATGATAGCCATGACCCCGCTTATAACCATTCAGACGCTTGGTTTATTTGAAAGAAGAAGACACGCCAAAATGATTAAAAAGCTTCATGCTGAAATAAGTGCTATAGAGGATGATATTATATTCTTTGATGAGGAGGGAAAATCCTATGAGTAAAAAACCTATGCTTCTTTTATCAATAGTTGAACGTGATAAAGGGAAAAAGCTTATTAAAGAATTAGAAAACCTCAACATAAAAATAAACTTTCAGTCGGTTGGGTTTGGCACTGCACCGACTGAAATGATGGACATTTTCGGTCTTGGAACAAACGACAAGGATATAATTATAAGTCTTGGATCAGAAAGTGTTGTAAAGAATATGATGGCTAATTTTGGAACCACATTTGCAAGCCATTCAAAATATGGCGGACTTATGATAATTTTAGAAGTTTCTGCCGCAAGCAGAATTCTGAGCGAGATGCTGAATTTTAACAGTGATAAAAACGCAGAAAAGGGAGACGGTTCAATGAAAAACGAACATCATAACAATTTGATTATTATATCTGTGAACGAAGGATATTCCGACGATGTAATGCATGTTGCAAGAAAAGCAGGAGCAACCGGCGGAACTGTTATTAAAGGAAGATTGGCAGAAGCAGAACAATTTGCAACATTAGGAAAAGATGATATGCAAGGTGAACGCGAAATACTTTGTATTCTTGCACCTCTTAAAACAAGTAAACAGATTATGCTTGATTTAAACAAAGAATTCGGTCTTAATTCCGAGGCAAGAGGTATAGTATTTGCCATTCCTACCGAAAAGGCTTATAAAATATAAATGTTACGAAATTTTATGCTTGTCTAATGGGACAAACGAGCCACTTTTTAGAAAATAAATTTATTTTTAAATACGCTCTTTTGCTAAGAAACAAATTAAATTAAAAATTTGCAATTTATATATTTTTTAACCTGACTTGACAAAATCATAGAAAGAGTGTCGAATATTGTCGAAAGAATAACTGAGAGGTGTAACGAATGAGAAAACTTATAATTGGATTATTAATGATGGTTTTAATCCTTTCAGGATGTACCAAAGAGCAAGAAACCGTAGAGGGATATTGGATGGCTGAAAATGGAGAAACAATATCATTTAACTCTAATGGAAAAGTAATATCTGATGGTATGTCTATGGATTATTCATTATATGGTGAAGATAACCTTTCAATTTCCTTTTGGGGTATGGCATCAGAATATAGGTATACAGTGAAAAATGATGTACTCACTTTGATTGATTTAAAGGAAAAGACAACAAGCATTTTCTATAGAAATGAAGAAAAACAACAAGAAATTCAAACAAATTTGAACAAGATTAAGGCTGAAAAAGAAAAGCAAGAAAACCTTGCTCAAGAAAAGAAAGAATATGCGGAGTATGTGAATAAATTGAAAAATCGGTTAGAGTCGATTGATAGTACAATTTCATATCGGACTAACGATATATCTAACAATGAAGAAAGAATCATTGAATTAGAAAATGATATACAAGACGAATATAATGAAATCGCGGAATATGAAAAGAGGATTACAGAATTGGAAAAAAGCACTAGTCCAACTAAAAGTGGGGATATTGGTGTGTTAAGAGGAGCTCAGGAGGTGTGCTACGGAACAATAGAAACACGCAATGTAAGTATAAATACATATAAAAGTGATGTTGATAGGTATAAAAAAGAGATAAAAGAACTTGAAAAAGAAAAAGAGGATATTATCACAAAATTAAAAGAACTTGGCGAGTATGTAGATTAAGAAAATAAAGCTCTTTGTTTCTAACTTAACACGAACTTTCAACTTAAACAACTGGCATCTAGATTCTACAGTCTTTATATAAAGGAATTTACTTAATTTTATAGAATATACAATATTAAATCTGCAAGAAGATAAAAGCTCTTGTGAAAAATACATTAACAATTAAAGCATAATTAAAAAGGAGTTAGAAAAATGTCGAATATATGGCACGATATTTCCCCGAAAAGAATACACGCAGAAGATTTTATTTGCGTTATAGAAATTTCAAAAGGAAGTAAGAAAAAATACGAGCTGGATAAGGAAACGGGTTATCTTATGCTGGACAGAATTTTGTACACCTCAACTCATTATCCTGCAAACTATGGCTTTATTCCTCGTACTTATGGCGATGATAACGACCCTCTGGATGTGCTTTTGCTTTGTTCAGAGCAAATTGAACCAATGACACTTGTCCGTGCGTATCCTATAGGGGTTATTTCAATGATAGATAATGGACGTAATGACGAAAAAATCATTGCAATTCCATTTAGTGATCCGAACTATAATATGTATAAAGATATAACAGAACTTCCGGGGCATGTTTTTGACGAAATGAGTCACTTTTTCAGCGTATATAAAAATCTTGAAAATAAAGAAACCGCTGTAAACGAAGTAAGCGGTCACGAAACGTCAATTAAAATAATTGATAAAGCCATTAACAACTACGTAGAAAAGTTTTGCAAATAACTTCTCTTGATTTATTGACATAAGGAGCGTAAACTATGAACATTTTCAGTCCTAAGCTTTTTTCGGAACTTAAAAATTATAATATGAAGACATTTGCTTCCGATGTGGTAGCAGGTATTATTGTAGCAATTATAGCATTGCCGCTTTCAATAGCTTTAGCAATTGCATCAGGGGTTGCTCCCGAAAAAGGACTTTATACTGCGATTGTAGCAGGCTTTGTAATTGCCCTTTTAGGCGGAAGTAAAGTAAATATTTCAGGTCCTACCGCTGCTTTTGCTACAATTGTTGCAGGAATTGTAGCAACATTTGGCACAGAGGGACTTGTTATTGCAACCATTATGGCAGGCATTATTCTGATTTTAATGGGTTTATTCAGACTTGGAGCTTTAATAAAGTACATACCTCACACAATTACAACGGGCTTTACATCAGGTATCGCGGTTACAATTTTAATAGGTCAGCTTAAAGACTTTATGGGACTTACATTCCCGGAAGGTGCACACGCGGTTGAAACTATAGAGAAGCTATCCTGTGTTGCAAAGTCTTTATTCACAATAAACTGGCAAGCTGTTTTGGTTGGAGCTGTTGCACTTTTAATTTTAATTATATGGCCAAAGGTGTCAAAAAAAATACCCGGATCTCTTATTGCGGTTATTGTAGGAACAGTAATGGTAAAAGCTTTGCAAATGCAGGTAAATACAATTGGTGATTTATATACAATTTCAAAATCACTTCCTGCTTTTTCCGTGCCCGAGATAAATTTTGCAATGATAAAACAGCTTGTGCCAAGTGCATTTACAATTGCAATACTTGCGGCTATTGAATCACTTCTTTCGTGCGTTGTTTCGGACGGAATGATATGGGATAAGCATCATTCAAATACAGAGCTGATAGCCCAGGGTGCAGGTAACATTTTCTCTGGATTATTTGGCGGAATTCCCGCAACGGGCGCCATTGCAAGAACTGCAGCAAATGTTAAAAACGGTGGAAAAACACCCGTATCAGGCATTGTTCACGCTATTGTATTACTTCTTGTTTTAGTTGTTTTAATGCCTTATGCAGCATGGATTCCAATGCCTGTTATTGCGGCTGTATTGTTTATGGTAGCTTATAATATGAGCGAGTGGCGTCAGTTTGTTAAAATCTGCAAAACTGCACCCAAAAGCGATATTATAGTACTTGTTTTAACCTTTGTTTTAACAGTTGTATTTGATTTGGTGGTTGCTATTGAAATTGGGCTTTTGCTTGCAGTCATTCTTTTTATGAAAAGAATGACAGAGGTTACCCACGTAAGACCGTGGACAAAGGCTGATGAAGCAGAAGAAAATGCAAGAGAAAGATTAAAAGAGGTTCCAAAGAAAACACAGGTTTTCGAAATTGACGGACCTATGTTTTTTGCAACAAGTGATATTGTTGCTTCAATTCCTATAAAATCAGGTTACAAAGCAATTATTCTTAGAATGAGAAGCGTGCCTACAATTGACGTTTCGGCACTTCAAACTCTTATTAAGGTTTACGATTTTTGTGCAGAAAACAAAATTGCAGTTATTTTCTCACACGTTAACGAGCAACCGCTTTCGGTAATGAAAAAATCAGGCTTTTATGATAAAGTAGGAGAAGAAAACTTTGCCCTAAATATTGACGAAGCACTTGAAATGGCAAGAAAATTATCTGAAAAAGACTCTACAAAATAAATTAAATTTATGATTTGTTTTGCCGAACTTTCATTTTTTGCCAGTTTATGTAGCCATATATATCGTTAAAAAGAAAGGATACAAAGCAAACGACTACAGATATGTATCGTATATCATAAAAACTAGCTAACACCCACAACGCTATCAGTACAATATCGTTTGCAGCATAAGCCAAAGCAAAATAGGGGCTTCGTCTGAATGTAAGATATACAGCAAGAAAGCTTGTTGTAACAGAAAGAGTGCTTGGAATTATATTTGCGGTGTTAAAGTATTTTAGTATAAAATAAAAAATAACAGTAACTATAGCGGTAATTAACCATAAAAAAACATTTTCTTTTACAGTTAATGTATTTACCTTTACTTCCGCTTTGTTTCCGTTATACGGATTTTTAAGCCATGAAATAAGTGCCAAAAAAGCCATAGGCATTGTCATGCCAAGATAGGTTATCATTTCTCCGTAATAACGAAAAGTATAGGAGATAATTCCGTAAATAATACTAAAAATTATCATTAGAAACTGCCCCAAAGGGTTTCCTTTAGCATTAAAAATAAGCGATGTAACACCAATAAGTGATGCACAAAGGGTCAGATAACTTTTTCTGTCAAATATACAGAATGAAACTATAATAAGTATTGCAGAAGATACCCATAAAGCAAAGTCAGTTTTTGAAAAATATGTTTTTAATTTATTCACAATAAACCTCCATAAAAAACAAACATTCGCAAGTATATCTTCTAAGACCTAACGATATACAAACGAATGCTAAAAAACATCGACTACCCGGTGGCAGTTTAAATATTTAATTTATTGCAGTATAACACACTGTAAAGAAAATTGCAAGAATGATTTGAGGTTTTTAAAAAATTGTAGCTAGTGTAAGTTAATATAAATATTATATGTATACTGAAAGAAGGTATTTTATTTGAAAGAAGGAGAAAAGGAAAGAGTTCTTGAAATGATAAGTTTTGAGCAAGACTTTTTCAATAAAGGCTACAGCGTTATTGCAGGTATTGATGAAGCAGGCAGAGGACCTTTGGCAGGAGATGTTTTTGCGGGAGCAGTTATTTTACCGAAGGGTTTAATAATTGAAGGCATAAACGATTCTAAAAAGCTTTCCGAAAAAAAGAGGGAATTACTTTTTGACGTGATAACAAGCAATGCAATTTCCTGGGGAGTCGGAAGAGCAAGTGCTGAAGAAATAGATGAATACAATATTCTTAATGCTACATATCTTGCAATGAAAAGAGCAGTAGATGCACTTTCGGTAAAACCTGAATTTTTACTTGTTGACGGTAACCGTTTTTACAAAAGTGAAATTCCTTTCGAATGTGTTGTAAAAGGTGATTCAAAAAGCATAAGTATATCTGCAGCATCAATACTTGCAAAGGTTTCGAGGGACAGAGAAATTGTTGCACTTTCCGAAAAATATCCTGAATATAATTTTGCAAAGCACAAGGGATATGGCACAGCTGAACATATAAAAGCTTTAAAGGAATATGGTCCGTGTGAAATACACAGAAAAACCTTTATAGGAAAGATACTTGAAAAATGATACTTAAAAGATTTTTAGGAGATATAGGCGAAAAAGCCGCAGTGCGTTATTTAAAACGCCACGGATACAAGATTATAGAAAGAAATTTTTCTTGTCGCTTTGGGGAAATAGACATTATTGCCAAAGATAAAGAATATCTTGTTTTTATTGAGGTTAAGCTTCGCAAAAGTAATGATTTTGGGGGAGCACTTGGTGCTATCACACCTTCAAAAATAGAAAAAATACGAAAAACAGCTAATCTTTATATAATAAAAAATCCTGACATTCCTGTAAGGTTTGACGTTGTTGCAATAACGGGAGATGCAGGCAAAAAAATATTCAAACCCGACAGCATAGAGGTAATTAAGAATGCATTTTGATTTATTTGACGGACATAATGACACAATTTTAGAAATGAAAAAAGGTGAAAACCTTTACAATACAGAGTGTGAGTTCAGCTTCGAGAAAGCTTCGGTTTATAATAGCACTGTTGCAGTATCAAATATTTGTCCTGCATCAATAAATGGTGACAAATGGAGCACCATATTGGAAAAACTTTCGTTTTTTGCTACGCAGGAAGATTTTGGAATTTTTAAAATAATAAGAAAAGCATCTGATTTTTCCAAACATAAAAACAGTGTAATTATTGGAATTGAAGGGGCAGAGGCATTAAATAAAGATTTAAAAAATCTTGACATACTCTACAATAAAGGTGTAAGATGTATGACACTTACCTGGAATAATTTAAACGGGGTAAGCGATACAAACTGCACATCTGCCGAAGTGCCCGGTCTTACCCGGTTTGGAAGAGAACTTGTTTTACAAATGCAAGAAAAGGGGATAATGATTGATTTATCTCACATATCCGAAAAAGGCTTTTATGATGTTTTGGAATTAGCAACAAAACCTGTAATAGCATCCCACTCAAACTCGTATGCTGTATGCCCGCATTCAAGAAATCTTACTGACGAACAATTTAAAGCTTTGATTTCATCAGGCGGTGTTGCGGGAATAAATTACTGTTCGAATTTTTTGAACAGTAAAACAAGAGCAAAAATTTCTGATATTATAAAGCATATTGAACATTTTATGGAACTTGGCGGTGAAAATAACGTGGGATTTGGCGCCGACTTTGACGGAGTAGACGGAAATCTACCCGCAGGAATAAACGGAGTCAGAGACCATTTAAAAGTAATAAATGAACTTCTTAAATTAAACTACAGCGAAGAAATTATAAGAAAAATAACCTTCCATAATTTTAAAAGAGTTTTTGAAAAGGTAATTTAATTATCGAAAGGAACAGTTATGAAAAAATTTATAAGTGTATTTACAGCAATAATAATTCTGCTGTGTCCATTAATTTCATTTGCGCAAATAGGGGCAGAGCCGCCTACTGTTTATGCTGAATTTGATGGAGACTTTTTTGAAGGGAATACAATTACCTGTAACGTTTACATAAAAAACAATCCGGGATTTGCCACTATGGTTTACGAAGTTTGGTTTGAAAAAGGAAAGCTTGAGCCTGTAATGGGAAGCTTAAGAAAATCAAACAATGTTTTTGCCGGTGGCTCTGCCGCAACAAATATTGATCCGAATGCAGGAAACAACGTCGAAGACCTTGAGTTTGTGAAATTTGTATGGGTAAAACCTTCTAACTGCAGGGCTTTGGACGGGCTTTTGTATTCTTTTGATTTAAAGGTTTTGTCAAATGATGCAAGCATAGAGTCTTTGGACGAAAAGCTTGTAAGTATGCATAATTCAAATGGCAGAAGCTTGCTTTATTCAAAAGGCGATACCGATGCTGACGAAAAAATTTCGGCACACGATTTGGTAATATTTTTGCATCCAAAAGAATACCGTGACATAACTGCCGGGGATATTGATGACAGCGGAATAACCGATAAAACAGATTTTAATCTTCTTGGTGAACATATAGTAAATAATTTGAATAATTTTTCTTGTGCTGAAAAAATTGCCAGCACAAGCATAAAACCTGCTGAATTCATTTCTTACAAAAACGGATACAAGGTTCCCATAAAGGTAACAGGCGAAATGAATGCTGCAGAATTAGTTATTGAATATAATTCGAGCAAGCTTGAATTTGTGTCTTGTGAGTCTGATTTTGGCTCTGTTTTTACAAAAAACGTGCAAGGCAGACTAAACCTTGTTTTTGCAAGACATAATTTATATAATTTTGAAAATGACACAATGGTATATTTGTGTTTTGAAAAAAAAGAAACGCCTTATGCGTCAGATTTAATTATAAAGGACGCAGCATTCTTTGCTGATTCCGGAAAAGTTATGGCTTTTGAAGATGTTTTGGGAATCAATTTTTCAATTTCAAATGTAATTTTTGCAGATGGAAATCTGGATTTTGATATAAATTCAAGCCTTACCAAAGGACTTGTAATTGTTGCAGTATATGATGGTGATGATAGATTTTTAAAGTTGGAATATCATAACGCACTTGAAGTTTTGCCTGTTTCTTTAAAAAATATAAAAGCAGGCAATAAGATAAAAGTGTTCTGGTGGGAAAGCCTGTTAGGGAATCCTGTTACCGAAGAAAAAGAATACATTATAGACTAAAAAACGCCCATGCGGGCGTGTTTTTAAAGAACTATAAATAATGTTGCCAAAAATGCAAGAAGGACCGACACAACAGATTTTAAAGAAACCTTTTCTTTTTGCAGTATGCTTATTATAAACGAGAAAATAATTACGCCACCTGTTAAGAATGGATATTGTACGGATGCAGGCAGATGTTTTAAAGCAATTAATGATAAAAGATTACCTGTTCCGCAACATACTGCGTATCCAAAGGAACAAGACAAGCCTTGCCTTGAAGGTAAAACTATTTTTTTATTTTTACACATAAGCCATACAAAGCATATTATTGCAGTAAATAGTGAATAAGACGCCATAAAGCTTAATGAATCTGTTGCAAGACTTTGGTTTGACTGATGAATAAATGACAAAACTCCACATATTCCGTTACAGAAAAATACAGCCAGGCAATATAATATACCCGAAAAAAAGGATTTGCCTTTTCTGAATTGCAAAATAATAGATAAAATTATTGTAAAACACGAAAATAACTTAAATAAGGTAATGTTTTCGTTTGAAAAAATTATTCCTGCACAAAAGGGGAGAAGCATTCCGCCGAGCATATTAAATATAGAAAATACTGATAAATTTACTTTTGAAAATGCTTTTAATGCAAAATAGCAATGTCCCACATTAAGACAGCCGTAAAAAAGAGCAATAAAAAGTGCAAAAAAATTAAAACGTATTTTAAAGCCCGACATAAAAAGGATTATAATAAAAATAGTAAAATAACTAAAACCTGCAAAATTCAATGCACTTGTTACATTGTTACCTTCGTATTTTTGAAATTTTTGATTAAAAATACTTTGAAATGACGAAAAAACTACTGCTATAATAAGCAAAGCGTAATACTGCATTTTAAAATTTCTCCTGTGTAAAATATTAACGCTCTAAATTATAACAGATTTTTTTGAATTAGTCTACAAAAAAATCCGCAAATCTTAAAAAGAATTGCGGATTTTTAATTATTTCTTTGTTACAGTAAAGCTTTCGTTTTCAAAATCAATTAAAATTGAGTCGCCTTCTTCTACTGCTTTATCAAGCATTTTTTCAGCAAGCAGATCTTCAATTTTAGTTTGTATAGCACGACGCAGCGGCCTTGCACCATATACAGGGTCATAACCTTCTTTTGCAAGTTCTTCTAAAGCATTCTCTGTAAATTCTGCTTTTATTCCAATGCTTTCAAGTCGTTTTTGAAGTGAAGAAAGCATTATTTTAGCTACACTTTTTATGTTTTCCTGATTAAGCTGTGTAAATACTATAATATCATCAACACGGTTTAAAAATTCGGGGCGGAAAAGCTGTTTCAATTCGCCCATTACATTCTTTTTGATGTTTTCGTAAGTTGCAGCTTCAGGGTCTTTTTCCTCTGCAAAGCCTAAAGAACGCTTCTGGTCTGTTATAAGGCGTGCACCTACATTTGATGTCATAATAATTATTGTGTTTCGAAAATCAACTTTTCTGCCTTGTGCGTCTGTTAAAATACCATCTTCAAGAATTTGGAGAAGTATATTAAACACATCAGGATGAGCCTTTTCAATTTCGTCAAAAAGAAGAACGGAATATGGCTTTCTGCGAACCTTTTCGGTAAGCTGACCGCCTTCGTCAAAGCCCACATATCCTGGAGGGGAGCCTACAAGACGTGAAACGGTATGCTTTTCCATATATTCCGACATATCAATTCTTATCATAGAATCTTCGTCACCGAATATTGCTTCGGCAATAGCTTTGGAAAGTTCGGTTTTACCAACACCCGTAGGGCCTAAAAAGATAAATGAACCTATGGGACGTTTTGGGTCTTTTAAACCAACTCTTCCACGGCGGATAGCTCTTGCTGCAGCTGATACTGCCTGATGCTGTCCTACAACTCTTTCGTGAAGAATGTTTTCCATATTCTTAAGTCTGTAGCTTTCTGTTTCTGCAAGGCGGTTTACAGGGATTCCTGTCCATGAAGAAACTATGTGAGCAATATCGTTTTCATCGATTTCTGTTTTGTTTACTGCGTTATCAGCTTTCCAGGCTTTACGTTTTTCTTCAAGCTCGGCAGAAAGCTTATTTTCTTCATCTCTTAATTTTGCAGCTTTTTCAAAGTCCTGCGTTTTTATAGCTTCCTCTTTTTCTTCTAATGCTGTTTTGATTTTGCCTTCGAGCTGATTTAATTCATCGGGAGCAGTAAGAGTTGAAAGACGTGAGCGGGAAGCCGCTTCATCCATAAGGTCTATTGCTTTATCGGGCAAAAATCTGTCGGTTATATAACGGGCAGAAAGCTTTGCTGCTGCAGAAAGCGCTGAATCTGTTATTTTTATGCCGTGATGAGCTTCATACTTTTCGCGTAAGCCTTTTAAAATAAGAATGGTTTCATCAATTGTGGGCTCGCCTACAGTTACAGGCTGAAAACGTCTTTCTAAAGCAGCATCTTTTTCAACGTATTTTCTGTATTCAGATATAGTTGTTGCACCTATAAGCTGTATTTCACCTCTTGCAAGGGCAGGCTTTAATATGTTAGATGCATCTATTGCTCCTTCCGCAGCACCCGCACCTATAAGAGTGTGCATTTCATCTATAAAAAGGATTACATTGCCCGATGCAGTTATTTCTTCCATAGCTTTTTTAAGTCTTTCTTCAAATTCGCCACGGTATTTTGCTCCTGCAATCATTGATGATATATCAAGAGTGAACACTCTTTTATCCTTTAATATTTCAGGTATATCTCCTTTAACAATTCTCTGCGCAAGACCTTCTGCTATAGCGGTTTTGCCAACACCGGGTTCACCTATAAGGCAGGGGTTGTTTTTGGTTCTTCTGGAAAGAATTTGAACAACACGTTCAATTTCTTTTTCTCTGCCTATAACGGGGTCAAATTTATCTTCTCTTGCAAGTTGCGTCAAATCCCTTCCAAACTGGTCAAGGGTAGGGGTGGAAGCATTTTTCTTTTCTGGCGAAGGCGCAGAAAAATCTTCGCTGTCTGAATTTGAAGAATGCATAAGAGAATTGTAGATTGTTTGAGCCTGAACTCCAAGCGAAGCAAGAATTGTACAAGCAACATTATTTCCTTCTTTAAGTATTCCTAAAAGAATATGTTCTGTTCCTATTGCCGAAAGGTTTGATTTTGCCGCTTCCATTGCACTGATTTGTAATATACGACGTGTTCTGGGTGTAAATTCCAGTGTTGCAACAGGGGCACCGGGAGCAGTATCAAGCATTGCACTTATTTGATTTAAAACCTTTTCTTCTGTTATGCCGTTTGATGAAAGAGCAGCAGCTGCCGCACCCGAGCCTTCTTTTATAAGTCCTAAGAGAAGATGCTCGCTGCCAAGATATGAGTGACCAAGACTTGCGGCACTCTGTTGTGCCAAAGAGAGAGCTTCTTTTGCTTTTGGTGTGAATTTATTTGAATTCATATTTTATACCTCCTTAAAGATTTCCTGTGCCGTTTGTGCACGTTTTATATCCCTTTCTTCGCTTGATAATGCTTTGTCCGAAGATATATTTGCGGGCATAGACATTACCATAAGTTTTGTTAATCTCTCAAAGGGAATCGGTTTAATTATACCCAAATATATCCCGAACCTGACATCACTTATAAGATTAAGAATTTCTCCTGTAGAAATGAGATAAGCATTCTTTATAATTCCGTAAGAACGTAAAAGCTTATCACGAAGTTTAGAGGGAGTTTCTTTTCTAAGATTATCTCTCAAAGCATTTTCTGCATTAACTGCAATTTGTACAAGAGATGAAAAATTCTCTATAATTTCGTGTTCCGAAAGCCCGAGTGTTATCTGATTTGAAAGCTGATAAAAATTGCCTAAAGCATCACTGCCTTCACCAAAAAGACCGCGTGCAGTCATACCGAGCTTTGCGGCTTTTGTAAGAAGTGAGTTCATCCCACCCGAAAGAGAAAGGGCAGGAAGGTGCATCATTACCGATATTCTCATACCTGTACCTGTGTTTGTTGGGCACGAAGTAAGATATCCGTACTTTTCATGAAAGGCGTATTCTATTTTTTCGTTTAAAAGAGTATCTATTTTGTCAGCTGTTTCGTATGCAGAATAAGCATCATACCCGGGGAGCAGACATTGAATTCTTATATGGTCTTCTTCGTTTACCATAAGAGAAAGGGTTTCATCTTTGTTTATAATGGCTGCTCTTGGAAAATCAGAAGTAAAATTAGGGCTTATTAAATGCTTTTCTATAAGCTTTTGTCTTTCGCTTTGCGAAATTTTATCCATTCTGTAAAGTGTAAATTCGCTTTGAAGAGGAGTTATAGCATCCCATACAAGAGAAATAACTTCTTCGGCGTCTTTTGCACTCATAGAGCCGGGGAAAGGGTATTTAGAAATATTGCGTGCTAATCTCGCACGGGTACTTATTATTAAATCATTTTGTTTTCCTGTGTTTTCGTACCAGCTCATTAAAGTCCCTCCTCAATTGATTTTATTTCGTCACGGAATTTTGCTGCATCTTCATATTTTTCGTTTAAAACAGCTTCTTTGAGTTTGCGTTTTAAATCGTCAAGATGTCTTTTTGTTTTAAGCTTTGCATCGACTTTGTCGGGAAGCTTGCCTGTGTGAAGTGTCTTGCCGTGTATTCTCTCAAGCACTCCGTCTGTTATATTTGAAAAATGAACATAACATTCTTCGCAACCAAAACGTTGACTCTTTTTTATCTGTTCGTATGTTTTACCGCATACAGGGCAGGATTTTACAGTTTTTAAAGCAGGGGAGAATGCCCCTAATAAATCAAGGCTTAAATTCATTCCATCTCCAAAATAACCCATCTGTGCGGCACATTTCGAGCAAACGTGCATTTCACTTTTTTTGCCGTTTATTGTCTGGGATAAGAAAATATTTGCGGTATTCATTCCGCATTTTTCACACAACATATAAAAACCTCCTTAAACACCGAGTCCTACTATCATATTTTTAAGTATTGATGCACGAAGCTGATCCTGCATTATTGAGGGAACAGCAAGCGCTTTATCGCTTATTGCGTTTAAAATAAGCTTACCCTCTCGCACAGAAAGATGTTCGTAAGCCACCATATTTTCTATAAATATGCGGGCAGTTTCAAAGTCAATTGATTTTCCAATATTATTAACAATGTGCATAAGATAATTCTTTCCGGGGAGAGTAACACGGGATATTTTTACATATCCGCCACCGCCGCGTCTGCTTTCTACTATATAGCCGCGTTCGTTGGTAAATCTTGTTTGTATAACATAATTTATTTGTGAAGGAACACAGCCAAAATGGTTTGCAAGATTATTTCTTTTTATTTCAACCGAGCCTTCAGAATCAATCATTTCTCTTAAAAAGTTTTCTATTATATCACTTATTCCCATAAAAAACACCTCTTTGAATTGACTTTGACTTTCTTTGACTTTAGTATAACACCGTAAAAAATCTTTGTCAATAGTTTTTTTGAAAAAATTTTTGTTTTTGAAAATTCTTTACAAATATGGTTAAGTTATGTTATAATTTAAAAAATAGAACGGAGGATAATATGTTTATTTCAGATGCACTTAATATTAACGAAAAAAATCACCTTACAATAGGCGGAGCGGACACTGTAGAGCTTGCAAAAGAATACGGAACACCATTATATGTTATGGACGAAAATACTATTGTATCCAATATGCGTGCCTATAAGGATGTTATAGATAAAGAATATGACGGAAACGGACTTATCTTTTTTGCGTCAAAATCCATGTGCACTAAGGAAACATGCCGTATTGCAGCGAGAGAAGGACTCGGAATTGACGTTGTTTCAGGCGGTGAAATGTTTACTGCTCTTTCGGCAGGAGTTTCGCCTTCTGTGATTTGTTTCCATGGAAATAATAAAGGCTACGACGAGCTTGAGTTTGCAATAACTAATGGTATAGGCAGAATTATGGCAGACAGCTTTGATGATATTGAAAGAGTTAACGAAATTGCAGGCAGATTAGGCAAAAAACAAAAGATTCTTGTAAGGGTAACTCCGGGAATAGAAGCTTCTACCCATGAGTTTGTTATGACAGGCGGGGAAGATTCAAAATTCGGTATTTCAATTAAAACAGGAGAAGCAAAAAAAGCAATAGCTTTTGCCACACAGTGCGAAAATATAATTTTAGGCGGTATACATTGCCATATAGGCTCGCAGATATTTGATACAGAGCCTTTTGAAAAAACAGCAGATGTAATGGTAAAATTCATTTCAGAGCTTGATACTAAAATAGACGAGCTTGATTTAGGCGGTGGCTTTGGAATCAGATACACCGAAGAGGACAAGCATTCTCATTACAGCGATTATATGAGCAAAACAATTAAAGCTCTTAAAATTTCAGCTAAAAAGTATTCAGTACAATTACCCTTCCTTATGTTCGAACCCGGAAGGTCAATAGTAGGTGCTGCAGGTATTACGTTATATACTGCAGGCGTTATTAAAGATTTACCTGGAATAAGAAAATATGTTTCACTTGATGGTGGAATGGGGGATAACCCACGTTTTATTATGTATGGCTCAAAATATGAAGCGTTGCTTCCATCCCGTCCGCTTGACGAAAAAACAGAAACTGTAACTTTATGCGGTAAGTGTTGTGAATCGGGCGATATTATAATTAAGGATGCAAAGATGCCCAAAATAAACAGAGGCGATTTGGTAGCGGTACTTTCAACGGGTGCTTATAATTACTCTATGAGCAGTAATTACAACAGACTTCCAAGACCTGCCGTTGTTATGATTAAAGATGGTAAGTCACGCATTATTGTAAAACGTGAAACCTATGAAGATTTATTAAGGAATGATTTATAATGTTACTTTCAGGTTTTAATATAACAGAAATACTTTTTCGTATCCCTGCTGTTTTAATAGCAATTTCAATACACGAAACAGCTCACGGATATGTGGCATACAAATTAGGTGACCCGACAGCGAAAAACATGGGCAGACTTTCGCTTAATCCCTTAGACCACCTTGATATAATGGGTGTTATATGTATGCTTTTATTTGGATTTGGCTGGGCAAAGCCTGTACCTGTAAATCCGTTATATTTTAAAAACAGAAAACAGGGAATGAGTCTTGTAGGTCTTGCAGGACCTATGTCAAACCTTTTTATGGCTTTAATTTCTGCATTGCTTTTGGGTGTATTTTTTGGTTTTGGATTACATGCTTTGGAAAGTATTTTTGTAGATTTTTTACTTAATGTGTTATCAGCAATTATGGCACTTAATGTTGGTTTGGCAGTATTTAACCTCATACCCATACCTCCGCTTGACGGCTCAAAAATCCTTGCGGTTGTATTGCCTGACAAGGCTTATTATAATCTTATGAGGTATGAGCGTTATGCTATGCCCATACTTATGATACTCTTATTCTTTAATATACTTACACCGGTTCTTGGGTTTATATCAGGAAAAATTTACGATTTTTTATTTGATTTTATTAATATTATTGCGGGGTTGTTTTAATGTATGCACCAAGCTTTAAACTTGAAATGTTTGAAGGTCCTCTGGATTTGCTTTTGTATTTAATACAAAAAAACAAACTAAATATAGAAGATATTCCTATTGCCGAAATAACAAACCAGTATATGGAGGTAATACAAAACTTTGACCTTGAAATTACAAGCGAGTTTTTGGTTATGGCATCTCATCTTTTGTATATGAAATCCAAAACTCTTATACCTGCAGAGCAAGAAGAAGTAGAAGAGTTAAAAGAAGACTTACAAGCCCGTTTAATAGAATACAAAAAAGTAAAGCAGGCGGCACAAAAACTTTCGGAAGTACAATTTTCTACCATAGATAATTATTTTAAAATGCCCGAAAAAATGGGCAAAACAATTATAGAAAATATTCCTATGCAGGCAGAAAGTCTTTTAAACGCCTTTGAACTTTTACTGCAAAGAAAAGAGGCTTTTATGCCTCCGCCAAAAAGTGCTTTTTCGGGCATTGTAGGCAGAGAAAGAACGCCCATTGAATACAGTATAAAATACATACACGCACTATTTAAAATAAAGCCTTCAATGCTGTTTGAAGATATTTTTGAAGGACTTGACGACAGATATGAAATTGTTTCTGCTTTTGTTGCACTTTTGCACGTAGTAAGTCAGGGTCATTTAAAAATAAAAGAAGAAGGTTTAAAAATCTATCTGATAAAAAACGGTGAGGAACAATGAAAGAAACTGAAATAGAAAAATATATTGAAGCCATTTTATTCGGAGCAGGAGACTCTGTTTTAGTAAATGATATAGCAGAAGCTATGGAACTTGAACCTGAAGTAATTATCAAAGCGACAAACTCACTTGCAGAAAGCTATGACAAAGAAAAAAGAGGACTCAGAATAATAAAGCTTGAAAATTCTTACCAGATGTGTTCAAGAGAAGATTATGCCGATGTTATTCAAAAAATATTTGAACCAAGAAGAAAACAGGCACTTTCTCCTTCGGCTTTAGAAACTCTTTCCATAATTGCGTATAATCAGCCCATAACAAAGGGAAGAATAGAAGTAATTCGGGGAGTGGACAGTTCTTATTCCGTGTCAAGGCTTATTGAGAGAGGGTTTATTGAGGAGGCAGGCAGACTTGATGCGCCAGGAAAACCCATTTTATATATTACTACAGAAGAGTTTCTGCGTTGTTTCGGACTTGAGAGCCTAAATGATTTGCCTGAAATTCCGGAAATTCCCGAAATGCCGGAAGAAGAATTGTAAAGGGGATAATTTTGATGACTCTTTATATTTTAGCGGCTGTTTTTGTTGTTTTTTTTATTATTTTAAATCTTAAAATTTATATTGATGCTGAATATAAGCTTGAACCGAACAAAAACAGATTCCTGTTAAAAGGAAAGATATTGTTTTTTAATATAACTTTTTTTGATTCTTGTGCAAAAAAGGATAATAAAGACATAAAAACTAAGCAAGATAAAAATTCTGATAAAAAAGATTTTAACCTTAACTTAGAAAGAATTGAAGAAAGTTTTGATAAAGCGGTTGATGCTTTAAAATATTTAAAAAAGAGACTGTTTATTGACTTATTTGAAATAAAAATAAGAGAAGGTACGACTGATGCAGCATTGACAGGAATAGCCACGGGAGCAGCTTATGCCTTGTTTTCGCAAATGGTTTCAACGCTTGATAGGCTTTTTGTTTTAAAAGAGCATTATGAAAGTGTTACTCCTGATTTTGAAAATGTATGTTTTTATATAAACTTCAACACAAAAATTCATATAAAGGTTGCACATGCATTTAAATTGCTTATAAAAATATTAAAAATTTTGAAAGGGTGATATGAATGGAAAATAAAATTTCTGAACTCGTGTCTACTTCAATGCAGAACATAAAAACAATGGTTGATGCAAATACAATAATTGGAGAACCCGTGCAAACAGCCGAAGGTGTAACTATAATTCCTGTTTCCAAGGTTGCATTCGGATTTGGTGCAGGTGGAAGTGAATACGGCCACAAAAACAAAGATAAAGATTCTGACCCCTTATTTGGTGGCGGAACAGGTGGCGGTGTTACTATAAATCCAGTAGGGTTTTTAGTTTGCAGCAGCACAAATGTTCGTTTTATCCCGACGGGCGGAAGTATAACAGCGGTAGACAAGCTTGTTGACTATATTCCCGCAGCAATTGACAAATTAAACGCTTTTATAGAAAAGAAATCCAAGAAAAACGAATAAGAAAAAAGCCTTTTCATATAATTTACAAGGTGATTAAATGAAAAGGCTTACATTATTTGTGTTGTTTTTCCTATGTGTAAAAATTTTAAACGTAAGTGCTTTTTCTGCCCAAAGTGCCGTATTACTTGATGCACAAACGGGTAGAATACTTTATGAAAAAAATGCATTTTCCGAAAAAACAATGGCAAGCACTACCAAGATTATGACTGCAATTTTAGCATTGGAATATCAAAACACAGACGAAATTGTAACGGTGAGTGCAAATGCAGCAGGGCAGGAGGGAAGCTCTATGTACCTTGCAGCGGGGCAAAAAATTTCTTTATATGAGCTTATATGCGGGCTTATGATGGTATCGGGAAACGATGCTGCCGTTGCTATTGCAGAGCATATATCGGGAGATGTTACGTCATTTGCACAAAAAATGACGCAAAAAGCAAAAGAAATAGGGGCAAACAACACTTCTTTCAAAAACCCAAACGGACTTGATGAAAAAGGGCATTATACCACCGCGTATGATTTAGCACTAATTGCAAGATATTGTATGCAAAATCCTGTGTTTTGCGAAATTGTTTCAAAAAGCAAAATAGAAGTAAATTCAAATACATACTATAATCACAATAAATTATTATACAAATATCCTTATTGCACAGGCATAAAAACAGGGTACACAAAGAAAAGTGGCAGGTGCCTTGTATCTTCTGCTACAAAAGACGGTTTTTCTGTAATAGCGGTAACATTATCAGCACCCGATGATTGGAATGACCATATTTATCTTTTTGACTACGCTTTCAACAATTATAAACCAAGAAATATTATTACTGAAAACCAAACAATAAAAGAAATAACTGTAAAAAACGGGGAAACCGAAAAAATAAATGCAGTATATAAAAACAGTTTTTCTATGAATTTGACAGATGATGAACAAGTAGACATTAAAATAAACTGCCCTGAATACATTGATGCCCCTGTAGAAAAAGGGCAAAAATTAGGAACTGCGAGAATTGAAAAAGATGGTACAATATTTACCGAAATTGACATTGTCGCACAAGAAGAAAGTAAAGAAAAAATATTTAATCAGTTTTTCGAAAATCTGACAAAAATAGTTATAACATGGCTTTGTCAGGTAAAAAGTACATAAGAAGATTTTTGAGAGGACTATTATGAGACTGAATAAATTTATAGCAACAGCGGGAATCTGCTCAAGAAGAGCTGCCGATGAGCTTATAAGACAAGGAAAAATAAAAATAAACGGAGAGAAAGTTACAGAGCTTGCTACAGAAGTGGATGAAAGCTTTGATAAAGTTGAATATGAAGGCGAAATTATCTCTTTAGTAACAAAAAAATACTATATTGTATTAAACAAGCCCGAAGGATATATTACTTCTGCAAAAGACCAGTTTGACAGAGATTCTGTTATGGACCTTGTTTCGGATATAAATACACGTATTTATCCTGTTGGAAGACTTGATTATAATACATCAGGACTTCTTATAATGACTAACGACGGAGATTTTGCAAACATTGTAACTCACCCTAAAAACAATGTATATAAAACATATATTGCAAGAATAAACGGAACTTTAAAAGAAAGTGAACTCAACAAATTAAGACGCGGTGTAAAATTAAACGACGGACTTACTGCACCTGCAAAAGTTGAAGTATTAACACTGTTTAATAATAAAGAATCAGAAATTCAAATTTCTATCCACGAAGGAAAAAACAGACAGGTAAGAAGAATGTTTGAAGCGATAGGTTTTCGTGTTTTAAAACTTAAAAGAATTGCTGTAGGAAGTGTTATATTGGGAAATCTGCCCGAAGGCAGATGGCGTCACATGACATCATACGAAATAGAAAGCTTGAGGAAGATAAAATGATAGCTATAAAATACGACGAAAAATTAGAAGAAATTTATGCTTATACAGAAAAGGAAGGGAATTACATTCATCTTTCTGCACGTGACACAGGCGATAACAACAAAATTATTGCTGTAGCAGCCTGCAGTGAAAACGGAGAAATTGTTTATATAAAAGTTGATGATATGTTTTTATATGACGGAATGATTAAATCGGTTATAAACTATATGGATGTTCATTCTGTGTTTGAGGTTTTCAGTTTCAATAAAGATTTATTTCCTTATATGAGAAAAATAGGATTCTCCGAAGATGGCGAAAGAATGTTTATTGATACTAACGTGTTTTTTGGCAAAAAATGCAAAGAAAAAAATTAGAATTTCAAATCTTTTCCTGAATATAAATTTTTGCTATGCTAAAAATAAGAATGCACCAAGAAAAAAAGCAAAAATCAAATTAAGGAGATGAAATTACAATGGCAAATAACAGACAGTTAGTTCCCGAAGCTCGTGCAGCACTTGACAAGTTCAAGATGGAAGCTGCTAACGAAGTAGGTGTTAACCTTAAGAACGGTTACAACGGTGACCTTACCTCAAAGCAGGCAGGTTCTGTAGGCGGACAGATGGTTAAAAAGATGGTTCAGGCTTACGAAAACAGCATAAAATAAATATAAAATAGCCTAAAAAAGTTCCGATAATTTTTTATCGGAACTTTTTGTACATATTTTCCATAAATTGGATATAATATTTAAAAAGAATTGACTTGACTATTTTTTTGTGATATAATATGCAAGATTGATTTTGAGCGGAAAATTTTTATGGAGGTTAAATTGTGTCAAAAATTGAAAAAGTGAAGATTATTCCTCTTGGCGGGCTTGACGAGATAGGAAAAAATATGACTGTAATTGAGTATTCAGACGAAATTATAGTTATTGATTGCGGGCTTGCTTTTCCTGATGAGGATATGCTTGGTATTGACCTTGTTATTCCGGATATAACATATCTTACAAAAAACAAGGAAAAAATAAAGGGTATATTACTTACTCACGGACACGAGGATCATATAGGAGCGCTTCCTTATGTATTAAGGGATATAAATGTTCCTATTTACGGAACAAAGCTTACATTAGGCCTTGTTGAGTACAAACTCAAAGAACATGGTATGCTTTCAGAATGCAAGCTTTGTACAGTTAATGCCGGACAAAAAATTAAGCTTGGCAAGAATTTTAAAATTGAATTTATAAGAGTTAATCACAGTATTGTTGATTCTGTAGGTATGGCGGTTACTACACCTGCAGGTGTTATTGTACACACAGGTGACTTTAAAATTGATACTACACCTATTGAAGGCGAAATGATAAATCTTACAAGATTCGGGGAACTTGGAAATGCCGGCGTTTTAGCATTGCTTTCTGACAGTACAAATGTTGAACGCGCGGGTTATACCATGTCGGAAAGAAGTGTAGGAGAAAGATTTGATGATATTTTTGCAGGCTCAAAGCAAAGAATAATTGTTGCGTCATTTTCTTCTAACATTCACAGAATACAGCAGATTATAAATTCAGCAGTTAAATATAACAGAAAAGTTGCTCTTTCAGGAAGAAGCATGGAAAATGTGATTGAAGTTGCTTCCGAGCTTGGTTATATGAAAATACCTAAAGGAACATTAATACCGTTAGAAGAAATCAATCAGCATAATCCTTCAAGGTTAGTCATTATAACAACAGGCAGTCAGGGAGAGCCTATGAGTGCTTTAAGCCGAATGGCATATTCCGGGCATAAAAACGTTGAAATTGTATCAGGAGACCTTATTATAATTTCAGCAAATCCTATCCCCGGAAACGAAAAAGCCGTGTTTAATCTTATTAATGAATTGTTTAAAAAGGGCGCAGAGGTTATTTATGAATCTTTGGCAGAAGTACACGTTTCAGGCCATGCCAGAAGCGAAGAATTAAAGCTTATGCTTGGACTTGTAAAGCCTAAATATTTTATTCCTGTACACGGAGAACATCGTCATTTGGTACGACACGCCGAACTTGGCGAGCTTATGGGAGTAAAAAAGAAAAATATATTCATTTTGTCTTTGGGAGATGTGCTGGAGCTTAACGAAAGAGGAACATCTATGGGACAGAATGTCACCGCCGGCAAAGTTTTGGTTGACGGGTATGGAGTAGGGGATGTAGGAAACATTGTTCTTCGTGACAGAAAGCATTTAAGTGAAGATGGTATTATAATAGTTGTAACTACTCTGTCTGCCGAAACAGGCGAAATTATTTCAGGACCTGACGTTATTTCAAGAGGATTTGTGTATGTCAGGGAATCTGAAGACCTTATGAGCGAAGTAAGAGAGGTCGCAGAAAACACAATCTTGTCGCCTAAAGCAAAGGGTGACTGGAATATAAAGAAAACATATATACGAAATGCTCTTACCGATTTTATATACGATAAGACAAAACGTAAACCAATGATACTTCCCGTTATAAATGAAGTTTGAAAGGATGAGATTACAAGATGAAAGCAATAATGTACGGAGCAGGAAATATTGGAAGAGGATTTATAGGACAGCTTTTTTATGAATCTGGTTATGATGTTGCATTTGTTGATGTTAAAGACGAAGTTATAAATGCAATAAATGAAGCTGGCGAATACCCTGTAAACATTCTTTATAAACAGGGCGCAAAAGAAACTATGGTAAAAAACGTTTCCTGTATTGACGGAAAAGATATAAATGCTGTAGCAAGAGCAATTGCTGATACTGATATTATGGCAACTGCTGTAGGCGTAAATATTTTAAAATTCATCGCAAAACCTTTAGCCGAAGGTATAAAATTGCGTTTTTCAGAAGGTAACAGACCTCTTAATATAATTATCTGCGAAAACTTAATAGGTGCAGATAAAATTTTAAAAGAGCTTATATCACAGTATCTTGATGATGTATCAG
This sequence comes from Clostridia bacterium, assembly GCA_045531205.1. Taxonomy (GTDB): domain Bacteria; phylum Bacillota; class Clostridia; order UMGS1883; family UMGS1540; genus JAZNQL01. The sequence goes on along the minus strand of JAZSDN010000050.1, from coordinate 14,885 downwards.
TTCTTGAAAATGTTGGTTTTGTAGAAGCTTCTATAGGCAGAATGGTTCCTGTTCAAACACCCGAGATGCAGGGCGATAATCCCTTAAGAGTATGTGTTGAAGCCTTTGATAAGTTACCTCTTGACAAAGCTGCTTTCAAGGGAGAAATTCCTGAAATTAAAAATGCTATTCTCTTTACACCATTTGAATTTTATATAGAAAGAAAGCTCTATATTCATAATATGGGACACGCAATAACCGCATATCTTGGAAATCTTTGTGGATATGAATATATATGGGAAGCTATAGAAAATCCGTATATCGAACTTATTGTTATCCGTGCAATGACTGAGTCTGCTATTGCTTTAGCAAAACGTCATAATACAGATGTTTCTGAGCTTTTCGACCATGTAAATGATTTAATAAGCCGTTTTGGTAACCGTCAGCTTGGCGATACAGTTAAGAGAGTTGGCAATGACTTAAAACGTAAGCTTTCACCTTCTGACAGACTTATTGGTGCTTACAATATGTGCAAAGAACAAAATGTTGATACAACCTTCATTGAAGCAGGTATTGCAGCTGCACTTTTATTTAAGCACGACGAAACTGTAAACGAAATGTCATCAGAAGACATCTTAAAAACAATCAGTCAGCTTTCAAATTACGATAGCATTTTAAAAGCAAAAGAATTGCTTGGCAGCAATGATATTAAGTCTGTTTTGGAGGAACTGAAGTGAGAATTGCAATAGACCGCGAAAGTGTTAACAATATTTTAAGAACAGTATCAACTGTTGTGTTAATACTGGTTAGTTTGATAGCAATATTAATAATAATGTTTTCGTCACCGGCAGCGTACAGAATTCCTTTTGCAGGAGCACTTTTTCTGGTTTCTGTTTTTGTAGCAATATTTACTTTTATAAGAAACGGAAAGGAAAACAAAAAAATAGAGGCACTTTTAGAAATTCTTTATAAGGAATGTAATGCCGAAAAATTTATTGCGGAATCCGAAGCACTTATTTCAAAAACAAAGACAAAAAGATTTTTAACATCACTAAGACTTAATCTTGCTTTGGGATATGAAGCAATAGAAAAACCTGCAAAAGCCATTGTTGTCACAAAAAAAGCAAACATTAAAGCGACAGACAAGATATCGTGGGCAATTTATTACAATAATCTGGCTATGTTTTATGCAGAACTTGACGACAGTGATAATGCTGCAAATTCTCTTAAAATTGCTGAAAAGTATATGAAAAAAGCGAAAAAGTATTTACCAGAAGAGAATTTTCTATTAACAAAAGGTATGGTTGCTTTTTCGGAAGGAGAATATAAAACTGCAAAATCAATGTTTGACGATGCAAAAAAAATCGGTTTTACAAATAAACACAGCGTATATCTTAATGAATTATACATAGGCAAAACACTTTTTAAAATAGGAAAAGAAAAAGAGGCAAAAGCTACGCTTAAAAGAGTTTCACAAAAGAAAACGCTGCCTTATATTACTAAAGCAGCGCTTGAAGAATTAAATAATATTGAAACTATTTAGTTTTTCTTCGGTACTGTTTATTGCAAGCAGTACCGTTTTTTCTGCCGGAGAACCGGGAATAGTACGTTTTTCAACACAAGTTTCTATGCTTATTGCATCGTATATATCGTCGGAAAAACCTTCGTAAATCTCTTGATATTCTGTTAAAGAAAGTTCTTCAAGTGATTTATTATTTTTTATTGAATATAAAACAAGTTTTCCTACTATTTCGTGAGCCTGGCGGAAGGGAACACCTTTTTTAACAAGATAATCTGCAGCATCAGTTGCATTTGTAAATCCTCCCGCTGCACCTTTTCGCATATTTTCTTGATTTACCTTCATTGTGTCTATCATTTTAGTAAATACAGGCAAGCAAAGCTTTACTGTGTCAATAGAATCAAAAATAGCTTCTTTATCTTCCTGCATATCTTTGTTATATGCTAAAGGAAGACCCTTCATCATACTTAAAAGACCTATAAGATCACCGAAAACTCTACCGCTTTTTCCTCTTATCAGCTCTGCAACATCAGGATTTTTCTTTTGTGGCATTATACTGCTTCCTGTTGAATATGCATCGTCCATTTCAACAAAAGAAAACTCGTTTGTGTTCCACAAAATAAGCTCTTCGCAAAAACGTGAAAGATGCATCATTACAAGAGAGAGGGCAGAGGCAAGCTCTATTACAAAATCTCTGTCGCTTACTCCGTCTATAGAATTTAATGTAATCTCTGAAAAACCAAGCTCATTTGCAACAAATTCTCGGTCAAGAGGATAAGTTGTGCCGGCTAAAGCACCTGACCCCAAAGGCATAACATTTGTACGTTTTTTCGCATCTTCAAGGCGTGATATATCTCGCACAAACATTTGCGAATAAGCAAGAAAATGGTGTGCTAAAGTTATAGGCTGCGCCTTTTGCATATGAGTATAACCGGGCATAAAAGTTTTGGTATTCTCACGTGCCTTTGAAAGCAGAGTTTGCACTAATTCTTTTATAAGTGCAGCTATTTCGGTTTCCTGATTCATAAGATACATTCTTATATCAAGAGCAACCTGGTCGTTACGGCTTCTTCCTGTATGAAGGCGTTTTCCAGCATCACCGATTCTTTCGGTAAGTACAGTTTCGATAAACATATGAATATCTTCTGCGGTAGCCGAAATTTCAAGCTTACCGCATTCGATATCTTCAAGAATTTCGCCAAGAGTTTTAACTATAAGGTCAGCTTCGCTCTGCGAAATTATATTTTGTTTGCCAAGCATTTTTGCGTGAGCCATACTGCCGTGTATATCTTCGCGGTACATACGGCTGTCAAATTTTATTGAAGAGTTAAAATCATCAACCGCTTTGTCGGTGTTTTTTTCAAATCTTCCGCTCCATAATTTCATGAATTATTTCTCCTCGTTATTTTTGTTCATAAGAGCACGAACTTTAAGCGGTAAGCCAAAAAGGTTTATAAATCCTTCTGAATCTTTATGGCTGTAAAGTTCTTTACTGTCGCCAAAGCTTGCGATATTTTCGTTGTAAAGTGAGTAATCGGATTTAGCACCTGCTGAATAAATATTACCTTTATAAAGCATAAGTTTTACTGAACCTGTTACAGTTTCCTGTGTAGAATCAACAAATGCAGAAAGAGCTTCACGCAAAGGTGTAAACCAAAGTCCGTCGTAAACAAGTTCCGAGAACTTTATGCCAACGTGACGCTTGAATTCCTGAGTCTGTCTGTCAAGACAAAGGTATTCAAGTTCGTTGTGAGCGTAATAAAGAATTGTACCACCGGGAGTTTCGTATACACCACGGGATTTCATTCCAACAAGACGGTCTTCTACAATATCAGCTATACCTATGCCGTATTCACCACCGATTTTATTAAGAGTTTCAACAAGTTCGATGGGTTCCATTTTTTTGCCGTCGATGCTTACGGGAACACCCTTTTCAAAATCAATTGTGATAAACTTCTTATCATCAGGAGTTTTATCAACGGGATTTGAAAGCTTAAGAAGTGAATCGTACTGGGGCATATTTTCAGGATCTTCAAGGTCCATGCCTTCGTGGCTGATATGCCAGATGTTTCTGTCGCGTGAATACATATCTTCTTTTGTTACAGGAACTTCAATATTGTGAGCAATTGCATAATCAATTTCTTCTTCACGTGATTTAAGTTCCCATGTACGCCAGGGAGCAATTATTTTCATTTCGGGTGCTAAAGCTTTAATTGTAAGCTCAAATCTAACCTGATCGTTACCTTTACCTGTTGCGCCGTGGCAGATTGCAGTTGCGCCTTCAGCCTTTGCAATTTCAACAAGTCTCTTTGCAATGATAGGACGTGCGTGAGATGTACCAAGGAGATATTTGCCTTCGTATACAGCACCTGCTTTTAAAGTGGGGTAGATAAAGTCACGGATGTATTCATCACGCAAATCTTCTATGTAAAGCTTTGAAGCACCTGCTTTAAGAGCACGTTCTTCAAGACCGTCTGTTTCTTTACCTTGTCCAACATCACCACAAACACAAATTACTTCACAATCGTAATGTTCGTGGAGCCAGGGAATGATAATTGATGTATCAAGTCCGCCAGAGTATGCTAAAACTATTTTTTCTTTTGCCATAATAATGACCTCCTAAAAATTTTTCCTATATATTATACTACAACATTTTTCCTTTTGCAACACCTTTTTGAAAAAATATTCACAAAAATGAATAAATATACCAAAATAAAGAAAATTTAAAAATATAAATATTGTTTTAAGGAATATTTATATTGCAAAAATCTTCGAAATATGATAAAATTTATGTATAATATCTGACTCGACTAATTAAAAGGGACTTGGTTTATTATGTGGTTTATATTGGCACTTTTATCTGCTGTATTTGCAGCACTTACGTCTATTCTTGCAAAAATAGGTATAGATGGAGTAAATTCAAATCTTGCTACAGCAATACGTACTGTAGTTGTAGTTATTATGGCGTGGGGCATGGTATTTCTAACTAACACACAAAAAACTATAACAGAAATCAATACAAAAAGTTGGGTCTTTTTAATTTTGTCTGGTCTTGCAACAGGAGCTTCATGGCTTTGTTATTATAAAGCGTTACAAGTTGGAGAAGCGTCCAAAGTTGTTCCGGTAGATAAGTTGAGCGTTGTAATAACTCTAGTATTGGCATTTGTCTTCTTGCATGAGCAGTTTACAACAAAATCACTCATTGGTTGTATTTTTATTACATTAGGGACTCTTGTTATGGTTTTATAATTACAAAGGATTGATTTTATGTTTATGAACTTTGCCACATGGTTTGCAATAGCTATTGCAATAATAGTTCCTGTAGCTATATTTATATCTAATAATAAAGAATGAAGGAAGGAGTTTTCTCTTGAGAATTCTTGGCGTAGACCCTGGCTTTGCAATAGAGGGTTTTGGGGTAATAGAATATAATAATAATTCATTTAAAGCTTTGGATTACGGTGCTATAACAACTTGCGCAGGGACTCCTTTTCCTGAAAGGTTAAAATGTCTTTACGATCAGACTCAAAGACTTATAACAAAATATAATCCTGACGCTATGTCGGTTGAAGAACTTTTTTTTAATACCAATGTAAAAACAGCAATAGCTGTAGGACACGCAAGAGGAGTTATTCTTCTTGCTGCACAAAATGCCGGTGTTCCTATTTTTGAATACACACCGCTTCAAATAAAACAAGCCTTGACGGGATACGGCAGAGCAGATAAATATCAGATACAGCAAATGGTTAAAACTTTTTTGAATCTGCAGGCAGTACCAAAGCCTGACGACGTTGCCGATGCACTTGCAGCTGCAATTTGCCACGCACATTCATCAAAGTTAAATTATATGATGGGAGCAAAATAATGTTCTATTATTTAAAAGGCACTCCTGCCTTAAAAGGAGAAAACTTTATAGTTATTGATGTAGGTGGGGTAGGGTATAAGGTTTACACTTCTGCATCAAATCTTGCTACAGTAAATTCTGATTTTGTTACATTTTATACATATATGTATATTCGTGAAGATATAATGGACATCTTCGGTTTTTTAACAACCGAAGAACTGGGACTTTTTGAAAATCTAATTTCTGTAAGTGGGGTAGGGCCGAAAGCAGCGCTTGCAATCCTTTCTGCATTGTCCCCGAAAGATCTTATTTTGGCTATAATATCAAACGATACAAAATCTATAACAAAAGCTCCCGGCGTAGGTGCAAAGATAGCACAAAGAATTATTCTGGAGTTAAAAGGAAAACTCAGCGACGAAGAAATAAAAGAAACAGCTTTTGGAACAGAAACCTTTATTCATTCCGATAATTTTGCAGAAGCAGTAAATGCTTTGGTTTCGTTAGGATATTCCGCACAGGAAGCAAGACATGCTATGCAGACAGTGCCTGAAAATCTTACTCTTGAAGATTCAATTATGGCAGCTCTTAAAAATTTAGCGAGGTGAGTTAAATGGTATTTGATGACGAAAGACTTATTTCTTCTATGAAAACTGATGACGATCGCGATATCGAAAGTGCAATACGTCCTCATTATATGAACGAATATATAGGTCAGCAAAAAACAAAGGACAACCTTAAAATATTTATAGAAGCGGCAAAAATGCGTAAAGAACCTTTGGACCATTGCTTGCTGTACGGACCTCCCGGTCTTGGTAAAACAACTTTAGCTGGAATTATTGCCAATGAAATGGGTGTTAATTTACGAATTACAAGCGGTCCTTCAATAGAAAAAGCAGGAGATTTGGCTGCAATACTTACAAATCTTGCACCTCATGATGTTTTGTTTATTGATGAAATTCATAGGCTCAGCAAAATAGCAGAAGAAACTCTTTATCCTGCAATGGAAGACTATGCGCTTGATATAATGATAGGGAAAGGTCCAAGTGCACGTTCTGTAAGGCTTGATTTACCTAAATTTACTTTGGTTGGAGCAACAACAAGAGCAGGACTTTTATCAGCTCCGTTAAGAGACAGATTTGGTATAATCTCACGCCTTGAGCTTTATACTCCTGAAGAACTTATGCAAATTGTTACACGTTCAGCATCTATATTAAAGCTTCAAATCACAGAAGACGGAGCAAGAGAAATTGCAATGCGTTCAAGAGGAACACCCAGAATAGCAAACAGACTTTTGAAACGTTTAAGAGATTTTGCACAAATAAAAGCAAATGGTGTAATAACAGGTGAGGTAGCTGATTTAGGTCTTTCTATGCTTGAAATTGACAAAAAAGGTCTTGATATGGTAGACAGACGTATGATAATGGCTATAATAGACTTTTTTGACGGAGGGCCTGTCGGTGTAGAAACCTTGTCAGCAACCATCGGAGAAGACGTTTCTACTATAGAAGATGTATACGAACCATATCTTATGCAGCTTGGATTTTTAAACAGAACACCGAGAGGCAGAGTAATAACCAAAAGCTGTTACGAATATTTTGGAATTGCCAAAGAAGATTAATATTACACGTTTATTATAGGTTTATTACGTTTTAATTTTTTTGAAGGATTTGAAAAATCAAACATAGAAAAAAGACAGTATAACCTTAATTTCGAGGAGTTTTATCTACTTATGAAAAAATTTTTATATACATTACTGATATTTATTATACTGTTAATTCCTTATAATGTTTTTGCAGCATCAAATCTTTATTATTATGATAACGCATGGAATATACATAGCGAAAATATAACAGTTAAACTTAATGGAGAAAAAATAAATTTTGATGTACTTCCTGTTATAATAGGTGACAGAACAATGGTTCCTGCAAGAGCTTTTTTTGAAAAGGCAGGTGCAAAGGTAACCTGGAATCAAGCGTCACAAACTGTTACAGTAGCCGGAAATCAGCACAGTATAAAGCTTACTATCAACAGCAAAACTGTACTGGTAAACGGAATAAAGAAAACATTGGATGTTCCTGCAAAAATTTTAACAGATGTTTCCGGGGCAGGACGAACGCTTATTCCTATAAGATTTATTTCGGAAAATCTCGGTTACAATGTTGAATGGGATGAAAAGACATATACCGTTTTTGTCACAACAGAAGAAGGAACTCCTCCTGATGATAAAATTGACGAAGAGAAAAAATCCGAATATATAATTACAGATATTTTAAACACTTATGATAAAAAAGGCGATACTGTAACAATAAAAGTAAATAAATTCGGTAAGGAACCTAAAATTTCAACATTATCAGCGCCTGACAGACTAATTCTGGATTTTGAAGAATTTGATGCCGATTTTCCCGATGGAAGTACAGGAAAATCAGGAAAGTGGCTTACTAATGTAAGATATGCAGTTCACGAAGATTATTTTCGTATAGTTATAGACTTAAAAACACAATCTAAATATTCTATAAAAAAAGGTGCAAACAGTTACGAAATTTTACTTGATGGCGCTACTTACAAAAATATTGATTATACAAATCTTGGCGGTAGCAAGATAGAAATCGATGATTTGTCTGCAATTTCTTTTGTATCATCAAAAAACAATGTATATATATTCACAATAAACTCACAGAATTTAGGTTTTGGAACTATTGAAACTGATGATACTTATATAGAAAAAATAATTGTCACACAAGAAAATAAAAAAACAACCTTATCTGTATATGCAACAGAAAAAATGAAATATCAGATAACAAAGAACGGTCAAAGTCAATATATAACTTTCCAAAGAGAAAGTGTTGCTTCTGATGCTTTGAGTGTAAAATTAGATAACAAAGCCAAGGATATGCTTGTAGTTATAGACCCCGGACACGGAGGGGAAGACTGTGGTGCTTTAGGTAAAGAAGGCGAAGTTATTGACCTTATGGAAAAAGATGTAAATCTTGATATTTCAACCTATTTAAGCGAATATTTAACATCTGCAGGCGTTAAAAATATAATGACAAGAACAGATGACACTTTTGTGGAATTACTTGACAGAACCAAAATAGCAAATCAAAACAACGCAGAGTTATTTGTTAGTATACACATTAATTCATTCACTTCTGATGAACCGAATGGCACATCGGTGTATTATTACAAAAATCAGCCTAAATTAGAAGAAGAAACAGAGCCTGAAGAAAATACAGAAGAAACCGAAATTAAAACAGAAGAAGTTACTCCTGTAATAACAGGGGAGTGGTTTGCACAAACTGTGCTTGATGAGTTACTTGATCATCTAAAAATTGCAAACAGAGGAATTTGCGACGGTTCAAAGCTTGTTGTAATAAAACATACAGCAATGCCAGCAGTATTAGTTGAAACTGCATTTATATCAAATAAAAACGATAAAGAGCTTTTAAAGACTAAAGAATTCAGAAAAGCTGCAGCAAAAGCTGTTGCAGAAGGAATTGTGAAAGCTTTAAATGAAACTGTAAGAATAAGAGAAAACTGACATAAAAACAAAGGGGAGGCTTTTCAGGAACGTAGAAAATCCTCCCTGAAAAAATATATACAATTAGACAAAATAAAAATTTTGTCTAATTGGGAATAGGAACTATTATGCAGGAATACATTGAAATACCGGCTTTCTTAAGAGATTTCCTTATAAATATGGAAGTTATACAAGGAAAATCTAAAAAAACTACTTATGAATATTATTTGGACTTGCGTTCCTTTTTACGTTTTGTAAAATGTAAACTTAACAAAGCTTCGTTTGAAGAATTTGATTCTCTATCTGTAGCTGATATTACTATTGAAGATTTAGAAAAGATTACTCTGAATGATTTGTATGAGTATATGTATTACCTTTCTTCTCAAAGAGATAATAAATCTAACTCCAGAGCGCGAAAAGTTTCAAGCTTACGTTCCTTTTATAAATATTTAACTACCAAGGTACATCTTTTAAAAGATAATCCTGCAAAAGAGCTTGATATGCCTAAAATGCCGAGTTTGTTACCAAAACATTTATCTTTAGATGAATCTATAGCTTTGTTATCTGCAGTTAAAGGCGAAAATGCAAAACGTGACTATGCTATACTCACTCTTTTTCTTAACTGTGGTTTGCGTTTATCCGAGTTAGTCGGAATTAACATTACAGATTATCGTGGCGATAAACTTACAGTAATTGGTAAAGGAAACCGTGAGCGTACCATTTATTTAAACGACGCCTGCAAAAAAGCCTTGGATGACTATTTGGCTGAACGTCCCCATGATGGCGTAAAAGACAGAAATGCACTCTTTTTAAGCCGTTTTAAGCAACGTATAAGCACAAAAATGGTACAGGTTATTGTTAAAAATACTTTAAAAAACGCAAATTTAGATAGCGAAAAGTATTCTGTTCACAAATTAAGGCATACAGCAGCCACACTTATGTATAAACACGGAGATGTAGACATACGTGCTTTGCAAGAGATTTTGGGACATAGACAGCTTTCTACAACTCAGATATATACACACGTAGACGATGATACATTACGTGATGCAATAGCACACAATCCTCTTTCTAAAATCACAAAAGATTAAGAAATTAAAATAAAAATCCGGAAATACTGAGGTATTTCCGGATTTTTCGATATCTAATTATTTTGATTATCTGTATTCAGGCAATTTAATTACCGTATATGCATAAACCATTTCGTCGTCCATATTATTGAACTCTTTAATTTGTTTTACATATTTTCGTAAATTTGTATCTTGATCTGCGTGTTCTTCAGCAATACTCCATAATGTATCACCCAGAGAAACATAAACTTCTTTATAAGGAGCTTCTTCAATAGGTAAATCTGCAGATGTATTGATTACAAAATATACACCTAAAAGCAATGCTATTATTAATCCGCACACTCTCCTCTTTCTTATTCTTTCTCTTCTTTTTTTACTCATATATCTATGTTTCATTTTAAAACCTCCTACAAGAACATTTGTTCGCTTTAGTTGTATTATATACGAACATTTGTTCTTTGTCAAGAGTTTTTTTAAAAAAAATCAAACATTTGTTTGCATTTGAGGAAAAAGTGTGTTATAATAGTATCAAAAGGAGGTCTTTTTATGAGAAAAAACGAACAAAAACAACAGGAAATACTTGATTTTATAAACAATTTTACAAACGAAAACGGATTCCCTCCTACAGTTAGAGAAATCTGTAACGCTGTTGGTTTAAGCTCTACATCAACCGTTCACGGTTATATTAGCAGACTTACAAAAAGCGGAATGCTTGAAAAATCTCCCCTTAAAAACCGTGCCATAAGAGTTTCAGAAACAGAAGAAGCTAAAACAACAGAGTCTGAAGAGTTTATGTCTGTACCTGTTATAGGAAACGTTGCAGCCGGCTCCCCTATTCTTGCCGAAGAGAATATTCAAAGAACCTTCCCTCTTCCTATGGACTTTGCAAGAAATAAAGATGTTTTTATGCTTAAAGTCCGTGGCGAAAGTATGATAAATGCAGGAATTTTAGACGGCGACTATGTTATTGTAGCAAAACAGCCTACAGCATCAAATGGTGAAATTGTAGTAGCTTTAATTGAAGATTCGGCAACCGTAAAAACCTTCTTTAAAGAAAATGGATATATAAGACTGCAACCCGAAAACGATTATATGGAACCTATTATTGTAGAAAATCCTGCAATTTTAGGCAAAGTTATTGGAGTTTACAGAATGTTATAACAAAAAAGAAGCCTCGTAATCGAGGTTTCTTTTTTGTTATTCAGGAATTACATCTCCGAGTTTTAAGTATCTTATAGAGTCTTTGCCCCTTACCATTGGGTTTCCGTTCTGGTATTCAAGCGCAAGAGGACTTGAACTGTACGCCATATATAAGTCGTTTAAAATATCAATAAGGAATATATTTACAATTCCATATCTGCTGTATAAATCAGCTACCACAATATTGTCATTAGGATTATCTTTTTCTCCGTAACATATTCTTACAGAAGTTCTTCCCTGCTGTATTTCGGGACGATTCTGTGTATCAGAATTATAATAATTGTATCCCATAAGAATATGATTATTATATACAATTATTTTAGGTCTGCACTGAATACTGTTTTCAAACGCTATAGGCTCTGCCCAGGTTTTACCCATATCACAAGAAGAAGAAAAATAAATAGCGTTTGTTTCTTCTGCAGTTCTGTAAATTGTATATATTTTACCGTTTAAAAATTTATAGTCAAATTCATATTGTGCGGTTTTGGGGAATATTGCAAAGAACTCAACAGTTGCCATATTATCCTTCGAACGGTAAAGAACCGGCTCTGAAAGATAAGTGGAAACTGCTCCGTACCAGTAACCATCTTCTCCTTGGAACATAGTACATCCGCTTGAAGTTATTTGTTCTGCATATAAATATGTGTGATTAAAGTAACCATTTTTTTCTAAATATGCAAACTGTTCTGATTCAGTAAGAGGAACAATGCTTCCATCCTCTTTTTTAAGCATCATAACATTTTCATCGGTAAATGTCTCGGTAAGAAAATCATAATCTTTATAAACAGTTAAATGGTCACCGTCATCTCTGCTGTTTTTTTCGTAAAAAACTCTTACCTTACCTTCTCCAAGACTTATTATATTAGGAACATATTCTGTGTTTCCGCTTGAAACTTCAACTGTTTTTGAGTTTGTAGGCTGAGCTGCAGGAAAATATGTCAAAGATATTCTTCCTCTTGATTCTCCGTATGCACCTATTGGGCCTGGCATATATACGCAGAACATAATTCCATATTTTTTGTCAAATGCCATACTTACACCATCAGCACTTGTTTGTGTAAGGCCATCGTTGATTTGGATAGAATTGTCTAAACTGGTTAATGGTAAATTTTTCATTTTATTTCTCCTTGTTTATCATAACTTGTAATAGTTCGGTACAATTACATTTTAACATAATAAACAAATATTGCAATATAATATTTTCTCTTATTTTTTTAATATTTTCCTTTTTTTGAGAAATTATTGACAAAAAATCTTATTTTGTTATAATAAATTATGGTGATATAAAATGTATATTAGCTATGATGTAGAAAAAATCAATAAAACCTTAAAGGATTTTAATTCAGTAACAGGAATAAATATAAGACTCTTAAAAGATGATTTTTCGACTTTAGGATGCGTTTTTGAAGATAATAAGTATTGCTTGGCAATTCAAAACACAGAAGAAGGTAAAGAAGCTTGCTATAATTCTGATATTGATTTACTGCAAAAATGTAAAAAAAGCCGTAAAATTCAAATGCACGTCTGCCATGCCGGACTGATTGACATTGTTGTTCCTATTATATACAAAGAGGAAATAATAGGATATATTCTTTTAGGACAGTTAAAACGCGATAACGATTTTTCATCTGTAGAAAAATATATTTCTAAATTTTCTTTAAATCCTGAAGAAATAAAAGAATATTATACTACTTTATCTTTGTTTGAGTACGATAAAATACAAAGTGTAGCTGCCCTTGTAAGTATGCTTGTCAAATATATAATTATTGAAAAAATGCTGAAACTCGACTTTAATAAGGTTGTAGAATCGGCAGAAGCATTTATTGAAGAAAATTTAAGCAAGTCATTATCAATTGAGTTGATAAGCAAAAGTACACATATATCAAAAAGTGTGTTATACAAAAATTTCCGTACTGTTTTTAATTGTACAGTAAGCCAATATGTAAATAGAAAACGAGTTGAAAAATCTGTTGATTTGCTTTTAAACAGTGATTTGTCTATTGAAGAAATCTCCCAAAAGGTAGGCTTTTCAAGTGCTTCCTACTATACAATAAACTTTAAAAAAGAAAAAGGTGTTTCGCCTATAAAATTCAGAAAAAATGCTTCTGCATAAAAAAGGTGGTGTAAAATTTACACCACCTTTTTTTAGTCTCTGAATTGAAATGAAAATATATCTGCATCACAAAGTTCTATACGCATTTTTATATTTTTACCTTTTAAATTAGAAACACTTTTTTCAAAATCGACAATTCTATCAACAGAATCTCCAAATAAATCTCCACTGTCGTATCCTTCTATTGCAGAGCCTTTTTCATCTTCAATAATTATACGAATATAGCCTGCTGCCGATGTGGAAAAGTTAATATAAAGATTATCCCCATCAAAGGTAAAAACTTTTGTTACAAGTGTTTTTGGCTCAAAACCTGCGTTATATCCCACAAAACCATCCATACGAATAGAATATCTGAAAACCTGTAACTTTTCATCTGACCAATGATTTGATGCTGCATAAAACGAAAGTTCACAATCTTCGCTATCGATATTTGTTTTTGTAGGTAACATACCATAAGACAAATAACAATCCCCGTATACCCAACGCAAATTACTTTCGGGTCCCGGACGTAAAAAAGCTTCGTTCCAACGGTTAAAATGCTTTCCGTCACGGGAACTCATAAAAAGTCCGTCTGTAAGAGCAAGTCCGAATCTTTCTTTAAACTGCATTCGCCATTTACGATGTTCCTTTCCACAAAGACGGTCATAATTTGCCGTCCATTCTTTTCTCTCGTTATACCGTGTCGGGAACCCTACATAAATGTGAGGGGCACGAAAATAAGGCTGAATACCATTTGTATACATATTGAAATCATAAGGAGATTCTTCATTGTATGTAATTCTTTCAGGATCGGTCCAATTTTTGCAGTCATTCGATTCTGTACGGCAAATATTTCGTACCCTCTCCCCTTTTTCGTTTTCGTGATAGTCTCTTAAATAACACACATAAATATTTTTTAGTTCGTCCCAGAAAAAAGTGTTAAGAGAATCAAAAGTACCTTTTTCAGTAATAGGCCAACCATATTTAAAATGAATGCCGTCAGCACTTACAAGACAATAAAGCCCTGCAGGTTCTATGTCTTTTCCTTCACTATCTTTTCTGTAATCATTATAAAGAGCCTTATATCTTTCTTCTTTGGGACACTCGGGATTTTTATCTATAAAAACATGCAACGCAGTAAAGTTTTTTGTTTCAAAAATAACATTGTTTTCTGTGCTTCCGTTAATATTACAAATACCCAAATTTGGCTTCGTCCAATGAATTCCATCCTTACTTTCAGCATAACAGTTGCGACAAAACTGGTGTTTATGTTCACTTTTATCTTCGTTGTACTGGGTAACCGTAATATAATACATTCTGAAAATGTCTTCATCCTGCAAAACTGTGTAATAAATCCATCCGTTTCCTTCCCATGGAGCGTCATTTAAAAATACACACTCACGTCTTACAGGTTTTCCTAAAACTGCTTTTGCGGTTGTTTTTTCTGTATCCACAATAAAATCGTCCACAAAAAGTTCTCTGTTTGAACCTATGTTTATCATATTTCCTTCTCCTTAAAAAAGTATCGTTTTGTTAAGTTAAATGAAAATTGAGACCTTGAACTCCTTATGGTATAATAGTTTCACCACAAAACCAATTACCTCCCTGAAAATCAGAGAAAGGAGAACAAGATCTCATGGTAAAAATTATATCACATTGTTGCC
>JAZSDN010000048.1:0-1732 GCA_045531205.1 Clostridia bacterium | reverse complement strand
CAAAAGCCCAGGTCTATAAAATACTGCAAAAAATCGTTATGAACCGATGAAACACCGACATTCATATTTGTGCTTAACTGGTATGTCAAAAATCCGATTCCATTGCCCAAAAACTCCGGTGAAAATTCGTAGAACTTATCTACGGCATTGTAAATAGTCACACGACCGCATGTGTCTATTCCTGCTTTTTCAAGCAATGTAAAGACATCAAGCTTTATGATAGCAATATATCCTATAAGCAAAACTACCAATATAACAGAAAAAATCACGGTAAGTCGCATAGCTGTATCTTTTTTAAATTTTGCAATAAATTTCAAAAGCCAACCAAATGCTAAAGCGATTACAATAGCGATAATACCAATTCTCTTGAATGCTGTAAGAAAACAAAACATCGTGAGTCCAAGTAAAATAAAAAACACTATATCTTTCTTGGGTTTTAAAAGCATATATATGAGATACGCTCCAAGGCAAAATGCAAGCTCGTGAATCTCTGCCTGAACAATAATATCTCCGGTTTCTGCTGCAAAAGTCATAACAAGGGTTATAAATTCTGAAAAGAAGCTTCCAATGCCATTTTGTGCTATAATCGTCAAAAGCATGAGTATATTTGAAATAAGAATTGCAATAAGGTTATACCATATACCTTTTTCGCCGAACACATACAAAAACGCAACTGCAGCCAAGGTAAATGAAAGCATATTGTTATATACAAAAGCACCTGACAAACCTCTTGAAATAACCGCCGTATCAACGCGAACTATAAACCATATGAAAAGAGATACTATGATTGTTACAAGCAAAGGAGTAGAATATACGAAGGCTTCTTTAAGTGAAGATGTACCTCTTGCAATATTTGGCTTAAATAAAAATGCAAAAAACGCTGATACAAAAAGAACAAGGGCAAATGCATGACGGTATGTAATAAACAAACCAAGGTTAATTACTTCTGTAAGAAAATAGTACATAAGTACTGCTATTGCCATAAAGTAAACCTTAAAAGCTGTTTGTACAAATCTGTTTTCCATAGTTCATTTGCCCTCCTTTCATAGTCTTATTCGGTCACAACTTCCTTTTTCAGCGGCTCGGAAACATATTCCTTTTTACTTTTTATTGCCTCTGAAAGCAGTTTTCTTGCAGTTTGATTTTCCTTAAATGTTTCTGCAATACCAACCTTATATTCTATCCTGATTTCCTTATATTCTTCACGGTCATCAAGTCTTAACTGGAACAACCTCATTATATCTTCAACGGTAATGTAATCAGTATCCTTTGCCAAAATTACAAAGCTGCCGTTTCCGTTATAAATAAACTCTGCATCTGTTTTTCCAAAGGTTTCTTTCAGGTACATTGTAAACATCTTTATAATGTCGTCACCCGTCTGACGTGTATGATCGGCATTTATATTTGCAAGATTTGCTATATCAACCATTGCATACACCGTACCGTCATCTAATAGTTTTTTGTCCATAGATTTCAAATACTTATCAAAGTATGCACGGTTATTAAGCTCTGTAAGATGGTCCGTGTAGAAAATATAATGTATAATATCTCCAAGTCTTCCTAATACAATCGCACCGCCACAGCAAAGGATTATAAGGAAGAAGAATGCAATCAATGTATATAAGTTTACATTGACACTCGGTTTAACCGAAGCAGAGGATAATACCGAAATATAACTTGCACCAAGATATTCATTGTATTCCTCATTAGTTTTCATCGTTGTACTGTATAA
>JAZSDN010000009.1:0-10062 GCA_045531205.1 Clostridia bacterium | reverse complement strand
GAAGTTAAGTACATCTGTGCTGCTTTCCCATCAGCATGTGGTAAAACAAATCTTGCTATGCTTATTCCACCGGAAGGATATCAGGCAAAGGGCTACAAAGTATGGTGCGTAGGTGACGATATTTCTTGGATTAGAAAAGGTCCTGACGGTCGTCTTTATGCTATCAACCCGGAAAACGGTTTCTTCGGCGTTGCTCCCGGTACAAACGTTAAGTCAAATCCAAATGCTCTTGCTTCAACAAAGAAGGGCACAATCTTCACAAACGTTGCTCGTAATCTTGACGACAATACAGTTTGGTGGGAAGGACTTGACAAGAATCCTCCTGTAAACGCAGTTGAATGGACAGGTATCGAAACAAATGGTGTTGAGTGGAAAGCAGAAGGCAAAAACCTTGCTCATCCAAACAGCCGTTTCACAGCTCCTGCTGTAAACTGCCCATGCATCAGTTCTGAATTCGAAAATCCGGCAGGTGTTCCAATCTCTGCTTTCGTATTCGGTGGTCGTCGTGCAAAGCTTGCTCCACTCGTATATCAGTCACGTGACTGGAACCACGGTGTGTTCGTAGGCTCAATTATGGCTTCTGAAACAACAGCAGCTGCAGCAGGTGCAGTAGGTGTTGTTCGTCGTGACCCAATGGCTATGCTTCCATTCTGCGGTTACAACATGGGTGACTACTGGCAGCATTGGATTGACATTGGTAAGACCCTTGATGCTGACAAGGCTCCAAAAATCTTCAATGTTAACTGGTTCAGAAAAGACGACGAAGGCAACTTCATGTGGCCGGGCTTCGGTGATAACCTCCGCGTTCTTGAGTGGATTATCAAACGTTGCGAAAACGAAGTTGATGCTCAGGAAACTGCAATCGGTTACCTTCCTTATGCTAAGGACATCAACATCGAAGGTCTTGAAGGTGAAGTAACAGTTGAATCACTTGAAAGCATCCTCGACGTTGACAAGGCTCTTTGGGCTCAGGAAGCTGATGGTATCGCAGAATTCTATGCAAAATTCGGCGACAAACTTCCAGAAACACTTAAAGCAGAACTTGAAACTCTCAAGGCAAACCTTAAATAATTATAAAACAAATAAAATTGGCGGAGTTGGTTTCAACTCCGCCTTTTTAGTTATTCATCAAATGTGATAGTTTCTGAGAACTCTATAATCTGTGGCATATATTCATCAACCTCTTCGGCTGTTACAGCAAATTGAATTGTCCAGAATGCATCTTCACTCTTAAAAATTGTTGTGTAGTAATAATAAGTGGTGCCTTCCTCGGCATTGTACCATTCATAGTCATAATACATAATACCGTTATTTTTCTTAACTTCAGATATATCTTTAATATCATTTGCCTCGAGGGATGCTTCGCCGTATTCCTGAAGAGAATAGTTATCAAGGCCTTCCATTATACTGAAATCTTCTCTTAAAATGAAAACAGCCATATCTTCATTTGCATAGCAGGCGTCAAAACTATCAACGGGAACCTTCATAAACTCATCTGTCAGTGTGATTTGCATTTCTTCGCATTTAAATTGCTTTGTCTCTCCGGCACCGTTCATAAAATTGGTGATAAATCCGATTATGAAACCAACTATGATTGCAACAATTAAAATGATTATACCTATTTTTGTTCCCTTTTTTCGGTTTTTCAGAACGGCATCATCAGTCACACCGTCAAAGCGAAAGGCATTGCCGGTAGCAGGATTAAATTTGCATTGTCCACTCAAACAGATATCATATTGACCTTCAGGAAGATTATAAAACTCGTTACAAAAATTTTTGCTCAACGAATCAGCAATAACATAAATTCTTGCCGCATTGTCAGGTATTAAAAAAGCTTTTTCTTCGCCATTTTTCAATGTTCCAAGTTTGCGACAAGGCACACCGTCGATTTTTGTTTCGCCGTATGTATAATCTTCAATGTAAACTTTAAGTTTTGCAAGACAACCGGCTAAATTTTTGTTTCTCTTAATAAATAAGTTTCTCATAATTTCACTCTCCATATCCTGTGTTGATTGTACAATTAAATTGTAGCATATTGTAAAGCAACATTCAAATAAAACTGAATAAAATATGCTTTACATACATATTATATGACAAAATGTCATATAAGTCAACAATGAATATGACATAATGTCATTGTGGTGATGTTATGAAGAACAATTTGAAAAAACTTCGCAAACAAGCAGGTTTAACACAGATTTCCTTGCAGATGAAGACGGGAATTGAACAAGCCCTACTTTCAAAATTTGAAAACGGTGAGAGAATTCCGCCAACAGAGACACTTATAATTTTGGCTGATTTCTATGGAGTCAGCATGGATTATATTGTAGGCAGAACAGAAAATCCTGACATAAACAGATAAAAACATTGAATAAAATAAAAAACCCGACCGCACAAATAACGGTCGGTGCAGACAGCTTCACAAACGCAAATTAATTTTATCGCTGTCTGCAAAACTATTATGTGAAGAAAATCCGTTAAAATTCATTTAAAAAATACCAATTTTTTTAAAAAAAGACTTGCATTTTTAATATGACTGTGTTAGAATAACAAGGCTGTTAAAATTATATGATATGGAGGTGTGCACAGTATGGCATGGTATCACGTTGTTTTTGGTGTAGCACTCATTGTTTTGGCAATTGTTATTGTTCTACTTATCCTTGTTCAGGAAGGTAATCAGCAAGGTCTTTCAGGTGCCATTTCTGGTGGCTCTTCAGATTCTTTCTTTGGCAAGAATAAGGGCAGAACAGACGAAGCAAAAAAAGTTTTCTTTACAAAGATTCTTGTTGGCTTGTTTGCAGTAGTTGTTTTGGCATCAGTTCTTGTAATGCTTTTTGTTAAATAAAAAATCCCGAATCACTTCGGGAATATATGATCCACTAGCTCAGTTGGCAGAGCACTTGACTTTTAATCAAGGTGTCCGGAGTTCGAATCTCCGGTGGATCACCAGTTAAGAGAGTACGCAGATTGCGTATTCTCTTTTTTTATTAGATAAATTCTGATTAAATAACTAAAAAATATTGCTGATTATTGGTTTTTCACTGCGAATTAAATGGTGTATTTCGTCAATTGCCAAATCAGCCTGTTGTTCAAGTCTTTCCATATTACCTTGCCCGGCATATACAGGAAGGCTTTTTATCAATTCTTCAAGTTTATCAGTTTCTTCGTGACGGATAAAGCTTTCCACAAGGCCGTGGACATCCTCCCAGAGTGAAATTGCATCTTCAGACAGGTCGACAGCTTTTTCCGTTTCGTCATTCTGTGCAACAGCGCAGATACTTTGTAAATGAATTTCAAGTTTTTTACAGGCATTATCTACTAAAAAATATCCCGAAAACGAGATGGCAAATGCACCAAGAATGGCAGAAACAGCAATAATTATTCTTTTCATGTTTTCTCCTTTTTTATAATTGTGTGATTACCGGCGGCATCAACAGTCATAAGCATAATATCTTGTATTTGCAGGTTTTCTTTTTTTGCAATACTATGCACCTTATTTTTGTTCATATTGCAAATCTTAAAATCCTGTGTAACGATTTTTCCGTCAATTACAACCGTACATTTAAACCCTTGCGGGGCGGGATTCAGGTTTAAATCTTCCCTTGATACGGTATCGTATTCTGTTTTTAAAAGCACGCTGATTTGCCCGTTTGTTTCTACAACAGCGTATTGCACCTGAGAAATGTCAAAAACATCTTTTTGTCGGAGAGCTTCAAGTAAATCATCTATGGTAAAACGTAAATCCTTTAGTAGCTTTTGATTTAAGTTTCCGTCATTGATTATGACTACAGGATGACCTTGCATAAATGAACGAAATTTAATGCTTTTCATATTTAAAACTGACGTTAAAATCTCAAATCCAACAAGGAGAAATATCGGGATTAGAGTGTTTACAAGGGGAATATCCGTATCTTGAATCGGAATTGAAATAATTTGCGAGATGAGTAACGTTACAACTAAATCAGAGGGCTGAAGTTCACCGATTTGCCTTTTGCCCATAACACGGATACTGACTATTGCAAGAAGATAAAGGACAATTGTCCTGATTAAAGTAACAAACATAAAAATCACCATTCGTATTTTTACCCGCATATAGAGTAATATTCTGTAAATAAAGGTAAATGATATGAATGGTGATTTTTATGAGCGAAGAGTGGTTTCAGAAAAAGATAGATGAAATAACCGTTGAAGATAACGGCAGTACAGAAAAAAGGTTTGTATCTGCTGATTTGCAAAAAAATGTAATGTATATAAAGCAACAGTTCGGCGATGCCTTTGACGTTAAATACAGAAAATATAATGCCTCAGGTAAAGAGGTTTATTTTGTTATGGTTGATGGAATGTGTGATAGCCTTCTTGCAACCGAACAAGTGGTTTTGCCCATTATTGAAGCGGATTTTACCGAAGAAACAGGGGATAAGTTAATCTATTCTGCTGCAGATAAGGTATCCGCAAGTATTGATAAATCTATTACAAACGACATTGACGAGGCAATCCGTGAAGCTATTTACGGAAGTATAATAATGCTTACTGAAGGCTCCCATTTTGTCATTATGTTCGGTGTTCAGGGATTTCCGAAAAGAGCAGTCCTTGAACCTTCAACAGAAATGCAGGAGCGTGGCTCACGTGAAGCATTTGTTGAAAGTTTTAAAGATAATGTGACGATGATTCGCCGTCGTGTAAGAAATCCTGTTTTTAAAACTCAGATTGTGGAGGTCGGAACCACCACAAAAACCCGTGCCTGTGTATGTTATATGTCCGACAGAGTTGATAAAAAAATGCTGGACAGAGTAGTGGAAAGACTTAAAAATGCCACCGTTGATACAGTTTTAGGTTCGGGTTATCTTCAACCCTTTTTAGATACAAAATATCCGTCAATCTTCAGCGGGGTAGGATTTACCGAAAGACCCGATGTGCTGACGGCAAAAATAAGTGAAGGAAAAATTTGCATTATCGTTGATGGTACGCCAAATGCCTTAATCGTGCCATATCTTTTTATTGAGCATTTTCATTCCCTTGACGATTATCTTAAAAGACCATTTTACGCATCCTTTATCCGCGTGCTTAAGATAATATCATTTCTTTTCAGCGTTTTTTTGCCGGGACTCTATGTTGCAGTCTGTACATTTCATCAGGAAATCATTCCTGAAACTATGATTTTTGGTATTACAGGTCAGGAAAGCCGAACACCTTTACCGGTTATGTTTGAGGCATTGTGCATTCACCTCATTTACGAAATTGTCCGTGAAGCAGGACTCCGTATGCCTAAATCTGTTGGTCACGCAATTTCAATTGTAGGTGCATTGGTAATTGGTGAATCTGCCGTAACAGCGGGAATTTTGTCAGCCCCAATGCTTATTGTGGTAGGACTTACTGCAGTAAGTTCTTTTGTGGTTTCAACTCTTTATGAATCTGTGGCGATTTTACGTTTTGCTTTTATTATTGTCGGCGGTTTGTCGGGGCTTTACGGAATTATGCTCTGCTTTGCTGCTGTGTTGATAAATGCATCGGCTATAAATCCTTATGGTGTACCGTTTACTTCGCCGTTATCACCGACAAAGGCGGGGGCCTGGCGTGATTTAATTTTAAGGTCGGGTTGGAAAAAAATGGGTAAGCGAAGAATGCAAGTAAATAAATTGGAGAAATAAAATGGAACTTTCAAAAGGGAAAATAAGTGCTTTTCAGTTTTTTACAATGTTGTTTTTAAGCCGTACACTTACTACGGTAACATATTTGTCATCATATACAGAAAACATTCGTCTGTCAGATATGCTTATTCAACCGATTTTCAGGATTGCAATAGGTACGGTTATAATGCTTCCGCTGTATTTTTTATACAAAGAGAATACAAATAAGAATTTATTGGATATAGCAAAAGGCAGGTCAAAGGTTTTTGCAAAAATAATCTCAATAATATATGTGTGTTTTTTCTTTTATTTTACAGTTGTGACGATTGCGCGTCTTGACCTTTTTACAGGTACGGTTGTTTTTCCTGAAACTGACCTGAAATACATTCTTATATTTGCTGTAATTCTCTGTTGTTACGGAGCATATCTGGGCTTTGAGCCATTGGCACGAGGCTCGGTTATTTCATTATTTTTTGTGGTGTCAGCTTTGTGCTTTATTATGCTGACCCTTGTTGAAAAGGTGGATTTTTTAAATCTTACACCAATTCTGTACAACGGAGTAAAGCCTGTGGTGAAAGTGGCAATTGACTCTGTAGGACAGACTGTTGAATATGCAATAATTGCTCTTATGTTACCAAGAGTCAAAGGAGATGTTAAAAAAGGATTTTTCATCTGGCTGATTTTGCAAACATTGTTAATGGCGGTTATGTTTTTCTTTGCCTGTACGGTTATGGGAAATTACGCAACTACACAGCTTTTTCCCTTTCACACACTTGCAAGTCTTGCTGAATTTGCAATGTTCAGTCGTCTTGATGCTGTTTTTACAAGTGTATGGATTATGTGCGCATTTATTAAAGCAGGATTGCTTATTTATCTTCAGTCAGACCTGTTAACAACATATTTCGGAAAATTCAAAAGAGTAACATACATTGTTGTAATAGGTGTTCTGACCACAGTGGCAAATCTTTTTGTTTCGGGACAGATTAAGCGATTTGTAATTATTGACAACAGTACAATAAAAATAATCCTGACAATTATTACGGTTATTCTGCTTCCGTCAGGTGTATTGTTTTTGGAAAAGAGGAAAAAAGGATGCGAAAAATCGGCGTAGTTTTACTTGCATTAATTGTTTCTGCTTTTACATTTAATGAGAGTGAGATATATAAAAAAGATATTCGAAATCGTCTTGTGATTCAAGGTGTGGGAATTGATGTGGAGGACAGTGGCGATTACACTGTGACAATTCAGGCAATTGACACCAATGCACAGTCTGCCTCCTCCTCGGAAGGTGCATCTCAACCACCCTTGAAAACTTTTAAATTGCAGGGGGATACAATTTATAGTGCAATAAAGGGTGTTACGGAAAAAGAAGGCAAGGTACCGCTATATTCCCAAAATCGCATTATAATTCTCGGTAAAAGCATTACCGAGGAAAATATGGATGATGTAATAGACTTTTTTGTCCGTGATGTAGAAAACAGCTCATCCGTTTGTATTGCGGCGGCGGAAAAAACAGCGAGTGAAATTCTTGAAGCAAAAAACGGTGAGGAATATATAAGTGCGGGGAATATTGCAGTTGCAATAAACTCAAGTGAATATGATGGTCGGATTTTTAAAATTCAGTTATATGAACTAATCAACAGGTATAATTCTAGCACAAAGGATTTTGCAATTCCCTTACTGTCCGTAGCAGAATCCGATAAGGAAAAAACGATTGAGATAACAGGCACGGCACTTTTTAACAACACAAAATACCGAGAAAAGATTTCAAAAGATGAAACAGTTTTCTTCAATATGCTTTGTGACAGGATAAATAATTCTGCTCTTTCCTATGATTATGATGAAAATGAAAAGGTGTCACTTAATATTATAAATGCCAAAACAACAAGAAAAGTCAGTTTGATAAACGGGAAACCCGTGTTTAAAATCAGAATAAGCCTTAAGGCGGACATTACGGAGATTAATGGCGGTGTTTCATCGGAGATGGAAATACGGGAAATTGATACCATAAGCAGTACAGGGGAAAGTTATATAAAAGGCGAAACAGAAAAGCTGATTTACAAGATGTACAACGGATACAACAGTGATGCAGTGGGCTTTGGAAGGCTTTTGTATATAAATGAAACCGATTTTTTCAAGCAGAATGAAAATAATCTTGACACCGTATTGGAAAACAGCAATTATGAAGTAGAGGTAAAACTTGAAATCAGGCGAATAGGTCACGAATTTGTTGTTTAATAACTCATACTTTGCAATGCACCGGAACGGCCAATCTGTAATTATGAAACACGGTGGTCCATATCCCGAATTACAAATTACCCTTATATACTCCAATTGTTTAAGGCTTAAAAATATAAAAAGGATAGATGTTGTACAACTATTTTGTTTGACAGTGATTTGTTTTTAGTGTAATATTATGGTAAGAGAATATGCCCGAAAAGGAGCTTGATAATATGACAATAAAAGAAAAATTTGACCTTTGGTGTTCTTTTGATGAAGAAACTAAAGCGGAACTTCTTTCTATCACCGATGAAAAAGAAATTGAAGACAGATTTTATAAGGAATTAGAGTTCGGCACGGGCGGACTTCGCGGAATTATGGGTGCTGGTCCTAACCGAATGAACAGATACACAATCGCAAAAGCGACAAAGGGATATGCAGATTATTTAAAGAGCCGTTTCCAAGGTGACATAAGCGTTGCAATCGCTTATGACTCGCGAAATAACTCACAGTATTTTTCTAAAGTTGCAGCAGGTGTTTTATCTGCTAACGGAATTAAGGTTTATATCTATGATACACTTATGCCAACACCCGTACTTTCATTTACTGCAAAGTATTTAGGTTGTAACGGTGGTATTGTACTCACCGCAAGTCACAACCCAAAGGAATATAACGGATATAAAATTTATGACGAAAAAGGTTGCCAGTTAGTACCACAGTTTGCAAGTCAGGTTATTGAATTTGTAAATGCAGTTACAGATTTAAAGGCAGTTGCAGTTGATGATTTTGAGAGTGCAGTCAATGATGGTAAAATCGTTGTAATCGGTGACGAGGTCCTTGATGAATTCATTAAAGAAGTAAAAAAACAAACAATCTATGAAGAAAAATCAGACCTTAAAATTGTTTATACAGCACTTCACGGGTCAGGTAATATTCCTGTAAGAAAAGCACTTGAGGGAATGAATGTTTCAATCGTAAAGAGTCAGGAATTACCCGACGGTAATTTCAGCACAGTCCGTTCACCAAACCCCGAAGAAAAAGATGCTTTGACAATCGGTATTGAGCAGGCAAAACAGGAAAATGCAGATTTGGTTTTAGGCACGGACCCTGACTGTGACCGCGTTGGTACCGCAGTTCTTCACAACGGCGAATACGTGCTTATGACAGGTAATCAGATTGGTGCATTACTTGTTGATTTTGTGCTTTCACATAAAAAGAATGAATTAAATGAAAAATCAACACTTGTAAAGACAATCGTTACAAGTGAACTTGGTGCAGATATTGCAAGAAGCTACGGACTACAGATTGTTGACACTCTCACGGGATTTAAGTATATCGGCGACCAAATCGGCAGATATGAGATAAACAAAGATAAAGAATTTATAATCGGTTACGAAGAATCTTACGGCTATCTTGTTGGCACTCACGCAAGGGATAAGGATGCAGTTGTTTCTTCAATGCTAATTTGCCAGATGGCAGCATATCACAAGAATCAGGGAAGAACACTTGTTGATGCTCTTAATGCAATTTATGATAAATTCGGCTTTTATCTTGATGCACTTGATACTTTTGTGCTTAAAGGCAAGGATGGTGCAGAAAAAATTCAGAGCATAATGACAAATATGCGTGAAAATGGCACAACACTCTTTGAAAATATCAAAAATGTTCTTGACTACTCAAAGGGAATTGACGATTTGCCAAAGGAGAATGTGCTTAAATACACATTTACAGACGGTAGTTGGATTGCAGTCCGTCCGTCAGGCACGGAGCCAAAACTTAAAGTTTATTACTCAATGTGTGGCGAAACAAAGACTCAGGCAACAGAAAAACTCGAAAACATCCGTGCTATTCTCAAAAAGGAAATTGAGGGTTAATTATGAAAGACTACATAAACAATATAATCAAGCCAAAACTTCAGGGTGATGGTGGAGAAATTGATTTTGTATCATACGAAAACGGAAATCTCACCGTACTTTTACAAGGTGAATGTTCAAAATGCCTTATCGTTGACCGTTGCCTTGCTTGGATTGAAAGTGAAGTTATGCGAGACATGGGCGAATGTGTAAAAGTTATTGCACAGAAAAAGAAACCATTCTTCTGGGATAAGGACTAATTTGAGGAGGCATATTTATGGCACATATTAAAGTTGTAAGAAGAAGTATGCGTCCTGAAGAATGGACGGATTTACGCTTCGGTTGGCTTAAAAGATACATAT
>JAZSDN010000026.1:0-51903 GCA_045531205.1 Clostridia bacterium | reverse complement strand
GATAGCTTTTGTTCTTTTGTCCAAATTCGTTTTATTTGTCCTTTTTTCAACTCAAACACCTCCATAATTATTTTATCACAAAAACAAAAAAGTAGATACATGGTGGTTTTACATGTGTCTACTTTTATTTTACTACTTCAGCAGTAAAGTGCAGAGTGTTTTTATTTATAAAATTTAACCAAGGCTTTTTACTGCGTTCAATAAAACATCGGCAAAAGCATCTCTGTCAACATCCTTTAACAGGGTAACGTTGTTTCTTTTGTCGGTTTTAACCGTTTCACCGAAGTGGATATCGTCAAGCAAAACATCGATGCCTGTTTGCTCGGTTTTAAAAATTTCGGGATGTGCCATATAAATTGTGGCACAGGCATCGTAAATTATGCCTACGGGGTTTCCGTAACCCTCTGAATAACGGCGTTCAATATCAAACAAATTATAAACAGCATCGTAAAGCTTGCCTGCATTTTCGGTTGTGGCTTTAATTTGCTCTTTTGTTAATATAGATTTCTGGCAAACGCCAAGACCTGACATATATATTTGAAGAGAACTTTCGTAAACTTCTTTTGCTGCCCACGGGTCGCAGAAGAGGTTATACTCTGCATAATCTGTTACATTATGAAGATCTATACCTCCGCCCATCATAATAAGCGAATCGATGTATTGTACAATATCGGGATAACGGCGGAGCAGTCGAGCAACATTTGTTAAGGGGCCTAATGTTACATAGTTAATTTTTTTATGCTCCTTTGCAAGATTATATATATACTCTTCAAAATCGTTGCAGCTTTCGGCAGGCTTGCCTTTTGGAAAACAGGGATCAATTTTATAAAACGGGTCTGCTATATTGGGAAGATTAAAAACCTTGTCAATTGCCTTATCAGATGTACGGATAAGGGGAGAGGTTATATTTGCAAGCTCCATTACCGAAGAAAGGTTTTCGGTTACAGTATCGAGAGTGTAGTTTCCGTATGTTGCAACCATAAGACATATTTGCGACGGAAAAAGAGCGTGTGCCGCCATTATGGCAAAAGCATCATCGGCACCGCCGTCGGTATCAATAATAATAGGTAAATTTTTGTTAATCATAATAATAAAACCTCGATAAAAATTTTTTCTTCCTATATTATATATGCACAGCAAAAAACAGTCAATAAAAATTTTTTAAATTTTTTTAAAAAAACTCTTGCATTTTGGAAATAAATGTAGTATAGTATTATGTGCTGTGACATGGCATACGATGAAACGGGAGGTTGCCGGCGACGCCGGGTTTTTCCGTGGAGAATGTCCGATTCATGAAATTGGGCGACAGTCACTGTAACTAAGTAGCATATATGGATACTATGCGCCGCAACGTTTTACGGCGTAAAAGTCCTCCGCATAGCCGCTTAATTGTGCCCAGATATGCCCTTTCGCATATACTGGGTTTAAGTTTGGAAAATTGCGAAACACACGGCACTTTGTACAGTAATCTCGTCGGCGTGTCATCTAAAAATTTAAGGAGGCGAGACTATGGCAGCAAAACAAAAAATCAGAATACGCTTAAAGGCGTACGATCATGCTCTTATTGATCAGACAGCAGAGAAGATTGTTGAAACAGCAAAGAGAACAGGTTCAGAGGTTTCAGGACCTATTCCACTTCCTACTGAAAAAGAAATTGTTACAATATTAAGAGCAGTTCACAAGTACAAGGATTCCAGAGAGCAGTTCGAACAGAGAACTCATAAGAGACTCATCGATATTAACTCTCCCACAAACAAAACAGCAGAAGCTTTAGGAAACCTTGACGTACCTGCAGGTGTTAGCATCGAGATTAAACTCGTTGGCAAAAACGCCAGGTAAATGTTGGTGAGAAAATCATCAACCAATAACCTATAAGGAGGAATAAGACATGAACAAGGCAATTATTGGTAAGAAAATCGGCATGACACAGTTCTTCACTGAAGAAGGAAAGCTTTTGCCGGTAACTGTAGTAGAAGCAGGTCCCTGCTCCGTAGTACAGAAGAAAACAGCTGAAAATGACGGTTACGAATCAGTTCAGCTCGGCTTTGGTACAATTAAAGAAAAGAATGTAACAAAGCCTATGAAGGGTCATTTTGACAAAGCAGGGGTTACACCCAAGAAGGTTTTGAAGGAATTCAGACTCGACGATGTATCAGCATTGAATGTTGGTGATGAAATATTAGCTGACATTTTTGAAGCTGGTGAAAAGGTTGACGTAACAGGTACTTCAAAAGGTAAAGGTTACGCAGGCACAGTTAAGCGTTTTGGAACACACAGAGGTCCTATGACTCACGGTTCCAAATACCACAGAGGCCCTGGTTCCTTGGGCGCTTGCTCAACACCTTCAAAGGTAAGAAAAGGTAAGAAATTACCTGGTCACATGGGCACAGATACAGTTACAGTTCAGAATCTTTACGTTGTAAAGGTTGACAAGGAGAGAAATCTTCTTCTCATCAAGGGCGCCGTTCCCGGTCCCCGCGGCGGTATAGTTTCTGTACGCAACAGTGTAAAAGCTTAATAGAAGGGAGGATTTAACATGCCTAAGACTGTTTTATATAAAATGGACGGAAGCAAGGCTGGCGAAATAGAACTTAACGAAAGCATTTTCGGATGTGAAGTTAACAAAAGCGCTATCCATTCCGTTATAGTAAATTATCTGGCTAACCAGAGACAGGGCACACAGAGTGCAAAAACACGTTCTGAAGTTTCAGGCGGCGGCGCAAAGCCTTTCCGTCAGAAGGGAACAGGCCGCGCAAGACAGGGTAGCACAAGAGCTGCTCAGTGGATCAAAGGCGGTATCATCTTTGCTCCCAAGCCCCGTGATTACAGAACATCACTTAACAAAAAGCTTAAGAAGCTTGCTATGAAGTCAGCTTTGAGCGATAAGGTTTTAAACGAAAACATTATTGTTCTTGATGAGCTTAACTTTGACGAAATCAAAACAAAGCAGGTTACAGAGCTTTTGAAAAACTTCTCGGTAGACGGTAAAGCATTGTTCGTTACCGGCGAAAAGAACGAAAACGTATATCTTTCATCAAGAAATGTAAAGGGTGTTGCAACTTCTTTTGTAGGAACACTCAATGTATACGAAATCTTGGCGCATGATAAACTTATCATAGCAAAAGATGCCATTGAAAAAATTGAGGAGGTGTATGCATAATGAAAAGCGCACACGATATCATAATCAGCCCCATCATTTCAGAAAGAAGTATGGAGGATGCAGCTTTAAGAAAGTACACCTTCAAAGTAGCGCTTACGGCAAACAAGATTGAAATTAAAAAAGCAATCGAAGAAGTTTTCCCCGGCGTTAAAGTTGAAAGCGTAAACACACAGAGAGTGCTTGGTAAGGTTAAGAGACAGGGTCTCCACGAAGGCAAGAGAGCTGACTGGAAGAAAGCCATTGTTACAATTACCGAGCAGAGCAAGACCATCGAATTCTTTGAAAGTCTTGTATAAGTAAGTGAGGAGTGATTTAAATGGCAATTAAGAAATATAAACCTACTTCTCCGGCACGCAGACAGATGACGGTTTCGGCATTCGATGAAATTACAAAGCATGAACCAGAACGTTCATTGCTGGAACCTCAGAAGAAAAACGCCGGCAGAAATTCATACGGCAGAATAACAGTACGTCATCGCGGTGGCGGAAACAAACAGAAGTACAGAGTTATAGATTTCAAACGTAATAAGTTTGATATGCCTGCAACAGTTATCGGTATCGAATACGATCCTAACCGTTCAGCAAACATCGCTCTTGTTCAGTACGAAGACGGCGAAAAGAGATACATTCTCGCTCCCAAGGGCTTAACAGACGGCGATGTAGTAATATCAAGCGCTACAGCTGATATTACACCCGGTAATGCACTTCCTATAAGCTCAATTCCCGTTGGTACCTTGATTCACAACATCGAGCTTTCACCCGGCAAGGGCGGTCAGCTTGTTCGTTCAGCAGGTAACTACGCACAGCTTATGGCTAAAGAAGGCAAATATTCACAGGTTAGACTTCCCTCCGGAGAAGTTAGAATGATAGCAGTTGACTGTCTTGCTACAATTGGCCAGCTCGGTAACGACGACCATGCAAACATTTCAATCGGTAAAGCAGGCAGAAAACGTCACATGGGTATCAGACCTACCGTTCGTGGTGTTGTAATGAATCCTAACGACCATCCTCACGGTGGTGGTGAAGGTAAATCACCTATCGGTATGCCCAGCCCTGTTACACCTTGGGGTAAACCGGCACTTGGTCTTAAGACCCGCAAGAACAAGAAGGCAAGCGAGAAGTTTATTGTAAAACATCGCAACCAGAAGTAAAGGAGGGTTTGTCTTATGGGAAGATCCGTTAAAAAAGGACCTTATGTTGAAGAAAGACTGTTAAAACGTGTAATAGAACTCAATGATAGTGGCAAAAAGACAGTATTAAAGACCTGGTCAAGAAGCTCCACTATTTTCCCTGAGATGGTAGGACACACAATTGCTGTTCATGACGGACGCAAGCACGTTCCTGTATACATCACAGAGGATATGGTTGGACACAAGCTTGGAGAATTTGCACCTACAAGAACTTATAAAGGCCATGCAGGCTCCAAAACATCAGGCAGATAAGCCACAGTAATCTTTGAGAGGAGGAATAATAATGGACGGCAGAACATCTGCAAGCGCTACATTAAAGTACGCAAGAATCGCGCCCAGAAAAGTAAAGATCGTTATTGATCTTATAAGAAATAAGCCTGTCGCAGAAGCTATGGGTATCTTAAAGAACACACCCAAAGCTGCTTCAGAGCTTCTTATAAAACTGTTAAACTCTGCTATTGCCAATGCTGAGAACAACTTCGGCCTTTCAGCCGATACACTTTATGTTTCGGAAGCATACGCAAATGAAGGTCCTACCTTAAAGCGTATTCGTCCGAGAGCTCAGGGCAGAGCATTCAGAATCAGAAAAAGAACAAGTCATATTACATTGGTAGTAAAAGAAAAGTAAGGAGGCAGACTTATGGGTCAGAAAGTAAATCCGCACGGTTTAAGAGTCGGTATAATTAAAGACTGGGATTCCCGTTGGTATGCCGAAAAACGTGCATTCGGTGACAACCTCATCGAAGACCATAAATTAAGATTATTTATCAAAAAGCAGTTATTTGCTGCAGGCGTTCCCACAATTGAAATCGAACGTGCAACAAATAAAATCAACGTTTTGGTACATGCTGCAAAGCCCGGTGTTGTAATCGGTAAAAACGGCGAAGCTATCGAAAAGCTTAAGAAACAGCTTGAAAGCATGACAGGCAAAACAGTTAACGTTAGCATAGTTGAAGTTAAGAATGCTGATGCAAACGCACAGCTCGTTGCAGAAAACATTGCTGCACAGCTTGAAAAGCGTGTATCTTTCAGAAGAGCTATGAAATCCACAATGCAGAGAGCTATGAGACTCGGCGTTAAAGGTATCAAAGCTTCATGCAGTGGTCGTCTTGGCGGTGCAGAAATCGCACGTACCGAGCAGTACCACGAGGGAACAATTCCCCTCCAGACCTTAAGAGCTGACATAGACTACGGTTTCTATGAAGCTGATACAACTTATGGTAAAATAGGTATAAAGGTTTGGATTTACAAGGGCGAAGTTCTCCCTGAAAGCAAGAAAGCAGCAACACCCAAGAGGGAGGGAGGCAAGAAAAATGTTAATGCCTAAAAGAGTTAAACACAGAAGAGTTATGCGTGGCAGACTTAAAGGTGAAGCTCATCGTGGTAACAAAATAACCTACGGTGAATTTGGCCTTCAGGCAGCAGAACCCGCATGGATTACTTCAAACCAGATAGAAGCAGCCCGTATCGCGATGACACGTTACATCAAGAGAGGCGGTCAGGTTTGGATAAAGATATTCCCCGATAAGCCCATAACAGAAAAGCCTGCTGAAACCCGAATGGGTAGTGGTAAAGGTTCACCCGAATACTGGGTAGCTGTTGTAAAGCCCGGCAGAGTTATGTTTGAAATAGGCGGAGTGTCCGAGGAAGCAGCGCGTGAAGCATTACGTCTTGCTATGCACAAGCTTCCCATAAAATGTAAGATAGTTTCAAAAGAAACCGAAGGAACGGAGGTTTGATTCAAGTGAAGCTTAAAGATATACGTCAGGCAAGTCCCGCAGAGCTTCAGAACCAGCTTCAGGACTTGAAAAAAGAACTTTTTAACTTACGTTTTCAGCACGCTACAAACCAGCTTGATAACCCCATGAAAATTGCAGAAGTTAAAAAAGCTATTGCAAGAGTAAAAACGGTTATCAGAGAGAACGAAATCAAAGCGGATAAAACCGTTTGATGAAAGGAGGAAGCGAAATGGCTGAAAGAAATGCTCGTAAGGTAAGAGTTGGTACGGTTGTAAGCGACAAAATGGATAAAACAGTTGTTGTAGCCGTAATGGACCATGTAAAGCATCCGCTTTACGGAAAAATCGTAAAGAGAACATACAAGCTCAAGGCTCACGATGAAAATAACGAATGTGGTATAGGTGATAAGGTTAGAGTAATGGAAACCAGACGTCTTAGCCACGACAAGAGATGGAGAGTCGCTGAGATTGTTGAAAAGGCAAGATAAAGGAGTGAAAATAAATGATTCAACAGCAGACGCTTCTTAAAGTTGCTGATAACACCGGCGCAAAAGAAATTATGTGCATCAGGTGTCTTGGCGGCTCATTAAAGAAAACAGCAAACGTCGGCGATGTAATCGTAGCTTCAGTTAAAAAGGCAACTCCCGGCGGAGTTGTAAAGAAGGGCGACGTTGTAAAGGCTGTAATAGTTCGTTCTGTAAGAGGACTCAAAAGAGCAGACGGCAGCTACATCAAATTTGATGAAAACGCAGCCGTAATCATAAAAGAAGATAAAAACCCGAGAGGAACTCGTATATTCGGGCCGGTAGCACGTGAACTTCGTGACAAGGATTATATGAAAATTATATCCCTTGCCCCCGAAGTGCTGTAAGGAGGTGCCAGATATGAGTAAAATGCATATTAAAAAGAATGACACAGTAAAGGTTATGTCAGGTGTTGACCGCGGCAAAACCGGTAAAGTTTTAAGAGTACTTCCTGCTGAAGGAAAGGTTGTTGTAGAAGGCATAAAGATGGTATCACGTCACACAAAACCCAGAAGACAGGGTGATGTAGGCGGAATCATCAAGTCCGAAGCAGCTATTGCAGCATCAAAAGTAATGCATGTTTGTAATAAGTGCAACAAGCCTACCCGTATAGGCAGAAAAGTGCTTGATAACGGCACAACGGTTAGATATTGCAAAAAATGCAATGAAACCTTTAACGATTAAGATTAGTTGAAAGGAGGAAATGCCAATGTCTGCAATGAAGCAGAAATATCTTAACGAAGTTGCACCTGCTCTTATGAAGAAGTTTGAATACAAGAGCACAATGCAGATTCCTAAGATTGAAAAAGTTGTAATAAACATAGGTTTGGGTGAAGCAAAAGACAACCCCAAGGCTGTTGAAGCAGCTTGCGGAGACCTCGCTATTATCACAGGTCAGAAGCCTGTTGTAACAAAGGCAAGAAAGTCTGTTGCTAACTTTAAACTCAGACAAGGCATGAATATAGGCTGTAAAGTTACTCTCAGAAGTGAGAAAATGTATGAATTTATAGATAGACTGTTCAATGTTGCCCTTCCCCGAGTTCGTGACTTCAGAGGTATCAACCCCAACGCTTTTGACGGCAGAGGAAACTACTCACTGGGTATTAAAGAACAGCTCATATTCCCCGAAATTGAATATGATAAGGTTGACAAAGTAAGAGGTATGGATATTATATTCGTAACCACAGCATCAACCGATGAAGAGGCGCGTGAGCTCTTAGCTCTCATGGGTGCGCCCTTTGAAAGATGAGGGGAGGTAATTTAAATGGCTAAAAAGTCAATGATTTTAAAGCAACAGCGTACACCGAAATATAGTACACGAGAATACAATAGATGCAGAATTTGTGGAAGACCTCACGCATACTTAAGAAAATATGGTATTTGCCGTATTTGCTTCAGAGAACTTGCGTACAAGGGACAGATTCCCGGTGTAAAGAAAGCCAGCTGGTAATAAAGCTACGGAGAAGGAGGTAGTAACATGCAAATAACAGATCCTATTGCAGATATGCTTACACGCATAAGAAATGCAAATTCCGCAAAGCATGAAACTGTTGATATTCCTGCTTCCAATATGAAGAAAGCAATTGCTGAAATTCTTAACGAAGAAGGCTATATCAAAAGTTATCAGGTTATAGATGACGGCAAACAGGGAGTAATCAGAGTTACACTTAAATACGGTGCTAACAAAGAAAAGGTTATTTCAGGTTTGAAAAGAATATCTAAGCCAGGCCTCAGAGTATACTCGAGCAGTGAAGAACTCCCCAGAGTATTAAAAGGTCTTGGAATAGCAATAATATCAACATCCAAAGGAATTATGACAGACAAGAAAGCCAGAGCTCTTAATGTAGGCGGCGAAGTACTGGCATTCATCTGGTAATTATTATTTAAGAAATGGTGGTGAGAAAAAATGTCAAGAATAGGTAAACTGCCTATAACAGTTCCTGCCGGCGTTGAAGTTAAGTTCAACGGCAACGAACTTACAGTTAAAGGCCCCAAGGGTACATTAACCCAAGAACTTCATCCTGACATGACCGTTAAAGTTGAAGGCAATGAAATTTTAGTAACACGTCCTTCAGATATAAAACAGCACAGAGCGCTGCACGGCCTCACTCGTTCACTTGTTGCCAATATGGTAGAAGGTGTAACCAACGGTTTTGAGAAAGAACTCGAAATCAACGGTGTAGGTTACAGAGCGCAGATGCAGGGTAAAACACTCGTTATGAACCTCGGTTATTCACATCCTGTAGAGATGGAAGCTCCCGAAGGTCTTACAATTGAATCACCCGCACCCAACAAAATTATTATAAAGGGTGCAGATAAGCAGAAGGTTGGTCAGCTTGCAGCGGAAATCCGCGAAAAGAGACCCCCCGAACCTTATAAGGGTAAAGGTATTAAGTACGTTACTGAGCATATCCGTCGTAAAGAGGGTAAAGCCGGTAAAGCTAAAGGTTAAGAGAGGAGCTGTATGAGATGATAAAGAAGCCTGACAGTAATAAGGCAAGGCTTAAACGCCATATGAGAATCCGTAAAAACATTTCAGGTACAGCAGAACGTCCCAGACTGAATGTTTTCAGAAGTCTCAAAAATATATACGCTCAGATCATCGATGATGAACAGGGTGTAACAATAGCCGCAGCATCCTCAATGGATATTGAAGGTTACGGCGGAAACAAAGAAGCAGCCAAAGAAGTTGGCAAGCTTGTAGCAGCAAAAGCTTTGGAAAAAGGCGTAAAAACAGTAGTTTTTGACCGTGGCGGGTATATTTACCATGGACGTATCGCGGAACTTGCAGAAGGTGCACGCGAAGGCGGACTCGAGTTTTAAGGAGGAAAATCATGGCAGAAAGAGATAGAAGACCTGAAGCAGAGTCAGAATTCAGCGAGAAAGTTGTTGCCATAAACCGCGTAGCAAAGGTTGTTAAGGGTGGTCGTAACTTCAGATTTACAGCACTTGTTGTTGTAGGCGATAAGAACGGTCGCGTTGGCAGCGGTCTTGGTAAAGCAGCTGAAATTCCTGATGCTGTTAGAAAAGGCATAGAAGATGCAAAGAAAAATATGATAAATGTTCCCCTTGTTGATGGAACACTGCCTCACGAAGTAATAGGTGAATATGGCGCTGGTAGAGTGCTTATGAAACCCGCTGCTGAAGGTACAGGTGTTATCGCAGGCGGAGCAGTTCGTGCAGTAATGGAACTTGCAGGCGTAAGAAATGTAAGAACAAAGTCACTTCGCAGCAACAACGCTAAAAACGTTATTGAAGCAACAATGGCAGGTCTTGCAAGTCTTAAGTGCGCTGAAGAAGTTGCAAAACTTCGCGGTAAGACAGTAGAAGAATTGTAAGATAGGAGGGTTTGCGTTGGCTAAACTCAAAATTACACTCACAAAAAGCATTATCGGTTCAAAGAAAGACCAGATTGCAACTGTTGAAGCTCTCGGTCTTAAGAAAATAAGAGATGCTGTGGAACAGAACGACACTCCCCAGATCAGAGGAATGGTTACAAAGGTTTCACATTTAGTAAAGGTAGAGGAAATTTAAATTAAGGAGGTGTTGGCAAATGAAGCTGAATGAGCTTAGTCCTGCACCGGGCAGCAAGGAAAAGGCATACAGAAAAGGCAGAGGCCCCGGATCAGGTAACGGAAAAACAGCAGGAAGAGGTCATAAAGGCCAGAACGCGCGTTCAGGCGGTGGCGTACGCCCCGGTTTTGAAGGCGGACAGATGCCTCTTTTCAGAAGATTGCCGAAGAGAGGATTCACAAATATATTTGCAAAACAGTATACAGAAATAAATGTTTCGGCACTTAACAAGTTTGAGGACGGAACAGAAGTTACACCTGAACTTCTTTTAGAAAAAGGCATTATCAGTAAACTTTGCGATGGTGTTGTAGTTCTTGGAAGAGGTGAATTAGAAGCGAAGAAGCTGACCGTCAAAGCCGCAAGAATTTCTAAGACAGCAAAGGAAAAAATTGAAGCAGCTGGCGGAAAGGCAGAGGTGATTTAATTGTTTAGCGTAATTAAGAATGCCTGGGGCATACCCGACCTTCGAAAGAAAATGCTTTACACAATACTGCTTTTAGTTGTATTCAGATTCGGTTCAGTAATTCCTGTACCGTGGCTTGATAAAGCGGCAGTAGCTGAATGGGTAAACGCAAGCGGAAACAGTATCTTTGGTATTATGGATACATTCTCGGGCGGTTCCTTCAGTAACGCAACCATCTTTGCGATGGGTATTACACCATATATTAACTCATCAATTATTATCCAGCTTTTAACTGTAGCAATTCCTGCACTCGAACGCCTCAGTAAAGAAGGCGAAGAAGGACGTAAAAAGATAAATGTTATTGTTCGTATAGTAACAATTGCTTTAGCTTTTATTCAGGCAGCAGGTTTGTATGTAACACTTGATTCAGCAGGTGCTGTAACAGCTACAGGCAGTGCATTCTTTGCTTTTGCAGTTATCGTAATAAGCTTTACAGCCGGCACAGCATTTTTGATGTGGCTCGGCGAAGAAATAACACAGCTTGGTATTGGTAATGGTATTTCAATGTTGATTTTCGCAGGTATCGTTGCTCGTATACCTACTATGGTGAAATCGGTTTGGACTAACTTCCATACAAACTGGATTATTATGCTTGTAATACTTGCAGTTGCAGTTCTTATAGTAGCTTTTGTTGTTTTATTCGACAAGGCTGAAAGAAGAATTCCTGTACAGTATGCAAAGCGTGTTGTTGGTAATAAAATGTATGGCGGACAGGGAACACATATTCCTGTAAAGGTAACAATGTCAGGCGTTATGCCTATCATCTTTGCAATGAGCATTATGTCATTCCCCGGCACTATCGTATCACTTATCAATCCTAATGCGACAGAAGGTTTCCTTGGCTGGATGCAGAGATTCTTCCAGACATCCAACCCTTGGTACTCGGTTATATACTTTATACTCATTGTTGCATTCACATACTTCTATACAACACTTGTGTTCAATCCTATAGAAGTTGCCAACAACATAAAGAGAAACGGTGGATTTATCCCCGGTATCAGACCTGGCAAACCCACCAGCGCATTTGTTGCAAAAGTTGTTTCAAGAGTTACTTTGGTTGGTGCTATTTTCCTTGGTATAATAGCAATTTTCCCCATAGTACTGTCTATAATCAACCCCAGCCTTGCAAGCATAAGCATAGGCGGAACATCCTTGCTTATCGTTGTAGGTGTTGCACTTGAAACAGTTAGACAGCTTGAATCACAGATGCTTATGAGACATTACAAAGGATTCCTTGAATAAGGCGAAAGGAAAGTGACCATCATGAAACTTATATTAATTGGGCCTCCGGGGTCTGGTAAAGGAACACAGGGTGCTATATTATGCGAAAAATATAATATTCCTGAAATTTCAACGGGTGCTATCATCCGAAACGAAATCCGTTCAAACACAGAACTTGGAACTCAAGCAAAAAAATTCATTGATGAAGGAAAACTCGTTCCTGACTCCTTAATTATCGACATTATAAAAGAGCGTCTTTCGAAAGACGATTGTAAAAACGGATACATCCTTGACGGATTTCCAAGAACAATCTTTCAGGCGGAAGAGCTTGACCGTATGGGTATAGGCGATTATGTTGTGTTAAATTTAGAAGTAGCAGACGAAGAAATTCTTTCTCGTCTTGGTGGCAGAAGGGAATGTCCTTCATGCCACGCTACTTACCACGTTACAGATAATCCTCCAAAAACGGAAGGCGTGTGTAACGAATGTGGTACACAGCTTATAATCAGAGATGATGATAAAGCCGAAACCATTCAAAAGCGTTTGGAAGTTTATCACACACAAACAAAGCCTTTAAAAGAATATTATTCAAACAAAGGTGTAATGGTTACAGCTTACGGTCAGAAAAAGCTGGAGGATACTACAGCTAATGTCGAAAAGGCACTTGCCGGAGGAATACAATGATTTGGCTCAAAAGCAATCATGAGATAGAACTTATGAGAGAGGCCGGCAAATTAACCGAAGAAACATTATTGCTTCTTGGTAAAAATATCAAACCCGGCATAAAAACAATAGAGCTTGATAGAATAGCCGATGAATTCATACGTTCAAAAGGTGCGATTCCTTCGTTTAAAAATTACAGAGGTTATCCGGGTTCCATCTGTGCTTCATTAAATTCAGTGGTAGTACACGGGATTCCGGGCAACGAAAAGTTAAATGAAGGCGATATTATAAGTATAGACGTAGGTGTGTACTATAAAGGTTTTCATGGTGACGCAGCAAGAACTTTTGCTGTAGGCGAAATTTCGTCCGAAGCACAAAGACTTATCAAAGTTACCGAAGAATGCTTCTTTGAAGGTTTTAAGAAAGCGGTTGCTGGAAATCGTTTGGGGGATATTTCCTCTGCGATTCAGGAATACGCTGAAAAAAATGGTTACGGTGTTGTACGCGAAATGGTAGGACACGGAATAGGAAGCGCTCTTCATGAAGACCCTGACGTACCAAACTACGGAACAGCAGGAAAAGGAATAAGACTTCGGGAAGGTATGACTATTGCGGTTGAGCCCATGATAAATATGGGAACTCATAAGATAACAGTTTTGCCCGACGGCTGGACAACAAAAACAGCAGACGGAAAACTGTCAGCGCATTACGAAAACACCTTGGCAATAACAACCAATGGTCCGGAGCTTCTGACTTTGAGTGAAAGGCAATAAGAGGTGATTTGTTTTGGATATTGAAGCAGGCAGTATAGTGTGTTCTGCAGCTGGTAGAGATACCGACAGAATATATGTCGTGCTTTCAAGAGATGGAGAATATTGTTTTCTCTGTGACGGGCGTCGACGCAGATTCGATAACCCCAAAAAAAAGAAACTGAAACATCTAAAACCGGTAAGTCCTGCAAAGGATACTATTAAACAAAAGCTTTTACAGGGCGAAAGATTGACAAACGAGGAAGTAAGAAACTGTGTGGCAGAATTTGCCGCTGAAACGGACAATGAATAAAGGAGGTTGTTACTTTGGCAAAAGATGATGTTTTAGAATTAGAAGGTACCGTTATTGAAGCATTACCTAACGCAATGTTTAGAGTTGAACTTCAGAACGGACACCAGATACTTGCACATATATCAGGAAAACTTCGTATGAATTTTATAAGAATTCTTTCGGGTGATAAAGTAACGGTTGAACTTTCTCCCTATGATTTGACAAAGGGAAGAATCACTTGGAGAGCAAAGTAAAGGAGGAAATATCAATGAAGGTTAGACCCTCAGTAAAACCTATTTGCGAAAAATGCAAAATTATTAAGAGAAAAGGCAGAATAATGGTGATTTGTGAAAATCCCAAGCACAAACAGAAACAAGGTTAATTTTAACTTTAATCACAAAGGTGCGGCTGCGTGAATTATCACGACTTTAGTGATTATTAAATACTCACTATATTTTAGGAGGTGTAATCAAGTATGGCCAGAATATCCGGTGTTGACTTACCGAGAGAAAAACGTATCGAAATAGGTCTTACCTATATTTACGGTATCGGCAGAACAAGTGCGGAAAAGATTTTGGAACAAACGGGAATCAATCCCGACACAAGAGTAAAGGACCTTACAGAAGATGAGGTCGGCAAGCTCAGAGAAATTATAGACAGAGATTACAAGGTGGAAGGTGACCTTCGCAGAAGCGTGGCACTCGACATCAAACGTCTTACTGAAATAGGTTGTTATCGTGGTTTGCGCCACAGAAAAGGCCTCCCTGTAAGAGGACAGCGTACAAAAACAAATGCTCGTACCCGCAAAGGTCCCAAGAGGACTATTGCTAACAAGAAGAAGTAAGGGAGGGAATGTAAGTGGCTAAAGCAACAACAAAAAAGACAACTCATAGAAGACGTGAGCGCAAGAATATTGAAAAAGGCGCAGCACATATCCGTTCGTCTTTCAACAATACAATTGTAACAATTACCGATACTGCAGGTAACGCTTTATCATGGGCAAGTGCCGGTGGTTTAGGTTTCCGCGGCTCCAAAAAGAGCACTCCCTTTGCAGCACAGACAGCAGCTGAAACAGCAGCTAAAGCAGCAATGGAACACGGTTTAAAAACTGTAGAAGTTTACGTTAAAGGCCCCGGTGCCGGCAGAGAAGCAGCTATCAGAGCTCTTCAGGTAGCAGGCTTGGAAGTTAGCATGATTAAGGATGTAACTCCCATTCCTCACAACGGATGCCGCCCGCCCAAACGTAGAAGAGTTTGATTTGGAGGTGAACGAATATGGCAAGATATACAGGTGCGGTATGCAGATTATGCCGTAGAGAAGGTCAGAAACTTTTCTTGAAAGGCGATCGTTGCTATACCAATAAATGTGCTATAGAAAAAAGAAGTTACGCTCCCGGTCAGCACGGTCAGGGACGTAAGAAAATGTCGGAATACGGCGTTCAGTTAAGAGAAAAGCAGAAAGCAAGAAGATACTACGGCGTTTTAGAAAGCCAGTTCGCTAAATACTTTGAAATGGCTAACAAAAAAGCCGGCGTAACAGGTGAAAACCTTTTACAGATTCTTGAAAGCAGACTTGACAACGTTGTTTACCGCCTCGGTTTTGCAGTTTCACGCCCTGAAGCAAGACAGCTTGTTAGACACGGTCATTACACCGTTAACGGCAAGAAGGTTAATATTCCTTCTTACCTCGTAAAAGCAGGGGATGTAATTGCAATAGCTGAAAAAAGTCTTAGTATGCCTAAAATAAAGGCAGTATTGGAAAGCACAGACGGTAAGGTTATTCCTGAATGGCTCTCACTTGACGTTGACAAGAAGAGCGCAAAGGTTGTAACACTTGCAGAGCGTAAAGACATCGATCTTGAAATCGAGGAAACACTCATCGTCGAATTGTACTCCAAGTAAGATACACCCTCGAAAAAGCAAAATAAAGAGAAAAATTTTATTTCTCTTTGGTTTTGCGGATGTCGAAAGACGTAACAAGAAAGAATGTAAAGGAGGGTATTTTATATGAAAGAAATGGCAATAGAAAAACCGAGAATCGAGTGCACTGAAACAGATAATTGTTATTATGGCAAATATGTTTTAGAACCTTTGGAAAGAGGCTACGGCACAACACTCGGAAATTCTCTCAGAAGAATTATGCTGTCTTCTTTGCCAGGTGCAGCACCCACATCTATTAAAATAGACGGCGTTCTGCACGAGTTTTCAACAGTTCCCGGTGTTAAGGAAGATGTTTCAGAAATAGTACTTAACATTAAAGACCTTGTTGTAAGCATGCATGAAGACGGTCCTAAAACTGTTTATATTGATGCTACAGGCCCCTGCGAAATCTGTGCAGGCGATATAAAGCACGATGCAAGTATTGAAATTTTCAATCCTGATTTGCACATTGCAACTTTAAACGAAGATGCAAAGCTTTATATGGAAATCAGCATCAATAAGGGCAGAGGATATGTTTCGGCTGAACGTAACAAGAGCATCAGCCAGCCCGTTATAGGCCTTATCCCTGTTGACTCTATCTATACACCTGTTCCCAAGGTAAATTTCGTGGTTGAAAATACCCGTGTAGGTCAGATTACTGACTACGATAAACTTACTTTGGAAATATGGACAAACGGTACCATTACTCCTAACGAAGCAGTTAGCCTTGGTGCTAAAATATTAAACGAACACTTAAACCTCTTTATCGACCTTTCCGACAACGCAAAGAACGTTGAAATTATGGTTGAAAAAGATGAAACAAAGAAAGAAAAGGTTCTTGAAATGACTATCGAAGAACTTGACCTTTCAGTTCGTTCCTACAACTGCTTGAAGCGTGCAGGAATAAACACCGTTGAAGACCTCATTCAGAAGACTGAAGACGATATGATGAAGGTTAGAAACCTCGGCAGAAAGTCACTTGAAGAAGTGATAAACAAGCTGCAGGCTTTGGGCCTCGCATTAGCGGACGAAGAAGACTGAGTGTTAGAAAAGCATTAAATCTTGATAAACATATTGTTTAAAAATAGGAGGTGTCAGTATGCCCAGGAAATTAGGTAGAACTTCCGACCAAAGAAGAGCTATGCTTCGTGGCATGGCAACAGCATTTTTTGAAAACGGAAAGCTTATGACAACCGAAACACGTGCAAAGGAATTGCAGAGTGTGGTTGAAAAAATGATAACTCTTGGTAAGGAGAATACACTCCACAGCAGAAGACAGGCTTTGTCCTATATCACAAAGGAAGAAGTTGTTGTTAAGCTGTTTGCTGAGATAGCGCCCAAGTTTGCAGAAAGACAGGGCGGTTACACAAGAATAATTAAGGCAGGAACAAGACGCGGTGACGCAGCTCCCATGGCTTTAATTGAACTTGTAGACTAATTTAATTACAAATAAAAAAACTATTGTTGAAAAACAATAGTTTTTTTATTTTGTTAAATATTTAGAAAATTATTTAATAGGTGTTCCGTCGGGATTAAAGAGGGGAAGAGGGGCAAGGAATGTTATGTCGTCTCTTTTTGCGGCATCGCCTTCGGCAAGGATAGCCATCTTTCCTACAATGTTACCGCCAACCTGCTGTACAAGCTTTTCTATAGCAAGAAGTGATTCGCCTGTGCTGATTACGTCATCAATAATCAAAACTCTCTTATCCTTTAAAAGTGCGGCTTCATCTGCACCAATACAAAGCATCTGTTTGTTTTTTGTTGTTATTGAGTTTACGTCGGCGTATACAATATCCCTCATATAAACCTTGGGCCCTTTTCTTGCTATAACATAAGTATTATCACCGCTTTGTTTTGCCATTTCGTGAATAAGGGGAATACTCTTGGCTTCTGATGTTATTAAAATGTCATACTCGGGTGCAATTTCCAAAAGAGCTGCTGCACTTTTAACTGTAAGCTCAACATCTCCAAAAAGAATAAGAGCTGCAATTGATAAATTTTCGGATACAGGGAAAAGAGTTAAATTTCTCTTGACTCCCGCA
Organism: Clostridia bacterium; assembly: GCA_045531205.1. Taxonomy (GTDB): domain Bacteria; phylum Bacillota; class Clostridia; order UMGS1883; family UMGS1540; genus JAZNQL01. The sequence goes on along the minus strand of JAZSDN010000026.1, from coordinate 34,370 downwards.
ATGTTTATTTCATAAGTCATAATGTCAATCCTTTCAAAACGGGAGTTATACGAGTGTTGCTATATAAAGAGCAAACAATACAAATGAAATCCACATAATGGCGCTGATATCTTTAATTTTGCCTGTTGCAACTTTAAGAATAACCCATGAAACGATACCAAACATAATACCTGTTGCAATTGAGTATGCGAAGGGCATCATAATAACAGCAAGGAATCCACCTATAACGTCAGCAATATCTCCTTCGAAGTCCATATTCTTAATTGCGCTAAGCATTAAGATGCCAACGTAAAGCATAGCAGGTGTTGTTGCAAAAGAAGGAACTGCAAGGAAAATAGGCGCAAAGACGATAGCTATTACAAACATAACACCTGTTGTAAGAGCTGTTAACCCTGTCTTGCCACCTGCTGCAACGCCTGCGCTTGATTCAACATAGCTTGTAACAGTTGAAGTACCAAGACAAGCACCAACAACTGTACCTACAGCGTCAGCCATTAAAGCACCGCCTGCACGGGGGAGTGTGCCATCTTCTTTCATTAAACCAGCTTTCTGTGTAACTCCGATAAGTGTTCCAACGGTGTCGAAAATGTCGGTATAAAGGAATGTAAATACAACTATAGCAAATGCAGCAAAGTCTTTTACAATAAAACCAAAGTCAAAATTAAACAAATAAGGAGCTGCAAAGTTTGCTTTTATTGATTCCCATGAAAGTGAAGGGATAAGGCTTGTTTCAAAAAGTGACGCACCACAAGCCCAGCCTATAGCCTGAATAACGATGCCTAAAACCCATGTAGCAAGAATACCTATTAAGATGCCACCGGGAACTTTTTTATACTGAAGAACGCCTATAATAAGCAAGCCTACTATTGAAAGAATAACAGGGAGAGAGCCTATGTCACCAAGAGCAACTGTTGTAGCATCGCTTGCAACAATAACTTTTGAATTTAATAAAGCAATAATTGCGATGAAAAGACCAATACCTGCTGTGATACCAAACTTTAAGTTTGCGGGGATTTTGTTAACCAAAGCTTCTCTGAATTTGAAAAGTGAAAGAACTATAAAAATAAGACCTTCAACAAATACAGCTGTTAAAGCCACCTGGTATGAATAACCCATAGCACCGCAAACTGTGAATGCAAAAAATGCATTAAGACCCATGCCTGAAGCCAAAGCTACGGGATAGTTTGCAAAGAATGCCATACAAATTGTTGCGACTGCTGCCGATATAGCTGTTGCCATAAAGATAGCAGCGGGTGATGCACCGGGGATTCCGCCTAAATACCCAGGGTTAACTGCCAAGATATACGCCATTGCAAGGAATGTTGTAATACCGGCAATTATTTCCTGTTTTACAGAAGTGCCGTTTTCCTTAAGTTTGAAAAACTTTTCCATAAATTTTTTCTCTCCTTTTGTATAAATATTTTTTTTAAGGCCTTTTATATTTTATAATAAATAAGAAAAAATTTCAATAGTTTACAAAAAAGTAGCTGTAAAAAACATTTTTTACAGCTACTTTTTTTATATTTCTTTGTTTTTTGCGGTCTGGACTTTTTTTACATCACCTAATATTATTTAATTTCTCTTCCGCCATCTCCAGCGCCTGTTATGTAAAACGATGGTTCATATCCTATAACGTCAAGGTATTTTTGACGTACAGTTTCTTTAAAGGTGTCAACGGCATCATCTTCCACAATACTTACAGTGCATCCGCCAAAGCCTGCGCCTGTCATACGTGAGCCTATGCAGCCTTTAACGCTTCTTGCGGCATCCACTAATGTATCAAGCTCTATGCCTGTTACTTCATAAAGGTCACGAAGCGAATCGTGCGAAAGGTTCATATAATGCCCAAAAAGCTCTATATCGTTATTTTTTAAAGCTTCAACAGATTTAACTGTTCTGTCACATTCGCCTATTACATGGTCAATTCTTTTGCGAATTGTTTCGTTTTCAATAATATTACGTACCTTTTCGTATTCAGAAAGCGGAATTTCGCCAAGATAGTTTACCGAAAACTTTTGTTGTAAAATATTAAGGCCTTCTTCACATTCGGCACGTCTTTCGTTGTATTTTGAAGTTATAAGACTGCGTTTTTTATTTGTATTTGTAATTACAATACTTTTTCCTTTAAGGTTTAATGGAACAAGCTTATATGACAAGTCTTTACAGTCAAGAAAAATAACGTGGTCACGTTTTCCCATAGCCGAGGCAAACTGGTCCATAATACCGCAGTTTACGCCTACATAGTTATTTTCTGCCCTTTGACCTATAACTGCCATTTTTTTCATATCAGCTTCATAGCCTGCTAAAGAAACAAGGCAGAGTGCTGTTGCAACCTCTATTGCGGCAGATGACGAAAGTCCGCCACCGTGAGGGGTTGTGTCGTGAAAGAGAAGGTCGGCACCGCAAAGAGTGTAGCCCTCCTTCATAAGCTCTGACGCAATACCCGCCTGATAGTTACCCCAGGGAAGGGTTTTATAGTTTTCTATATCGTCAAGATTAATAAAAACGTCGCAGGGAAGGTCTGTTGCCTGCATACGGATAATATTATCACAGCGTTTTCTTGCAATAATGGTAGTGCCTAAAGTGATGGCGGCAGGGAATACAAAACCGCCGTTATAATCTGTATGCTCGCCTATTAAATTAACACGTCCGGGGGAGGCAAAAACACGTATCTCTCCGTCTTCGCCAAAACGCTTTAAAAATTCTTTTTTTAAATTATCAATCATTGTGTTCTCCTATAAATTTTTTGTATGCTGTGCGAAGTTCTTCTGCCTTTTCTTCAGGTGCGGTGGGGTTACAGTGTGCCCAGGCACCTGTTTCGCTTGAAGCGTTAAACTTCTGTCTGTCTTTTGAACGCATTGGCGGAAAGAATTCTATATGAAAATGAAAATCTTCGCTGCCAGTACAGTTTACGGGGGCATTGTGCATACACATCATATAGGGGAAGGGATAATCAAAGAGACTGTCTAAAGTGCCTGCTGCGTTGCGTATGGTGCGGGCAAGACTCTCTCTTTCTTCATTTGTAAAATCGGTTATATAGTTTTTATGCTTTTTGGAGGCTATCATAATTCCGTAAGGATATTCGCTCCAGAAAGGAAGGAAACATACAAAATCGTCATTTTCAAAAATAATGCGTCTTGCGTCCTTTTGTTCGTTATCTAAAATATCGCAGAAAAGACAGTTGCCTGTTTTTTCTTTATGTTTTTTATTGGAATTTACTTCAAGCTCAAGCTTTTTGGGGAGAAAGGGATAAGCGTATATCTGTCCGTGAGGGTGGGGCATTGTAACGCCTACAACATCACCTCTGTTTTCAAATATAAAGACATATTTTACCTTTTCGTCGCCTGAAAGCTCGGCAAAACGGTCACACCATAAATCCACAAGCTTTGTAACGTGGGGGACAGAAAGTTCAGGGAGTGTAACTGTGTGTTCCTTTGAATAAAGGATTACTTCGCATTTTCCGTACGAGGGCAAAACTTTAAAAAGGTCAGTTTCAACATCATCGGGAGTGGGGGGACAATTTGAAAGTGCGGGGAAATCGTTATCGTATTTAAGTACTGTAAAATCATCGGGTACTTTGCCGGAGCCGGGGCAAAACGGACACCAGTCTTTTGGCATCTGGGGTCTGTTCTGTCTGTGAGAAGCTATCATAACCCAGTCTTCGGTTAAGGGGTTAAATCTTAATTCAGCCATAAAATTCTCCTTGTAACAAAAACTTCGGATAAATTATACTAAATAAGACATACATAATCAATGGTAAAAAGTAATATTTATTTGGTGTTTTGAATCATATATACGGCAGATGCAAGCTTATACTGCTTTTTGCCTTTAGCCCATAATGCATTTTCGTTCCAGCACTTTTCGGTAACGTGGTTTGAATCTTTATCGGTTACCGATACAAATTCATAGCCTTTGGGGAGTAAAACCTCACCAAAAACTTCTTCAGGTTTTTCAACGGTAAGCTTTATTTTATCGCCGCATCTCTCCCACATAACGCTGACTTTGCCTGCAACTGTTTCGTAATGAGCCTTTGCATAATCAAGGTTTGAAACAAAGCTTGGCGCAATTTTTACGTGGCAGGGATTATCCTTTTTTGGGTTTACCTGCAAGCCTGCAATGTTTGAAATAAAGAAACCTGAAAAATCGCATAAAAAGTGGTGATTTAATGAGGTGGAATAGCCGTTTGCCGATTCGACAAATGAAGATTTGAAGCTTTCGGGGATAGAAGCTAAACCAAACTTTTTAACAAAAGCTCCGAAGGCGGGCATTTTTGTGCTTGTAATCATACGGTAAGCAAGGTCTGCATCGCCGCCTTCTGCAAGAATTCTGAACATTGTGCGAAGACCTACAATACCGCAGTCAATTTTATCGCCCGATTCGTGAATAATTTCTACAAGTCTTTTGTAGGCGGCAGGCATTTCGGATGGTTCAAATATTCCGTAATATATACCCGCACACTGTGCACTCTGGCACGAGCCTTGCATGGTCATAGTTGTATAATCAATAAGCTTTTCTCTCATTGCGTTACGTAGTTTTTCGCCCAAAGCCTTTGCAAAATCTGCCTGAAGGGGCATATCGCATATTCTGAACATAAATTCAGCCTTTTTACAGCTTGCATAAGCGGCTGCTGTGTTTGAAACCTCAATGGGGCATACAAAATCAGAAGCATCCTGACGCATTGCGTGTACCCAGTCTCCAAGACCTGTTGTAACAAATCCGTCCGTATTTATGTCTTTTGAAAGATAATTTAAGTATCTGAAAACTGAATCGGAATGTTCTTTAAAAACTTCTTTGTTTCCGCGGTATATATAAAGAATGTAAGGAATTTCAATTATAACGTGGTTCCACATAGGACCGTAGTCTTGGTTCCACGAATAAGAAGGAACAATTCCGTAAACAAGTCCGCTTTGAGGCATAGAATATGTAAGCTGACGCATATACTGCGCAAAGCTTTTTTCGGTTTGGAATTTTTGAGTAAGATGCTCTGCACTTAAAGAGATATCGCCTGTCCAGCCGTTCTTTTCACGATGAGGACAGTCTGTCGGGAAATATACAAAGTTTGCTAAATCACTTATATCAGATGCCTTCTGTAAAAGGTTTGCAACCTCGTCAGAACATTCAAAGTCTCCCATTCTTTTAAGGTCGGAATTTATAACCTGCATGGTAAGAGTATCTTTTGAAATCTGGTCGGGCAAAAGACCGAATACAACAAAATATCTTGCACCGTGGTATGTAAAGGACGGGATATATTCCTCCACGCCTTCGCCACTGCAGATATAAATATCTCTCTGGCAGAAGCCTTTCGGGTAAAATCTTGCTGTATCTTCGTAATTTACAACATTGTTTTCGTCACAAAATTCGGAACACTGAATAATTATTTTTTGTCCCTTTTTACCCTTTATTTTAAGGTGGGGAACACAGGCAGTATTTTCGGAAAATTTAAATACAATACCCTTTTTCTCGTCTTCGGGCTTATAAAATGCTGTTTCAGAAACAAGCTTTGAAGCCGGTCTTACAATTTCGGGGCATACTGCGGGGGATATTGTGCAAGGGCAAACCTCGTCTGCCAAAAGCTCTTTTGTGCAAACAATTTTATCGGTTTCGTTTAAAACGGCTTTGCCACGAGGAGGCATTTCATTTATTGCACAAGTCCACTCTGAATCATCAAAAGAAGGGGTATTCCAGCCCTTTATTTCAAGATTCGCATCATAAAACTCACCGCTTCTTAAATCGTCAAAATATATTGGTGAGGGGGCACATTTAAAGGATTCGTCTGCTTCAAAGGATAAAGAATCGCTTTCAAAATGAACCGAAAGGAGGGGAGCAGTACGGAAAGGTGCTTTGTCAAAACCCCATATATATCCGCCAACGGGGTTTGAAAAACCGTTGCCAAGCATAAAGGCAATACAGTTTTTGCCCTCTGTCAGAAATTCTTTTAAATCATATTTATCATAAAACAAAATTTCGTCGGGATTTGTAATTGCGGGGGCAAGGCGTGAAGCTGTAATTTCATTCCCGTTTACAAATAATCTGTAAAAGCCTGTGCAGGTAAGGGTAAGCTCGGCTTTTTGGGGAATTTTATTAATCTCAAAGCTTTTTCTTATATAGGGAGCGTTTACAGGTTTTTCGTAAGTACAATAGTTTTCTGTAGCTTTAATAAACTTTTGTGAAAACATAATAAAACTCCTTTAAGATAAATCTGTTTCATCAATGTACATGTGTCCGTTTAGGGAAATAAATTCTTTTCTGCCCTGTAAGTTTTCGCCAAGGAGCAAATCAAACATATCGGAGGTTTGTTTTGCATCGTCTGGCATAACCTTTATAAGACGGCGTGTTTCGGGGTTCATAGTGGTCTGCCACATCATATCGGGGTCGTTTTCGCCAAGACCCTTTGAACGTTGAATGGTGCATTTTGTATCGCCTATTTTTTCTAAAATTTCTGCCTTTTCACGCTCGTTATATGCAAAGAAGGTGTCGTTTTTTGTAGTAATTTCAAAAAGCGGGGACTCTGCAATAAATACCTTGCCTTCTTCTATCAAGGTGGGGGTAAGGCGGTAAAGCATTGTAAGAATAAGGGTGCGTATCTGGTAACCGTCAACATCGGCAACGGTACAGATTATAATTTTGTTCCAGTTTAAATTATCAAGACTGAAAGCATTAAAATCTTTACTCTTAACTTCAACACCGCAACCCAAAACACGGATTAAGTCCATAATAATATCGCTTTTAAAAATTCTGTTTATATCGGATTTTAAGCAGTTTAATATTTTGCCTCGCACAGGGATAATAGCCTGAAACTCTGCGTTTCTTGCAAGCTTTACAGAACCGAGGGCTGAATCACCTTCCACTATGTAAACCTCTCTGCGTTCTATATCACGGGTACGGCAGTCAACAAATTTTTGTACTCTGTTCTTTAAATCAATACCTTTTGCAAGAGTTTTCTTTAAGTTTACTCTTGTTTTTTCTGCAGTTTCACGGCTACGCTTGTTAAGCAGAATCTGGTCTGCAATTTTTTCGGCATCAACCTTGTTTTCTATAAAATAAATTTCAAGTGTCTGTTTTAAAAATTCGGTCATAGCCTCGGCTATAAATTTATTGTTTATAGCTTTTTTGGTCTGGTTTTCATAGCTTGTCATTGTTGAGAACGAGTTTGATACAAGGGCAAGCGAATCCTGAACATCCTGAAAAGTTATTTTACTTTCGTTTTTTGTATATTTGTTATTTTGCTTTAAGTAGTTATCGATAGACGAAACAAAAGCCGAACGTACTGCACGGTCAGGGCTTCCGCCATGTTCGAGGTAGCTTGAGTTATGGTAATATTCAATAAAAGGATTTGTATTTGTAAAGCAAAAAGCAACTGTCATTTTTACTTTGTAGTCGGGAGTGTCGTCTCTGTCGCGTCCTCTGCGCTCTGTTTCGTAAAACGATGGAAGTGTAAAGGAAGTGCTTTCGCTTGATTCTTTTAAATATCCCATAATACCCTCGGGGTAGCAGTAGGTATAGGTATCCATACCCTCAGGAGTTTCGTTTTTAAGAATAAAGGTAATACCTGCATTAACTATTGCCTGCTTTTTCAAGGTTTCCTGATAATATTCCAAAGGAATGTCAATATCGGTAAAAACTTTAAGGTCGGGACGCCATTTAATAAGAGTGCCTGTCCTTTTATAGCCTGTCTCTTCTTTATAAAGACCGCCGACATTTTCGCCTTTTTCAAAGAAAAGCTGATGCTTGTATCCGTCACGCCATACGGTTACGTTCATATATTCAGAGCTGTACTGTGTGGCACAGCTTCCAAGACCGTTAAGACCAAGGCTATATTCATAGTTTTCGCCCGAGTTTGTAGCATACTTACCGCCGGCGTAAAGCTCACAGAATACAAGCTCCCAGTTATAGCGTTCTTCTTTTGGGTTATAGTCAAGGGGGATACCTCTGCCGTAGTCACGTACTTCAACAGAGAAGTCCATAAACCTTGTAACCTCTATGGTTTTACCAAAGCCTTCTCTTGCTTCGTCAATAGAGTTTGACAGTATTTCAAAAACAGAATGCTCACAGCCTTCAAGTCCGTTTGAACCAAATATAACAGCAGGACGGAGTCTTACTCTGTCCGCCCCTTTAAGCTGGGATATACTGTCGTTTCCGTAATTTTGTTTCATTGTACTACCTCTTCCGAATTCTGAGTATTTTGGTTTGTATTTTCTGTAGCGGGTAAAGTTTCGGCTGGTGTTTGGTTTTCGCCTTCTGTACTGCCCTCTGCAGTACCTTCTGTACCGCCTTCTGTACCTTCGGTATTTTCGGTACCCTCTGCAGGTCCTGTGCCTACTCTTACTACAGATTTTCCTGCACCGTAAACGCTTTTTGAAACAAAGGTTCTTGTTGTTTCGCCGTTTCTTGTTACGGTTTTATATGTTTCAACAACTGCTCCCGAACCGCCCTTTTTCTCATACTTGCGTTCTCCTTCGGGAAGAGTGGGATCTTCAATTTCTTCTTCGGGGGAAGGAATTACCGAAATGGTTGTATTTTGTATTTTTACGTCGAAGGTCGGGTCGTCCCTATAGCCTAAAAGCTTTATTGTTAAAGCACCGCCGCCTGTGGTTTTGGCATCTATTTTTATTGGGTAATCTGTATCGTTTACAAACTTAAAGTCGATGTTTCCGTAGTCAACCGTCGCATCCTGACCTAATGGAACATAACCTACTGTAAGCTGGTGGTTAAGTCTTTCTGTAACCTTTAAATCAGCATAAAGCACAGAGTTATAAAGTGTGCTTGAAACCTGACAGATTCCTCCGCCCATACCGTCAACCGTTTCGCCGTTTACATAAACGTGGGCTATTGAAAATCCGGCTTCTGCAGTTCTTTCTCCAACGGTTCCGTTGTATGAAAATTCATCCCCGGGTAAAAGAATTGTACCGTCTATCAGAGAAGTTGCAAGTGCAACATTTTTACTTCTTGATACATCGCCTGTATTGTAATGGGTGGTGTAGGCACTCAAGGTTTTGGTAAAAACTCTTCCTTCAAGCATTTCTTTTGTAAATTTCGGCTTTACAATTTCGGCTTTAACCGAGAAAGATTTGTCGGGTCCGCGGTTTTCCGAAACAAGTTTTTTAAATTCCTTTTCGTCTAAAACTATGCCGACTTTATGAGCATCAACAAAAATCTCTCCGTCAGGGTCTTTGTGATAAGAAGCATCCTGCGCTGTAGGGGATAAATTCTTTAAAAATTCATCGGCATCAATATCAGCAGGCTTTCTTGTTTTATTTTCAAACTTAACGGGTTTTTCGTAATCAAAGTTGCGTACAGCTTCAAGCAGAGCTTCTGCAATAACGGTTTTATCGGGGACAGAGCCTTCGTGACCTGTGTGGAATAAAAGCGAATCGTCCAAAACCTCATAGCTGAATTCTTCAACCTGGTCATCTTCGCCTTCTAAAATTTTTTCTATGGTTTTATACATTACGTCTTCGTCATAAAAAACTTCGACAGGAATGTTTTTGGGAGAAACAGTGGTTACAATAACGTCAAGCATACGCGAAAAAACATTACCGCTTCTGCCTACATTGTATGCGTTTTGTGCAGTAAGCTCGTAATCGTAACCCTTTATAAATTCAGAAACATCAACCAGGCTTTCGTTATCGCCAAGACGCAAAGAAATACTGCCAAAAGACGAAGGCAGTTCTCTTTCAAGCTTTTCTTCCGCCGAAGCAAGATTTAACCCTTCAAGGGAAATTCCGTTTGCCCGTACATTGCGTATTAAATCAGAGCCAGACAAAGCACCAGCCAATGCATAAATAAGAATGCATAAAACTACTGCTGCTAAAATGATTGATGAATAAAATCCTTTTGAAAATTTTGGTTTTTGCGGTTTTGTCAATTTGTTTCTCTCCTTAATGCTTTTTCTTTAAGTAGATAGTATTCCATACATAATAATAGTATAACAGATTTTTTCTTTTAAGTAAATAATTTTTGATAATAATTTTTATAAAATTATATATTTTACTTGAAGAAAATGCCGAAAAATGTTATTATAAGTATAAACAAAAAATAAGGGGGATAAAAATGACAAAAGAGATGACAACAAAAAGCCTTGTAGCAATGGGTCTGCTTATAGCAATGGAGATTATTTTTACACGTTTTTTGTCAGTGCATATAACTCTTTTCGGCAGCTTTACCGATAACATTCATCTTGGGTTTTTCCCTGTTGCCTGCGGAGGTATGCTTTTTGGCGGAGTATGGGGCGGTGTTATTGCCGCAATTGCTGATATTTTAAGGGCACTTATTTTCCCGACAGGTGCGTTTAATCCTCTTTTTACAATTTCGGCAGCATTAAGGGGCGTGCTTTACGGACTTTTTTTGCATAAAAAAGCAAAGCCTGCAAACATTCTTATTTCGTCGGCAGTGATATTCTTTTTTATAAACATTTTACTGTTGTCACTGTTTTTAAAAATAAGCTATTACCCCGACACATCTTATTTTGCAATATGTGTATCAAAGGCTGCAGTAAGCAGTGTAAACTTTGTAATTCAGGCTATTGTGCTGACGTTTACACTTCCTACTGTTGAAAAAAATCTTAAAAAAATATATTGACGGAGAAAAATATGGACTATATTTCTGCTTTAAAAGAGCTGTTAAATAATAAAAAAGCACTTATAAATACTTATGGCTGTCAGCAAAACGAAAATGACAGTCAAAAGCTTGCGGGAATTTTAAGGCAAACGGGCTGCACATTTACAGATAAAGCAGAAGAAGCCGACATTATTTTGTTTAACACCTGTGCAATAAGAGAAAATGCCGAGCAAAAGGTGTTTGGAACAATAGGCTCGATAAAAAAGCTTAAAGAACAAAAGCCTTCGCTTATAGTTATAGTTACAGGTTGTATGATGGGTGAAGAACATAATATCAAAAAAATAAAGACTTCGTACAGACAGGTTGATATTATTTTAAGTGCAAATAATCCTGAAAAATTGCCCGAAAAGCTTTACCAGCATATTATGAGCGGTCAGATGCAGATAGATACTGAATATCAGGGATTTATTGCGGAAGGACTGCCTTACGAAAGAGAAGATAAAATAAAAGCGGGCATCCCCATAATGTACGGCTGTAACAATTTTTGTTCTTACTGCATTGTTCCCTATGTAAGAGGAAGAGAGAGAAGCCGAAAAGAAGAGGATATTTTAAGGGAAGCCAAAGAATTAAAAGAACAAGGCTACCGCGAAATTATGCTTTTGGGTCAGAACGTAAACTCGTATATGGGCGGGGGCGACAAATTTGCCGAGCTTTTAAAAAAAGTGAGCGATACAGGAATTGACAGAATAAGATTTATGACCTCTCACCCAAAAGATTTAAGCAAATCCGTAATAGATGTTATTCATGAGAGGGATAATATATGTAAATGCCTGCACCTGCCATTGCAGTCGGGAAGCGACAGAATATTAAAGCTTATGAACCGCCATTATGATACAGAAAAGTATCTTTCCATAATAGATTACGCAAAAGAAAAAATCCCCGATATTACAATTACAACCGACATAATTGTTGGTTTCCCGGGGGAAACAAACGAGGATTTTGAAAAAACTCTTGAAATTCTGGAAAAGGTAAGATACGATACGCTTTACTCCTTCATTTTTTCGCCAAGGAAAGGAACTCCTGCTGAAAAAATGGAAGATGTTTTAACAGAAAAAGAGAAAAAACAGAATTTTGAAAAGCTTTTGCAGGTACAAAACCGCATTTCGCTTGAAAAGAATTTAAAAATGCTTAATAAAACGGTTAGTGTACTTTGTGAAGGAGAAAGCAAAACAGATAAATCAGTACTTTCGGGCAGAACCGAGGGCGGAAAAATAGTAAATTTTGAAGGCCCAAAAGAGCTTGAAGGTAAGATTATAAATTTAAAAATAACCGAGGCAAAGACCTGGAATTTAAAAGGAGAAAGGACAGAATAAAATGGATATTATTGCAAAAGCACAAGAGCTTGGAGAAGCTATACTCGAAACAGAAGAATACAAACGCTATACAGCGGCTGATACAGCATGGCGTCACGATGAAGAAGCTATGGTTTTGGTTGAAGAATACAATGCAAAAAAGCTTAACGCTGCAAAAAGCATAGCAGATACAAATCCTTCGGAAGAAGAAGTTGAAAAAGTAAGAAACGAAATTGCAGAAGCTTTTGAAAAATTAAAGCAGAACAAGGTATTGAACGAATATTTTGAAGCTGCAGGCGAATACTCCAAAATGGTTGAAAGTGTTACAAACATAATCAATATGTACGCATCGGGTAATCAGGGCGGATGCTCGGGTTCATGCTCAACTTGCGGAGGTTGCCACTAAAAGTTTCTTTGTGAGGTAAAATTATGCCACTTAAGATAATTTACGGCAGAAATATGACAGGGAAAACTGAATACTGTATCGAAATGGCCAGCAAAAATTTGCCGCGGCCTTCGGTTATTATTGTCCCGGAGCAGTTTTCGTTTACTGCCGAAAAAATGATTACAAAGATGCTTGGTATTCAGGGACTTGGTGGCATAGAGGTTTTAAGTTTTAAGAGCCTTGCAAGGCGTTTTCTGTCAAATATGGAAGGGGCGGCGGCAAAAAGACTTGACAAAAGCAAAAAAATAGTTTTATTAAACCGCATACTTTTAAAGCATAAAAACGAATTTTCGTCTCTTTCCAAAACTGCTTTTTTATCGGGTACGGCAGAACAGCTTTCGGAAGTGATTTCGGAATTTAAAAGGTACAATGTTTCGGAAGAAAAGCTTTTTGAAGCGGCAGAGAATATGCCCAAAAATATAACACGGGCAAAAATAGAGGATATTGCGTCAATATATAAGCATTATAACAGCGAGCTTCGGGGGCATTTTTTTGACGAGGATGACGAGCTTTTGCTTTTAGCAAATTTTATTGAACAATATGACCTTTTAAACAGCACAGATATTTATGTAGACCATTTTGACGGGTTTACTCCGTCGGAAGAAGAGTGTTTACATAAGATGATGAAATACAACCTTTTTGTCACTTTAGGTATGGACGCAGAGGATGCAATAAGGGATGAATTTTCTTCTCTTACAAAGTGCCGTGACAGACTTATATCAATGGCAAAATCGTGCGGGGGAACAGAGTTTATAAAATATTCAGAAAAAAATGAAAAGGATTCCCCCGAACTTGAATTTTTAAACGGGCAATATTTTGAATATCCGTGCAAAAAGTCGGAAGAACCTACAAAAAATATTAAAGTATTTACGGCTAAAAATCCTCTTGATGAAGTAACCTATATTGCAGAAGAAATAATACGTCTTTGCAGAAGATACGGAATGAAATTTTCGGACATTGCGGTAGTAGGCAGAGGAATAAGCGAATACGAAAGATATATTAAAGCGGTATTCCCTAAATATAATATAAACTTTTTTATGGACAGACGTGCCGACATTTTAAACCACGCCTGTGTTGTTTCTGTGATTTCTGCCTTAACAGTTATTTGCGAGGGATACAGTTACGAAAATATATTCGGGTACATAAAATCGGGATTTTGTCCCATAAGTGACAGGGAAATAGAAAATTTAGAAAATTATGTTCTGGCAACGGGGATAAAAGGCGCTGTATGGACAGAAGAAAAGCCCTGGGATATGCGTCTTGAGGTTTACAGCGAAAAGCAAGACCCTGACCAGAAAGAAATAACATATATGCAAGAGGCTGACAGAATACGTCGTATTGTTACAGAGCCTCTTGTTTTGCTGCATAAAAACCTAAAAGAGGGTAAATCTGCAAAACAAAAATGCGTGGCATTATATAACTTTATAAAGGATATTGACCTTGGCGGACAGGTAAAGAAAATGGCAGAGGAGCTTGAAGGCGAGGGCAAACTTTCCTTTGCAGAAGAATGCATAAATGTTTATAACAGTCTTATGGATTCGCTTGACTCAATTGCAGACGCGCTTGATGATGATTCAATAAGTATGGCAGATTTTTTGCGTATTATAAAATCCTGCCTTGCTACATATAAAGCGGGTATTATTCCCATGAGCCGCGACAGCGTTTTTGCAGGTGATGTAAGCCGTATAAGAGGATATAACACAAAGGTTTTATTCTGTATGGGAGTAAATGACGGAGTGTTCCCGCAAGGCTCTTACAAAAAAGGAATTTTAAGCGAATCGGAACGCAACATATTAAATTCTTATGGAGTACAGCTTTCACTTTCTGTATCAGAAAAATGTATAGAAGAAAACAGACTTATTTATAAAGTTTTAGATATACCGAAAGAAAAAATTTATTTTACTCTTTCGGGGGCAAATATGGACGGAGCGGCACTTCGCCCATCGTCAATAATTGCAAGAGTAAAAGAGGTATTCCCAAACGTATCTTGCGAAGACAGTCTTTTTGGGCACAGAGAGAAAACATCTTCGCCCGAGGCGGCACTTTTATATCTTGCAGGTAAAATCCGCACAGGCTGGGATGATGAGGACAGAAGGATTTTTGGCTGGCTTTTGCAAAATCCCGAGTGGTGCGAAAAAGCAAAAATTATGGCAAGCTATGCAGATTATAAAAATCAAAGCACCCCCATATCAAAAGAAAATGCAAAAAAACTTTTTGGGGAAGAGCTTACAATAGGCGTGTCGGGAATAGAAAAGTTTTCGGCTTGTCCCTTTGCATATTTTATGCAGTATACTTTATCTGCAAAAGAAAGACAAAGAGCTTCGTTTGCGGCAAACAGTGCAGGTAGCTTTTTGCATAATTTTATAGACGATTTTTCAAACAGAATTGCAAGCGAAAATATTTTGTGGAAAGACCTTACCGAAGAAACAACAGATTCTTTGACAGAAGAGCTTTTTGAAACCTTTATTTTACGTACAAACAAATATATGCTCGAAAATTCGCCTTCCTGCGTTGCAATTTTTACAAGGCTCAAAGCCGTTGTAAAAAAATGTATAATGCATATATCACAGCACATGAAAAGAGGCGAGTTTGAACCTTTGGGATACGAAATTTCGTTTTCTGATAACGGGAGAATGAAGCCTTTGAAGGTAACTCTCCCCACAGGGCAGACAGTAAAGCTTACAGGAAGAATTGACAGAGCCGATATATTAAAAACCCCTGGTGGCAGTTTTATAAGAATTATTGACTATAAATCGGGCAAAAAAGACTTTAATTTGTCTGACGTTGCAAACGGGCTTAACCTTCAGCTTTCGGTTTATATGACGGCTTTGTGCGAAAACGAAATAAAAGATGCACCCGCACCTGTAAAGCCTGCGGCTATTCTTTATTACAGACTTACAGACCCCGTAATTTCGGCAGAGCCTTCTATGGAGGAAGATGCGGTTTTACAAAGCAAGCTCAAGGAGCTTAAAATGAAGGGCGTAGTCTTAAACGATAGCAGAGTTGTTCGTGCAATGGATAAGGAAATGATTAAAACTTCGGACATTCTGCCCGTAAGAGAAAATGCATCGGGCGAGCTTGGTGGTTCTGTTTTAACAGAAAAACAGTTTGAATATTTAAGCGGACACGTAAAATATCTGGTATCTAGTCTTTCAGGCAAACTGCTTGAAGGCAGAACCGATATATATCCATATAAAACAAAAGAAACATCAGCCTGTCAGTTTTGTGCATACAAAACTGCGTGCGGATTTGATATGTCTGTGCCGGGTTGCCGTTACAGACATATAGAAAGTTTAGGTTTTCAAGATGCACTCTCAGTAATGCGAGGTGACGAAAATGAAGATTAACTGGACAGACGAGCAGGCAAAAGCCTTAAATGCAAAAAGAACAAATCTTTTAGTATCTGCGGCTGCAGGTTCCGGTAAAACACAGGTTTTAAGCGGAAGAATTTTAAGACGGATTATTGAAGAAAAGGTGGATATAACATCTTTTCTTATTGTTACGTTTACAAAAGCGGCGGCATCCGAAATGAGAGAGCGTATTGCTAAAAATATTTCGCAGGCACTTTCTGAAAACCCGCAGGATTCCCACTTAAAACGCCAGCTTTCACTTATTCCTGCAGCACATATAACAACAATTCATTCGTTTTGCCTTGACATTGTGCAAAATCATTTTATTGAAGCAGAGCTTGAACCCGGATTCCGTATTGCGGAGGAAGGGGAAGTAACCTTACTTAAAGCAGAAGCGGCACAGGAAGCACTTTCTAAAATGTATGAAAATCCGGAATTTGCACTTTTTACTGCCGCATACGGCTCGCAAAGAAACGATAACGACATTTCGGATTTATGCATCAGGGTGCACGATTTTGCCGAAAGTATGCCTTTTCCCGATGAATGGCTTTGCGAAAAATTAAATGAGTTTGAAGATACAGCTAAAACCCGCACATATCTTATAAAAAGAGCAAAAGCAACCTTGCAGCGTGCTCTTGAAAAAACCGCTGCGGCAAAAAGAATGTTCCCTGAATGCGACACCTTTAATCAGGATATGTCAATAATAAGCGAGGCAATAAATTCAAAAACATGGGATGACATTTATTATAATCTTTGCATAAAATTTGAAAGGTTTGTATACCCAAAAGGCGGCGACAACAGAGAAGCCGCAAAAGAAAAAAGAGAAGAAATAAAAGATTTGTTCGAAAAAGCGGGCACTTTTATTCCTTGCACAGAGGAAGAAACAGAGAGTATATCAAAAATAACTTTTGACGCTGTAAAAAATACAGTTTTATTTGTGCAATGCTTTGAAGAAAAGTATCAGGAATTAAAGAGAGGAAGGGGGCTTCTTGACTTTTCGGATATAGAACATATAGCAATAAATCTTTTAACAGAAAAAACTGATGGCGAATATGTAAAGAGTGACATTGCAAAAGAAATTTCGGAAGTCTTTGACGAAATATATGTAGATGAATATCAGGACTCAAACCGTGCACAGGAGCTTTTATTCAGCATGCTTTCAAACGGAAACAATCTTTTTATGGTTGGTGACGCAAAGCAGAGTATATATGGCTTTAGAAACACAAGTGCCGATATTTTTATGGAGAAGTTTTACAGCTACAGCCAAAGAGATGCGGCAAAGAACAGAAAAGTATGTCTTTCCAAAAACTTCAGAAGCAGAAGCGAAATTCTTGAGTTTGTAAACAGAATTTTTGTAGAGCTTATGACTAAAGAAACAGGCGGAATTGA
This sequence comes from Clostridia bacterium, assembly GCA_045531205.1. GTDB lineage: Bacteria > Bacillota > Clostridia > UMGS1883 > UMGS1540 > JAZNQL01. The sequence continues at coordinate 17,277 of JAZSDN010000026.1, read as the reverse complement.
ATATAAAGGCGAAAAGCTTTTTGCGGGGGCGGATTATCCAGAGGCACCCCAAAGCTTTAAAAAACAGGAAATAAATATTATAAATCTTTCTAAAGAAGATGAAACAAGCATAGCACACGAAGCAAATTTTGCCTCGCAGCGTATAAAAGAGCTTATAGGAACACCTGTTTATGATATAAAAACAAAAAAAACAAGGGAACTGCGATATTCCGATATAGTAGTTTTGCTGCGCGCAACAAAAAACAGTGCTGCAGAATTCGAAAAGATTTTAACAGACAATGGAATCCCCGCCTATGCAGATGCGGGCGGAGGCTTTTTTGAAGCACCCGAGGTAGAAACCTTTATATCGCTTTTGAATGTTATAGATAACTCTCTTTCTGATATTCCGCTTATAGCACTTTTGCGTTCACCCATATTCTGCTTTTCGGAGGATGAGCTTGTAAGCATAAGACTTTCAGAGAAAAAGGTGTCGTTTAAAGAAGCACTTGAAAAATGTGCCGAGAAAGATGACGCACTTGCGAAAAAATGTAAAAATGTTATTTTAAAAATAGAAAAATGGCGCAAAATGGCAAAAACAATGGCTATAGACGAATTTATATGGTATCTTTTTGACGATACAGGTTATATGGCTTTTGTAGGAGCACTGCCTTTAGGGGAAGTGCGTATGGCGAACCTAAAGCTTTTGTTTGAAAAAGCAAGACAGTTTGAGGCGTCTTCGTTTAAAGGGCTTTTTAACTTTTTGAATTATATTTCAAAGGTGCGTGAAAAAAGCGATACTGTCAGCGCAAAAGTTGTGGACGAAAGTTATAATGTTGTAAGGATAATGAGCATACATAAAAGTAAAGGACTTGAATTCCCTGTGGTTATTCTGTCAGGCTGTGCAAAAAGATTTAACCGCAGAAGCACAACGGGGAAAATACTTTTACATAAAGATATGGGTTTTGGTATAGAATGTATAAATCCAAAGCTTATGGTTTCGTATCCTTCAATACACAAAAAAGCGGTTGCAGATATGATTTTACGTGAGGAAATGGCAGAGGAACTGCGTATTTTATACGTTGCCCTTACCCGTGCAAAAGAAAAGCTTATAATAACTGCATCTATGAAAAATGCAAACCAGACAATAAAAAAATGGAGTCAGGATTTTAAAATAGGCGGAGAAGATATATATTCGGCATCCTGCTATCTTGAGCTTCTTTACAAAACTGTTTCGGAAACGGGGTTATGCGATATAAACATAACAGACCTTGAAGAAAAAGAAGTTTTGGAAGAAAAAACAAAAATTGAAATTTCTCCCTTGATTCCTGATGAAGAAACAATAAAAAGACTTGATTACAAGTACGAAAGCAGAGGTTGCAATATTCCTGCAAAATTATCGGTAACAGAGCTTAAAAACGCTATGCAAACAGAGGATGCGGCAAGCATTTTTGCAGAAAAGAATTTAAGAGAACCCGCATTTTTACAGTCGGGGGCACGCGCTACCGATATAGGAAATGCAACACACAAGGTTATGCAGCTTATAAATATTCAAAAAACGAACTCTGTTTCGGAAATAAATGAGGAAATAGAAATTCTTTTGGCAAAAAGAATTATCGACAAAGAATCGGCAGAAAGTGTATCAAGGCAGAATATTTATAATTTCTTTAACTCGGATATAGGAAAGCGTCTTAAAAAATCCGAAAAAGTATTCAGAGAAACACCTTTTACAATGCCTTTGCCTGCATCCGTAATTACAGGGGATGAGGCTGACAGGGAAGAAACCCTGATAGTACAGGGAATAATAGACTGCTTTTTCCTTGAAGGAGATAAAGCTGTTATTGTTGATTATAAAACCGACCGTAACATAGGTAAAGAAACGGCTTTAAAACGATATAAAACGCAGGTGGATATTTACGCTGCGGCTATATCAAAAAAATATTTTTTAAAAAATTTAGAAAAATGTATTTATTTATTTGAAAATAATGATATAATATATGTCGAATAAAGGCATAAGGAGGTAGTGGTATGCCACAGAGAAGAACATATCGCGCAGGCGGACAAAGAAACAACAAGGTTTTAAAAATAATGGGAACCATAGTAGGCTTTATACTGATATTTTACATATCGTTTTTAATTGCTGTGTCAATATTCTCGAAAGAAGATGTGTCGGAAGAAGTTGATACCACACAGGTAGAAACCCAAAACCCCGAGGCAACACAGATTCCGGCAGATATCCCGGAGCCTGCACCTGAAGAAACAGAGGAAGATACCACAGAAGAAACAACCGAAGAAGGTAATCCTGACGAAAATGATGACACTACAGAAAACACAGAAGATACAGGTGATGCTGAAGGCGAAAACACACAAGAGGAAGAACCTGCGCCCGAACCGGAAGATACAACTGTAACAGAATAAAAAAATAAAAATAAAAAAAGGAATTTTAAAATAAACGTAGAATAATAAGAAATAGACTGTAATTTACGGCAATAAAAGCTGTTGCCGTAATATAGCGGGATGTGGCGCAGTTTGGTAGCGCATCTGGTTTGGGACCAGAGGGCCGCAGGTTCGAATCCTGTCATCCCGACCAAAAATCGAGCAATACCGAAGGGTGATGCTCGATTTTTTATTTTGAGAAGGATTCGAACCTTGAGAAGGCACGAACGGTAAAGAAAAACAGTCCGGTGGACTGTTTTTTGAGTGAGTGGTGCGAAAGCGGGTACTGTAAGCGAAGCTTACGGTCGCAGAGCACAGCAGATGCGAAGCATATGCTATCCTGTCATCCCGACCGCGTCGGAACAAGTTTCGCTTGTTCCGATTTTTTTATGCAAAAAAATCAGTCACCCACTACACTGTTCCTCCTTTTTCACAAAAGTCACGTTTGGCTCACCTGTTCGGTTGTAAACGCCCTCTCAGATGTTTCGCCGACACTACCAACTTTTTGTGAAGGTAAAGAGTAATACCGAAGGGTGATGCTCGATTTTTTTGTTTTGAGAAGGATTCGAACCTTGAGAAGGCACGAACGATAAAGAAAAACAGTCCGGTGGACTGTTTTTTTAGTTATATTTGTTTCCTTTGGAGCAAGTGTATATTATACCCTTCGGGCATAGATATTCGCCTGCGGCGATTAAGGAAGAAATATAATATCACTCTGGCGACGCAGGAATAAAGCACGGGTAAAATTATTCTGCTGGTTGGTTACATATCATACAAGGTTTATAGCCGTCCTTTACGGCGTCATTCAACTTTATTTGTGTCAAATTGTTTTTATATTTAATTATAATACAATGTTTTTGATGATATTTTTTGCCTGCAGATGTTACATAATACACATCGCTGGAAGGTACATAGGCAGGAGCATCGACAGTTACAGGTTTTGAAGGGGGAATTGTCAGGTTTTTTATTATAAATAAACAACCTAAAACACAAGCTATTGATACAATTACACCAATAAGTAATTTCCATTTTTTTGCTAAAAAAACATAAATCAAAAAACGAATGGGTGGATTTTTGGTATAACAGGAAAATTCATTTGCAAACTCTTCTTTTTTTATGCTAAAGTTTTGTGAATTGCTATTTTTCAAGTCAGGATCACAGATGTGTCCAAGCTCGTGACGCAAAAGGGCACATTTGTCTTCGTAAGAAGCATCTGCGTTTATAAATACTATTTTCAGGTTGTTATTTATATACAGAAAAGCGTCGTTTTGCTGAATTTTATTTTCAAGATTTAATTTTTTTATAAGCTCTGCCACAGGTTCTCGGTTACTGTGTTTTTTATACTCAATAATAGTAAACTGCTTAGATTCAATAATGTGCCTTAAATCATTGTAATTATTCAGCAAGTAACATTTGTATTTAAGTAGTGTTTTAAGAGATATACGCTTTGGTGAATTATTTGTCATTGTTCCCCTTTTTTATTTTTTCAATTATGTTCATAATAGCTTTTTCTTCTGTCAAAGGCTTCCCTGAAGTTATACTTCCATAAGCTGCAATAATAGTATCTTCTAAAAATTCAGGATGAAGGCGTCTGTACTCAGTTTGAGCAACCGAAGCAACAGTATGCCGTCCAACATCGTCAAGTGAATTGTAAATTTTTAAAAAGTCAAGTAGTTCATCATCAATGACGACAGGATGTTCATTAACGGACTGGATATCAAGCTCCTTTAAAATTTTGCTTACCATACCATAATTAGATAAAGATACCCCGTTTTTTAAAATAAAATTTATTGTAGTACGCGGGATATTTGTATGTTTTGAGAAATTTTCTATAGTATTAAATTTTTCTTTTATTCTTTTGCGAATCAGGTCTTTATATAAATCCAACAGAATCACTTCCCTCATTGATATTGTACAACACAATGTCAAATTCGTCAATAAAATTAATAAAACAGTTGACAATTTACGGTTTGTTGGTATAATAAAAGACAATACAATATACATAAGGCAAAAATAAGACGATAAATTATACAATGTTTTATTTTTGCAAAAAACGGTAAATTGTTGACAACTTCACAGAATATTATTATATTCGTGGTAAAATAATAATATAAATATAGGAAAGGAAGTTGTACAATGATTAAAATTATTACAGATGATTTAATTGAAAAGTTCAAAGAATTTTTAATGAACGAAGAAAAAGCTTCTGCTACGCTGGAAAAATATATGCGTGATATTAAGGCTTTCTATCTATGGACTTCGGGGGCAGAGCTTGATAAGAGAAAGGTTCTTGATTACAAAGAATATTTAATAGGTAAGTTTGCTCCTGCATCTGTTAATTCTGTTTTATCTTCGCTTAACAGTTTTTTTGAATATAATAACTGGTATGATATGAAGGTTAAAATGCTAAAAATTCAAAAACAGATTTTTGCGCAAAAGGATAAAGAACTTTCAAAAGCAGAATACGAAAGATTACTTGCTGCTGCAAAATCGAAAAATAATGAAAAGCTATATTTGCTTATGCAAACTATATGTTCAAGCGGTATAAGGGTATCAGAATTACAGTTTATAACAGTTGAGGCGATAAAATTAAAAAAGGCGACTATCAATTGTAAGGGCAAAATGAGAATTGTAATTTTACCTGCAGAGCTTTGCAGAATGCTTACAGAATATGCAAAAAAACAAAAAATAACAAGCGGCTCTGTTTTTGTAACAAAAACAGGAAAACCGCTTGACAGAAGTGCTATATGGAAAATGATGAAAGCACTTTGTGAAAGTGCAAGGGTATCTAAAGATAAAGTGTTTCCGCATAATCTAAGACACCTTTTTGCACGCACCTTTTACACAATTCAAAAAGACATTGTAAGACTTGCAGATATTTTAGGACATTCAAGCGTAAACACCACTCGTATATACACAATGGAAACAGGCGATGTACACCGTCGTCAAATTCAAAGCTTGGGATTATTGAGGCTGTAAAATAAAAAAACCACATAATCGAAATTATGTGTGAAGGCGAATTCACATAATCGAAATTATGCGGTATATCATAGCCAAAAACAATATTTAAAGTGTACATATTATAGCATGTCAAGGAGTGCTTGTCAATGATTTACTGTTATTTTACAAAAAATTTATCAGAATGCACAAAAAAAGAGCTAGGCAAACAGACCGGTTTTGTAAAACTAATAATGACCGGTCTAAAAATTATGCTGTCTTTTAGAAAAATATGTGTATGTCATTTGTAGTTTAGCTTCTTTTTATGTCAATTTAGTTTATGTCTTGCAACATAATTTCGATTATGTTGCAAGGCATATTTTTTTTGCAACTGCTTGTAACGAGCATTACAGTATGACGAAATGTGACGACAAGAACAAAGAGAAAGGGTTGAATAGAAATGGACAATTGCAGTATGTCCAGCAAAAGAAAAGCAATAATTACAACAACATGGGAGTACCTTTTGACAGTAGGGCTCTCTAATGCATCTATAGGGGATTTGTGCAGAGAGGCAAAGCTTGCACAAAGCAGCCTTTACTACTGGTTTGAAAACAAGGACGATATATGGATTAGTGCCGGGAAATACGGCATTTCAAAAGTGGTTGACGCACTACTGGATTTCACCTTTGGGCACATTGACGATATACGCAAATATTTTGATACTCTTTTAAATGAAGTTGAAAAATATAAATACGAGCTGCGTCTTGCGATTCAAATTACCACAAGTCCGATGTTTGGCGAACGTATGCGTGACAAGTCAAAGGATTTCAGAACATTATATGAGAAATATGCCGAAAAGTTAATGGGTGTTTTTGAATGTTCTTATCTGGACGCAGAAATATTTATTTATTCTATTATTTCTTATGTAATTGATTATGCCATTTGGGATGACAAGGATAAAACGCAAATGTTGCTTGAAAATCTTTATAAAAGAATATTAAAGAAAATAGATAAACAACAATAAAAAGCCGTGCAACATTCTCCGGTAGTTAAAAATGATGACATTTTAAGAATACACAATAGAAAGAGAGAAAAATTTTGAACTACAACACAGACAAAATATTAAGTGACAAAACAGGTTTCGTTATAATTGCGATAGTTATACTTTTCATTCTGTTTATCGCATTTTTTATAAATATATATATTCCGTTCAGGAAAGAAAGAATGTACATAAAAATAGAAATGGAACGTTCGTTTTCGGAAGAAGAATATTTGTTCTGGAAAAGAGAATTAAAGAGTTTGTATTTCAGGGCAATTCCCTTAATTGGCAAATTTTTTGAATAGTTAATTGACGTTTGTTAAGGTTACCCCCATGTAGGCAGGAAGCAAGTCTTCCTCCTCTTTCAAGGTATACAACTTGCCCTGTATTATGGTTATGACATCAGGGTATCGGCATCTGTTTTTGGGTAAGTTGTATGCTTTGAAAGAGGATATATTATCTTCTTTTGCAAGGGACTAATCACCTTGCATCCCGTGTGGTGGCGGTTGAGCAAAATTCCACACATTATCATTTTTTATTAGCTGCCATACGGCATTATGGAGGTGAGCAAAAATTTGATACATTATTTATACAACTTTGCAGAGGACGGTATAAATAATGCAAAACAATTTCTCTGCCCGAAGCGAAAGCGGAATTTTCGCATAAATAATTATTAAGGAGGTATTTTAAGTGAAACTTAAAAGAATTATGGCTATGGTACTTTGCGTAGCGATGGTACTTAGCTCAATGAGTTTTTCTGTATTTGCAGAAGGCGAATCGGCAAAAGAAGTCACAGGAGATTATGTTGCTTCTATTGGCGAACAAGGTTATGAAACGCTTCAGGCTGCAATCGATGCGGTTCAGAACGAAAATACAATTGATCTATTAAAAGAGTGCGCTGAGGATGTAATAGTTGTTCAGACACCTGACATTGCGTTTACCATTGATGGTAACTACAATACAATATCCGGAACAATTACAATTGATGGTAAGAGCGCAGCTTATGCAACTGCAGGTCTTACTATTGAAAATGTAAATTTTGATGCAACAAGCATCAACAAGGATGCTTCCATAAACTTTGGTGGCACCAATGATACACGTTACATCAGTAATGTGACTGTTAAAAACTGCACATTTACAGGTGAAGGTAATGTTAAAGTAGGTATCAAGTCTTACACCGGCGGTGACAAAAACTTGACTATTACAGGTTGTAAAGCAACTGGAATGCATTCGCTTGCACAGTTAAAGAATGTAGCTGGTGTAACAGTAACAGAGTGTAACATCGAAGGTAAAAGCGGAATTTCGCTTGGTGCTTCTCATGATGTTGTAGTAAGCAACTGTGTGATGACTCTCTCAAATTATGGTGTTCGTGCTGACGCTATAGAAGAAGGTGCAGGAGTTAAAATTTCTGATTGTAAAATCAACGCATTCATTCCTGTAGTTGTGCGCAGTGTGAAAGAAGATTATGATCTTACCTTCTCAGGCGAAAACACTATGATAGCATCTAACACTGATGGTATCTGGTGTGCTATTGGGGCCTCAGAGTACGAAGAAAACGGTGAATTGCCTACAGCTCCTGAATCTGGTGAGGTAAGTGTAACACTTGAAGATGCCGGATTAACTGATGAAGGCATTTATAAGGGTGGTAGTGCTAACGAGGAAGAGGTTTATGTTGTCGAAATGAATGGAGTATCTTATACATCTATCTATGACGCATTGGATGTTCTTCAACCTCGTGAAACTGCAACGATCAAACTGTTGAATGATATTACAATCACAGCTGAACAGCGTATGTTCTCCAACTATAGCATTATCATCAATGCTGAGTATGTGACATTGGATCTGAATGGTAAAACCCTTACTTTCGATTACGAAGGAAGTACACAGGAGTGCCTTGCTTCCATCGCTATTTATAACAAGGGTACTCTTACCATTCTTGATTCAAGTGCAGAACAGACAGGTACAATCTATAATAAAACTACTATTCAGGGATATGAAGGTCCTCGTATCCTTTGGGTAACAAGTGCGGGTTCTGCAACAATTGAATCAGGTAACTTTATTTCCGACCAGGCCCACACAATGTTCTATACAAGTAACTCAAATCCCGACATTCCAACAACATTGACAATCAATGGTGGTTACTTCGAACAAACAACTATATCAAACGAAGGATATCGTTATTTTAACAAACAGAATGGTTATCAGAAGCAGATAATCACAATCAACGGAGGTGTATTTAAACATAATCCGACTGATAGTGAAATAGAATTCGGTGAAGGCTTTAAAGTTGAAAAAAACGCTGATGGTAGCTGGGGTGTTGTTAGTGTAGTTGCAAAAGTTGGAGATGAGGAATATACATCTTTATCAGAGGCAATGGAAGCTGCAAATGAAATTGAAGACGGAGCAGTTGTTGTTCTTCTTTGCGATGTGGAAATTGGAGAAAAATTCACCATTAGTAGCGACGTAACAATCAGTGGTGAGCATACAATCACAAGAGCTGATGAATACACAGGTACACTCTTTGCAGTTAGTGAAGGAGCAACTCTCACACTTGACGGTGGTCTCGTTATTGACGGTGCAAATGAATGGACACTTAATGAAGAACTTTACAATAAAGCACTTAATCTTGAAGTTTCGGGAGTAACATGGGCTGACCTTATTACTTCTGAAGAAGGTGCTCCTAATGCTACAGCTCCTATGTTCAAGGTTACTGGTTCTGTGGTTGCAAACGATGTAACTATTCAGAATAACTATAGCGACAAATCCAGTAACAATGGTGATTATGGTGTGTTCCAAGTTGATGCAAACGCTTCACTTACTATGACTGGCGCAACTGTTAAGCACATTGTAACAGGCGGCGCAAACTCTGTTGCACATATTTCCACAAATGCAGTATGGACAATTAATGAAGGCACACTTATTACTGACACATTCGCAGGAAAGAATGGCGGTGTATGCAGAAACGACAGCGGTATGCTCATAATGAATGGCGGTGAAATTTCCAATAATAACTCTATTAATACAAATGGTACTGTTGTTATGCTGTATAAAGGTTCGATGGAAATGAACGGCGGTAAGATTTGTAGCAACACTGGTATTTCTGGTACAGCTAATGGCCGTTGTGCTCCTATCTACGGTCATAGCACAAGTACATTTGTAATGAATGACGGTGAAATTTGCCATAACACAGGTATCTCCTATGGTGGTGTTGATGTTCCTTCCAGTATTAAAGTTGAAATTAACGGTGGCTATGTAGGAGAAAACATTTCTTCTCTTGGCAATACAAATGCCGATGTTAACGGTAATTCAAATACAGTAATTAATGGAGGTACATTCACACAGGATGTAACTCAATGGCTTACTCCTGATAGTGGTCTTGTCTACAATGAAGAAACAGGAACTTACGGTCTTACACAGGAACTCTATGAGTACAATGGCGTTGCATACAAGACTTTTGCGGAAGTAATTGAAAAAATAAAAGCTACTCCGGCAACTCTTGCTGATGATAATACAGCTCCTGTAGTAAAAGTCCTCGCAAGCCATAGACCAAGTGCAACCATTGCAATTGATACAAATATAATACTTGATCTAAATGGTAAAAACCTGTATGGTGTAACAGGTGTTAATCCTATCATCCGTGTGTTAGCTGACGTTACAATCACTGGAAACGGAATGATTGATAGTGCAAATCATGGGGATGGTTACTGCTTTATCGTTGGTTCATCAGATGGCTCAGTTGCCGGTAACTTGACAATCGAGAATGGTACTTTCAAAGGTACAACGACAGCTGTTTCAGTTACTAAGGGTACAGCGACCATCTTAGATGGCGATTTCCGTGTGAAGCCTTACAATGAGAATATTTATGATTATCTTCTCAACTGTATTGATGCTAACTACAATGATGGTTCCGCTAACATTATAGTTAAAGGCGGTAAGTTTACTAAATTCAATCCTGCTAACAATGCAGCAGAAGGAGCAAACACAAACTTCGTTGCACCTGGTAATATGGTGGTTGACAACGGCGATGAAACATGGAATGTTATTGGCATGGTTGCTATGATAGGGGAGACAGGATTTGCGACACTTACAGAAGCTATCAAAACAGCACAGGCAAATGACACCATCAAACTTATTGCTAATATAAAGGAAAATGTAACAATTAACAAGAACCTTACAATTGATGGTGCAGATAAGCAGTATACTGGCACAATGGCACTTAATGCATCGAACATTACTGTTCAGAACTTGAATTTTGTTGGCGGTAATATTGTTAAGGGTAATAACACAAAAAATGGTGCAAACATCACAATCAAAGGCTGTGATTTTGATGGCCAGAATGCTGGCGATTATGCAGTCAACCTTCGTCTTACAGGTGCGATCGTTATTGAAGACTGTACTGCAAAGGATTACGGCTATGGATTCTTGCAAGTGCCCAAATCAAACAATACTATTTCTGTGAAAAATGTTGAGATCAGCGGCGTTAACTACGGCTTTAAGATTGACTACAGCAACAATGTTGTTTTTGAAGATGTGACAATTACAGACACATTATATGGTATTATGGACTCTAACTACGGACCAAAGACTTATACCATTAAGAACTGTAATATTGATGCTACAAATTCCTTATATCTTTGGGAAAGATCCGCTGCTAAGACGGATACCTTCATGTTTGTAGGTGAAAACAACTTCGGTACAGGTACAGTTACAACAAGTGATTACGCAATCCTTAAACTCGCTGATTCTGATGCGGTTCTTAAAGCTTGCGAAGGTCTTACAGTAACATCAACCAATGAAATATATAGCGTTGTATACGAAGACGGTGCTTATAAGGTTCAAAAGGTTGCTAAAGTCGGTGAAAATCATTATTACAGTTTGCAGGAAGCAATTGATGCAGCTAATGATGGTGATATAATCACTTTGGTTGCAGATATTAAAACTGTTCAGAATGTTACAATTAATAAAAATGTAGTTGTTGATTTGAACGGACATACAGTTAACGGTGCTATTTTACCATCTAACGGAGATATTACTGTTAAGAATGGTTGGATTAAAAATACTGACAATAGTCAGTCTGCTATTGAGATAAACAGCGGTAAACTTAATCTTGCCAATGTGAATATTGAATCTGCACGTCATGCGGTAAGAATTGATGGTGAAGTTGAAGCAGTTATTGACGGCGGTACTTATAAAGTTGTTCCTGTTGACGGAAAAACAGTACATGCAGTTAATGTATCAGGTAATGCTAATGTTGTTATCAAGAATGGTGAATTTATTGGACCTAAAGGAACTGTTGCTGACAGTGGTGCAGCAGTGAATGTACAGGAAGGCTCCACAGTTACAATTGAGGGCGGTACATTTACCGGTGGCAAGAATAACACTTTGGCCACAAAAGGAACACTTGCAATTTACGGTGGTATCTATGATCAGGATCCGTCAGCATATGTTGTAGATGGATATAAGACATCTGATAAAGCTAACAACTTCTATGTTGTTTATCCTGAATTCAAGGTTTCAGCTATTGTAAATGATGCTGACAAGACTGTTAAAGCAGGAGAAGAATTTGAAGTATACATTACTGTTACTGGCGGCGACTACACAAACGCTGGATGGAAGCTTGGATATGATCCTACAAAGGTTGAATATAAAGCACAAGGCGGAGTTGATGCAGTTGATTACGCAATCGTAGACAGTGTTCTTGGAGAAGGACAAACAAAAGGCAACGAATGGAAAGACGGCGAAGTATACAAGAAATATACATTCCAAGCTAAGTATCCTTCAACAACAGTAAATTCTGTATTTACAATTGAAAATGTATATGTAAACAATTATGAAATGGCAGCTTGGCTTGATAAGACACCTGCTGCTATGGAAGGTGATACAGTTACCATTACAAATGACCTTGCATTCGGCGGAACTATCGCTGATAAGGAAGTCGATTATAATGGTATGTATCAAAAGGCTGAAGAATTTGTAGCTAATATGACAGGTGCTGAAGTAACTTACAGCACAGAAGAAAATGGTAAGTATACAACAGAGGTTCCGGCATTTAAGGATGCAGGGGAACACACCTACTATTACAAGGCAACTCTTGCAGGTTATACAACTGTTACAGGAAGTGCAAAACTTACAATCAAACCTGCAACATTAGCTCCTACAGCAGAGTTCAATGTAGATCCTGATTATGATACAGTGAATGTTAAGGCTGTTATCGAAAACCTTATTGACAATAGCTTTAAGGGTACTGTAACTATTGAAGTTGATGTTCAGAAGGTTACATTTGAAGCAACGGAGTTCACCTATGATGGCAATGGCAGAGCAATAGCGAATCAGTTTAAGAAAGTTGATCTTGCAGAGGGTAAGGAATATCCTGTAAAGGTAACTTACACAGCAAATACTGCTGGTGACAACTATGCAAATGCTGAAAATGAAACCAAGGTAAATCCTGACAAGAAGGAAATTACTTCTGATGACCTCAATAACATAAAGGCTGCACTTACAAATTCGTTTGTGTATGATGGTACAAAACATTCTGTTGAAGTTGATGAAACAAAACTCCCTGGAGAATGGAAGGTGGAAATACCTGAAGTTGGTCTTACAGATGTAGGCGAGACAATGGTTGAAATCAAAGCAACTGATGAATCAGGCAAGTACAACGAACATACATTTAATGTTGTTCTTAAAGTAACACCTAAGAAAATAACAATTAGGATTAACAATGCTAACAAAGCACTTGGTCAGCCTGATCCTGTATTTACTTCAAACATCAATGAAATTCTTGTTGCGGAAGGCGATCTTGGTGAAGTGAAATACGTTCGTGAAGCAGGTGAAGCTATGGGAACATATAAAATCACTGTGAATTATACACCTAACCCCAACTATGAAGTAATTGATATTGTTAAAGGTAACCTTTACATTGGTGCTCCTACAGATTTCAAGGTTGAAGTTGTAAACAACAAACTCCTCAAGGGAGACGATTACAAACAAGATTACATTGCAGGTTATAGACTTGTTCTTGTTTATACAAATGTAGATAAGGCATATTTCACTTACAAAGGTCAGGAAATGTATGATGTAAGCGATGCACCTTATGAATACTACGATTACGACTTTGCAACGATGACAGCAACAAAGGACGCTACTGAGTATAAGCACATTTATGCAATTGTTGTTGATGCTGAATACGGTTATGAAGATACAGCAGAAAATGAAGCAATGTATGCAAATAATGTTGAATTTGCTTCTGAAACAGCTAAGCCTGAAAAGATTCTCTATAATTCTGACATAAATTACACAGGCGAGCTTGATGTTGAAGACTTCTCAATAACAAATGGTGTTTACAATGTTCTTTACCGAGGTAAAGCCTTTATTACAAGATTACTTAAGGCAGATGTAAACGGCAATAAACTTGTAGATACTGAAGATGCAGGAATGATTAAGGAAGTCGTTGTTAAATAGTTTTATAACGATTTAACACAAGGAAAGGACCTTCCACTCTGTGCGAAGGTCTTTTCTTGATTATACATAGAAAGGGGAATTAATTTGAAGAAAGTATTATCCCTGCTTATGGCGGTAGTCTTGTTGATTTCAATGATGAGCACAGTTTTTGCAGCTTCAGCACTTGAACTTACTTATCATATAGAATGTGATGATTTTGTTTATGTTGCTGCAGATGATGCAAACAATTATAGAATTGAAGTTCCAAGCGGCACAGTTCTTACTGTTGATTTCTTTATTGAGGCTGACGAAGATTTTGAATTATCGACATTTCAAAATGAAATCTATTTTGATCCAGACTTTTTCAGTTATATGACAGAAAGTGCAGAGACTGAAAAGACAGGAACGAGTTGTGCATTAAAAGAATATTCTGACGGAGAAATGCGTGTATATGTAAACAGTGTCACTGATACAACTCTGTCATCTAAGCAAAAGATTGCAAGCTTTAAATTGCTTGTTATCGAAGAATCAGTCGGAACTGTTAGCATGATTGAGACAAAACTTCCAAAGGCAAGTGACAATGACGGAGTAGTTTCATCAATTGCAAAGAAAAACCTTGAGGTTAAAATTATTGATGGCGATGCAAATTTGAAAAAACACAGCGTAACCTACAAGGATGGAAACTCTGTTCTTGAGCAGTTTAATGTTATAAAAGGTCAGGATATCTCACTAAATGAAAATAATATTGAAAAAGACGATGTTGTTTTTGATGGTTGGAAAATCAATGGTAGTGAGATAAAAAAACCTGGTGACAAAATTACTGTCAATGCGGATGTAACTATTGAGGCGGTTTGGAAATCTAAGAAAGAGCATTTGGTCCACTTTAACACTAATGGCGGAAGCTCAGTTCCTTCAGTAAAAGGATATGAGGGAAATTTGATTACTCTTACTCAAACCTCGACACGATCAGGATACATCTTTGATGGATGGTATTCTGACAGTTCCTTGACAACAAAGGTAACATCAATTACATTAACTGCAGATACAACAGTTTATGCAAAATGGAAAAAAGAAAGCACTGGCAGTAGCGGTGGTGGCGGTGGAGTAACCACGAAATACACAGTATCATTTAAAACCACAGATGGAATTGTACTTGACACCATTCAAAAAGCCAGTGGCACAACACTTGCTCTTTCTGCATATACATTTGCGAAAGAGGGGTATAAATTCGATGGTTGGTATACCGATAAAAGCCTTACAGATAAGGTGACAAGTGTAAAAGTTGATAAAGATATTACCCTTTATGCAAAATGGGTTGAAGCACCACAGGATGAACAGGGAGGAAACAGACCTTCAATTCTTACAGATGTTCACCATGCATATATTGTTGGTCGTGAAAACAACCTCGTAGCTCCGCAGGAAAATATTACACGTGCAGAGGTTGCAACAATTTTCTTCCGTCTCTTAACAGACGAGATTAGAAATGACTATTACTCAAAGGAAAATACCTTTGATGACGTAAATTCAGAGGATTGGTTTAATGCTGCTGTTTCAACCCTTACAAACATTGGAATTATAGCCGGAAGAAGCGACACACAGTTTGCACCAAATGACTTTATTACAAGAGCAGAATTTGCAACAATAGCAGCAAGATTCAGTAAAGGCGAATATAATGGTGAGACAATGTTTACTGATATTTCAGACCATTGGGCTGAAGATTATATAAATCGTGCTGCTTTCTTGGGATGGATTGTCGGAGATAACGGATTATTCAGACCTGATGATTTTATCACAAGAGCAGAAGCGATGACACTTACAAACAGAGTATTGGGCAGACAACCGGAAAGTATTGACGATATCTTAACGGATGACATGGTTAAGTTTATAGACAATGCAGATGTAAACGCATGGTATTATCTTGCAATACAGGAAGCTACAAATAGCCATAACTATGAAATGAAAGCTGACGGCAAACACGAAAAGTGGACAGCCTTGACGGAAAATCCGGATTGGTCAAGACTTGAAGAATAACTTACAAGCATGGTTGTAGTTAAGGAAGTGACAAAATGTTTTGGGATAAAAAAATATGCTCAAGATGTAAAATGGGCAAATATACTTATGAACTCGATTCTAAATCAGAGGTTTGTTCATACATTGGGTGTTGGAAGAAAAACAAATGTCACTTTTATAAACCACTTGAAAAAGAACCTAAAAAGGGAAATTTAGGCAGATTAAAAAACAAGTAAACAAAAAAGAACTGTAAAAAATAATTTTTTACAGTTCTTTTTTTATGGGGATATTTTTACATATTTACCTTTTTATTTTTACGATATTTAAGCGGTGTACAGCCGTATGTTTTTTTGAACTGATGATAAAAGTAACTTTCTGACGGAAAGTTTATATGCTCAACAATGGCAGAAATCGGCATATCGCTTTTTGCAAGCAGAGCTTTTGCTACGCCAAGTCTTTTTAAATTTACAAGTTCAGAAAGAGTACAGTTGTAATTTTTCTTGATAATTCTTGAGGTTTGCTTTGTGCTGAGATTTAAAGCCTCGGCCATTGTTTTTAAGTTAATATTATTTTGATAATTTGTTAAAAAGCTGTCAATTGTTACAAGATAACTGTCGCGGGGTAAAGATATTTCTTTTTTTTCTATATTTGCATTGCAGTTATAAATATTAAAAAATATCAGTTTAAGAAGAGAAGTAACAAGCTCATCAGCCAAACTTCCGCAAATATGTATGAAGTCAAAAAGCTGCTGAAAATATACTTCAAACGAAGGATCAATATTTGCACTGGCAGGACTTTTTGATGAAAAGAATGAATCTAAAAAAGCCGAAAAATCAGAGGCCTTTTCCGAAGTGATATTGTAGGAAAAAAGTATCCTGAAATCATTGTGCCTTATAGAGTTATGAACAAACATTGGTGGAATGCACACAACGCAGTTTTTGAATTCATAGTTCTGGTCTTCGCTTAAGACAATAAGTGAAGAATTTTTTACAAAAAACAATTCGTGAAGGGCGTGGCAATGCATCCCTTTTACAGCATTGTTTTCGGCAAAAGAATGTAAAGAAGGGTTAGGGGTAAACGAATTATCAATTGTTACAGCAATATCCATATCTGATATTTTGAATTTGTATATTTTGGAAGCAAGTATATTTATCACCTCTTAAAAGCTTATATATCAATTATAATCTTTTTTGTAATAAAATGCAAATAAAAATGCAAAAAAAGGACACAACTTTATATAAATAGCCCTGTGAAGGTATTACAAAACCTTTTTATATGAGTTAAAATAAATATATAAAATTTTTTGGTAGTGTAAAGTAAAAATGAAAGACTAGCATAACAATTTCACAAAATATCGGTGATTTTCGCCCGAAAGCTTGTAAATGCTCGTCTGCGATTAGTCAAGGGTAAAAATGAACGTGCTAAAGCACGCCCTATGACAA
>JAZSDN010000092.1:0-17759 GCA_045531205.1 Clostridia bacterium | reverse complement strand
CAATACCCAAGGTGGTGTTCTCGCATATCCATTATAACAGATATTTTGAATTCTGGCGAGTATGTTTTGTTTTTTCTTCCTGTTTTACCCATAAAAAATATGCACCTCCAAAAGTGTCTAACTTTTGGGGTGCATATCAAATTACACCGTCTTTTTTTAAACATTAAATCTGAAAACTATAACGTCGCCGTCGGAAACTATATATTCTTTTCCTTCGCTTCTTATAAGCCCTTTTTCGCGGGCGGCGACAGTGCTGCCACATTCTATGAGATCGTTGTATGCCACAACTTCGGCTCGTATAAAGCCTCTTTCGAAATCGGAATGTATTTTACCTGCAGCACCTGGTGCTTTTGTACCCTTTGTAATTGTCCAGGCTCTTACTTCTTGAGGTCCTGCTGTTAAAAAGCTTATAAGACCTAAAAGGGAATAGCTTTTTTCTACAAGTCTGTCAAGTCCTGATGCTGAAAGTCCCATTTCAGCAAGGAAAAGCTCTTTTTCTTCTGCATCTAAAGTTGCTATATCTTCTTCTATTTTTGCAGAAATAGGTAAAACCTCGGCACCTTCTTTTGCTGCCATTTCGTTAAGTGCATTTAAAATCTCGTTATTTTCAATGCCGTTTACAAAATCATCTTCAGAAACGTTTGCTGCATAGATAACGGGTTTTGACGTTAAAAGAGCAATTTCTTTCATGATTTCAGCTTCATTTTCGTCAAGTTCACAAAGTCTTGCAGGTTTTCCTGACTCGAGTGTTTCTACAAGTTTTTTCAAAAGACCAGCTTCAACCATATATTTTTTGTCACCGGTTTTAACGAGTTTTGATACTCTTTCGTATCTCTTTTCAACCATTTCAAGGTCTGCAAAAATGAGCTCCAGATTTATTGTTTCGATATCACGCATAGGGTTTACATTTCCGTCAACGTGAACAATATTTGCATCTTCAAAACAACGAACAACATGGATTATTGCATTTACTTCTCGAATGTGGGATAAAAACTTATTACCAAGACCTTCGCCTCTTGAGGCACCCTTTACAAGACCTGCAATATCAACTATTTCTATGTACGCAGGAGTTGTTTTTTCGGGGTTATACATTCCGGTTAAAACATCAAGTCTTTTATCGGGAACAGCAACCATACCTACATTTGGTTCTATAGTACAAAAGGGATAATTTGCACTTTGTGCACCTGCTTTTGTAATAGCATTAAAAAGAGTACTCTTGCCGACATTGGGCAAACCTACAATTCCAAGTTTCATATCTAAAAATCCTTTCGAAGTGTCAAATTTATTTTATTATACAATAAAACAAACAAAACTTCAACTCATTTTTGAATATAAGGTTGCAAAATTTACTAAAATAGTATAATATATACTTTATAGGAAGTTACAAAAAGTTCAAAAATCAGTTAATTTTTATTAATAAAATTTTGATATTATCTTTCCGGAGGTGTTTTTATGGCAAATAGAATTTTGGTAGTAGACGACGATATTAATATTTGCGAGCTTGTACGCTTATATCTTGAAAAAGACGGATACGAAGTGCTGACCTCACATGACGGAAAAGATGCTTTAAAGCTTTTTGACAAAGAAAAGCCTGATTTATGTATACTTGACATTATGCTTCCGGGTATGGACGGAGTATCTCTTTGCAGAGAAATAAGAAAAACAGAAGATGTTCCGGTTATAATGCTTACCGCTAAAGGGGAAACCTTTGACAAGGTATTGGGACTTGAAATGGGAGCAGACGATTATATTGTAAAGCCCTTTGATGCAAGAGAGCTTGTTGCAAGGGTAAAAGCCGTTATAAGAAGATATGACAAGGATAAAAAAGAAGATGAGTCAAAAACGGTAAGCTACAACAATATTGAAATAAATCTTACAACATACGAGCTTAAATTAAATGGCGAAATGGTAGAAACTCCGCCAAAGGAAATGGAGCTTATTTATTTTCTTGCATCCCATCCTAACTGCGTTTTTACACGCGAACAGTTACTTGAAAAAGTGTGGGATTTTGATTATTATGGAGATTCAAGGACTGTAGATGTCCATATTAAAAGATTAAGGCAAAAGCTTTCTGTTTGCGAAAACGAAAACTGGGAATTGAAAACCGTTTGGGGAGTAGGATATAAGTTTGAGGTGAAATAATATTGAAAAGCATTTTCGGCAAAATAATGCTTGGCAGTTTATTGATAATACTTGTTTTAACCATTGCCACATCTGCTATTCTTTTTGGAACACTGACAAAATATAACATAGCATCAGAACAAAAAGAGCTTATAGATGAAGCAGTAAGACTTAATGAACTTACTGTGTATCAGTATTCTTTTGAAAGAGGCAGTGCGGCTGCAATTATTTATCAAATGAATGTGGATAACTGCAGCAAAAGAATAAACGGTTCGGTTCTTATTTTTAACACTTCGGGGGAAATGGTTATTTCGAGCAAAAACTCCGGGGAATATTTAAAAAATAATATATATGATCAAAAAATAAAAAAATATATTGACGGAGAAACACATATAATTATAGGAAATTTTGACAATGTTTTTAAAAGCCCGAGTCTTATAGCTATGGTACCGCTTAAAAATTCCAATAACTTACTAGGGGTAACTTGTCTTTCGGTTCCTCTATACCAGGTTAACAAGTATGCATACAGTTTGTTTTCGAGATTTTTAATCTGGGCATTGCTGGCTTTTGCATTAGCATCACTTTTATCATACTTTATATCACGTATGATATCAAAACCCATAAATAAAATAACAAAAGCTGCAAAGCAGATTGCAAAAGGGGATTTTTCGGTAACGATAGATAGTGTTGGAGATGATGAAATAAGTCAGCTTTGTACAACCTTCAACAATATGAAAAATTCTCTTGAGGAAATAGAAAACAATCGTTCTGAATTTATATCAAATGTTTCGCACGAGCTCAGAACTCCAATGACTACAATAAGCGGATTTATTGACGGAATTTTAGACGGAACTATTAAAGAAGAAGAACAAAAGAAATATCTGTCAATTGTTTCGGACGAAATAAAAAGGCTTTCAAGACTTGTAAATGAATTGCTGTCACTTACAAGGATTGACAGAAAACAAATAAAGTTAGATATTAAACCGCTTGATATAAATGAACTTATAAGGCTTAAGATATTAAACTTTGAAAGTCGTCTTAATGACGCAAAGATAAACGTTGAAATTAATTTTGAACAAGATAAAACCATTGTTTTAGCAGACGAAGACGCAATTTCAAGAGTAATAATAAACCTTTTGGAAAACGCTATAAAATTCAACAAAGAAAACGGATATATAAAGATAGACGTTGTTTCGAAGGGCGGAAAAGTTTTTGTTTCTGTAGAAAATTCAGGGAAAGGGTTGTCTTGCGAAGAATTAAACAAGGTGTGGGACAGATTCTACAAATCTGACCGTTCAAGAGGAATGGATAAACAAGGGCTTGGCCTTGGACTTTATATCGCTCACAGTCTGGTGCTTGCACACGAAGAAGAAATAACAGTTCAAAGCAAACAAAATGAATTTGCAAAATTTACTTTTTCATTAAAAAAACAATAAAATTCACAGCCAATTCATAAAATAATCATAAATTTATTTTAATATATACTTAAACAACTCAAGAAAGGAAATAAAGATATGTTTGACAATGATTTAAATAATTTCCAAAACGAAAATAACGAACCCGTAAACTCTTCTGATTTTACTTCTTCTGAAAATTATTCTCACGAGGAAATAAGGCATGAAAATCCAAACAGCGTTTTTGGTTATACAACCTTTACAGAGGAACCAACAGTAAACGAAAGTGTAAGCGATGTAAACATAAAAATTAAACCGAAAAAGAAAAAAACATGGCTTATAGGCGTAGTATGTGGGTTGGCAGGTATTTTGCTTGGTGCTGCAATATTTTCTGTTGCATCTCCTTTAATCGAGAGATTGGAAGATAAGTTTTTTGACAGAAACAATGCACAGTTTTCTTTGGATAATACTAATGAAAACGTAGTTACTCCTGCAAACAAACCAAGCACACCAGAGGGAGAACTTACAGCAGTAGAAGTAGGGCAGAAGGTAGGTCCTGCTGTTGTTGGAATATCAACAGAATTTCAATATCAAAGCTTTTTTGGAACAACTACTTCAGCAGGAAGCGGCTCTGGAATAATTATTAGTGAAGACGGATATATTGCAACTAATAATCATGTTATTAATGGAGCATCAAAAGTTACAGTTACAACAAATTCAGGCAAAACATACGAAGCAAAATTAGTAGGAACAGACCAAAGAAGTGACCTTGCTGTAATAAAAATTGAAGCAGAAGATTTATATACTGCAGACTTGGGAGATTCAGACAATCTGCAGGCAGGGGAAAGTGTAATAGCTATAGGAAATCCTTTGGGCGTTGAATTTGCAGGTTCTTTAACAAAAGGAATTGTAAGTGCATTAAACAGAACTGTTACAGTTGATAATGTGTCATACACAATGATACAGACCGATGCAGCAATAAACCCCGGTAATTCCGGCGGTGCCCTTGTAAATATGAGGGGCGAGGTAATTGGTATAAACAGTGTAAAGATAGCCAATACAGATGTTGAAGGTTTAGGTTTTGCCATTCCAATAAATGATGCAAAGCCCATACTTGAAGACATAGTAAACTACGGCTTTGTAAAAGGAAGACCCATAATAGGCGTAACAGTAAGATATATTTCTGAAGAAGAAGCAAAGGCTTATAATCTTCAGTCGGCAGGCTTATTCGTTTTTGGAATTGAAAAAGGAAGCGGTGCTGATAAAGCAGGAATAAGACGCGGTGATATAATAATAAAATGCGAAGGAGAGGAAGTAAAATCCTCGGATGAGCTTAATCGTATAAGAGACAAACATAAAGCAGGAGATAAGTTACGTTTAACCATAAACAGAGATGATGATATAATAGACGTAGAAGTGGTTTTAACAGAAGACACAACTGAATCAAGATAAAAATGTAAAAAAGGAGCAGATTTTCTGCTCCTTTTTTAATCACAAAGATCATAACATTTAAAGGGAATTACTTTTTCTATATCTTGGGAAGAAAGTTCAACCTGATAGCCTATTTTCCCTGCACTGAAAAATATATTTGAAATATTTTTTATACTGTTGTCAAAAACTGTGGTAAAAAACTTTTTCATACCAATAGGGGAGCATCCACCGTGAATATATCCAGTAAGAGGTAATAATTCTTTTGATTTTATCATTTCTATATTTTTTTCATCAACAGCTGATGCAGCCTTTTTTAAATTAAGTTCTTTTTCTACAGGAATTACAAAAACGTAATGTGAACCCGTTTT
Source organism: Clostridia bacterium (assembly GCA_045531205.1). GTDB lineage: Bacteria > Bacillota > Clostridia > UMGS1883 > UMGS1540 > JAZNQL01. Next base: position 12,445 of record JAZSDN010000092.1, on the reverse strand, counting down.
TCCACGAGTTACAAGGGTTTTAAAAACGTTTTCAGGGTTTTGGTTTAATACTTTTGCGACGTCTGTTCCGCTGACAACTCCTGAATCAATATAACAATGGGGAGTATATGTTATTTTGTGCTGATCTAAAATACGCATAACATTAGTTTTTTCTAATTTTTTCATAAAACACACCTACAATTAAAAAGCCCCAAATATGGGGCTTAAATTTACTGATATCTTCTGTGATGGGAGTTTGTGGTATCCTTTAAAGAATCTATATTATCAAGCGCTTTTCCTGTACCTATAGCAACACACGAAACTGCATCTTCTGCTATACGAACACTGATGCCTGTTTCTTTGTTTATACGTTGGTCAAGACCGTAAACCAATGAACCGCCACCTGTTAATACTATGCCCGAATTACTGATATCGCCCAAAAGTTCGGGAGGTGTATTTTCGAGAACATTGTGAACAGCATCAACTATAGTTGTAGCAGGTTCGTCTAAAGCTTCCATCATTTCGGACGAAAATACTGTTATTGTTTTTGGAAGACCTGTAATAAGACAACGTCCGCGGATTTCCATTGATTCGTCTTCTTCTCTGGGGAATACGCAACCGATACGTATTTTTAAATCTTCGGCTGTACGTTCGCCAATCATTATATTATATTTTTTTCTGATATACTTTACAATTGTATCATCAAATGCATCGCCTGCAATTTTAATGGAGTTGCTTACAACAATGCCACCGAGAGAAATAACTGCAACGTCTGTTGTTCCGCCGCCGATATCAACAACCATACTTCCGTAAGGCTTTGAAATATCAAGACCTGCACCGATTGCTGCTGCAATGGGTTCTTCTATAAGATGAGCTCTTCTTGCGCCAGCCTGAATAGATGCGTCCAAAACAGCTCTTTCTTCAACCTCTGTTACTCCGCTTGGAACGCAAACAATAACATTAGGTCTGAAAAGACGTTTTGAACAAACCTTTTTAAGGAAATAACGAAGCATTTTTTCGGTAGTATCATAATCCGAAATAACTCCATCACGCAAAGGACGTATAGCTACAATGTTACCCGGAGTTCTTCCAAGCATTCTCTGTGCGTCAAGTCCTACCTCCATAACTCTGCCTGTATTTTTGTCAATAGCAACAACCGAGGGTTCACGAAGAACAATACCTCTTCCTCTTACATAAACAAGGACTGTTGCAGTTCCTAAATCTATACCAATATCCTGACCGTATCCAAACACTTTCCATCTTCCTTTCAACTTAGTACCTTAAATTATACTATTTTTAAGTAAATATTGCAATATCTTTTTTTATTATATATAAATTTTTTTATCGTCCAAAAGTTTTATTCTTAAATAAGTGCAATACCCTGGGTCATAATCCGGGATATAATTTTTTAAAGTTTCAGCAAAAAGGGAAGGCTTAATATTCCTTTCTGCACCTGCCGAAAGTATACACATTAAAGAATTATCATTTATTTCAATACTGAAGATATCTTCTTTTACAGAAACTGTTTTTATTCCTTTTTTGGTGTTTTTTTCTGCAGTAATTTCATCTAAAGAAAGAAATGCTTCTATTTGCTTCTGAGAGGGCATATTCTCAGGTGTTATTTTATAAAGTGCCCATCTTATTTTTGAAAAATTATTTCCTTCGGATTTTGTTACTTCTGTAATTTTAAGACCGGGAACCAAAGCTGTGTTTATTTTGTTTTTGATTTCTTCGGGATCCATTTCTGCTTCAATTCCTATTTCAAAAAGTTCAGCTAATCCGCTGACACCTACAGCAAGGGGGAGAGCAAAAGAAATAATCGGGTGGGGATTAAATCCTTTCGAATAGGACAGAGGAATACCTGCTCGTCTCATTGCTCTTTGTATAAATCTTAAAAAATCAAGGTGCGAAACATATTTTAAATTTTCAAGTTTTTCAAAGCGTATAATATATTTATTCAAAACAAACGCCTCCTTTAAAGCATGCAGCTCCGCAACCTGAACATGTTTTTCTGCAGTTTTGCGTAAGTTCAGCTTTTTTAGCTTTTTCATTTTCGTTCATAAGAAATTTTTTTGTTACACCGATATCAACAATATCCCACGGTAAAAATTCATCATAGGAACGTTCTCTTGTGTATTCGTCAATAGTAAGGTTGCATTCTTCAAAAGCTTGTAGCCAAGTTTCAAAATTAAAATATTCGCTCCAGGCATCCATTCGACAACCTTTTTTGTAAGCAGTTTCCAAAACTGTGCAAAGTCTTCTGTCTCCGCGGGCAAAAACACCCTCTAAAACAGCGAGTTTTGATTCGTGATAACTCAAGGTTATTTTTTTACTTCTAATATTTTCAAGTAATATTTTTTGCTTGTCCTGAAGTTCTTTGGAGCTGTTTTGCTTTGACCACTGAAATGGAGTAAATGGCTTTGGCACAAAAGAAGATACGCTCATATTTATTGCTGCAGGTCGTTCGCCTTTTTCTCTTGGCATTGCAAAATAAACATTAAGTATTTTATGCGCAAGGTCGGGAATTCCTGCAACGTCTTCGTTTGTTTCGTAAGGAAGGCCAATCATAAAGTAAACCTTTATACTTCTTGCTCCGCCTTCAAAGGCTATTTTTGCTGAATTAAGAATTTCCTCTTCGGTAATTCCTTTATTTATAACATCTCGCATTCTTTGTGTGCCTGCTTCTGCTGCAAAGGTTATACTTGCTTTTCTTACTTTTTGTACTTTATTTATAAGGTCCATGGAAAAATTGTCTATACGCAAAGAGGGGAGAGAAAGGTTTATCATATTTTTCTCGGTCAAAAGCAAAAGATTTTCCATAAATTCATATAAATCTCTGTAGTCGCTTGTGCTTAAGGAGGAAAGTGAAATTTCCTCATAACCTGTGCTTTTTATAAGTTTTTCTGCCAAAGATAAAAGATATTCTTTTGAGTGTTCTCTTACAGGACGATAAATCATACCCGCCTGACAAAAACGGCAGCCTCTTATACAGCCTCTGAACAGTTCAAGAGTTATTCTGTCGTGAATAACATCAAGAAATGGAACAATTATTTTTTCAGGGAAATAAGCTGTGTCTAAATCTTTTATAATTCTTTTCTTTATTTTTTCGGGAACATTTTCTTTGTTTGGCTTTATTGATAAAAGTTTACCGTTTTCAAAAACTGCATCATAAAAAGAGGGAACATAAACTCCTTCGATTTGCGAAAGAATTTCAAGAATTTCCTGCTTTGTTTTGCCGTCTTCTTTTGCTTTTATATAGGCATCGTTTATTTCCATATTAACTTCTTCGCCTTCGCCCATTATAAAGAAATCGATAAAATCAGCCAAAGGCTCGGGATTATAAGCACACGAGCCGCCTGCACATATTAAAGGGAAGCAGTCATCTCTATCAGCACTTTTTAAGGGAATATGTGCTAAATCAAGCATTGCAAGTACATTTGTATAGCACATTTCGTACTGAAGGGTAAAGCCTACAAAATCAAATTTTGTAAGTGGGTCACCTGATTCAAGGGCGAAAAGAGGGATATTATTTTTTCTCATTTCCTCTTCCATATCGCTCCACGGCATAAAAGCCCTTTCACACCAGGTGTCGGGGCGTTCATTATACAAATGATAAAGAATTTTTAAACCAAGATGGCTCATTCCTACTTCATATAAATCAGGGAAACAAAAAGCAAATCTCACTTTAACTTCATCGGTTTTTTTTATAATACTTCCGTATTCACCGCCTGTATATCTGGCGGCTTTTTGTACTTTATCTAAAATTTTATCAAGCATTGTATACTCCTTAGTCATTTTTTAATATTGTATACATTTTTTTTACTTTTTTCAAGTGTTTTTATTATTTCTGTATCAAAAAGATTTATAGAATCTCTATACAAAGTTGAAAAAATCATTAACGACACTGGAATAAACCAAAAGGAAAAGGGGGAGAGAAGTGCTAAAACAGAGCCGCATACAAAAGAAATATTTTTTGTTAAACTTTTATTTTTAGAACATAAAAAAAGTAATCTTCCACCGTCAAGTGGCAGAGCAGGGATTAAGTTAAATAAGAATAATGCAATGTTTACTTGACATAAAGGGAAATTATTGGTAAAATAACAAAGCAAGGCTATCAACAAACTGCCAAAAGGACCCGCCATAAGAACGGTTTTTCCTTTGGCTCCGCAAAGAATACCTGTTGTAAGCTTTAACCCCCAGGGGAATATGTTTATAGAAAATACTTCTATTTTGAATAGCATAGCTGTTATCATATGTATATATTCGTGCAGTATAGCCGAAACGAAAAACAAAAAATAAGTTTTTGCTTCGCCTGCCCACAATGATAAGGCAAAAAACAAAAACACCGAATAGCTTATATTTACTTTAATGTTTTTTGTGTTGTTATGCATAAAAAAATATTTTAAAAAAATAGAAGGATTTTCTAATTTTGCGTAGAATTATATTAGAGTATATTATAAAGGATTACTTGAAATGCATTTTTTTGATAAACTCATGCTTTTCTTTTTTGGGACAAGCGTGATTAAATAAAGTTTATAATTTTTATTTAGGAGGAATTTATACATGACAAAGTTCGTATACCTTTTCAGCGAAGGCGACGCTTCAATGCGTGAGCTTTTAGGCGGAAAAGGCGCAAATCTTGCTGAAATGACAAAGATAGGTCTTCCTGTTCCTCAGGGTTTTACTGTTACAACAGAAGCTTGTACACAGTATTATGAAGACGGACGCAAAATCAACGATGACATTCAGGCACAGATAATGGAATACATCGACAAGATGGAAGGTATCACCGGTATGAAATTCGGTGACAAGGAAAATCCTCTCCTTGTTTCTGTTCGTTCTGGTGCAAGAGCATCAATGCCCGGTATGATGGATACAATCTTAAACCTCGGTCTTAACGAAGAAGTTGTAGAAGTTATGGCTACAAAGAGCGGTAACCCCCGTTGGGCTTGGGACTGCTACAGAAGATTTATCCAGATGTACACCGACGTTGTTATGGAAGTTGGTAAAAAGTACTTCGAAGAATTAATCGATAAAATGAAGGAAGAAAAGGGTGTTACTCAGGACGTTGAACTTACTGCAGAAGATTTAAAAGAACTTGCAGGTCAGTTCAAGGCTGAATACAAGTCCAAGATAGGCAAAGATTTCCCTGCTGATCCCAAAGAACAGCTTATGGGTGCTGTTGAAGCCGTTTTCCGTTCATGGGACAACCCCAGAGCTAACGTTTACCGTCGTGATAACGATATTCCTTATTCATGGGGAACAGCTGTTAATGTTCAGATGATGGCTTTTGGTAACATGGGTGACGATTGCGGTACCGGTGTTGCTTTCACACGTGACCCCGCTACAGGCGAACCCGGTCTTATGGGTGAATTCTTAGTTAACGCACAGGGTGAAGACGTTGTTGCAGGCGTTAGAACTCCTATGCCTATTGCTGAAATGGCTGACAAATTCCCTGCAGCTTTTGAAGAATTCAATAAAGTTTGCAAAACTCTTGAAGATCATTACAGAGATATGCAGGACATGGAATTCACTATCCAGGCTGGTAAATTATACATGCTTCAGACAAGAAACGGTAAGAGAACAGCTAAAGCTGCTCTTAAAATTGCTTGTGATCTCGTTAGCGAAGGCATGATCGATAAGAAACAGGCAGTTGCTATGATCGACCCCAGAAACCTTGATACTTTATTACATCCTCAGTTTGATGCTAAAGCTATCAAAGCTGCAGTTCCTGCAGGTAAAGGTCTTGGTGCATCACCCGGTGCTGCTTGCGGTAAAGTTGTTTTCACAGCTGAAGATGCTGAAATCTGGAACGCAAGAGGCGAAAAGGTTATATTAGTTCGTCTTGAAACTTCACCTGAAGATATTACAGGTATGAAGGCTTCACAGGGTATATTAACAGTTCGTGGTGGTATGACATCACACGCAGCCGTTGTTGCCCGTGGTATGGGTACCTGCTGTGTATCCGGTTGTGGCGACATTGTTATGGATGAAGCTAACAAGAAATTCACATTAGCTGGCAAAACATACAATGAAGGCGACTATATTTCAATCGACGGTTCAACAGGTAACATTTACGATGGAATTATTCCTACAGTTGATGCTGAAATCGTTGGCGAATTCAAGACAATAATGGATTGGGCTGATGAATTCAGAACACTTAAAGTTAGAACAAATGCTGATACTCCTGCAGATGCTAAAAAGGCAGTTGAATTAGGTGCAGAAGGTATTGGTCTTTGCCGTACAGAACACATGTTCTTTGAAGCAGACAGAATTGCTGCTTTCCGTGAAATGATTTGTGCTGACACAGTTGAAGAAAGAGAAGCTGCTTTAGATAAGATTCTTCCTTATCAGCAGGGCGACTTTGAAAAATTATACGAAGCTTTGGAAGGAAATCCTGTTACAATCAGATTCTTAGATCCTCCTCTCCATGAATTCGTTCCTACAGAAGAAGCTGACATTGAAGCTTTAGCAAAAGCTCAGGGTAAATCAGTTGAAGCAATTAAAGCTATTATTGCTTCACTCCACGAATTCAACCCCATGATGGGTCACCGTGGATGCAGACTTGCTGTAACATATCCTGAAATTGCAAAAATGCAGACAAAGGCTGTTATCCGTGCAGCTATCAATGTTAAGAAGGCTAAAGGCTGGAATGTTAAACCCGAAATTATGATTCCTTTAACAGGCGAAGTTAAAGAATTGAAATTCGTTAAAGATATCGTTGTTGCTACTGCAGACGAAGAAATCGCAGCTGCAGGCGTAGAATTAAAATACGAAGTTGGTACAATGATAGAAATCCCCAGAGCTTGCTTAACAGCTGACGAAATCGCTAAAGAAGCTGAATTCTTCTGCTTCGGTACAAACGATTTAACACAGATGACATTCGGATTCTCAAGAGACGATGCAGGTAAATTCTTGGATGCTTACTATGACAAGAAGATCTACGAAAACGATCCCTTCGCTAAACTCGACCAGACCGGCGTAGGTAAACTTATGGAAATGTCAATTAAACTTGGTAAAGGCACACGTCCTGAAATTCACTGCGGTATCTGTGGTGAACACGGCGGTGACCCTGTTTCAGTTGAATTCTGCCATAAGATTGGTCTTGATTATGTATCCTGCTCACCCTTCAGAGTTCCGATTGCAAGACTTGCAGCAGCTCAGGCAGCGCTTAAGGAGAGTAAATAATTTAAGACATATTGATTTGGGGCAAAGCCACTTATCACGCAAAAGGCAAAATTGAATAAAAAAATCGACCTTGTTGGATTCGTCCAATGAGGTCTTTTTTTACGCTTATCAACCTTTAACTGCCGTATTTATGCGACTTTGAGCAATCTTAACCAAATCTAAATAAAAAATGCAACGCCGTAGCAATCAAAAACGGTTTTGCCTTTTTGACGAAAACGACGATTGCCCAAAAACAATATTAAAAATTATGAGCCTTGTGTGTAATGCACAGGGCTCATTTTCTTATACAAGTATTTAAATGTGTTATTTTCAAACTTCTTCCATTTGTTTTCCTAAAAATCCTGCAGCAGATTGTGCGAGTTTTGTTTCAACTTCTCCCATATTGCTTGAATCATCCGACATCATAACTACTGAACCGATTGAATCGCCTTCTGCAATAATAGGAGCAACAACACCGGCAAAATATTTATCGGAACCATCTATAACGGCTGTTTTATTTGAACGGTCAGAACGCATTAAAAATGTTGTTTTTTCGTTCATTATCTTTTCAAGTTCAAGACTTACTCGCTTTTCGTTAAGTTCTTTTTTTGAGGCACCTGATACCGCTATTACGCTGTCTTTATCAGTTATACACACAGGAAAACCTGCTGTTTTTGAAAGGGTTTCTGCGTACTGCAGAGCAAAATCTCCAAGCTCTCCAATAGGGGAATACTTTTTAAAAATAACTTCACCGTCGCGATCGGTAAAAATTTCAAGAGGGTCGCCTTCGCGGATTCTCATTGTTCTTCGTATTTCTTTTGGAATTACTACACGCCCAAGGTCGTCTATTCTTCTAACAATTCCTGTTGCTTTCATATTGTAAAAATCTCCTTTAAATCAATTTACAGTAATATTGTTTGCAGACAAGGAAATTTTTATGTAAAGAAAAATTTTACATATATTAAAAAAATTCATTACTTGACTTGTAGTTTTAAATGTGTTGCGAAGAGAAAAAATATTATAATTTTTGCTTTAAAAATATTATTTCAAATAACTTTCTACTGCTTTTCTGATAACAAAGGCATTATCTTCAAGTAATTTTTCGGATGAATTATAATCAAGTTCTGTGATATCCGACACAATTCGTATCATTCTATCCCGTAGTTTTATGTTGGAAGGCTTAAGGTTTATCATCAAATTTTCGTACACATGTCCAAGTTTTACCATAACACAGGTAGATATCATATTAAGCACCATTTTGTGTGCACTTCCTGCTTTTAAGCGTGTAGACCCTGTTATTACTTCCGCTCCGGTTTCGGTACATATCTTTATATCTGCAAGGTTATGTATTTTACTTCCCTCGTTGCAGGTAAGCGAAATTTTAAGAGCACCAGCTTTACTTGCAGCTTTAAACGCACCGCAAACATATTCTGCACCGCCTGCAACTGAAATTCCTACAACTGAATCATTTTCGCTTAACTTATATTCGGAAAGGTCGTTGTATCCTTTTTCAAAACTGTCCTCTGCGCCTTCAACGGCTCTTGTCATTGCAGTTGCGCCTCCGGCGATGATAGGAATTACAAGACCGTGAGGAACTCCAAAGGTAGGGGGACATTCGGATGCATCAACAACACCTAATCTGCCTGAAGTTCCACATCCTATATAAAATAATCTGCCACCCTTTTTCATATTAAAGCTTATTTTGTCAATGGCTTCGGCAATAAAGCCGAGCTGTGAATCAACAGCCATAACTGCATTATGATTTTCTTCCTGCATAACAGAAACCATTTCTATGCTTGACATTTTGTCGATATGAGTGGTTTTTGGGTTTCGTTTTTCGGTATTTAACATATTATTCTCCTTCTGTTCCTGCCAGTATAAGTGCACCGTTTACGGGGTCTTTTTTACTTACAGTAATATCATATAATTCTTTATTTTTTATTGCATTGTATATTAATGGTAAAATGATTTCTTCCTCGTTAGTTGCAATACCACCAGTCAAAACTACTTTTACAAACTTTTTCTCTGTTTTTTCAGCTATTTTTTCTATAGTAGATGCAACAACTGCCATATTTGTTTTAATAATTCTTTTTGCAACTGAATCATCACATTTGTATGCATCAAAAACAAGGTGTGCATAGGATGCAATTTTCTTTTTTCCGCCCAAGTACAATTCCGCAAGAAAATCGGACGTTCTTTTTGTTTTAAATTCTTTTGAAAATATTTCCTGTAGCAGAGTAGGTTCTGCTGTTCCTTCATCCGCTTTCATTGCGGAGAGAATACCATCTCTTGCTATGCAATATCCACTTCCGCCATCTTCGAACAAATATCCGTATCCGCCAAAGCGTTCCAATTCTTCATTTTGTCGTAAAAATGCTATACCACCTGTTCCAATAATAATAGTAATACCTTCTTTATTACCAAGACACGAAGCAACAGCATTCATTGCATCGCTGTCATTATTTACTTTTGCAAATCCGTATTTCTTTAAAAAATCAGCTATTTTTTCTCTGTAATCTCCTGTAAGTCCGCCGCCTGCAATCCCTGCAAAAACCGAAACCTCACTTGCAAGAACATCGGAACATACAGTTCGTATACCTTCGTCCAGTATATTGAATGTGTTTTCTATTCCTATATCGACAGGGTTAGAGCCTGAAAGAACTATACTTTTTATAATTTCTCCCTTTTTGTTAGCAAGAGCGAATTTTGTTTTTGTGCCTCCTCCGTCAATGCCCAAATAATACAAAACATCGCTTTTCCCATTAAGCATTTCATCAATACTTATTCCAAGGGTTTTCGAGATTTCAGGCAATATTTCGCTTGGAGCTACAGCTTTTCCTTGTTCCCATTTCGAAATTGTTTTTTCTGAATAACCTATAAGTTTAGCAAATTCATACTGTGTCAGTTTAAGTTGTTTCCTTCTTTTCTTTAAATTTGAAGCAAAGATTTTTCTTACATCATTCATTGTTTATATACATCCTTTTTTACTTTCTAAAATAATTATAACATTTTTATTCTTTTTTTCAATAGAAAACTGCTCTAAATATTCTATTTTTTATAGTACAATAAACACAACTCTACTTATAGTAGAGTTTTAAAAATAAATTTTTCATATAGTGTTCATAAATAATTTACTTTACAAAAAAGACTGTGTGTGTTAGAATATTTTATGGTATAAAAGGGAGGCGAATATTATGAAAAAACGTCTTATAAGTTTATTTGTTATTATAGCAATGCTGTGTTCTTGCGGAATATATACATCTGCAGCAACTCTTTCACAAACATCAGCAGCAGAGCTTTTATATTCATACGGTCTTTTTAAAGGAGTAGGAACAAACGCTGACGGAACACCAAATTTTGATTTAGACCGTGCTCCTACAAGGCAGGAAGCAACAGTAATTCTTATACGTTTACTTGGAAAAGAAGCTGTTGCCCTTTCGGGAACATGGAAAAAACCTTTTTTTGATGTTGACTCTTGGGCCGAATCTTATATAGCGTACGCTTATCAAAATGGTCTTTCAAACGGAATAAGTGCCATAGAGTTTGGTTCTCAAAATACTGTAACGGCAGAAATGTATATTACTTTTTTATTAAGAGCATTGGGATATTCTGATGCAAACGGTGATTTTGTATGGAATAATCCTTATCCTTTATCAGATTCAATAGGTCTTACAAATGGCAACATATATAATTCTCTCTTTACAAGAGGGGATGTTTGTGAGCTTTCTTATAAAGCACTTGAATGTTTTATAAAGAACAGTGGAAATACTCTTTACGAGTACCTCAAGCTTTCAGGCGCAATAAAAAATGAAGATAATTCCAATAGTACAAAAACGGCACTCACGGCAGCAGAGGTTGCTGCAAAGGCATCTCCTTCAGTTTTTTATATTGAAGTTTTTGATAAAAACAAGCAGGCTGTAGCTACAGGCAGTGGATTTTTTATTTCTCCTGACGGTGTTGCAGTTACAAATTTCCATGTTATTGACGGTACAAGATATGCTCAAATAACTACAACTGACGGAAAAATTTATGATGCTACGCATGTTATTTATGCAGATGAAAATGCAGATGTTGCGGTATTAAAGATAAGCCAGACTTCAACAGACAATAAAACTATACAGGAGTTTCCTTATCTTCAATTAGCAGACAGCGACAAAGTTGCAAACGGTGAAGTTTGTTATGCTATAGGCAGTCCTTTAGGACTACAAAACACAATATCAAATGGTATAATAAGTAACTCTAACAGAATTATTGATTCGGTTAAGTTCATTCAAACAACTTCTGCTATTTCTTCAGGAAGCTCCGGCGGTGTCTTGGTAAACGAACATGCCGAGGTAATAGGTATAACATCAGCAGGATATACCGAAGGTGAAAATTTAGGTCTTGCAATTCCTATAAATATAATTAAAAATATTGATATTACTATAGAAGGAATCCCATATTTTGAATTTCTTAAGGAATATGTAAATCTTTCTGTTTCACAACAGGAGATTATTGTTGAAGCAGGAAATTATGTGACCTGTTATGTATATGCGGAATCAAACAGTGAAGAAAATTGGAATATATTCTGCGAAGAAGATGATAAAACAATTGCAAAATGCAGTTGGGGAAGCTGGATAAAATCGGGCATTGCCGTACTTTATGTTGAAGGATTAAAAGAAGGAAATACTCAAATAACAATCAGTTCTGATGTTGATGATAAAACTGTAAAAATAAATGTTACAGTAACAAAATCAAGTATACCAAGATATTCTTACGGGAATCTTGCAACATATACTTATGTTACCGGAAAAGAATGTGTAAGCACTATAAAAGGCGGACAAAAATTTTCTGGATATGCAGAAGGCGGCACAAGTTATACTTATATGTATGACAAAACATCGGTTAATAAATATATATCATATCTTTCTTCAAGCGGATATTATTTAAGAAGGCAGATTTCAGATTCTTCGGGATATGTATACTATTATGCAAACGGAGATAATATTGTTGCTATAACACTTACAACTTTAAGAGAGGTTATAATCAGTTTTCCAACATAAACTTTAAAAGCTATAACAATTTTTGGTTGTTATAGCTTTTTTTGCAAGAAATGAAAACTATTCTGCAGGAAAGAACATTGACTTATTTTTTTTATAGTATATACTTAAATTGATACTTTTGGTAGTGTAAAGTAAAAATGAAAGACTAGCATAACAATTTCACAAAATATCGGTGATTTTCGCCCGAAAGCTTGTAAATGCTCGTCTGCGATTAGTCAAGGGTAAAAATGAACGTGCTAAAGCACGCCCTATGACAA
>JAZSDN010000069.1:0-15359 GCA_045531205.1 Clostridia bacterium | reverse complement strand
ATCTTCTCGCATACACTCTTGATAACATCAGAGGAACCGAGAATGCACAATGCAAACATGATGCCATAATCCATAATAGCTTTTGTAGCCTCATTGTCCATCAGCACTCCGTTCGCACCGAACATCGCACCGATATAAGTGAACACCTGTCCGAACATTGCGCCGATATCAACTGTCGTGGGATCGATAGCCTCGAACAATACCCAGCCGAACACTACAAGGATAAAGGTATAAAGCCAACTTAAAAATGCCGGTATCTTCTCAAGCCACTTTCCGAGGAAGAGCCTTTCCAGCACGATAAGCACACCGAAATAAGCTCCCCACAGCATAAAATTCCAGCTTGCACCATGCCATATTCCTGTTACAGTCCACACAACAAGAAGATTGAAGATAGTTCTGCCTGTGCCCTTGCGATTTCCGCCAAGGGGAATATAGATATAGCTCTTGAACCACGCGCCCAATGTCATGTGCCAGCGACGCCAGAATTCCGATATGCTATGCGACATATAAGGATAATCGAAATTTTCAGGGAAATTAAAGCCCATTATCTTTCCAAGTCCTATCGCCATATCAGAGTATCCACTGAAATCAAAATATATCTGGAAGGTAAAAGCAATAGCACCAAGCCATGCACCTATAATTCCTGCTTGGGGTGGGGCAGAGGATATAGAGTCCCACAAAATGCCAAACTGATTTGCAAGCAACACTTTTTTTGCAAGACCCGAAACAAAAGCCGTAACCCCTTCCGAAAAATCTGATTTTCGGCTTACAAGTTGTGTATCTACATCTCTGTATCGCACAATGGGTCCTGCAATAAGCTGGGGGAAAAGCGAAATATAGGTCGAAAAATTTATAAAACTTTTTTCTGCACGGCATGAGCCTCTGTAAACATCAATAACATAAGATACCGCCTGGAAAGTGTAAAACGAAATACCTATGGGCAGAGGAATGTTTACGTCAGGCAAGCTAAACGGCAGTATACTGCAAAGACTTGTTAAAATAAAAGAAGTATACTTAAACACACAAAGCGCACCAATGTTAAGTATTATAGCAAATATAAGCAAAGTCTTTTTGCAGTTTGATTTTTCAATTGCTTTTGCAAATATAAAGTTTACCGCCATTGATGCAAGCATTACAATAACATACAAAGGCTCGCCGTAAGCATAAAAAACAAGATTTGCAAAAAGCAGAAAAATGTTACGGAATCTTTTTGGAATTATGTAGTTTATAAGAAGAACCGCCGGTAAAAATATAAACAAAAACGGCAAGCTTGAAAATACCATAATATCTCCTTAAAATAAGCCGTCTTAAAGACGGCTGTTTTTATTTTATGAATTCGTTATAAACAGAAAGCATATCATTTTGCAAGGGAGATAAGAAAATAGAAACAAAGTTACCTGTTCTTACAACCTTGCATTCCTGCGCCAGAGCATAATTTTCAGCATCATAGGATTTAGACTGCAGTAAAACCTCTGAAAGTCTTGTACTAAGGGCACTTTCAATATTGTCAGCGGTTTTGCTGTCTTTGCCTTGAGTCATTACAATTTCATGAGGGAAGGTGCTGTCCATAGTAACAAAGCTTGCAGATTGCAAAAGCATATCCTCGCTTATGCCATATAAATCAAAAAGGTCAGCACTTTCAATTAAAATTGCATCGGCAATTGATAAGTCGTTTATAATTTTATCTCGCACATCAAAAAGGTCGGCTTCAATAATCTGCTGATTTTCAGGTAAAGACGGATTTTCAGTTTGTTTATCACATCCTGAAAAAGCCAATGCTGTAAATATTACTAAACTTATTATTAAAATCTTTTTCATAAAGTACCTCATTTCAGTTTAATCCCGGAGGAATATGTGTTTTTAAATAGTTTACCCATATATCAGCGCCCACATCATTAAAATGTATGCCCATACCCGTATCGTCACTGCAAAAAGCAGATTTAAGATAACCATTTTCGTCCTTTAATGCTGATGCTACATCAAGGTAATACCACCCATTTTCGGAACATATCCTGGAGAGCTGTTCGTTATAAGCATTTATTGAATTAACATTCAAATCCTCATCTGCACGTGAGCTTTTAAAGGTTATAGGCGTTACCGACTGTACAAATATAACCGATTCAGGAGATTTTAATAGAATTTCTTCAATAAGCATTTTTGTACTTTCAAACGAGCGGTTAAAATCAATGGCAATGCCGTTCATACCAAGCATTATATAAACCTTTTGAGCACCGCTCATTAAAACTCCGTCAGCGGGCTTTACCTTTTTGCCTCTGAAAGAAGGATGAATCGATTCATCACTCACATCCTTCAAAGCACTCATAGGGCTTAAGCTTTCTGCACATAAAAACTTTGCATTTCCTAAAGCGGAGGTTTCTTTGTTATAGAACTGAAGCTTTACCGAAATAGAATCTCCAATAAAAACGGCATTGTCAAAAAACGAGTCCGAAACAGGGGAGCTTTCCATAACAAAAGGGTTAAAATCCTTTTCGGGAACGGGAGCAAAACCGTCATAAAGACTGTCATAAGCACCCGTCGAAAGGTCAACAGCTTCTTTTGCATTTTCGCTCATTTGAGGCATAAGAGCATAAAGCGAAGAGGCAAACTCTCTTTTGCAAACAGTTTTTTCGGGATGAAGATAACCGTTTCCGTATCCGTTAACAATTCCTGCCATTTTGCAGGCAACAACTGCCGAACGGTGCTGTTTCGAAACCAAAAGCGAGTCAATAAACTGCGACGGTTCTCTTTTTTGTATCAAGGATAAATCAAGAGCCCTTACAAAGCTTGTTAAAATAGTGCAGAACTCTTCTTTTGTAATATTTTTGTCAGGGTAAAAAAGATTTTCACTGCAAGATAAAACCGAGTTTTCAACGCACCAGGAAGCGGGAACATAAATTTCTGATTTTTTATCTAAATCTGCAAAATCGTATGTTGCCTCATCATTTGCCATACCTCTGAAATCAGCAAGAGAATAAAGGGCAAATGCCATTTCTTTGCGGGTTATATCACGGCTGTGTTCAAACAAAAATTTATCTGGAAGAAAATTGTTGTATCCTATCGCCGATGCAGCCGTATAAAACCAATCAGTTTTATTAACATCAGAAAAAGGATTAGTCCACTCTTCTTCCGACGAAATAGAATATGTGGTAAATGAAATAAATAAAATTATGAGTAAAAAAGCAGTTATGATTTTTTTCATTTGTATTCTCCGAGGGTAATAATTCTTAACTTATTAAGTTTATCACGCACAAAAATAAAAGTCAATATGTAATTAATATATTATATACAAAAATATGTATTGACAAAAGTATTCTATAAGTGTATAATGTATAAAATTGTTATGCATAATATTTTAGCAAAGTTATGCATGGGAGGGAGTGAAATAAAGTGGATAAACAAGTTATTATGACACTCGAAGGAAAAAAGAAGCTGGAAGAAGAACTTGATTACTTAAAATCTACCGGCAGAATGAGCGTGACAGAAAAAATAAAGCAGGCGCGAGCTTTTGGCGACTTGTCAGAAAACAGCGAGTACGACGAAGCTAAAAACGAACAGGCACAAATGGAAACACGTATAATTACTATTGAACAGATGCTTAAGCACGCAAAAGTAATTGACGAAAGCGCAATTGATACATCAATCGTAAGTATAGGTTCCAAAGTAAAAGTTTACGACTGCGAATTTGAAGAAGAAATAGATTATTGTATCGTAGGTTCAACCGAAGCCGACCCCGTGGAAAACAAAATATCAGACGTATCCCCTGTAGGAAAAGCCCTTATAGGAGCAAAAATAGGTGATACCGTAACTGCAAAAGTTCCCACAGGAGAAATTCAGTTCAAAGTACTTGAAATCACAAAATAAAAAAATCCCGAAGGTTTAAACCTTCGGGATTTTTTCTGTAATAAATGAAATTGTAGGGGCAATTCTTCGCCCGTAAAAAAACTACTTAATTCCTGCAAGTGACCATGCTTTCTGGATGTCCGACATTCTTTCGTAATCAATTTCCTCTTTCCATTTTTCAAAATCAAATTCGCCCTTTTTCTCGTAGTATTCAAATTCAATTTCCTTTTGCATAATAAAGGCACGCATTTCTTCGTCGGTACCAAAAGAAATAAGCTTCATTTTGTCTTCAAAATCTTCCTGTCTTTCTCTTTCACTTTGTGATAATGTACCTTCTTCTATGTCCAAAATGTCTGCGGAATCCTTGTCAACCTTGCCTAAAAACTCACTTCTTTTGTAAGCCGAGTCTATAAGGTCTTCTCTTTGCTCTCTGCCCTCTTCTTCTGCATTCTGCACAAACTCAATATTCTTTACTCTGCGTGAATTTTCTTCGTTTGCAAGCTTTTGCATGCTTTCTATGTAAGAAGCTAAATCTTCCTGCCCTGCTTTGTACTTTTCAAAAGCCTTTTCTTCGTATTCAGGAATAAGGTCCTGCGCCGCTGCCTGAGTATATAATGCATTTAACGAGCTGTTTAAAACACCCTGAGAATTAAGCTTCTGCTGTGCTTTTTGCATTGCAAGCTCCTGTGCCGCCGCAAGATTTTTATCACTTGCAGGGTCGTATGAAAATTTGTTTTTCTTATACTCTGCAAGAGCCTCGGCTGCGGCATCTTCGTATTTGCTTCTGCCCGCAGAATGAAGCTTGTCAATATAATTGTTGTGTGCATATAAAGTCCCGCCAAGGTTTATAAAATTACCGTCATCAGGATTATAGTTTTTTCCGTTTACATTAAGATAACGGCTTTGCCCTGTGTCAATCCAGCCAACGCTGTCACCCTTGTTCGAAAGCTCGGTTCTTACATTTCCCATTCCTTTTCCTGCACCAACGCCTGCACGTACTAAAAGGTTGTTTAAATCATCACGGCTCTGTGCGTAATACGAACCGTTTTTAAGTTTAAGACCGCTGTTTCCTATGTTTCTTGTAACACCGCTTGCATCTGTTATTAAAATGCCGCCGCTTTCTTCGTCATAGCCAACATCGTATCCGTAATTTTTAAAATAATCTCTTGCCTTAATAGCCATAAAAACACTCCTTTCTTAAACAATTTTTGATATTATCCCATTCGAATAATGAATTGTTTTCCCGTCTGCACTTTTAAAAGTACCGCTGCCCGAAGGCGAGGCGTAAAAAACAAAGTTGCCGTCGCGAAATCCAGCCTCAAAATTTTCGCCGAATTTTATAGTGCTGCCGCAAATGCAAAAACTTCCGTCGCTGTTTTTTACAGGGGTAATATCGGTATTTATGGAAATAATGTTACTGCTGTCAAGCTTTTGAAGTAAAAAATTCAGTTGCTTTTGAAGATTTATAACAGCATCTTCAAGCTTTTTAAAATTTCCGTCATATCCGGCAGAATCAATTTTAAGTTCAGCCTTCATTACCAGGACCCCTTTCTTTTTCTTATAACTCTTTCAAGTGCATATATTTTGCATTTTCCTTTTCCGCTTATTTTAAACTGAAGCCAGTCAGCAGAATAGGAAACAGAAAATGGTATATCAATTCTGTAAACAGTAAACCTTTCATCGTCACTGCCACTTCCGTCATCTGAAAATACCGATAAAGAAGCCTCGTCTTTTTGCCCTGTGTTATTAAAAACTGTTACCGAAAGCTCGGTGCTTTCGGGCTTTTCAACCGTAAGATAAAGCCTTTGAGTATCGTGAGGAACAGATGGGGAATCCGAAGAAAAACATTTTGAAAGCCAGAACCATTCAATATCTTCTTTTTCGTCCGAAACCATTTTGTATATGCCGTCTTCAGAAAGAGCATAAAGCTCATCCTTAAAAGAGTGAAAAGCACTTACATTAAAGCTGTCTTCGCAGTACCACTCATTTGTGTCAAGGTTGTAAACCAAAAGAATACGGCCTTCTTTCTGCGGAAGACTTAAATAATATCGGTGTCCTAAAACGCCTGCACAGGCTTTTTCGGGAGAAACAATATTGTCAAGATATTTTTGAATAGGTTTACCAATATTTTTAGGGTTTGAACCGCCGCTGTAAATATATACCGCATTGTCGCCAAGCCATAAAAGGCATGATGAAACCTCTTTTATGCTTCGGTAGGAAACGCAGCCTATACTGTCGCCTATTTTGGAAGTTTGATAGCCAATCAGCGGGTCTGTGCCAAAAATCTCATACATATGATGAGGTTTAAAGAATATAATTCTGTCAGCAAATGAGGCAATACCGCTGCAACCTTCACTGTCCGGAGTTTCAAACTCAAAAGAAGCCCCGTCCGTCAGGCTTTGCCACAATTCAGGACTCAAAAGTCCCCCTGCATAAAGATAGTTTTTGCCGCTTCTTGCAGCATAAAGTCTGTTTGCGTGCGAAACTAAAAAAGAACACCACGGAATCTGTTTTTCGCTATCCAGCTCACTTGTTACAATGCTTGTTTTTTTATTTACATCAAAATAGTAAGCCTTGTGCATAGCATCACCGCAGGCAATGGTTCTGTCTACAAAAAAAGTCATATCAGGCATTCCTTCATCATAAAAGAAATGAGTTCCTGTACTTATCTTTACCCAGCCTTCTATAGGGTCATAATAATACCAATAGTGATTAGCAATAACCGAAAGAAATTCTTCATATTTTTCCGAGTTTTCATTTTTCAGCAAAACGCTTCCTAAAGCTATTGGTGCAGAAGAAGGAGCAATACTTTTAGTTTCCAAAAAAAACTCTCGTGCCTTTCGTACTGCTAAAGAAGGCCCCTCGGCATCAATGTTTTTCATATCAGCCGCCTCGGAGTCATTTATCATAATTGCTGCAGTTTCCGTATTAAGACCGGCAAAATTCGTGATAACATGTTTCTGTTTGCCCGAAAGACCGGCCCAGTATGGTTTTACCAAAAAAAATCACTCCTTAAATTCTTTTTTTAATGCTGCTGCGAGGTTTTAAATCTTCAAGCTCTGTTTTTGTATATTTCCCTGTCAAAACAACAGGAATTTTTGTAAGAGGCGGACGGGACATAATTCCGTATCTAACTGCTTCAGGGGCGTGGGTAATTTCATGAGGAAAATCAGCAGCATCCTCGGGATTGTTAGGGTCGTGAGTCAAAGCGGGAAGTGTGCGTATTAAATTTATACAATGATTTGCAATTATAAGATTTGGTCCGTCGCCATTTCCTCTTAAATATTCTCTTAAAACACGCCATCCCTCAACTCTTCTGTTGTCAGCCCTTATAAGTCCGCATAAACCGGATTCCGCCATAATTTCAATACCTGATTTACCCGTGTCCTGACGCCTGTTCCAAAGATCGGGAGAGGCAGCCGTGTAAGAAATTTTTTCGCTTTCGGGCGAAAGCTTTACAATTTCTTTGGCTGCCTCTGAAAGAGTAAGTCCGCTTTTGTAAAATTCACGGTAAATAATGCATTTGCCGGAAGGCAAGACCGCCCACCAAAAGCAGGCGGTCATATCAAATCCGTAGTCAAGACTTCGGAATCTTTTGTATTCAGAAGGTAAATCACCAATATCAAGACAATGTGTGTCCCGTTTGAATTCAGGGAAATACTGACCTTCAAAAATATCCCAGTCGCCGTAAAGAAGAGCCTTCTTTTCGTTTTCCGGCAATGCCTCAAGCCGCTTTACATATCCCGGGTCATTGTTCATTAAAAAAGAATTTTCAGACACTTTTGCCGGTATAAACACTCTTGTCCTGCCGAGAGAATCGGTAAAAATCTCTTCGGGAGGCATAGCATTTATAAAGCGTTCCTTTACCCAGGCGTGTCCCGCAGAACCCGGATTTGAGCTTGATTTTATCTGCTTCGGAAAATCATTAACACCTCTTATTCTCGAAAGCATATAGGTGTATTGATATTCCGAAAAATGCGTAAGTTCGTCAAAACGAATAACATCATATTCGGCTGACTGATACATAGTAACGTCTGAATTGCACATAAGAAAACCGAATTCAATTATCGACCCGTTTATAAATTCCATACGATGCTTTGCCGCTTTGTAGCAATACAGCGAGGACGGTATAACTTCAAGTGCCGTCATAATAATGCTTCTTTCAAGCTCGGGGAAGCTGGTTCTTAAAATAAGCTGTTTAATTTTCGGGTACTTTATAGCATATAAAAATGCATCAATTACTTGTCCGTAAGATTTTCCGCCACCTGCGGCACCTCCGTATAAAACTTCATCACTCTCCGAATCAATAAACTGTTTTTGTTTAGCAGTAATCTTAATGTCAAAATTCATAAGAATCAGGCGTTATCAAGACCGTCAGAACCTACAAGACCTCTCCAGTCAACATAACCTGTATCAAAACGGCAGTATCCGTAGAAACGGTAGTCCATTTTGTTTGCAATTTTTTCGCAGTCAAAAATGGGCTTTTCACGCCATAAGAACATAAGGTTGTCGATGCTTGCGTCCTGAACATACCAGGGCTTTGCTTCGGTGCCGTTTGCAAGGTAGTCCCATACAACGATTTCCATGTTGGGAAGAGTGTTTTTGTCGTTTAAGTTTGTGCCTGCCTGCTGTGTTGAATTTAAAAGAGCACGTGCAGTAAATTCCCAGTCAGGATGAACAACCAGCTTGTTTGCAGTTGCCGCAATAAATACACCTGCATCATCTGTCTGCGCACGGAGCTTTGATAATGCAGTTTTAAGATTTTCATCAGTAAGTCCGCCTGATACGAGGTTATCGCCAACACCTTCACTGTTAATAAGCGGATGTGCACTTGAGAAAAGCGGAACTTCGTCATATCCTGCAGCAGAGAATCCGTCGAGAATAACCTTTGCTGCCTGAGTTTCTTCTGTGGCAGCAAGACCTCTGCCAAGATTTTTGGCAGAACCGCCTTTGCCCACGCCACGGAACACATTATACTGGTCGTCCTGCAAAAGTTCCCATGTAACCTCATAAGCTTTATCGTAACGCTGAGCGGTAAATGTCGCAGTGTTACCTGTGCTTATGTCATCCATGTTAAAATCATTGCCTTCCTGGTTTGCATCCCATAAACCGAAAGCACCAATGTGAGGGAAGGTTTCTTCCTTCTTTGTCATTTTGTCGATTTTAAATGTTTTTTCATACTGCTTGTCCTTTGCTTCGTATGAATCAAAAAACATCTTTTTGTGAATAGGGGTAAGCAACTCCCCAAAGTTTGAACGTGTAAGTTTAGCTGTTGACATATTAGTCCTCCTTATTTGTTTTTATATTTTAGGTATTCAGAAGCCGATATTCCCGCAAGCTTTGCCGCTAACCTTTCGGAATTTGTTATATCGTCATTTTGTGGATGATACGCACTGCCCGACGAGAGTGCAGGTATTTTTCTCGATTTTCTGTGAAAATCGTCTTTAATTTTCTGCACTTCATCTAAAAGCTTTCTGGCCCTTGCTTCCCCAAAAAGAGCATTATAAGCTTCTTTGGCACTAATTCCTTTGTTTTTGGCATAATCAGAAATTTCGGCTGAAACATTATCAATGTCCGAATAAAGATTGTCTTTTTTTAAATCAGCTATCTCGCTTTCAATGTCAGAAATCTTTATTTCGGCATCAGCGTTTTCTGTGCTTTCCTCTGCAACGTTTACAATTTCTCTTTCTTCCATTGTTATGTCTCCTTTCAAAATAAAAGCTTATCTGTACAGCCTTTTTTCGGCATATTCTTTTAAGGTTACTTCCATTTTTCCGCGGTATCCGCAGTGCGGACAGCAACCTGTTTTATTTTCCTGCCAGCCAATATCACGCAGAGCAACCCTTTCACACTTCGGGCAAATGGGGTTATTTGCAGTTTCCTCGCAGGAAAGATTTTTTACATACTCGTGTTCTTTAATTCTCTGTGCTACCGCAACGGGAAGATAAATCTGAGCCATTATACCTCACCGCCCAAAGCAGGATTTTCAGGGATATTTACCGCAGAAGCTTCTTTAATATTCGGTGAATTCATAACATTATCTTCAAGAGGCAGTCCCATATTTTCTTTGAGCCAGCTTCTCATTTCAAACACCGTCATTATTCCGGAGTTTGTAAGCTCGCTTAAAAGACTGTAAACATAAGCCTTGTTCTGGGGCATTCCCGCACCAACAGTTACGTGAATATCAAATTGAGCATCCTTTGCTTCTCCGTTCTGATTCATAACATTTTTAAGATCAGATGCCTTGAAGAAAACAAATTCATCCGAAGAATCTGTAACCTTTACAGCTATTTCATCTGTCCAGAACTCTTTTACAAGCTCAAGACAGTAAGAGAAAACATCCGAAAGAGTTTCCTGCAACATACGTTGCTTGTGCTGAATAGAGGTATTTCCCGCCTGCTGAAGAGCTAAAACCTCTGTAGCAGTTGTAACCCCCTGTTGTTTTGAACCCATCATCTGGTCAGAAAATCTTGTAACCTTCTGCCCTTCATACTGAAACGCACTTGCACGTCTGTCCATTATGTAGGCGGGCATAGAAGGAGGGGTGAGGGTTCTAACCGAATTTATGCTGTTTGTAGGAATGTTAAGCCCCGCTTCATTTGTAAGAATGTCAAGGTCTATACCCGAGCTTGTTTCAATAAGCCTTTGAGGATTACCCGTAAGCCTTGCACTTCTTCTTATCTGGTCGTCAAGGTCATTTATAACATCCTGAACAGGAATTAAAAGCTCAACATCGCCCTTGCCCCATATAGAGTGCTCTCTAAAATAAAGCGGTGTAAAAAAATAAGGGTAAATCCCATTTTCATAAAAAGGGATACCCTCATCAAGGCTGTCATATAAAATCTGACCGCATCCGCTCATTTCCACAAGCCTGAGCCTTCCGTTTTCCTTTGTCCATACAAGCATGTGCAGATATGAATCCTTGCTCTGGTCTTCAAGCAAAGCACCCGCATCGATTTTGTCCGCAATTTCACTTCCGTAATGCTCTTTTGCCCAGAAAACAGATTTTCTCATAGTTTCTATTATAAATTCAGCCTCCTGCAGCTTATAAACATCTGTTATTGCAGGGTCTACAAAAATGTTTTCAGGACTGCAAACATCAATTTGAGGAATTCCCGCTCCCGAAAGAGCATCAGGGTCAAAGGTAACTCGCAATATGCCTGTGCCGTACTTTTCTCTTCTTCTCTCGTGAATGTCAAGCTTTCTGAATAATCTGTTTTTATCCTTTATAAATTCCAAAACTTTAGTAACAGTTTCGGCAAAAGGAATATCCGCAGGGGTTACCGGCACGGAAGATATGGCAATATTCTGCTCAAGCATCATAGCAACCTGACCTTCAACATTTGAATGAATGATATTAGTGTTTGAGCCTATATCGTTCTCATTTTCAGGGCGGTTTACATCGCCTTCCCAATACTTATCGGCACGGCGTATAATCTCGGGAATTTTTTGTGAGCTTTTGTCCGAAACTGCACTTTTGTAATATTCTAAAAATTTGTCTGAAAGATTTTTTTGTGCCTCTGTCATAGCTCCTCCTTAACTTATAAATCTTACAACAGGATATTTCCCGCGTTTTCTGTACTTTTTGTGCAAAGCCTGATTTTTCAAAAAATTAAACTCTGCAAGATAATTGTTTGCAAGCTCTGTGTCCTCTCTTACCGAAGCTATCATAAAAAACACCCCTGAAGATAAAAGCTCCAAAGAAGAGGTCTGCACAGGTATAACCTGTTCAAAAAAGATTTTTTCTGCATCTTCGTCGCTTAAAGCGGGGTCTGAATTTTTTATTTCATCTAAACCAAGAAGCTTTTCGGCATTTCCGTGGTATATTTCTATAAGCTTTCCCGATTTTTTAGGCGGTGGACTTACAGCAATATATCCTTCTAAAGGAATATAGTATGTACCGCATCTTTTTTCTTCCTCAACCAAAACAGGCTTGTACTGAACACCGTCAACCACCACCTCGCGTATAGTACTCTGCACAACATTTGAGGGTAACGGATAAACTTCAATTCCTGCAACAGACTTTATTGTGGTTATTTCATCACAAAGAGCACAGTCAGTAACAGAAGGAAGTATTCTGTTAATAAATTCAGCAACCTGTGTTTCGCTAAACGGATGCGGCATTCTTAATTTAATATCGTTTAAAAAATCTACAAGATACATAGCCTCAACCTTTCTTTAATCTGTATAAAATTTCTGCAAGCTCCTCGCGGGTACAAAAACTTTTGTATCTCATCCCTTGCCCGTCGCCTGTAATAATCTTTTTTTCTTCAAGCCATTTTCTTGCCTTTTCCGACCATTCTGAAGGGCTATCCATAGCTTTTCTTTCAAAATAGTTGTCAAGCATTTTGTCAAATGTTTCCTGCGTCATAAAATCCTCCACATTTTCTTTAAAGGTATGCCATTGCTTTACATCTTCAACAAACGGAGCGGGACATATTTTTCCTGTAACATCGTAATGACGTAATACATTTTCAATAGGAATATTGTACTTTTCGCATATAAGCCTTGTAAGCACTACCGCATTTTCCAAAGTTTCTTTTAAAAAATAAAACTTTCCGTTACTTTTTCGGGAGCAAAGCTCTATTCCTATCGAATTTGCATTCCTGCAAAAAGGATGAATATACTTTTTTGCACCGCAGTGCCAGGCAGTGTCAGTATCTTTAACACTTTGCCAAACACTTTTTTCGTCAACAAAATAATGGGCAGAAGTTTTAACAATATTGTTTTTAAAATAATTTGCGTTATTTTCTGCCGTATCTCCGTTGTTTGCAGTAAAGTGAATAACAACAAATTTTATTTTTTCACTTCGCCCCTTTAAAAAATTTTTTTGATTTGCCAAAACTTCAGTTATCAGCATTTTTCTTACAAATCTCCTTCTGACCTATAATTTTCTTTGCAAACATCATTACAAGCTCTCCGCTGAAAAGACCCATGGAAGTCAAATAAATTTTTTCGGGAGAAATAGCAAGCGATTTGCAAACATTCAAAGCCATAAGCGTAATTACAGCAGAAAAAATGATACATAAAATAACTGTTATTTTCATAAAAATATTTTTCATAATCCCAGCATCCTTAAAAAATATCCTGCCAAAGCGCCCGCAACGGCAGTGATTGAAGAAGTTACAGCCGCATTCCATCTTTTTTGAGGAATACTTTCCATTTCCTCAACTCTTTTAGAAACTCTGCAAACCTCTTCGCGCATTTCCTTTACCTCAAAAGCAAGACTGTAAACACTTTGTGTAAGCTTTTCAATATTGTCAAGCCTGTGATGAGCAGATTTTGTTGACTGTTCAACTCCCGTAAGTCTTTCCCAAAGTTCCTTTTCGTCGTTCATGCTTATTCTTCACCTCCGCCATCCTCAAAAAAAGCTTTGGCAGTTTTCTTACATTCCTCGCAAAAAGCGTTGTATTCTTCAAACTCTTCAGGCTTTTGCTCACGCTTTCTTAAAATTGAAAACTCTTCCGACTCTGAATATTTAGCCCTTATTAAAGTGTTAACACTTTCCTCATATCCAAGGCCTATAAAAAAATCTTTTTCGTCCGCTTTTAATTTTTCAACCTCTGATTTTGTCATTTTTCTTAAAGCACCATTATCGTCAATAAAAAACATTATTCTTTCACCCCATAAATACGAATTTTTGAATTTCTTACAAAAGGAGCTGTGATAACAACCTTAGCAACAGGATTTTTGGCAGGGTAATAACAAGCATGTCCGGGATTTATATAAAGATTTGCATTGTTCGGACAGCGACCGTTTCCTGTAGTAAAAGGCGAAAAGACCATACTGTAAAAACCATGTTCTCTTCTCATTTCTATGCTTAAAGTTTTAAAAGCACTGTTGCCTAAAGTACCTTGAGAGGTTTCACCTACGATATTCCCTTCTGTGTCATAAAATACAGCTTTAAAAGATGACGATGAAGAAAAACCACCGGTAAAAAGCACAGTAACCTCCTTCATTCTAAGCGGGTCACCGTTGAAATCGCAATCTCTTGAAACAGAAGAAGGGGGAGTGGATTCTATATAACAATCCGAAGAAGGTATTATGTAAAACCAAAAACTTTCACCTTCAAGTGCATCGCCATATAACTCAATACCGCTTTCTATGAGGTCCAAAACCTCTCCTTTGTAAATCCATTGACCGCCTGTATAAGTAACGGTATGCAGGCCAAAATCTTTAAAGAATTCCAACACCGTAGCAACACTGTGTGCCGCTGCAAAAAACATAGCGTCAGTACCTCTGTAAAAGGATAATCCGCAGTCAATTGCACGTGTTTCACCTGCAATAAAGTCGGAACCCCCACCTGTACCCGTATCCTCATACATTTCAATCATATTCGGGGATGATTCCGTCCCCATGTTAAAATAATATTTTTTTCCGCTTTCAAAAACTGTTCCTTCAGCACATTTTTCATATCCCATAAAAACAGAAGAAAGCAATTCAAAATCATTTTCCTTGTCGACTTTGTTATCAAGTGAATTTTGAAATTCCAAAATCTCATTGTGCGTATGTGAACTGTCCGATTTTTTATCAAGCTGGGTTTGCAGGGATGAACGAACCCCTTTTAAACGGTTCAGTTCAGCGGTAGTGATTTGAGCACCTTTTAAGATGTTTAGTTCTGAGGCCTGGCTTTGAACGTTTAAAAACTTTTCCAAGCCGAGCTGCTTTGCATTTACACCATGAGGATTGTCGGTTTTTTCTGTGTGAGCCGCAATTTCGGGAACAGAACTTACAAAGTCCTTTATTACTTTGTTCATTTCTTCCGAAACTTTTGCCATAAAATCATCTCCTTTAAATAACTTCAATTCTTATATTTACGTCCTCGCTGTCAGGACTTTCATTTTTTATATCAAGGTCAGCAATAATTTTTGTAATATCCGAAAGCTTTATAATTTCAAATTCGTGAATTTTATTGATTGCATCTTTTTTTTCAGCAGCAGGAATATCATCATTTGAAATAATTCTTATAGCTTTTTGTATAAGTAAATCATTTTCCTTTGCAAAATTTATTCTTCCTGCAATTAACGAAAGGGCGTTGTCTCTTATAACATCAGGGTTACAAGAGGCAACGCCGCCTTCACTGCGAAGCCACCGCAAAAGAGTTGACTTATGAATTCCAAGCTGTTCGCATATTTCCTTTTTGCTTTTGCCTTCAATATATAAAAGTTTAGCCTTTCTTTTGGTTTCGGCAGAATAATTCTTCATAATACCTCCTTAAAATTATCACTGCAGCCCGCCCGCCTCTGCAAAAATCAAATGTGATATTTTCCCGTGGAGTTATGCTTTTGCAACACAACTTTACAGCCTGCATTATAAGATAAGTCCGGCATAACATTCAATAACATCTTTACAAGAAAATAAAAATGTGCTAAAATTTATATTGGTAGTGTAAAGTAAAAATGAAAGACTAGCATAACAATTTCACAAAATATCGGTGATTTTCGCCCGAAAGCTTGTAAATGCTCGTCTGCGATTAGTCAAGGGTAAAAATGAACGTGCTAAAGCACGCCCTATGACAA
>JAZSDN010000045.1:0-31399 GCA_045531205.1 Clostridia bacterium | reverse complement strand
TTTGTCATAGGGCGTGCTTTAGCACGTTCATTTTTACCCTTGACTAATCGCAGACGAGCATTTACAAGCTTTCGGGCGAAAATCACCGATATTTTGTGAAATTGTTATGCTAGTCTTTCATTTTTACTTTACACTACCTATATTTTTATTTTAGAGCCATTTGCAAGCTTACTTTTATTATTTAGCAAATTGGTGTTAGCTGTTGCAAGGAGAAAGAAACTAGCAAGCACCTTTATAAGGTAGAATAATATTTTATTTGCTAAATTCTTGCAACTAAAATGTCAGAATTTGTTTGCCGAAACTTTTCATTTTATCTAGTAAGCCTGCAGGCTCTGGATTTTTTGAGAAGGAAAGCTTAAAATGTTTTTTCGGCAAATCTAACATTCAGTTTGCAATTTTTTAAAACCGATTTATACAGTTTTATATATTATATTTTAATATATGCACAAAGGTATTTCTATAGGCAATTCGCATTTTTTTGCGTTTTTTATCGTCACATAGACCAATAAAAAACAGAGTGTCCTTTTGGACACTCTGTATAATAAATACCCTTTTAAATTTTTATATTCTTTACTGAATAATTAACGTTTTTGCAACAGGAGGTATTTTCCCAAGGTTTAATGCAAATGCTTTAACCTTAACTGTACCTGTAAGTCCCGACAAATCTAAATTGTAGGGGGCTTCATAATATCCTTCTGCTGTTTTTTTGTTCTTTGTGATTGCAACTTCTTCAAGCTTTGAAAAACCGTCTTCATCAACTGTGTATGCTGCTATTACTATTGTAGGAGCATTTTTATCTTCCGGAATCTTTGTTACTTTGAATCCACGGGTTGCAATAGCTTCAGAAGTACCTGAGTAATTGTTTCTTCCCGAAAAAGCAACCAGAATTGCATTTGCATTACTAATATTTGCATCAATGCTTACAGTAATGTCTGTAGCCTTCATTGCACCAAGACCTGTTGCAATCTCTGATCCTAAAGTAAGGTCTTTGGGTAATGCTGCAAAAGTAGCAGGTTTTTCGCTAAGGATTGTGTAGTTGCCATTTTCGTCTTTATTGCAGAGCCATGCTTCTAATGTTACACCGGAGTTTGGTTTGCTAGATAAAGTATAGATTGTACTTGATATTGTATATGTAAACCCTGGTACAATGTTATCTACATACTTTGTAAGAGCAACGTCACCACCAGTAATAACTGTGATTTTATTGCTTCCCTGTGAAACAACTCTAAGTCTGTTTGCTGTAGTTTTATCACACCAAGAGTTTCTGCCGGTAGCCTTCCATCCCCAACCTGTAGGAATAGTTAATGGGTGAGTGTATCCGCCCCACTGTGCATCTACTGTATAAGTTTCGGGAACCAAGGGAATTGTTTCGGTTGCTATAACTTCGGGAGCAGTTTCTTTATCTGCCAAAGGAATATATCTTACAACCTTTGATTCTCCAACAGTTTCAAGTGTAAGGAAAGGAGGCTTATCATTTTTAAGCATTTCAACCTTTTCGCCCTGTATTATTCTGTATCCGAAATAATATACACCGGCTGTGGGCCATACTTCCTTATTTGCTCTTCCGCCTAAAGTTATTTTAACCGCATTTACGTTGGGATCTGTAATGCTGAATGCTACTGATACAGGAATGTCGTAAGCGCCATTACCTGCAGCATATCTTATTGATTCAGCGTAAGTTCCCATATCATAACCTGCTGTTCCTCTGAATTTTACAGTTTCAAGAGTTTTCTGGAAATTATTAGCATTTAAATATTCATTAATAGGTGTGTAAGTACCATCTTCATTTTTATGATAGAGGTAAACATGTGCTGTTGACCATACACCATTGCTAAGGAAGGCTGTTGCATCAACATCAAGTGTATATTCATAGCCGGGTTCAATATCAACATATCTTGCCAGTCTCATAGCAGAACCCTTTATCTGATAGAAAGGTTCTTTGGTTACTGCTGTTGTGCTTTGACCAACAATTGTTTCTTTTTCAATGTAGGTTTTAATCTGATAATCGGATGTTCCATCTTCATACTTTTCAACTGTCCACTCTTCGCTTGGAAGCTGATGTGTAGCTTTATAAGTGATAGCTTCTCCACTCCACTCACCGTTAAGTGTAATTTCTTTTTCTACATAATCTGCAGTAAATGTTTCTGCATAATAAGTAGGAAGGTTAGGAATTAAATCAACTTCTTCATTCTGTGCAAGTTCAAAACCTTCGTGCCATACTGCAAAGTTACGTGAGTTGCTTCCACCGCCAAATCCGCCTATAGCTACCATGATTGCATTTACTGATGCATCTGTTACTTCAAAATCTATGCTGAGCTGTGCGCTTCTTGCATCTGCGGTTTCATTGAAGTAAATTTCTTCGTTTGTTGGTTTTGAAGCATCGTATTTTACTGCCTGGTTTGTACCTTTAAGAGTTGACATCTTAACAGATTTAAGATATTCGTTAATTTCGATGTATTCGCCATCTTCGGTTTTATGATATAAAAAGTATGCTAAAGATGACTGTGCTGCCGCAGTTGTATTTGTTGAAAATGCTGTTGATGTAAGAGTATACTTGTACCCTGGTTCAATATCAACCATTTTTGTTACAGCAACGTCTGTTCCTGTTCTTCTTAAGTATGTAGTTCCCTCTATTTCCTGAAGTGTTGATCTTATGCAAGCAGGTTCCATACTGTCTGCAGGATTGTGAACCCACGCAGCACCCTTTCCTACTGTACAGAACCAACTCCATCCAAGAGGAATGTTAAGTGTATGTTCGTATTCTTCGCCATCACTTAATTCAATAAGAGCATCGGTAATTTCGATAAATGCGTCTTTTTCGAATCTTTCAACGTGATAATAGTCTGTTTCTTCGCCCGCAAATACTGCAGGAATGCTTACACATGTTGCCAATATTGCAAACACGCATATAAGTGATAAAAGCTTTTTCATTTTCATCTCTCCTTTTTTAGTATACAAATATTATACTAAAACGTTTTAGCATTGTCAAGTTTTTTTGTTAAATTTATTTATATATTTTTTTAAAAAACAGCGTGTGATTTTCTGAACACGCTGTTAAATATATGTATTTTATAAATTGGCAAGCATCAGCTCTGTTGCTTTCTGGGCAAGCTGGGCACTTGTCATATTCTGTACTTCTTCTGCACTTATATATCCTGCACATTTTATATGGACATTTGTTGTCCTGAACGGAAATCTTTTAAAAACCTTATCGGTGTTTTGTATAACGGTTACCGCAAGTCCTGATTTCGCTTTTAAAGCAATTTTAAATGAACCATGCTTAAGCTCTAGTATTCCATCTCCTGTATGACGGGTACCTTCAGGGTATATTGCAACAGCCTGATTCCCTTCCGCTATAAGCTGTGCCGCATCATTTATTGTTTTAATTGCAGCTCTTGCATCGTCTCTGTCAAGCCACATAAAATTCATACGTTTCATATAACCTGTAATAAACGGAGCATTTATAAGCTCTTTTTTTGCTATGTATGAAATTTTGTATTTTTTAAAACATATTATTCCTATTATGGGGTCAAGAAAGCTTCTGTGATTTGACACAAGTAAAAACTTGCTGTGTTCTGGCAGTTTTTCAAACCCTTCGGTGCGAATTCTTATACCAAGAATATCAGTTGCAAGCTTTAACGAAACAACAAGAAAAGTTTGCACAAATGTGCTGAACTCTTTTTCTCCGTTTACAAAAAGTCCTGCCACACCTAAAACTATTATATGCAACAAAACCAAGCCTACAAAATATGCTGCAAAAAATACTATTATCAAAAAAGGATTAAACGAAGTAAAATATACCGTAAGAGCAGATAATATTATACTTAACAGAATGTATGTAATATGTAACATAGTAACCTCTACTTTTCAAGCTGGCTTTTATGTTCTGCCAGAATTTTCAAAAACCATGAGCCGTATAAAAACATTGTTGCTAAAATAACCACAGAGCAGAATACCATTACAGCACCTACCACTGTTTCTGATGCATTGGGGAATATCAGCATAAACATAAATGAAGCATAAAGTATTACGGTGCATACCTTACCATACCACATAGCACTGTTTACTTTATCTATTCTTTTTATAAGTATACAACTGCAAACCAGCATACAAGCTTCTTTTATAACAAGCAGACTAAGTGGTAAAATTACTATTTCATATCTTAATGCAACAAAAACAAAAACCGTTATCTGCGTAAGCTTATCTGCAATAGGGTCAATTATTTTCCCGAAATCGGTAATCATACCAAAATGTCTTGCTATTTTGCCGTCAATAATATCTGTCAGAGCAGAAAGAATAAGTACTGTCAAGGCCTTATAGTATGAACCCTGCATATAAAATATCGCAAATACAGGTATAAGTACTATTCTTACATAGCTTAAAATATTCGGTATTGAAAAAAATTCACCTTTGAATCTCTTTAGCATTTTATCCTCTCCCAATAGTTTGTAAAATTTCAAGAGAACGCTCCGCCATTTTTCCATAGCGTTCTTTTTTATCGCGAATTCTGTTTTCCAGTGACGGAAGTATTCCAAAGTTTGAGCTCATAGGCTGAAAATCCGATATTGCTGAGCCTGAAATGTATCTTGAAAGTGCTCCTATCATAGTTTCCCAAGGGAGCACTAAAGTTTCTTCTCCCTTTATGCGTCTTACCGCATTTATTCCCGCCATTATTCCCGATGCTGCCGATTCTATGTATCCTTCTACTCCGGTTATCTGTCCTGCAAAGAAAATGTTTTTATTTTTCGTAAGCGAAAAGTCTGCCTCCAAAACCTCCGGAGAATTTATAAAGCTATTGCGGTGCATTACTCCAAAACGTGCAAATTCAGCATTTTTAAGGGCAGGTATCATAGAAAAAACTCTTTTTTGTTCTCCAAATTTCAGATTAGTCTGAAATCCCACCATATTAAACAGAGTTCCCTCTTTGTTGTCCTGTCGAAGCTGAACAACCGCAAAGGGTCTTTTATCTGTTTTCGGGTCATATATTCCAACAGGCTTTAACGGCCCGTAAAGCATAGTATCGTGTCCTCTCGATGCCATTACCTCTATAGGCATACAGCCTTCAAAAACAGTAAGCTTATCAACATCCTCGTGCAAAGGAGCTTTCTCTGCCGATATAATTGCCTCATAAAAAAGCTCATATTCTTCACGGGTTAAGGGACAGTTTATATAATCGTCTCCCCCTCTGTTGTACCTTGCACCGAAAAATGCGTTTTCCATATCTACGCTGTCTTTTTCAATTATGGGTGCCGCGGCATCAAAAAAGCTTAAGTAATTCCCCGTTAACTTGTTTATCTCGTCGGCAAGTTCCCCTTCTACCAAAGGACCAGGTGCCAAAATTATAATTTCGTCTTCAGGGATTTTTGTCACTTCTTCTCTTATAACCTCAATATTTTCGTGTTCGGTTATCTTTTTTGTTACCAAAGAGGCAAATTCCTCTCTGTCAACTGCAAGTGCTCCCCCTGCGGGTACACGCGTTTTATAAGCGCACTCACATACCAAAGAGCCAAAATGCTCCATTTCCTTTTTTAACAGCCCGCCTGCACTTTCCACTCTTTCTGCTTTTAAAGAGTTACTGCATACAAGCTCGCAAAGATTGTCGTTTGAATGTGCTTTGCTGAATTTTTTTGGTTTCATATCATAAAGAGTAACCTTTGCACCTCTTTGTGCCGCCGCATACGCCGCTTCACATCCTGCAAGGCCGCCCCCTATAACTTTAATTTTATTATTCATTTGATTCTGATTTTCCGCAGTCCCTGTTGGAACAGCTTTTTACTTTTCTTCCTCTGAAAATTTTTATACTCATAAGACTTCCGCATACAGGACAGGTTTCCTGCACAGGCATATCCCACAATATTGTATCGCATTTAGGATTATTTTCGCAAACAAAATACTTTTTACCCTTTTGCGATTTACGTTCTATTACCTTGCCGCCACATTTAGGGCAGGTAACACCTGTTTCTTTTATTATCGCCTTTGTATTACGGCATTCAGGAAATCCGGGACACGCTAAAAACTTGCCGTAGCGTCCCATTTTATAAACCATTGTTCTGCCGCATTTTTCGCATATTTCATCAGACTCTTCATCTGCAACTTTTACCTTGCTTATTACCTGTTCGGCATCCGAAAGCAGCTTTTCAAACGGTCCGTAAAATTTATCAAGTACATTTGCCCATTCTACATTGCCATCTTCAATAACGTCAAGCTCCTGCTCCATATCAGCAGTAAACTCAACATCAACAATGTTTGCAAAGTATTCCTTCATAAGCTCTGTAACTACTACACCCAAAGGAGTAGGTTTTAAAGTCTTCTTTTCTCTTTCAACATATCCTCTTGTAGTAATAAGAGTTATTGTAGGTGCATAGGTACTCGGTCTTCCTATTCCCTTTTCTTCCATTGCTTTAATAAGAGAACCTTCTGTATATCGTGCGGGAGGCTCTGTAAAGCACTGATTGGGATTTATTTTATGGCATGCAAGCTTTTCGCCTTCCACAATTGACGGAAGCGACTTATTTACAACTTCGTCTTCTTCGTCATTTGCTGTTGCATACACACATTCAAATCCTGCAAACTCCTGTTTTGAGAATGCCGCACGGAAAATATTGCCCGATGCTTCAATTTCTGTACTCAAAGTATTATAAACAGCCGAAGACATCTGGCTTGATATAAATCTGTCCCATATAAGTTTATAAAGCTTGTACTGGTCAGCACTTACGCTGTCACGTACAACCTCCGGTGTAATAGTAACATCTGTAGGTCTTATTGCTTCATGCGCATCCTGTGCAGACGACTTGCTTTTATATAATCTTGCAGAGGAAGGAACATATTCGTTTCCATACTTTGATGCTATAAATCCTCTTGCGTTTTGCATAGCTTCTGCTGAAATACGAAGTGAATCGGTACGCATATAGGTTATAAGACCGACTGTGCCGTGTCCCTTAACATCAACACCTTCATACAATGCCTGTGCTGCAGCCATTGTTCTTTTTGAAGTGAAGTTTAATCTTCTTGAAGCTTCCTGCTGCATTGTACTTGTAGTAAAGGGAGGTGCAGGGGTTTTTGTCTTCTTCCCGGGCTTTACGCTTTTAACTATAAAATCCGAATCGTTTAATTTAGCTAAAATTTGGTCTGCCTGTTCTTTACTTTTTATATTAACCTTCTTTCCTGCTATCCCGTAAAAACGTGCAGAAAAGGTCTGTTTTGCGCCCGTTTTTGATAAATCAACGCTTATTGTCCAGTATTCTTCTGCTTTAAAGTCTTCTATTTCCTTTTCTCTGTCAACAATTATGGCAGTTACGGCAGACTGAACTCTTCCCGCACTTAAACCCTTTTTAACCTTTTTCCATAAAAGGGGACTTAATTTATAACCCACTATTCTGTCTAAAATTCTTCTTGCCTGCTGTGCATTAACAAGATTCATATCAATAGCTTCGGGTTGCTTTACTGCATTTTTCAAAGCTGTTTCTGTAATTTCGTTAAATTTTATACGGCATTTTGAATCAGGGTCTATGTCAAGAATCTGTGCAAGATGCCAGCTTATTGCTTCTCCTTCTCGGTCAGGGTCAGTTGCAAGGAATACTTTTCCCGCACTCTTCGCCTCTTTTTTAAGCGAATTTATAAGGTCGCCCTTACCGCGTATTGCAATATACTTAGGCTCAAAGCCTTTTTCTATATCTACACCAAGCTGACTTTTTGGTAAATCACGAAGGTGTCCCATAGATGCAGTTACCTCGTAATTGCGTCCAAGATATTTTTTAATAGTTTTTGCTTTAGCCGGTGATTCCACTATTACTAAATTTTTTGCCATATATAAACCTCCAGAGAGTTTTTCTGTTATTACTTTTCTTACATTACTATATTTTATTTAATTTGTAAAGATTTTTCTTTAAAATAATCAAAAATATTTTTTGCGCTCGCTTTATCAATACCCTTTACTGAGGCAATTTCTTCGTAGCTTGCATTCTTAATATTTTCAACAGATTTAAAGTGTTTCATCAATGTTTTGGCCTTTGCTTCCCCTATTCCCTTTATATTTATAAGGTCACTTTTCAGATTTCTTTTTCCTCGAAGCTTTTTGTGATAGGTTATAGCAAAACGGTGAGCCTCGTCCTGAATTCTTGTAACAAGCCTCATTGCAGGGCTTCCTATTTCAACCGAAAGCTCATCTTTATCGGTAGTAAGACCTCTTGTTCTGTGCTTCGAATCTTTTACCATACCAAAGGTTTTTACATCTATTGCAAGATGAGAAAGAGCCTCCTTTGCCGCCGCAACATGACCCTTGCCACCATCAATTAAAATAAGGTCAGGCAACTTTTTAAACGAGCTTTCCTCATCCTCGTGATAATGCATAAACCTTCTTACCAAAACTTCCTTCATACAGTCGTAATCGTTTGCCCCGACTATATATTTTATCTTAAATCTTCTGTATTGGTCGGTAGCTTTTTCTCCGTCTTCAAACACAACCATACTTCCCACATTGTCAACTCCCGAGGTATTTGATATATCATACGCCTCTATTCTGTGCGGGATTTCTATTCCCAAAAGCTTTGCGAGTTCTCCCAAAGCTTTTTTGTTATTCATTTTACTTAAAATTTCTATTTTATATTCCGCTATATTGTGTCGGCAGTTTTTGGTTGCCATATCTGCTATTTTTCTAAGTTCTCCTCTTTGCGGGACAGAAACCTTTACCTTTTTTTCTCTCTTTTGTGAAAGCCATTCCGATATTTCACTTGAATCGTGAATACTCTGTGCACACAAAACCTTGTCGGGCACAAATACATCTCGGTTATAGTAAGCCTTTACAAACTCTGTCAGAACATCGCCTTCACTTGTTGCAAGAACAGAACTTTGCTTATAGCTTTCGTTACCTATAAGCTTGCCGTGACGGATAAAAAATATTTCAAATACCGATAAATCTTCGTCTATAGAAGTTGCAAAGACATCTATATCCTCACGTCTTCCTGCAATAACCTTCTGATTACTCATTATACCTCGGATATTATTTATTTTATCACGCATTCTTGCTGCACGTTCAAACTCAAGCTTTTCTGCTGCCAAATTCATCTCTTTTTCGAGTTTTTTAAGAAGGTCGGTATGTTTCCCTTCCAAAAACCGTTCAACGTCCGAAAATGCCTTTTTATATTCTTCTGCCGTAATTTCTCCCGAGCAGGGAGCCATACATTTCCCGATAGAATGATAAAGGCAAGGTCTTTCCTTTCCTATATCCCTTGGAAATCTTTTTTTACATTGCTGTAGTCCAAACATTTTACTTACTGTATCAATGGTTGTATAAACAATAGCCGAGTTCGGGTAAGGTCCGAAATATTTTGCCCCGTCATCTTCAATTTTACGTGTCAGAGACATTTTTGGGTATTCTTCTCTGTAAGATATTTTTATAAAAGGATAATGCTTGTCATCTTTAAGCAGAATATTATATTTTGGCTGATTTTGCTTTATAAGATTACATTCAAGACAAAGAGCCTCAAACTCACTGTCGGTTATAATATACTCAAAATCCTCTATTTTTTCTACCATTGCACGCACTTTGGGCGTATGGTTTGTACCTTTGCCAAAATATTGTCTTACTCGATTTTTAAGTATCTTGGCTTTTCCAACATAGATTATAGCCCCGCCGCTGTCTTTCATAATATAAACGCCGGGTTTATCGGGAAGATTTTTAAGTTTTTGTTTTATTATATCTTTCATAACATTTAAAATCTAAAAAACAGCCCTTAAGGGCTGCTTTACGTTACTAATTTATTCAGCAAAATCGGGATTTGATGTAACAAGATCGCACAAAGCATCAACAGCTGCCTGTTCATCTTCTCCATCAGCTATAATGTTTATGGTCATGCCGCGTGTAATTCCAAGAGAGAGTACTCCCAAAAGGCTTTTGGCATTAACCTTTCGTTCACTTTTTTCAATCCATATTCCCGACTGAAATTCATTTGCTTTTTGAATAAAGAAAGTTGCAGGACGAGAATGCAGACCGACCTGATTTTGGATAGTAATTTCTCTGGAAACCATAGCGTGCTCCTTTTAGTCTTTTGATTACAAAATAGTATATCAAAAAAAACTGTTTGAGTCAACAGTTAATTTTGATTTATTTTTTCAATTTAACAAAAGCCTCGGTTACCCAAGGCTTGAGTCAACTGATAATTATTCTGCAGCTTTGATAACTTCTCTACCGTTGTAGTATCCGCATTCACCGCACATATGATGGGGTTTGATAAAAGCACCGCATTTTGCGCATTTTGCTAAAGCGGGAACTTCAAGCTTGAAGTTGTTTGCTCTTCTCATATCTCTTTTTGATTTTGAAACTTTATTCTTAGGTACTGCCATTTTTTACACCTCGCCTTTCCAGTTGAAATTCTTAAACGGATTGTCCTTTACAGGCTTGCATCCGCATTGTGTATTATTTAAATTTGTACCGCACATGGAACAAAGTCCAAGGCAGTCAGGTTTGCAGAGAACTGTTGACGGCATTGCCGCAAGCAAGGTTTCTTCTGCCATTGCACCTATATCAACACAATTACTTTCGTTGAGTTCTATTTCGTTCTCTCCTTCTCTTCCAAGAGTGTAAAGAGCCTCTGTTTCTATTGTAAACTCTGCATCTTCTGCACATCTTGCGCAAGGAGTTTTACCTTTCCCTTTAAGAGAAAAATTTATCTCAATCACACCGAATAAATTTTTAGCGGTGCCCGAGAGTTTGAAGGAATCCATTTGGTATTCGCTTCCGTAAAACTCGGAGAAACCAGGAGTAAAGTCTTCTTCAAACGATAGTGATGAACCTTCACAGGTTAATATCTCTGTCAGATTTAAAAGCATACTTCTCCCTCCTACCCAAGGTACAACATAGGTATTATACACTTTGTTGAAAAATTTGTCAATACTTTTTTAAATTTAATTTTAAAGGATATCCTTGAATTTTCCCTGTGTTTTTAAATTTTCAAAGTTTGTCTGTCTTAAAGCTTCATATAAAACTATTGCCACAGAGTTTGAAAGATTTAAAGAACGTGCTTCGTCTATCATAGGTATACGTACTGCCATATCAATGTTTTCGCAAACAAAATCTTCAGGAAGACCTTTTGTTTCTTTACCGAAAATTATGTAATCGTTATCCGAAAATTCTACTTCCGAATGTATTTTTGCCGCTTTTGTGCTTGCAAGAAAAAGTCTGCAGCCTTTATTTTTTTCTAAAAAATCTTCAAGGTTTTCGTAATATTGCAC
This sequence comes from Clostridia bacterium, assembly GCA_045531205.1. GTDB lineage: Bacteria > Bacillota > Clostridia > UMGS1883 > UMGS1540 > JAZNQL01. The sequence continues at coordinate 20,170 of JAZSDN010000045.1, read as the reverse complement.
TCCTAAAAGATGCCAGTAATCAAGACCTGCCCTTTTAAGCTTTTTATCGTCAATTTCAAAACCCATAGGTTTTATTATGTGGAGTTTTGTTCCCGTAGCAGCACAGGTCCTTGCAATGTTGCCTGTGTTTTGCGGAATTTCAGGCTCGTGTAAAACTATATTAAAACTCATTTTATCATTTCCTCCAAAAGTATGCCTGTTCTTATCCCTGCGTGACAGGCGGTTATCTCTTCAGCCTCAATATAATCTGTTAAAGCCTTTATTACTGTTGCACCGGCTAAAATTATATCTCCTCTGTCTGCAGGTATCCCCTTTATTGTGTTACGCATTTTTTGAGGAGTATTTTTTACTTTTTCATAAAATGAATTAAGCAATTTTCGGGAAAAACGTTTTTTCTCCTGACTTTTTGCTATTATATCTGCTGTGCCGCCCAATGCAACAATATTAAGATTTTTTGCCATCTTCAAGAATTCAACTTCCTGCAATTTAGACATAACAAAATCGTATATAATTTCTTCGTTGAAATTTTCGGTCAAAACCACAGACCCAAACGGAATACTTTTTGTATTTACCATTTTACGATCTTTTACCAAAGTTATCTCGCTGCTTCCGCCACCTACGTCTATTATTACATAACTGTCAAATGGAATTTCGGACGATACACCCAAAAATCCGTAATATGCTTCTTCTTCCTCCGAAAGAACACGAAAAGAAATACCTATTTGGTTTGCTCTTTTTAAAAAGTCTTCTCTGTTTACTGCTCTTCGAACAGCAGCGGTTGCTATTGCAATTATTTTAGAGCATAAAAACTTTTCGGCAACAGCTTTGAATTCAGATAAAGTTTCCAAAGTTCTTTCCATTGCCTTTTCTGTTATTATATTTTCAAGTCCCATACCTTCGCTCAAACGCACAGTTTCCCTTACACGCTTGATTTCACGAACTTTTCTGTCGCTGCTTATTCTGTAAACCGACATTCTTATTGAGTTTGAGCCTAAATCTATAATTGCTGTTACAGGTATCATTTTCGCCCTTCTCGCTATCTTTTTTAAGAATCTTGTTGTTACACAATAAAAGTCTCCTTTTGTATTGGAGACTTTTTTGTTTATTAAAGTCCAAGCTCTTTTTTGAGCAATGGAGTAAGCTTCTCCGAAATAATTTTATGACCATCTCTTAACGGATGCAAGGGTTCTTTCGGAACCCATCCTTTAGAGCTTATAAAACCTATATCGGTTGAATTTTCTTTATTGTATTCCTTTATTGCCTCACAAAGTGCATCTTCGTGTACACCGTAAAAAGCACTGAGAGAAACAATTTTTGCCTGTGGCTGATTTTTGCGTATAACGTCAAGCAATTCCTTGTATTTTTCAATGTATAAATCACATTCTGCATTCATATCATTTGCTCCGTGATTTACCAATATATAATCAGGCTTATGTGTTATATTGCTTCCGTCAAAGTTATAAGGATAAGCCTTTGCTGCCATAGGAACACTTCCCGAGCCGCTTTTTGTTGCTCCAACCGAACCATAACCCATAATTACAGGTCTTAAGTTCAGTTTTTCAGCTGTAAGCCATGCATAAGTTGCCGCAGAATCGTCCTGCAGAAGTCTTGTATGCATACCATCTGTATATGTCGGGTCTATCAATACACCTTCTGTAATAGAGTCTCCTACAAATTCTATGATTTTTCTGTTATCTTCGCAAAGTGTAGCGGGAGCATCAGCTTCGTATCCAAAAAACTCTACCACGCCTTCCAAAGGTGAATACCAGCGGTGAAAACCTTCTACCGAGCTTTTGAATATAACCTTTACGTTATGTATGCCTTCATCCTCGGCATCTATTCTGACGTACGACGATACCTGAGATTCTATTTTTGCACTGCCATCAACAGATATCCATAAATGCGGTGCAGGTTCTCTAAGTGACATGCTAAAATGCATTACTGCCATTTTTCCTTTATAAGCAAACTCAAAATAAGAGCCGGGTGCAGTTGCTTTTTTTGTACCTGCTCCTTCTCCCCATCTGCCTGTAAATCTTATACTCGGATCGTTAACGCTTATAAACATAATAATTACCTCTTATAACACTTTGTCTAAAAAGTCTTTTGTTCTCTGGTTTTTGGGGTTTGAGAATATTTCTTCGGGAGTGCCTTCTTCAATAATAACACCATCGTCTACGAAGATTACTCTGTCTGCAACTTCTCTTGCAAAACCCATTTCGTGGGTTACCACAACCATTGTCATACCGGATGCTGCAAGCTCTTTCATAACCTGCAAAACCTCGCCTACCATTTCAGGGTCAAGTGCACTTGTAGGCTCGTCAAAGAGCATAATATCGGGATGCATACAGAGTGCACGTGCAATTGCCACACGCTGCTTCTGTCCACCCGAAAGCTGTGAAGGATAACTTTCAGCCTTGTCTGCAAGTCCAACCTTCTCAAGCATTTTTATTGCTTCCATCTTTGCTTCTTCTTTGGTTGCCTTTTTAAGGTCAACAGGTGCAAGCATAAGATTCTGCAAAACATTCATGTTATTAAAAAGGTTAAAAAGCTGGAATACCATTCCGATATTTTCTCTAACCTTATTTATATTTATTTTTTTATCGTCAATACGATAACCATCAACTAAAATTTCGCCTTCTGTAATTGTTTCCAAACGGTTAAGGCATCTTAAAAAGGTAGATTTACCGCTTCCCGAAGGACCTATTATAACAACAACTTCACCTTCGTAAATGTCTGTTGTTATATTGGATAAAACCTCAAGGTTGCCGAATGTTTTTTTAAGATTTGATACATGTATTTTAACATTTTCTTTATTCACGGCCACGGTTTAATCTCCTTTCCAAAGCTTTGGCAACCTGTTGCAAGGTTAATATAACTATAAGATACATAACTGCTACAATTGCCCACATCTCAAACGACTTAAATGTAATAGCTATTACATTCTGTGCTTTGTTTACAAGTTCCGGGAATCCGATAACCGATAAAATAGATGTGTCTTTTAAAGTGATTATAAACTGATTTACAATGCTGGGAATCATATTCTTTACCGCCTGGGGAAGAACAACCCTGAACATTGAACGCCAATATGTAAGACCAAGACTTCTTGCAGCCTCCATCTGTCCTTTATCTATTGACTGAATACCTGCACGGATTATTTCGGACATATAGGCACCGCAATTCAAAGCAAGACATATTGTACCTGCCTGAAGTGAAGTAAACACTGTATTTGTACCAAATATGTTTTTAAGACCGTAAGGTACACCATAGAAAATAAAAAATGCCAAAACTATTAAAGGTACACCTCTTATAAGGTTTACATATATAGTCGAAATGGCACGGCTTACCTTATTGTCAACAACACTGGCAAGACCAAATATTATACCTAAAATACAACCAAAAAACAAACCTAACAAAGCGAGAAGCAAGGTCTGTCCCATAGCTGTAAGCAATAAAGTGCCGTATGTGCTTATAAGCTGGCCCATAAGTCAAAAAGCCTCCTATACATTCCGCAAGGGCATCGGAATACCAATGCCCTTACAGTTAATTACATTAAAAGTTAAAATTAACCAAGATATGTTGCGATTATTTCGTCGTATTTACCGCTTTCTTTAATGTTTTTAAGACCTGCATTGAAAAGGTCTAAAAGTTCCTGATTTGCAGCATCAAATATAGCCATACCATACTGTGCAGGTTCATTTTCTGTACCTTCAACAAACTTCATAGCAAGTTCGCCTGTTTTGATGTTATACTTTAAGATAGGTGTATCGTCAAAGCAAGCTGCAACCTGACCGCCTAAAACTGCCTGGTACATATCAGGTGATGTGGGGAATGTAACAACTTCAAAGCCATATTCAGCCTTAATGCTTTCTGCATAAGCGTTGCTCATTGTACCGTTCTTAACTGCAACTGATTTGCCTGCTAAATCTTCAAAGCTGTCAATGTCTGAATCTTTAGCTACTGCCATACCCTGTGTTGCATCGTAGTAACCTTCAGAGAAAATCCAGCCTGAATTTTTTCTGTCTTCTGTTATGGAAGCACCTGCTATCATACCATCAGCCTGACCTGCCTGACATGCTGCGATAGCTGCATCCCAACCTACGTACTGAAGATCGTATGTAAATCCCTGGTCTTCAGCGATTGCTGCAAGAATGTCCATATCAATACCTACGATGTTGCCTTCTGCATCCTGGAATTCGAAGGGACTGAAGCCCTTATCTGTTGCGATAACAAATTTCTTTCCCTGATCGTCCTGCTGTGTTTGGTTTGAACAACCTGCAAAAACTGTGAGGCAAAGAGCCAATGCCAAAATCAATACTAATGTTTTCTTCATGATTATATCCTCCTAAATAAATAGTTCATAGCCCATTTTACTACAAAATCTGCAAAATAGCAAGAATTTTTTTCTATTTTTAAAAATTTTATTATAAATACTTCCAAATGTTGAATGATTTTATCTTTTTTTGGTATGTTTTTTTATATAATTTATATTTATTATTGTAAAGTTATTGATTTATACAACGGAGAAAGTCCTTTATCCCACATGAAAATTTTAATTTCAGTAGCTTCCTTTACATCGTCCAATACCGAAATATAAACTGTTTCTTTGTTAAAATGATTAACCTTCACGGCAGCAAATTCATCACCGTTATACCATGCCACAAAACAATAACCTTCTGAAACTGGCTCTTGAGGAAAATATACAGTTATCTTACCTTCTTTTTTAGTTGCATAAATATTTTCCTTCGACATTTGTATCGTTTTAATTGTATGTTTTTCATTCGGGTTTGTTCCGGTTGCAAGATAAAACATATCATCAAAAACAACTATGCCGTAAATTTGATTTTGTCCCAGGTCTTGCACGCCTTGTATTCTTTTATCTTTTCCGCTTGTGGTAATGTTATGAATTTCTGTTGCGGTATTATAGTAAATTCGTCCGTTATAAACCCCTATTCCAAAAAGGCCTGTATAATACCCTACAGTACCCGGCCAGCGGTCAGTTACCGTATGTATTGTTTCAGTGCTCGAATCAGTAAACTTTTGCGAAACAATGTTGTTTCCCTTTTTATAATACCACTTGCCGTCGATATAAAAAATGCCTGAGGTAATGTCCTTCCAAAACATGTTAGGATAATCTGCTACGGCTGTATGTTTGCTTTTCCAGGCAAAATGCGTTGGGTTTTCAGGATCCGAACCCATAATTCCTGCATCGCTTCTTAAAAAACAACTGTGCGATACAAATCCCAGCTTATCTTTTCCGTTTATAATCGGATCATCGTATGTAACGTCAACATGATACCAATTATCACCCAATTTTACCATGTTCCAGGCATGTCTCATTGCTTCACTTGAAACATATATTGCTTCAATTCCTAGCTTTGAAAGCACATAAATATATCCCAATGCATAGCCTTGACAAACTGCTGTTTTTTCAATAAACAATCCGTCTATTCTATGTGCTGAAGAAGCGCCATTCAACTGCAATGCATCTAAATTATATGAGTACCTCAAATCAAACCAATCATGCACCGCCAATGCTTTTTCTGCATCAGACATATCGGAATCAATAGTTTTAAGGATTCTGTTTACTTCAATATCGATAAGTGCCTGATTTTTATTTATTGTTTCTTCATCAGTATAAGCGTATGAATTTGATAAATCCAAACCCGAAATAATACTGCCTATACCCTTTGCGCTTGCTTTGCTGTTAATGTAAAAAAATTGAGGGTTCTCGCACAAAACATCAAAAAACAAATCATATACATTTTGAAGTTCACTTACATTAATAGCATACTTTCTTAAGTCTACCGTATTTTGTCTTGCCTTTATTGCGGCCTTAATATCTTCTTTAATATTTTTCTCGGGCAACAATGAAGAAAGCGACATTATTTCTTCTGCTGAAGATTCAAATGATTTCGAATATGACGGTAACTCAAATTCCTCTTCTGTTGCAAATACAACAAGTTCTGCTGCAAGCAAACAAATGCATAATAAAATACTGCTTAATTTTATAAAAATTTTACGTTTCATTTTATTTTCAACTCTCTTTTATAAAAATTTAAGGTATTTTTTTACTGTACGTTTTTGTCTGTATTCTTAACCTAAAAGCTTTACCAAAACGGCTTTTTGAGCGTGCAGGCGGTTTTCTGCTTCATCAAAAATTTCGTTTGCGTGTTCTTCAAAAACCTCTGCTGTTATTTCTTCTTCTCTGTGTGCAGGTAAGCAATGAAGCACCATTACGTCCTTGTTTGCAACCTCTGTTACAGCCTTGTTTATCTGATAGCCCGCAAATATTTTTTTACGTTCTTCACTTTCGCCTTCCTGTCCCATTGATGCCCAAACGTCTGTGTATAAAACGTCAGCATCCTGTGCTGCATCAAGTACAGATTCAGTACAGGTAAAGTCACCGTTTTCTGCTGCCCATTTCATAATTTCAGCATCGGGCTTATATGCTGCAGGGCAAGCGATAGAAACCTTCATTCCCATTTTTATGCAACCTACAATAAGCGAGTTTGCCATATTGTTTCCGTCGCCTATAAAGCAAAGCTTTTTACCTTCTAAACTTCCTTTATATTCACGGATTGTTAAAAGGTCTGCAAGTACCTGACAAGGATGTGCATAATCTGTAAGACCATTTATAATAGGAATACTTCCGTATTTTGCAAGTGCTTCAACCTCTTCCTGCTTATAGGTTCTTATCATTATTCCGTCAAGGTAACGTGATAAAACTCTTGCTGTATCTTCAACGGGCTCGCCTCTTCCTATCTGCAAGTCGTTAGAGCTTAAGAAAAGTGCGTTTCCGCCAAGCTGATACATACCTGTTTCGAAGGAAACTCTTGTTCTTGTTGAGGATTTTTCGAATATCATACCAAGGGTTTTGCCCTCAAGATATTTTTTGCCGTTTTTGCCTTCTTTTTTTAATTCTGCTGCTAAATCAAGAATTTCTTTAATATCCTCTGTTGTTATGCTTCCGAGTGAAAGTAAATGCTTCATTCTTCCACTACCTCCTTTAATATGCTTAATCCTTTATCTATTTCTTCATAACTTATATTAAGTGCGGGTAAAAGCCTTACTTTGTCTTTTGCTGTAAGCACAAGCAGTCCTTTTTCGGCACACTTGGTTGCAATTTCGGCGGCAGCGGTTTCGGTTTTTATGCCTATCATAAGACCTTTTCCGCATACATCTGCTACCTTTTTGAAGCCTTTTACCTTTTCTTTTATATATTCACCTTTTTCTCTTACTGTATCTAAAAATTCATCCGAAAGTCTTGATAAAATATTTACTGCACCTGCTGCACATACGGGGTTGCCGCCAAAGGTTGACCCGTGAGAGCCTTTAGGTAAAATTTCTGAAACTTTTTCAGAAAAAAGAGTTGCACCTATCGGCAATCCCCCGCCAAGTCCTTTTGCGGTTGTTATGATGTCGGGGTGCAAATCATAGTTCATATATGAATAAAGTTTGCCTGTTCTTCCGTTACCTGTTTGTACTTCGTCGATTATAAAGAGCATATCGTTTTCTTTAGCCTTTTTTTCGACATACTTTAAATATTCTTCCGAAATAACTTTTATTCCGCCTTCGCCCTGAATTGTTTCGAGCATTATGGCGGTTGCGTTATTTTCTTCTATTGCTTTGTCGAGTTCTTCAAAGTTTTCGGGTGTTACATATACAAATCCTTCCGTAAAGGGTGTGAAGTTTTTATGAAAAACATCCTGACCTGTTGCAGAAAGGGTTGTAACAGTTCTTCCGTGAAAGCTGTCACGCATTGTTATAATTACGTTTTTTTCGGGGTCCTTATCGGTTCCGTATTTTCTTGCGGCTTTTATTGCACACTCGTTTGCTTCTGCTCCCGAGTTTGAGAAAAATACTTTTGAAAAGCCTGTTTTTTCGCAAAGCATTTTTGCAAGCTTTACGCAAGGCTCTGTATAATAAAGATTTGAAGTATGAGCAATTTTATTAAGCTGTTCATAAACTGCCGAAACCCACTCTTTATCTTTGGCACCGAAAGTATTTACTGCGATTCCGCTTCCAAAATCTATGTACTCTTTGTCGCCATTTAAAATGCTTCCGTTACCGCTTTCTATTTCAACATCAAACCTTCCGTAGGTGTTCATTATATATTTATGGTCATCTTGCTTTATCTGCATTTTTTCACCTCGTAAACATTGTTCCTATACCTTCGTCAGTAAATACTTCTATGAGTATTGAATGAGGAACTCTTCCGTCAATTATAAATACTTTTTCGGCACCTTCTTCTATTGCTTCAATACAAGCCTCGATTTTAGGAATCATTCCGCCTGAAATTATTCCTTCATCAAAATACTTTTGTGCTTCGCTTGTGCGGATAAGCGGTATTAAAGTATCCTCATCTTTAGGGTCGTGAAGTATTCCAGGTATATTTGTTAATGAAATAAGGCTTTGTGCGTGAAGTGCACCTGCAATTTTTGCTGCGGCTGTATCGGCATTTATATTATAAAAGTTGCCGTCATCGTCGCAAGCTATGGTTGATATAACAGGGATATATCCGTTATTTAAAAGGTCTAAAATTGGGCTTGTTTCAATTTCTGTTATATTTCCTACATAGCCGTACTCTTCGCTTAACTTGCCTGCCTTTATCATACCACCGTCAGCACCGCAAATACCCATTGCCTTACCGCCTACGCTGTTTATGATATTAACAAGACTTTTGTTTATCTTGCCTGCCAAAACCATACTTACAACGTCCATGGTTTCTTCATCGGTTACTCTGACACCGTCAATAAATTCGCTTTTTTTACCGCGTTTTTCGAGTTCCTCGGAAATTTCGGGTCCACCGCCGTGAACTAAAACAACCTTAATGCCTACAAGCTGCATTAAAACTATGTCACGCATTACTGAATTTCTAAGTTCGTCAGACTGCATTGCGTTACCGCCGTATTTTATTACCATTATTTTTCCGTTATAGTTTTGTATGTAAGGAAGAGCTTCTACCAATATTGTTGCTCTGTCTGCATTTGATATCATTTTGTTCATGTTCTGTAATCTCCGTTTATCTTAACATAATCATAAGTAAGGTCGCAGCCATAAGCTGTTGCTTTGCCTTCGCCATCTCCCAAAGTTACATTTACGGTTATTTCGTCCTGCAAAAGAATTTCTTTTCCTGTATCTTCGTTAAAATCAACTCCGCTTCCGTTTTTGCAAACCAGTATATCTCCTTTTGATGAAGAAAGGCTTACCGAAACTTTTTCTATTGTAACATCGGCACCAGAGTAGCCTATTGCACAAAGGATTCTCCCCCAGTTTGCGTCTGCTCCGAAAAGTGCTGATTTAAAAAGGCTTGAGCATACTATGCTTTTTGCTACTGCTTTTGCATTTTTTATATCCTTTGCACCTTCTACGTTACAGATAAGAAGTTTTGTTGCACCTTCTCCGTCCTTTGCAAGCATTCTGCAAAGCTGTGAAGTAACAGTCGCAAGTGCTTCTTTAAATTTATCAAAATCTTCGCCCTCGCTGTCGATAACGGGGTTTTGTGCCATTCCGTTTGCAAGTATGCTTACCATATCGTTTGTTGAGGTATCGCCGTCAATACTTAACATATTAAAGGAATCGGTAACATCTCCCGAAAGGGCTTTTTGAAGCATTTCTTTTGTTATATTTACGTCTGTTGTTATAAAAACAAGCATTGTTGCCATATTGGGATGTATCATCCCCGAGCCTTTTGCAATACCGCCTATTTTACATTCTTTTCCGCCTACAGTGAATGAATATGCAAGTTCTTTTTTAACTGTGTCGGTAGTCATTATAGCTTCTGCTGCGGCTTCGCTTCCGTTTTGAGAAAGAGTAGAAGCAAGCTTGGGCAAGGAATTTTCAAAGGGTTCGAGCGAAAGTCTTTGTCCTATTACACCTGTGGAAGCTACTATTATATCATTTTTATCAATGCCTGTTGCATTCGATGTAATATCACATATTTTTTCTGCAATTTCAACACCATCTGCATTACAGGTATTTGCGTTACCGCTGTTACATATTATTGCAGAGGCATATCCGTCTGCCACGTGTTTTTTTGTAACATAGATAGGAGCACCCTTTACAAGGTTTTGTGTATAAACGCAAGCTGCTACTGCACGCTTTTCGCTTACTATAAGTGCCATATCCTTTTTTTCTTTATTTTTACGTATGCCGGCATGTATTCCTGATGCCATAAAGCCTTTTGCTGCACATACGCCGCCTTGTATTTTAATCATAAAACCAAACCCTTTCCTTCTTCTTCACCGAGCATAATATTCATACACTGAATTGCTGCCCCTGATGCTCCTTTTCCCAAATTGTCAAATCTTGATGCAAGTATTATTCTTTCATCGTTTCCTGTTACTATTATTTCGATACTGTCTTCCCCGCTTTTTGTGTTTGCTGAAATAAGTGAATCGTATCCACAGGGAAGAACTTTTACAAACTGTTTTCCTTTATAATATTCGGAATAAAATTCCCACATTTTCTGTAAAGTCATATTTTTATTCAAAAGTCTTGAATAAAGGGGAACTGTTACAACCATACCGCTATAAAAATCGTCTACGATAGGATTGAATATAGGCTCGTATTCAAGTGAAGGTATTGCCTTCATTTCTTTTAAATGTTTATGTTTTTGCAAGAGTCCGTACTGTCTTGGACTTTTATATTCAGAAGGTTTATTTTCGTCTTCATATTCGGCTATCATCTTTTTACCGCCGCCGCTGTAGCCTGTAACTGAATGGCATACCACGGGGTAATCGCAAGGCATAATTCCTTCTTTTACTAAAGGATACACAAGTGCGTTAAAGCCACCTGCGTGACAACCTGGAACTGCTACCCTATCTGCATTTTTTATAGCTTCTCTCTGATTCTTGGAAAGCTCGGGCAGTCCGTATACCCATCCTTTTTCTGTACGGTGAGCGCATGAAGTATCAATTATTTTTGTATTTTTATAAGTATTTGCCGCTTCAATTGCCGCATCGTCGGGCAGGCACAAAAATGTAATATCAGCTTTTGCTGCAAGTTCTGCTTTTGCATTTATATCTTTTCTTAACTCTTCTGCTATTTCAAGAACTTCTATATCAGCTCTTTGTGCAAGACGCTCGCGAAGGCGAAGTCCTGTTGTTCCGGCTGCACCGTCTATGAATATTTTATGCATAATTTAACCTTCTTTTTGTATATTTATTCAAAAAAATAACTTTTTATATTAAACCATAAATTTTAAGTATTGTCAATAGTTTTATAAAAGTTTTTTACTTTTTTCAATAAATTCTCATCAAAAAGCCGAGGGTAACAGTTTACTGTCACTCCCGACCTTTTTATGTTTTTTAATTATTATATCCAAGCTCAAAGGCTTTAAGGTTTATATCAAGAAACTTTTCGGGCACTGTTTTCTTTATTGCTTCTACCCAAACCTTCTTTTCTGTTTTTGAATTTTTGGCAAGCTGACCTATTAATACAACGTTTACTGCCTTTATATTTCCCGCTTCTTTTGCAAAGGATAAAGCATTACATTTTATAAGCTCTATTCCCTTTTGCTCCATCTCGGCAAAAAGCTTGCAAGGGTATTCTGCCGCACCTGTTATAACAGGCATAGGATTTATTTTTTGTGTATTAACTATACACTTACCGCCTTTTTTAAGATATGGTAAATATCTGTAGGCTTCAAGCTTTTCGAATGCTAAAATAACATCAGCCTCTCCTTTTTCGATTAAAGGAGATAAAACCTTTTCGCCATATTTTACATAAGTTACAACGCTTCCGCCTCGCTGGCTCATTCCGTGTACTTCAGAAAGCTTTAAATCGTAGCCAGAGTCCATTGCAACGGCTCCTATTATTCTGCTTGCAAGCAATGTTCCCTGTCCGCCTACGCCAACTATCATTATATTCATATTAACACTCCTTTCTTTTTGCTGCGATTACTCTGCTTTTTTTATTGCACCGAATTTACATACACTCGGGCAAAGTCCGCAACCTACACAAAGTGTTTCATCTATCTGTGGTTTTCCGCCTGCTATGGATATTGCGGGGCAGGCAAGCTTCATACACATTTTACAGTTTTTACAATCATCAGTTATAACATATCTTCCCTTATAGCCTGCTTTTTTAATAAGTGCGCAGGGACGCTGTGCTATAATAACCGAAACTTCTTCTGCTGCGAGTTCTTCCTTTAATACTTTTTCGAAGTTTTCAAGGTCAAACGGGTCTGCAACAACTACTCTTTCTACACCTACGGCTTTTGCCAAAAGTTCAAGGTCTACCTGCTTTGTGGGTTCGCCTTTTATAGTAAGTCCGTTTGCGGGGTTGTTCTGATGTCCTGTCATACCTGTTATTGAGTTATCAAGTATGATTGTTGTGCTTGTTCCTTTATTATATACTGAATTTATAAGTCCTGTTATGCCCGAATGCATAAAGGTTGAGTCGCCTATTACGGCTACGCTCTTTCTTGCAAATTCTTTATCTGCCATTTCCATACCGTGAAGTGCCGATACGCTTGCGCCCATACAGATTATGGTATCAACACTTTCAAGCGGTGCTGCACAGCCAAGTGCATAGCAACCTATATCACCTGAAACTGTAACTCCGAGTTTATGCAAGATATAAAATACACCTCTGTGTGAACAACCGGGGCAAAGAGCAGGAGGTCTTACTACTGCATTTTTATCGGGAACTATTGTATCTTCATTTTTTATGCCGAGAATTTTTTCTTTTATAAGAGCAACCGAATATTCACCTTCCATTGTGAATAATTCTTTGCCCTGTGCCTTGATTCCCATATTATTTATTTCTTTTTCGAGTACGGGGTCAAGCTCTTCAACTATATAAAGCTTTTCTACCTTTGATGCAAATTCAGCTATAAGCTTTTTCGGAAGAGGCCATGCCATACCAAGCTTTAATACTGAAGCCTCGGGTAATGCTTCTTTTACATACTGGTATGTGATACCGCTTGTTATTACGCCGATTTTTGTATCTGCATATTCTGCACGGTTTAAGGGCGAGGTTTCGGCATATTCCGAAAGCATTTTTGTTCTTTTTTCTACCATTGTATGCTTTGGTCTTGCCATTGCAGGAATCATTGCGTTTTTAGGAATATCCTTTACGTAGGGTTTTGTTGCAACTTCCTGTCTTTCGCAAAGCTCTGTTACGCTTTGTGAATGTGCTACTCTTGTTGTTACACGCACAAATACAGGTGTATCAAACTGTTCGCTTATATCAAATGCAAGTTTTGTAAACTCTTTACATTCTGCTGAATCTGCAGGCTCGAGCATCGGGATTTTGGATGCTATTGCATAATTTCTTGAATCCTGCTCGTTTTGTGAACTATGCATACCTGGGTCATCGGCTACGCATATTACCATACCGCCGTTTACACCTATATATGACATTGTAAACACGGGGTCTGCTGCTACGTTTAAGCCTACGTGTTTCATTGCGGTAAGAGCACGTGCTCCTCTTATTGAGGCACCTGATGCAACCTCTGTTGCAACTTTTTCGTTGGGTGCCCATTCGGAATGAAGCTCGTCATATTTTGATAAAAATTCTGTAATTTCGGTGCTGGGGGTGCCGGGATATGAGGAAACTACTGTTACGCCTGCTTCCCATGCGCCTCTTGCTATTGCCTCGTTACCTATCATCAATTTTTTCATTGTTTTCACCTCGTAATTCATTATTTATCTGTTTTCTTTAATGCTTCTTCTAAAACAGGAGCTATATTTTTTGCCATAAGAAAATGTCCCATATCGTTTGGATGGGTTGTATCCATTGTACAAGCGTCCCAATCTTCTTCCCAAAGAGTGTCACCATCAATGAAATACACATTTTCGTCATTTTCTTTTAAAGCATTTTTATATGTGTTTTCTATAATATCACGACGCTTTGTCCATTCCTTATTCGGGAAATTCACATCGCAAAGTCTGAATTGTACGTCGGGAGCTGATATCATAATTACCGGTGTTTCTTTTCTTAATTTTCTAAAAATCTTAAAAAACTTTTCGTGTGTGTTCTGAAGATGCTCTACACTTGGTGAGTTATGGTCATAATCTAAAACAAATACCGATGGGTCAAGCGATGCAATATATTCTGCCATTATTTCTTCGCCTTTGGCACTTCCTGAAAAGCCGAGATTTATATAATCAAACGAAAGCTTACGTGAAAGATGTGCTGTATAAATATTTCCAGGTCTTGTTACACATCCGCCCTGTGTTATGGACGAACCATAAAATACAACCTTTTTAGTATATTTATAGGGGTTTGCTTCTTTTAACACACTGCCTTGTGCTATTCCTATATACACGTCCGAAACATCAGTATATGGCGGAAAATGTATTGTTATTTCTCTTTCTTTTCTTTCGCCAAGTTCCACTACCCCTTCATATCCGTCTATAGCTGTTATGGGAGGTACGAAAATTCCTTTAAATCTGTCTCCTATATACAAGTCAAATCCCGACTTACCTGTTCTTGGCATTTGTGATGCGTTATTTATTACAGGCATTTTTGTTGAAAGAGCAACATAGGGCGAATCGGTAACAAATCTTATTCTTCCACCCGACGGGTTTGTATGAAGAATATGAACTCCTTCACTTGTTTTCTTTGCAATTTCCTCGGGCATTCTTCTGTAAACATCGTCACAAATTACACCAAAAAGAAACTGCTGGTTTTCTTTTATATCATAAAAACAAATATCCTGTTTGTCTATTTGTGTTTTGACTACAAAGTTCTTATCAACTTGTTCTAAAGTTTTCATAAAAATTACCTCTTTCAAAAAATGCAAGTTTACATTTTATTTTACAACAAACTTAAGATAAAGTCAATAAGATATATTATATATAAAAATTTAATTTTTCCTTTACATATTTTGTTTAAAATGATAAAATATATATTAAGGTGATTTTATGGATATTAAAAATTTACGTAATTTGATAAATTATCACAGTCAAAAATATTATGTTAATGACGAGCCCGAAATTTCTGATGCTGAATATGATGCGTTAATGCGTGAGCTGAAAAGGATGGAAGCGGAAAACCCAGAGCTTATTACTCCTGATTCCCCTACTCAACGTATTGGTGGCGAAATTTTAGAGGGTTTTGAAAGTGTTACGCATACGGTTGTTATGGAAAGTCTTAACGACGTTTTTTCTTATGACGAATTAAAAGACTTTGACAAACGTGTTGCTCAAAGTCTTGACAGTGAATATTCCTATGTAGTTGAACCTAAAATTGACGGGCTTTCTGTTTCGCTTGAATATGAAAACGGCATTTTTACAAGAGGCTCTACAAGAGGTAACGGAACTGTGGGCGAAGATGTTACTGCGAATTTAAAGACAATCAGGTCTATCCCTTTAAAGCTATCGGAGGCTGTGCCATATCTTGAAGTGCGTGGCGAGGTTTTTATGCCGAGAAACGTGTTTTTTGAGCTTAATGAAAAAAGACAGAAAAACGCAGAGCAGCTTTTTGCAAATCCGAGAAATGCGGCGGCAGGCTCTTTAAAGCAGCTTGATTCTTCTGTTACCGCAGAAAGAAATCTTGATATTTTTGTTTTTAATATCCAGCAGGCACAAGGTTTATCTTTTGAAACTCACGAGGAGTCACTTAAAAAAATTGCAGAGCTTGGATTTAAAGTTGTTCCTTCAATTAAAAAGGTTGACTCTATTGTGGAAGCTATCAGAGAAATTGAAAAAATCGGCAATGGCAGAGATTCTTATGCTTATGATATTGATGGTGCTGTTGTAAAGGTAAACCGCCTTTCGCAACGTGAAATTATGGGCAGTACAGCTAAATATCCGCGTTGGGCAGCGGCATTTAAATATCCGCCTGAACAAAAGGAAACTACGCTTTGCGATATAATTTTGCAGGTTGGCAGAACGGGTGCTGTTACTCCAAACGCTGTTTTAGAGCCTGTTTTTATTGCAGGTACTACTGTAAGCCGTGCAACTCTTCACAATGCTGATTATATAAAAGACAAGGATATAAGAATCGGCGACCGTGTAATAATACAGAAAGCGGGAGAAATTATTCCAGAGATTTTACGCTCTATCCCCGAAAAAAGAAACGGAAACGAAAAGATTTTTGAAATGCCTAAAGTCTGCCCTGTTTGCGGTGCTGACCTTTTTCGTGATGAAAATGAGGCGGCATTCAGATGTACGGGTGACAGATGTCCTGCTCAAAAAGAACGCAGTATTATTCATTTTGCATCAAAGGATGCTATGGATATTGAAGGGCTTGGTCCTTCGCTTACTGCTAAACTTCTGGCACTTGGTATAATTTCAGAAAGCTCGGATTTATTCTTTATGCATCCTGAAGAAATTGCCGCTATTGATAAAATGGGACAAAAGAGTGCTGAAAATCTGATTTCGGCTATAGAAAAGGCTAAAGAACGAGACCTTTCTTCTCTTCTATTTGCTCTTGGTATACGCCATGTAGGCAAAAAGGCTGCTACCGTAATTGCAGACCATTACAAAAGTATGGATGCAATTATTGCGGCAGAGTTTGAGGATTTACAAAATTTGCCCGACATTGGAATAAAAATTGCTGAAAGTATTACCCAGTATTTTAAAGACCCTGTGGTAATTACAAATATTGATAAAATGAAAACTGCAAATGTGAATATGGTTTCTAAAAAAGAAGCTTCGGGTGATGGATTTGCAGGAAAAACTTTTGTACTTACAGGTACTTTGCCCTCTCTTTCAAGAAGCGAGGCTACAAAGCTTATTGAAGGCGAAGGTGGAAAGGTATCGGGCAGTGTTTCGAAGAAGACAGACTATGTTCTGGCAGGAAGCGAGGCAGGCTCGAAGCTTGAAAAGGCAGAAGCTTTAGGAATAGAAATTATTTCGGAAAATCAGTTTATGGAGATGCTAAAAGAATGCAAAGAGTTTTAAGCCATGTTCGCAGAGCTGTTGACGATTACAACATGATAAAAACAGGCGACAGAATTGCTGTTGGTGTTTCGGGCGGTAAAGACAGTGTTACGTTGGCTCTTGCGTTGAATAATTTAAAAATATTTTATCCCGAAAAATTTGAGATTGTTCCCATTATGCTTGATATGGGGTTTAAAAACGGAGATTTTTCGGAGCTTTCGGCTTTTTTTGAGAAAAACGGAATGGACTTACAAATTATCAAAACAAATATTGCTGAAATTTTATTTGATATAAGAAAAGAATCAAACCCGTGTTCTCTTTGTTCAAAGCTACGGCGTGGTGCATTAAATGATGCGGCAAAGGAAGCAGGTTGTAACAAAGTAGCATTAGGACATAATAACGACGATGCGGTGGAAACATATATGCTGTGTCTTTTTTATGAAGGGCGTGCACATTCATTCTCGCCCGTTACATATCTTGACAGAAAAGATGTAACCGTTATAAGACCTCTTGTGTATATGCCCGAAAAAGACATACGCTCGTTTGTTAAAAAAAATGAAATTCCTATAGTTAAAAATCCGTGTCCTGCAGACGGATACACAAAAAGGCAGGATATAAAGGAGCTTTTAGCTTCACTATCAAAAGAAAATCACGGTTTAAGAGAACGAATTTTTACTGCTATGGTAAATTCTCTTGAGCCTTGGAAAAGATAAAAGAAAGGACTAATTTTTATGAAAGTTACAAAAGCTGTAATACCTGCGGCGGGATTTGGTACACGTTTTTTACCCTGTACAAAGGCTACACCAAAAGAAATGCTTCCCATTGTTGATACCCCTACTCTTCAGTATATAATTGAAGAGGCTGTAAACTCGGGAATAACCGACATTTTAATAATCACAGGCAGAGGAAAGGAAGCAATAGAAAATCACTTTGACAAATCTTACGAGCTTGAAACAGAGCTTGAAAGAGCAGGAAAAGACGATATGCTTAAAATTGTGCGTGATATTCCTTCCCTTGCAACAATTCATTATATAAGACAGCATCAGGCTTTAGGTCTTGGTCATGCTATACTGCGTGCAAAAACCTTTGTTGGTAACGAGCCTTTTGCCGTTTTGCTTGGCGATGACATTGTTTATTCAGAAGAAAAGCCTGCCTTAAAGCAGATGCTTGAAGTATACGAAAAATATGAATGCAGTATTTTGGGTGTACAGACGGTTGCACACGAAATGGTTTCGAAATACGGAGTTATAGGCGGAGAAAAGGTTTCGGACAGAACTTATGATGTAAAAGAACTTGTTGAAAAGCCTGCACTCGATGAAGCTCCAAGTGATATGGCTGTTCTTGGAAGATATATAATTGAACCCGAAATTTTTTCGTATCTTGAAAAGGCAAAGCCCGGAAAAGGCGGAGAAATTCAGCTTACAGATTCACTTTTTGAGCTTGCAAAGGACAAGAGAATGCTTGCATACGATTTTATAGGAAGAAGATATGATGTAGGTTCTAAAGAAGGTTTTTTAGAAGCTACGGTAGAATTTGCTCTTCGTCGTGACGATTTAAGAGATGAATTTTTAGATTATCTTAAGAAAGTAGTAAAATGAAATCTTTAACAAAAAAAGCTTACGCAAAAATAAATATTTCGCTTGATATTGTTGGCAAAAGAGATGACGGATATCATTTGCTTGAAAGTATTATGCAAACTGTTTCGCTTTATGACGAAGTGACTGTGACACAGGGCGGAGATGGAATTTCACTTTCAACAAACTATAATTTTTTGCCTACAAACGAAAAAAACATTGCTGTCAAAGCTGCCGGACTTTTTTTTGAAAAAGCGGGATTTTGTGATAATATTTGTATAGATATACAAAAAAGAATTCCTGTAGGTGCAGGGCTTGGCGGCGGCAGTGCCGATGCTGCGGCTGTTTTAAGAATATTAAACGAAATGTATGATTATCCTTTAAGCAAGGAAGAGCTTTTGGAATTAGGTCTTAAGTGTGGTGCAGATGTTCCGTTTTGTATTTTAGGCGGCACACGTCTTTGCAGCGGTATAGGCGAACAGATGTCTCCTCTTCCTCCGTTGCCCGAATGCTTTATACTTATATTAAAGCCTGCTTTTTCGATAAGCACAAAGGCGGTGTATCAGGCTTTTGATTTTGAAAGGCTTTGCAATCATCCCGATACAAAAGGAATTATACGAGGACTTGAGAATTCGTCTTTAGATGATATTTGTGTAAGACTTTATAATGTGCTTGAAACTCCTGCTATAAAATTTCATCCGAAAATAGATGAATATAAGCAGCTTTTGAAGGTAAAAAGAGCCTGTGGCAGACTTATGAGTGGCAGTGGCTCGACTGTGTTCGGGATTTTCAAAAGCAGAAAGGCAGCACTTTTAGCACAGGAATATTTTAAAAATTTAAAATGTCTTGCATTTATTACAACTCCTGTTACGGAAGATAAATTATTGTAAGATTGAATAAAAATTTTTCACCCTGTCAATAATTAGACAGGGTGATTATTTTTGAAAATATTTTTATATTCTGTTACAGCAGGACTTATTATAACAATATTGTTAGCTTGTACATTTGAAAATGTGAAGTCTGATATTTCGGATAATGTTTTAAGGCTTCACATACTTGCAAACAGCGATTCAGAGGAAGATCAGGCATTGAAGCTTTTAGTACGAAACAAAATAACCGAGCAGGCAGGACAGCTTTTTGAAGGGGTTAAAAATCGTAATGATGCTATAGCTATTGCTCAAAAGAACAAGGATTTTATTGCAGATATTGCTAAGTCGGAAATTAAACGTAACGGGTTTGACTATGATGTTTCTGTAGAGATAGGAAAAACAGAGTTTCCTTTACGAAAATATGATAATCTTATGTTTCCTGCCGGGGAATATGAGGCAGTAAGGGTTAAGATAGGCACAGCGCAGGGAAAAAACTGGTGGTGCGTGATGTTTCCTCCCCTATGTTTTGTTGATGCGTCTTTAGGGAATGCAGACGAGAAAAGTATGGCTGTATTAAAAAATTCTCTTTCGGAGGAAAGTTATTTATATATGACACAAAGTCCAAAAATCAAGTTTAAGGTTGCAGAGATATTTGAGAATATAAAAACTGCTTTTGCAGAGCAAAAATGAGGGGTTGTAGGACAAGGGCTCGGTTCCTGCCAAATAAACAATGCGGAAGGACCAAGGCCCTTCCCTACGATTTTTTAAGGAGTGTAATAAAAAAGCCTCATAAAACCCACAAAACTTTACCACAAAAGCACTGCAAATAAAAGTTATATAAAAAACAGGCGCTAAAAAAGCGCGGCCTTCGGCACGAGGGAAGACTATAAAA
>JAZSDN010000075.1:0-17435 GCA_045531205.1 Clostridia bacterium | reverse complement strand
TATTTCTACCAGCATATGTATATGATCCGGGCATGCTTGTGCTTCTATTATATTTACTTTCTTCTGTTCACACAGCATTCGCAGTATTTTTCCCACATCTGTTTTTATCTTCCCGTATATTTCCATTCTTCTATACTTTGGTGCAAACACTATGTGATACTTGCAATTCCACTTCGAATGTGATAAACTATGATTGTCATTCATTTGACAGTCCTCCTTGTATTTTGTTTTGTGGTTGCCAAACCCACTTCCATTATACCATAGGAGGATTTTTTACTAAAGTTTTTTATTCTCACCGCTTTAAGCGGTGGTTGTTTTTCGCTAAAGCTTACAAATCAAAACCACGCGTTTAATGATATGCACCCCAAAAGTTAGACACTTTTGGAGGTGCATATTTTTATGGCAAAGAAAGGAACAACTCAAAGAAAGTACTCGTCAGATTTCAAAATATCTGTTATAATGGATATGGGAGAACATCATTTATCATATCATGAAACTGTAAGAAAGTATTGGTTAACAGCAGGTCGGTCAGACGAACATAACTATATTAGTACTGTTAAAAGATGGGAACGCGCATATTTAGAAGAAGGAGCCGAAGGTCTGATGAAAGATAAAAGAGGCAGAAATAGTGCGTTAAATAGTAACAAGAGAGGTCGTCCGCCTAAATTGGATAAAAATGTTGAAGAAGATTTGATTGCCGAAAACCAGCGTCTTAGAATGGAGATAGACTACTTAAAAAAACTGAGTGCCTTAGTTCTTGCGGAAGAGCGAAAGAACGGCAAAAAGCGTTAATTATCGCTGAATTAAGGCAGTTGTATCCGCTTAAAGATTTGTTGGAAGTTTCCGGGCTTGCAAGAAGCACATTTTACTATTATCTGAAATCAAAAGACACAGATAAATACAAAGAAGTTAAAGTCGACATACTTGACATATTCAATCAAAACAAAGGTAGATATGGTTATCGTAGAATTTTATGTGCACTAAAACAAAAAGGATATACAATCAATCATAAAACAGTATTGAAACTTATGAATGAGCTTAACATCAAAGGAAAACAACGAAAAAATGGCAAATATCATTCATATAAAGGTGAAGTTGGTAAGATTGCTGATAATTTACTCAACAGAGAATTTACTGCTGCCAAGCCATTTGAAAAACTGACAACTGATGTAACAGAATTTAAGGTATGCAATGATAAAGTATATTTATCACCTGTAATGGATTTATACAATCGTGAAATCGTATCATATTCCATTTCATTAAGTCCAAATCTATGGCAAATCAGAGAAATGCTTGATGGATTATTCAAAAAGCTTCCTGCGGATACTAAACCACTGTTTCATTCTGACCAAGGATGGCAATACCAGCATGCGGAATATCAACGATTATTAAAAGAACACAACATTGTTCAAAGTATGTCCCGCAAAGGGAATTGTATGGATAATGGTGCTATGGAGAACTTTTTTGGCAGATTAAAAGTTGAAATGTTTTATGGAGAAAAATTTGAAAGCGTTAACGCTTTCATTGATGAATTAAAAAGATATATCTATTATTACAACAACGAAAGAATTTCTATGAAACTAAAAGGAATGAGCCCGGTACAATACCGAACTCATTCACAAGCAAGTTAATATTAAATTTTTGTCTAAACTTTGGGGTTCACTTCAAATTGACAAGTCTTTTTTACTGGAAAATCAGAACCATTGAGATATTTTAATTTCTTGTTTTGCGCAAGCAAAACTACCTCAACTTCTTCCTTATTCACTATTACTTATTACTTTCCAAAAATCGACAAGTCTTTTTAGGGAATAGTGAAGAAGGAATAGGTAATAAGTAAAATCGACATTCCTCTGTCGAAGAATGTCGATTTTTGGTGACCCCACGGGGACTCGAACCCCGGTTTTTGCCGTGAGAGGGCAACGTCCTAGGCCGCTAGACAATGGGGCCGTATGTAACGGTAGTTATAATATCACACATTAAATTAAAAATCAAGTGTTTTTTTATCTTTTATTATGTTTTGACAGTTTTTTCTCTATTTTGCCAAACACAAATGTCATAACCATTACCATTACAAGATACATACTCGCTACTACGAGATATGGCATAGGTGTTACATCGCGGTTTACTGCAGAACGTGCTGCCTGTAAAAGCTCGTGAACGCCTAAAACCGTAACAAGGGCAGTATCCTTAATAAGTGTGATTACTTCGTTTGAAATGGGAGGGATTATACTGCGGAGCATCTGGGGGATAACTATAAGACTCATTGTCTGCTTTGTATTAAAACCGAGTGCCTTTGCCGCATCGTACTGACCATGGTCTACAGATTCGATACCGCCTCTGTATATTTCGGCAAAATAGGCTGCGTAGTTTAATATAAACGCAGTTGCTGCAGAATCAAATCTGTCTAAAGTAATACCTATTCTCGGGAGAATAAAGTACACGAAAAAAAGCTGGAGCATGAGCGGTGTACCGCGCAATACCAGTATGTAAATTTTGGCAAGCCACTTTATGGGATATATTTTTGATATACTCATAAGAGAAATCAAAAGACCCAAAGGAAGTGCGCATACAACTGTATAGCCAAAAAGTTTTAATGTTACTAATAATCCTTTTAAAAGTGCAGGCATTATGTCTGCAACATAAGTTAAAAACTCCACTTTTTTATCTCCGCATCATAGCTTTAGCGTGCGGCTTTTGCCGCACGCTAAAGATTTATTATGTTAGTTTCTTATAACAACGTCATCGCCGAACCATTCATTTGAAATGGCTGTAGCTTCTCCGCTTTCGATAACAGCTTTCATTGCTTCGTTAATTTTTGCTGTTAAAGCGTCATCGCCTTTTCTCATACCGATAGCATAAAGGTCTTCGCCGAAATCTTCGTCTGCAAAGCCATATTTATCAGGAGCTACTGTTGATTTATATCTGCCTACAACCTTATCAATTATTACAGCGTCAACACGGCCGATTTCAAGGTCCATAATAGCTTCATCGTAGCTGCCGTATTCGATAAGGTCTGCAAATGTTTCTGCACATGCATCAGCCTGAATAACTTCTAAAGCTGCACTTTCTACCTGTGTAGCAACTGTTTTGCCTTCAAGATCAGCTTTTGTTTTGATAGCTGAATCTGCCATTGTCATTATAACGATGGAATTGTTAAGGTAAGCGTCAGAAAGGTTCATGCTTTCCTGTCTTTCAGGTGTTGCTGACATACCATTCCAGATAAGGTCAATTTTCTTTTCGGAAAGTTCCATTTCCTTTGCGTCCCAGTCGATAGGCTGGAATTTTACGCTAACGCCAAGGTTCTTTGCTACTGCTTCTGCAAGGTCAATATCAAAGCCTACGATATTGCCTTCTTCATCTGTAAAGCCCATGGGTGCAAATGTTGCATCAAGACCAACTATAAGTTCGCCTTTTTCAACTATGTAATCCCATGAAGTATCTTCTGCATTGTCAATTTTTCCTGTTTCGTTGTTCTGATTGCTGCAAGCTGCAAATGCAAAAATCATAAGAGCTGCAAGCAAAAGTGAGATTATTCTCTTCATTTGTTTTACTCCTTTAATTAATTAAATTTTTTAAGGCATAAAGATTATAGCACATTATTTTACCAAAGTAAAGTGTTTTTTTATTTTAACATAAAAAAAGACATCCTCATTATAATTATAAGGATATCTTTCATTTTCTAACTCACAAAATCTTCAATGAGGCGCAGCGCCTCTTCCCTGCTTTTTACATTGATTCCTTTACAAAGATTCTGATAATCAGTCGAAGGAAGAGATGCTATATCCGCCTCATATTCACTGATAAACTCTGTCTCTCCGTTGTTTTTGATTTTATAAAGATTTATTCCGTTGTCGCTTGCATAAAGTATAAAGGATTCTTCAAAAATCTCTTCCACTACTTCCGGTTCTTCAATTTCTTCTTCAACTATCAATGTTTCGTTTTTGGTTTCTACTGCTTCTTCCTGTGCTTTCGACAGTACATACTTCTGAGCATTTTTATTTTCGTATCTCATTCCGGCATAAATTCCAATAGAAAAAGTTACAATACATACCAATATATAAAACGTTACCCATTTAAGTTTCATATCTCTCCTCCTTTTTTGTATATTGTCCCCTTATCTTCCATTTTATTCTCATTATGTGCCGTTTGTAATAATTTCTTAATTTTTTTGGGTTATCATTATTAGAGAATGCGGAGGTGATCCTTTGGATTTTAAAAATTCTTTTAAACAGTTTTCTAAGTATTTTTTGCGTATTTTCGGTATTTTTCTTGCCGTTTTATTTCTGTTTTGTTTAATAATGGTTATTAAAATAGTACACGATGCCGATGATATTGACATAGATTCAGTATCTATGAATTTTTCGAGTATTATATACGCAAAAGACCCAAAAACAGGTGAATATGTTGAGTACGAACGCTTATACGATGAAGAAAACCGTACATGGGTTGATTTTGAAAATATTTCGCCTTATATGAAAAAGGCTATTGTTGCCATTGAAGACGAACGTTTTTATTCTCACCACGGCATAGATATAGGCCGTACAATAAAAGCTACCGCGAATTTTATATTTAAAGGTGATTCTTCTTATGGTGGCAGTACCATAACTCAACAGCTTGTTAAAAATATTACAAAGGATGATGCAAGACAGGTTCCCAGAAAAATCAGGGAAATTTACAGAGCTTTAAAGGTTGAAAGCGACTACGAAAAAGACGATATTTTAGAGCTTTACCTTAATACTATTTATTTAAGCCAGCAGTGTAACGGTGTTCAGGCTGCTTCAAATCTGTATTTTGATAAGGACGCAAAAGATCTTACTCTTGCAGAAGCTGCTTGTCTTGCAGGTATTACCCAATATCCTACAAAGTATGACCCGTTAATAAATTTTGAAAATAATAAAGAAAAACAAAAAATTGTTCTTTCAAAAATGCTTGAGCTTGGATATATAACTCAGGGTGAATACGAAAATGCTTTGGTTGAAGAACTAAAATTTGTTGTAAACACCGAGAAAAAAACTGTTTCAAGCAATTCCTATTTTGTTGACGCTGTTATAGAAGAAGTTTTAGAAGATTTGCAGACAGAATGCGGATATACAAAACAAATTGCATTGAAAAAGCTATATTCGGGCGGTCTTAAAATTTATTCTACTGTAAACCCCGACATACAGGGTACAATGGAAGATTTTTATGAAGATGAGTCAAATTTCCCGAAATATCCAGGCGATACACAGCCCGAATCATCAATGGTTATTATTGACCCCTACACAGGTCATATTGTAGGTCTTGTTGGCGGAAGAGGCGAAAAGCTTGCTGACAGAACATTAAACCGTGCGACACAGACTCTGCGTCAGCCAGGTTCGTCAATAAAGCCTATTGCTGTTTATGCTCCCGCAATAGAATATGGTGTTGTTTCTCCTGCAACTGCTATTGCAAACACACCTGTAACTTACAATGGATGGACTCCTCACAACAGCGACCACTCGGTTTCCGCCTATGCTACTGTAAGGGAAGCTGTAAGAAGATCTCTTAACATTCCTGCCGTAAGGGTACTGGACAAGCTTGGTATTGACAATTCGTTTGACTTTTTAACAGATAATCTTGCTATATCTTCTTTAGTAGAATCAAGAACCGACAAAAACGGAAAGGTATTTTCGGACAAAAACTTGAGTTCTCTTTCTCTTGGCGGTCTTACCGACGGGGTAACTGTTCTTGAAATGTGTGCAGCATATACACCTTTTGCAAATAAAGGAATATATACTTCCCCTACAACATATACCGAAATAAAAGATTATGACAACAACGTTTTAATAGATAATGACCCTTCTGAAACAAATATTGCTATGAGCGAAACTACAGCATTTTTGATTACTGATATGCTGTGTGACGTTGTTTCGGGCGGTACAGGTGGCGGTGCAGGTCTTTCATCTTGCGAAACTGCGGGTAAAACAGGTACTACCACAGGAGATATTGACCGTTGGTTTGTAGGTTATACCCCCTACTATGTAGGTGCTGTATGGTTTGGTTATGACGAACAAAAGTCGTTACCTTCTGTTGGATATAATCCCGCTGTATCGGTATGGAATAAGATTATGACAAAGGTTCACAGCGGTGTAAAATACAAAAAGTTTACAGATGTTTTAAAGATTTCGGGACTTTCGCAGGCTTCAATATGTTCAGCAAGCGGAAAGAGAGCAACAGAGCTTTGTTCTATTGCCGTAGGTCCTTCCAAGGTGTCGTATGACTGGGTTACTTCTTCAGCAATGCCAACGGAAAGCTGTGATGTTCATAAGCCCTATACGCTTTGTGCACAAACACGTATGCAGGCTACAGATTCCTGTCCTGAAAAGATAAATGTTTCGGCAACTGATGCACAGGAAACTGCTGATGAAGAAGCTGGAATTGTATGTTCACTTACTTGTAACGTACATTCAAATTCACCCATTGACGAAAATCCCCCGCAAAATATTTTACCACCGGTTAACGAATAAACATTTAAAGAAAGTAGGTTTTTATGTTAAGAATTATAACAGATTCGGCTGCTGACTTTGAACCGAATGATTTAGAAAAGCTTAATGTTTTTTGTGCTCCTATTGCCATAAGTTTTGGGGACACCGAATACAAAGAAAATATTGATATTACAAAAGACCGTTTTTACGAGCTCTTACAAGGTTGTGACAAAGCACCTACAACATCACAGCCTTCGCCCGAATATTATATGGAATTTATGGAGGAGACTCAAAAAAACGGTGACGACTGTTTAATTATTACTTTATCATCTGCTTTAAGCGGTACTTACCAGACTGTACAGCTTATAAAACAGAATTTAGAATATGAAAACTGCTGTGTTTTTGACAGCTTAAGTGCTACAGCCGGTCAAAGATTATTGGTTGAAGCGGCAGTAAAAATGCGTGACGAAGGAAAGTCTTTGAACGAAGTAGTAAGCGAGCTTGAAGTTTTACGCTCCAAGGTAAGTATAATTGCCTGCATTGATACACTTGAGTATTTACATAAAGGCGGCAGAATATCAGGTCTTTCATACACATTGGGAACTGCTATGAATATAAAACCTATTATAAGTGTAAATGAAGAAGGTAAAATTGCAATTCCTGCAAAGGTTATGGGAAGAGTAAAGGGTTCAAGATATATGCTTGACTGGCTTGAGGATAATCCTGCTGATACAAATTACCCTGTATACCTTGTTTACACTTGCGAAAAAGAAAACGCATTAAAATTTGCCGAGCTACTTAAAAAAAGTGAACAAGATATAACTCCGTCGGACATTTATAATATTGGTGTGGCTATAGGTGCACATGTAGGTCCGGGAGCTGTAGGTCTTGTTTATATTAAAAAATAATCTGAAAAAGTCTTGCAGTTGCAAGACTTTTTTAATATTATACGTTTTCCTCACATAAGCTAATAATAGCAGTTTGTAAGGAGGACAGGTTTTGAAAAAGATTTTAATGTTTTTTTTGACTTTGATTTTTTGTATTCTTATTGTTCCGGCAGGAGTTTCTGTTTTCTGGCCGAAAGAAAGTAAAAAATCACTTGGAAAAGAGGTAACAGTTTTAATTACCGCATCCGGCAAAACTGAAAATTTTGTTTTGGAGGATTATCTTTTTGGAGTACTTGCAGGAGAAATGCCTGCCTCCTTTCCAAAAGAAGCGTTAAAGGCACAGGCGGTTGCTGCACGAACTTATGCACTAAATAAAATGCAGGAAAAAAATGATGTTCATCCCGATGCAGACCTTTGTACTGACAGTAGCCATTGCAAGGCATGGCTTTCGGATAAAGAAATAACCGAAAAATTTGGCAAAGAATGGTTTAAAACCTATGAAAAAACATTGAAATCTGCGATAAAAGAAACAGAAGGAGAAATAATGGTTTTTAATGAAGAACCTATTTTGGCTGTTTTTCATTCGACAAATGGTGGAAGAACCGAAAATTCAGCTGATGTATGGGGTGGTGAACTCCCCTATCTTCAAAGCGTTGAAAGCCGAGGGGATGAGGCTTCACCTAAATATACTTCGGATGTGACTGTGGGTTTGGCTGATTTTGAAAAGGCTGTGGGTTCAACCAAAATAGGTAATATTGTCCGTTCGGATGGCGGGAGTGTTAAAAGTATAACTATTGGAGACAAAAGCTTTAAAGGAACAGAAATACGCTCTCTTTTTTCGCTAAACTCCTCTAATTTTGAAATTGAAGCTTTGCCTGACGCAATAGTTTTTCACGTTACAGGCTATGGGCACGGCATAGGAATGAGTCAATACGGTGCTAAAGGCTTTGCAGAGGAAGGGTATTCCTATAAAGACATTCTTAAAAACTATTACAGCGGAGTTGAATTTAAAAAAATATAACTGATTTTTCTTCAGTCCTTTCAGGGCTGAAGTTTTTTATATTATAAAAATATATATTTATTATTGAATTATAAGTTATTCTATGATAAAATATTTTAGATATGGAGGTTTTTTTATAATGAAGCTCAAAACAAAGTATATTACACAAGCCGCTTTTATTGCTGCGCTTTATGTTGTACTTACATATATTTCGGCGTTACTTGGTATTTCAAGCGGAATAATACAATGCCGTTTTTCGGAAGCTTTATGTGTACTGCCTGCCTTTTTTCCTTCTGCAGTACCAGGGCTTTTTGCAGGTTGTTTAATTGCAAATTTTTTAACGGGGGCTGCATTGCCTGATATTATTTTTGGCTCTTTGGCTACTTTAATAGGTGCTTTTTTTACTAAAAAGCTTTCAAAGAAACCCTATTTGGCATCTATACCGCCCGTGCTTGCAAATACTTTAATTATTCCTTTTATACTTGCATTTGTTTATAACTTTGAAGGAGGAATATACTTCTTTTTTGCTACGGTTTTTGCAGGAGAAGTTCTTTCGTGCACTATTTTAGGACTTCCGCTTATAATCTTTTTCAAAAAAAATAAAAATTTTATAGAAAAACTTTAGCGTTTTACTTGACTAAAGCGTTAAAACGTGCTATACTGTGTCCCATGAGGTGAAAAAAACATGCGTTTTAATATTGAAAATTTAAGAAAAGATGAAGAAATTCCTTTTGTACTCGCCCAACTTTACAGCCAGTTCGGATATAAAAAATTCCGTATGGAAAAGTTTGAAGAGTATGATTTTTATCTTGAAAATAAAAGCTTTTTAAGAGGAGAGCACATTATTACATTCCCCGGTCTTGACGGCAAGCTTATGGCTTTAAAGCCTGATATAACTTTAAGTATTTTAAAAAATACCCCTGCCACTCCCCTTGTGCCTGACAAACGTTTTTATACAGAGAATGTTTACAGAGTTTCAAAGGCAAATAACGAAATATGCGAAATTCCCCAGACCGGGCTTGAATATGTAGGCAAGGTTGATATGTATGTTATGTGCGAGGTTTTATCACTTGCAATGCGTACTTTAGAGTGCATATCAGAAAATTATATTCTTTCTGTTGCACATGTAGGTTTTCTTACAGCTCTTTTTGAGGCTGCGGGACTTCCTTCACACTCGCACGGAATGCTTAAGTTCCTGGCACAGAAGAATGCACGCAGTATTAAGCTTTACTGTAATGAAAAAAATGTTTCGGAAGAATTTGCAGAAAAGTTTATTGCTTTATCCTCTGCTTCATCTCTTTCTGAGCTTAAAGCTATTGTATGTTCTGAAAAAATGGAGAAAGCCTATATTGAAATGGAAAAGCTTTACACTCTTCTTTCAAATTCAGGATTTGAAAATAAGCTTTACATTGATTTTTCAATAATAAACGATACCGAATACTATAACGGACTTGTTTTTTCGGGATTTATTGAAGGCATACCCCGCTCTGTTTTAAGCGGAGGACGTTATGATGGTTTGCTTACCAAAATGAATAAAAAGGCTTTGCAGGCAATAGGCTTTGCTGTTTATTTTGATTCAATAGAAAGATTTTTAGGCAAATCTAAAAACAAAAATGCTGACATTGCAGTTATATACGATGAAAAAAGTAATCTTTCCCTGCTTTTTGAAACTGTGAACAAGCTTTGCGAGGAAGGTAAAACCTTTAATGTACAGACTTATACTGATACAAAATCTAAAAAAATCTTTTACATAAAAGAAAATTCTGTGGAGGTGACCGAAAATGCTTAATATTGCACTGCCCAAAGGCAGACTTGGAAACAAGGTTTTCTCGCTTTTTGAATCACTCGGTCTTGCCTGCCCCGAGTTTTACAGCGAAAACAGAAAGCTTGTAATAGAAAATAAAGAAAACGGTGTAAGCTATCAGCTTATTAAACCAAGTGATGTTGGGATTTATGTATCTCACGGTGTTGCGGACATCGGCGTTGTAGGAAAAGACGTTTTACTTGAAACAGAACCCGATGTTTATGAGCTTTTAGACTTGAATCTTGGCAAATGTTCTCTTGCTGTTGCTGCAAAAAACGACTATATTCCCGATAACGAAAGCGTTTTGAAGGTTGCAACAAAATACCCTCACGTTGCGGCAAAATATTATCGCAAGCAAAACAGAAACATTGAAATAATTAAGCTTAACGGCTCGGTTGAGCTTGCTGCTGCGGTAGGTCTTTCGGACGTTATTGTAGATATTGTTGAAACAGGCTCGACATTAAAAGAAAATGATATGAGAGTTTTTGAAACTGTTGCACCCGTAAATGCTGTGTTTATTGCAAATAAAAGCAGTTTTAAATTTAAAAACCGTGAAATAACACAAATTCTTGAAGGTCTTTCAGAGGTAACCATAAATGATTAAAACTTATAAATTATCGGAAATAAAATTAGAAGATATTTTTGCAAGAAATGAAGAAACTTTTGATAATATAGAAAAAATTGTTTCGGACATTGTTTTTGATGTTGCAAAAAGAGGAGATGCGGCTCTTTTTGAGTACGAAGAAAAGTTTGACAAGGTATCACTTTCTTCTTTAGAAGTAACAGAGGAAGAAATTGACGAGGCTTTTGAAAACACAGATGCAAAATTTATTGAAACATTAAAGCTTGCACACAAAAATATATCTGAATTTCATAAAAAACAGGTGCGAAGCGGTTTTTCGTTCTCGCCTGCAGATGATATTTTGCTTGGGCAAAAAATAACTCCCATTGAAAAGGTTGGAATTTATGTGCCGGGCGGTACTGCCAGCTACCCAAGCACAGTTTTAATGAATGCAATTCCTGCTAAAACTGCCGGTGTTTCCGAAATTGTAATGGTGACACCACCAGGGAAAGACGGTAAAATAAACCCCCATGTACTCTCTGCTGCAAAAATTGCAGGAGTTGACAGAATTTTTAAAATAGGCGGTGCACAGGCTGTTGCGGCTTTGGCTTATGGTACAGAAACTGTTCCCCGTGTTTATAAAATAGTAGGCCCCGGTAATATTTTTGTAGCTACTGCAAAGCGTCAGGTTTTTGGAAGGGTAAGCATTGATATGATAGCAGGTCCAAGCGAAATTTTGGTTTGTGCTGATAAAACTGCTGACCCCTCTTTTGTTGCTGCTGACCTTCTTTCACAGGCAGAGCACGACAAAATGGCTTCGGCAGTATTGTGCACAGATTCGGAAGAGCTTGCACAAAAAGTTGCAAACGAAGTTGAACTTCAGCTAGCAAAATTACCAAGATATGAAATTGCAAGAGAGTCCATTGATAATAACGGCAAAATAATTATTTGTGACAGTATTTATCAGGTTATTGAAGCGGCAAACTTTATTGCCCCCGAGCATTTAGAGCTTTGTATTGAAAATGCACGCGACTATCTTGACCTTGTGAAAAATGCAGGTAGTATTTTTATTGGAAAAAACACTCCTGAATCGCTTGGCGATTATATGGCAGGTCCGAATCATACTTTGCCAACCTCGGGTACTGCAAAGTTTTCATCCCCCTTATCGGTTGACGATTTTATTAAAAAATCCTCGTTTATTGAATATTCAAGCCGTGCTCTTTGTGAAATAGGAGATAAAATTATGGATTTTGCTCAAAGAGAAGGGCTTGACGCACACGCAAATGCTGTAGGAGTAAGAATGGAGAATCAAAAATGAGCAGATTTTTAGATAACAAATATTCTTCGCTTTCTGCCTATACCCCGGGCGAACAGCCTATTGATAAAAAATACATAAAGTTAAACACAAACGAAAATCCCTATCCCCCTTCACCAAAGGTTTTAGAGGCGATAAATGATAACGAAAAATCGGCGTTGAAGCTTTATCCTGACCCTACTTTAAAAGGTCTTGTTTCGGCTATTGCAAAAAACTATTCGGTTTTGCCCGAAAATGTTATTGCAGGTAACGGCTCTGACGAAATACTGGCATTTTGTTTTTTGGCGTTTTGTCAGAATGGTGCTTGTTTTGCTGATATAACCTACGGTTTTTACAAGGTTTTTGCGGCTTTATTCAGTGTAAATTATGAAATTATTCCGCTTTGCGATGATTTTAGTATAAATCCGAAAGATTATTATCAAAAACATAAAGCAATTTTTATTGCAAACCCAAATGCACCTACAGGTCTTGCTCTTTCTTTATTAGAAATTGAAGAAATTGTAGCACAAAATCCTGACAGTGTAGTTATAATTGACGAAGCTTATGTTGATTTTGGTGGTGAAAGTGCAGTAGGACTTACCAAAAAGTACGAAAATTTACTTGTGGTTTCCACCTTCTCGAAATCAAGAAGTCTTGCAGGAGCAAGAATAGGTTTTGCTATAGGTAACAAAGAACTTATTTCGGATTTGAATAAGATGAAATATTCTTTTAATCCGTATAACATTAACAGGCTCTCGCTTTTAGCGGGACAGGCTGCTATGGAGGATGTTACATATTTTGAAGAATGTGTTAAAAAGGTTATTGCTACAAGAGAGAAAACCGAAAAGGCTTTAACTGATTTAGGGTTCTTTGTTATCCCCTCAAAAAGCAATTTCATTTTTGCAAAGCATCCTTTGATTGATGGCGAAAAGCTTTATTTAAGATTAAAGGATGAAGGTATTTTAATAAGACATTTTTCAAGCCCGCGTATTTCTGATTTTATAAGAATAAGCATTGGTACAGATGAAGAAATGGAATACTTTATTTCAAAAATAAAAACCATTACGGAGGATTTAATATGAGAAGCTCCAGCATAAAAAGAAACACAAACGAAACACAGATTGAACTTACTTTGAATCTTGACGGGACAGGAAGTTCGCAAATTGATACAGGCTGCGGTTTTTTTGACCACATGCTCACTCTTTTTGCAAAGCATGCAATGTTTGATTTAAACGTTTGCTGCAAGGGTGATATGGTGGTTGATGCTCACCACACGGTTGAAGACTGCGGTATTGTGCTTGGTAATGCAATAAAAGAAGCTTTAGGCGATATGAGAGGCATTACACGCTACGGTTTCTTTATTCTTCCCATGGACGAAGCTTTGATTTTAACTTCAATAGACATTGGCGGACGCAGTTTTTATGCTTCTGACCTTGATATTGCAACTAAAAAGCTTGGTACTTTTGAAACAGAGCTTGTTGATGAATTTTTCCTTGCTTTCACTCGTGCTTTAGGTTGTTCCCTACACATAAAGCAGCTTGCAGGTAAAAATTCGCACCACATTGTTGAAGGCACTTTTAAATCCTTTGCACGCACTTTATCTTCCGCGGTAGCAATAAACAAGCGTGACGAAAACTCTATTCCCTCAACGAAAGGCACAATTTTATGATAGCTTTAATTGACTACGGTGTAGGTAATATTTTTTCAGTTTCGGCATCATTAAAAGCTATTGGTGCTGAATTTGAATTTACCTCCGATAAACAAAAAATTGAACAAGCTGACCGCATTATTCTCCCGGGTGTTGGTGCTTTTGAAGATGCGGCAAAGCTTTTATTTGATTCCGGTATGGCAGACCTTGTATGTGAGCAGGCAAGAAAAGGTAAACCCATTTTGGGTATTTGTCTTGGTATGCAGCTTTTGTTTGAAAAAAGCTACGAGTATGGCGAACATAAGGGATTAGGTCTTATAAAGGGTGACATTTGTCCTTTGGAAGAAGATATTTCGCTTACTGTTCCACACATGGGCTGGAACAAGCTTGATTTTGTTAAAAGCTCCCCTTTGCTTAAGTATATAAAAGAAGGCGATTATGTTTATTACGTTCACTCATACTATGCAAAAAACTGTGACGAGGCTTTGGTTGCAACTTCAAACTATGGTGTTGATGTTGCCGGAGTTGTTGCAAACGGCAATGTTTTTGGAACACAGTTTCATCCCGAAAAAAGCGGAGATGTTGGTCTTGCTATTTTAAAGGGCTTTACGGAGGTTTAATTTATGAAAATTTTCCCTGCAATAGATTTACGCGGTGGCCGCGTTGTAAGATTAAAATTCGGCGATTACAATGATATGACTTCATATTCTGATAACCCTGTTGAAATTGCAAAACAATTTGAAGCGGCTGGTGCATCAAACCTTCACATTGTTGACCTTGACGGTGCAAAGGAAGGTTCTCCAAGGAACTTTGATGTTATTGAAAAAATAAATTCTTCCTGTAACCTTTTTACCGAGCTTGGCGGCGGTATAAGAAATATGGAAAGAATAAAAAGTTATATTGATATAGGTATAAACCGCACTATAATAGGCACAGCAGCATTGCAAAACCCTGAATTTTTAAAGGAAGCTATATCTGTTTACAAAGAAAAGGTTGCAGTTGGGGTTGACACAAAAGACGGCAAGGTTGCAATATCGGGCTGGCTTGAAAGCACAGAAAAAGACGGTGTTGATTTTTGCCGTGAGCTTGCCGCATTAGGTGTTTGTACTGTAATTTATACCGACATTTCAAAAGACGGTGCACTTTCTGGCACAAATCTTGATATTTACAGAGAACTTGCCAAAATTAAAAATCTTAACATAATAGCTTCAGGCGGAATTTCGTTTGAAAACGAAATTTGCGAGCTTTGCAAAATAGGTACCTACGGTGCTATTGTAGGCAAAGCAATTTATGAGAAAAAGCTTGATTTAAAGCGTGTTTTAGAACTTGCGGAGGATATATGATTACAAAAAGAATTATCCCTTGCCTTGACATACGCGACGGTAAAGTATGTAAGGGTGTAAACTTTCAGGGCATAAGAGAAATAGCCTCCCCTGTGGAGCTTGCTAAATTCTATAATACAAGCGGAGCTGACGAGCTTGTTTTTTACGATATTACTGCAAGCCACGAAGGCAGAGCTCTTTTTACAGATGTTTTGCAGGATGTTGCAAAAGAAATTTTTATTCCCCTGACTGTTGGAGGAAGCATAAATACTATTGACGATTTTGACCGTGTTTTAAAATGCGGTGCAGATAAGGTAAGCGTAAATTCAGGTGCGTGTAAAAATCCTGATTTAATTAAGGAAGCTGCTTTAAAATACGGAAATCAGTGTGTTGTTCTTTCTATGGACGTAAAAAGAGTTAACGGCGAATTCCACGTTTTTGTAAAGGGCGGCAGAGAAGATACGGGGATGGATGCACTAGAGTGGGCTGTTTTTGGGCAGGAAAACGGTGCCGGAGAGCTTGTTATAAACAGCATTGACACAGACGGAGTAAAACAGGGCTTTGATATTGAGCTTTTACAAAAAATATGTTCTTTGGTATCTATACCTGTAATTGCTTCGGGCGGTGCCGGTAATATGGAGCATTTTAAAACTCTTTTTGAAACCACTTCGGTAAGTGCGGGGCTTGCGGCTTCAATTTTCCACTTCAAGGAAGTGAGCATAAAGGATTTAAAAAATTATCTTAACCAAAACAATATTGAAATGAGGCTTTAAAATGAATATTGATAAACTTAAATTTGATTCAAACGGACTTATTCCTTGTGTTGTAACCGACTTTTTTACAAAAAAGGTGCTTACAGTTGCATATATGTCGCAGGAAAGTCTTGAAATATCTATGAAAGAAGGCAGAACCTGCTTTTATTCCCGTTCGCGACAAAAGCTTTGGAGAAAAGGCGAAGAAAGCGGTAATATTCAGCATATTGTACGCATTACTTCAGACTGCGACAATGATGCTTTGGTATGCGAGGTTATTAAAGAAGGTCCTGCTTGCCATTTAGGTACAGATTCATGCTTTACAAATCTTTTCTTTGAAAACGAGGAATATGAAGGTGTAAAGGATTTTTCACTTGAAGATTTGTACGGACTTTTAATAAGCAGAAAGCAGGATAAGACCGAAGGCTCGTACACTACATATCTTTTTGAGAAGGGTAAAGAAAAAATCCTTAAAAAAGTAGGCGAAGAGTGTACCGAGGTTATTATAGGTGCTATGAAGGATAGCAAGGAAGAAACTGTTTATGAAATTGCCGACCTTGCATACCACACACTTGTGCTTATGGTGGAAATGGGCATAACTGTTCAGGACATTAAAGAAGAGCTTGCTTCCCGCCATATTATTGATAAAAAGGTAAAGCAGGAAACAATGAAATAAGAAAGGATTTTTAACATGCCTTTACTTGATGTGCACGCTTTAAACCTCTCGTTTGGAGAGCGTGTGCTTTTTGACAATTTAAGTTTTACAATTGAAAAGGGTGACAGGGTAGGATTTGTCGGCTCAAACGGGGTTGGTAAAACTACCCTTTTTAAGATTATTAAAAATATAATGAGAGCTGATTCGGGCAGTATTTCCATTGCGTCAGGCTGTAAAATAGATTATATGGAACAGCACGTTTTTGCTGATTCTGACAAAAGCTTATATTCCGAGGTTTTGGATATTTTTTCTGACCTTATTGAAATTGAAGAAAAGCTTTCACAAATCGAAACTCAAATTAATTCTAATCCCGATAATATCGAAAAACTTGTAAACTTACAACATACTCTGCGCGAAAAGTATGAACAGAATGAAGGTCTTACCTTCCGTGCAAGAACACGCTCGATGCTTTTGGGTCTTGGTTTTTCTGAAAGTGAGCTTGAACTTTCGGTATCTTCCCTTTCGGGCGGGCAAAAAACAAGAGCTATGCTTGCAAAGTTGCTTTTAAGCCATGCTGATTTTCTTTTGCTTGACGAACCTACAAACCATTTAGATATTGAAAGCTGTGCTTTTTTGGAAAATTATCTTTCTTCGTTTAGCGGAACATTTATTGTAATATCCCACGACAGATATTTTCTTGACAAGGTAACAAACAAGATACTTGATATTGAAAACAAAAAGGCAAAGCTGTACAGCGGAAACTATACTGTATTTTGTGAAAAGAAGAAAAAGGACAAAGAGGTTCTTGAGCATCACTATAAGAACCAGCAGAGAGAAATTGCAAAGATAGAGGCATTTATCGAGCAACAGAGACGATGGAACAGAGAAAAGAACATTATTGCCGCTGAGAGCCGTATGAAGGCTCTTGACAGAATGGAGAAAATAGACAAGCCCGAGAATGCTCCCGAGGATATACGTCTTTGCTTTCCCGAGTGTCTTGAAAGCGGAAATGATGTACTTCGCATTTCAAAGCTTTCAATGGCTTACGGTAATAAAAAGCTGTTTTCT
>JAZSDN010000014.1:0-1532 GCA_045531205.1 Clostridia bacterium | reverse complement strand
GTTATTATTTCTGCCTCAATAATTTGTTTTTCTTTGTCTATTACTTTATAATGAGTTTCTGCCGTAACCCCGTCAGCCGAAATTTTTGTTTTGTTTGTCTTTTCATCCTTCAAAAGCTTTGCCGTTATTTTACCGCTTTGTTTTATACATAATTTCACCGCAATTTTCTTTTTTAATATTTAAAGTCGTGTGCTGCACGTATCATAGCCATATAATTTTCAGCAGGTACATAGTTTGCAATACTGTTACCGCTGCCAAGTGCATATCCGCCACGCTCTGCACTGCGTTCAAGCATGGCACGGGAGCGTGCATATATTTCTTCAGGAGTTTTCTTTACTAAAAATTCCACATCAATACCGCCAAGAACGGCTATTCTTCCATTAAATTTTTCATAAGCATCTTCCACGGGAACAATGTTATCTTCATAAGAGTGTCGTCCGTCAAACTTCATATTATCTATAACATCATCTATGATGTCATTAAAATATCCGCAAGAATGTAAAATGCAGGGTTTATTGTAATCGTGTGCCGCCTGCGCAATCTTTTTATGCCAGGGAAATACATATTTACGTAAATCATCGGGACTTAAAAGAGTCTGTGTATTAAAGCCCCAGTCGTCGTTTGAGGCAAGAAGCCCTACAGTATCATACTGCACGGCATTCTGATAAAATTTAAGCATCCTTGATCCCAGGGCATCAAATATTTCTTTTACAAGCTCCGGCTCTTCAAAAAGCATTATACATAAATTTTCGTACCCTACAAGATTTGTAACATTCTCAAGTATACCGCAGGGACCCTTTATCATAATTTTCATACCTTCTGGCAAATAAGGCTTTATTCTTTCAAGTATGCTGTAGTCAGCTTTATTGGGGTCAGGCCACTCAAACTTTTCAAAGGATTCCCAATCCGTTATAACTGCACCGGAATTCATTGATTTTGTTGCTTTCATTTCCTGATTTTTTACATAAAAATCAAAATCTATCTGTCTGCAGGTTGCATAATCATAACCCGCTGCTGCCATTGCATCAACAACAAGTCTGAAAAGACCGAAAGGTCCTTCTTCCTGCTGAGTGTGCCCGGCAAGATGAGGCAGAATATCATTATCAAGATATAATTCAAACAAAGTAGCACGTTCAGGCTTTTCGCATTTAAGAACACGCAGTAAATTATTTTCAAAATCGGGTTTTATTGCACTCATAACAAATCCTCCGCTTCGTTTATATTGACTTTAACTTCATTTTAGCAGATTTCATTCTTGCCTTCAATGGTCAATTCGCACTTTTTTGAGATTTTTTTCATAAATGTTCTGCGGATAGTCCATTGATTTGCACTATAAAAATGTGTTAGAATTATTATAGGCGCAGAAGACTTTTCTTTTGTTCTTCAATTTTTATTGGTAGTGTAAAGTAAAAATGAAAGACTAGCATAACAATTTCACAAAATATCGGTGATTTTCGCCCGAAAGCTTGTAAATGCTCGTCTGCGATTAGTCAAGGGTAAAAATGAACGTGCTAAAGCACGCCCTATGACAA
>JAZSDN010000087.1:0-1993 GCA_045531205.1 Clostridia bacterium | reverse complement strand
AACTGTCTTTGGCACAATACCCAACTTGTCGGCAACTTGTTTTTGTGTCAGCCCCTTGGCTTTTCTTAAATCGCAAAGGAGTTTTCCGTTTTTACTTAAATTCATTTTTCTTTACCTCCACGATTTAAGTATAAAGCAATAATATAAACTAAGCAATCCACTATCCGTACACATTCAATATTACCAAACAAAAGGAATCAAACGATATTTGACTTTTTGCATATACTCACGATAGCCATCCAGTTCCTTTTCAAGAAACTCTTCTTCACTCTTAATTCTCATAGAAATGATAAGAGGATATGCAAGAAAAATCAAAAATGAATATATTGAACCCAATACAAGAGGCATAGACAAAAACAAAAAGATTGTTGCACTATACATTGGATGCCTTACAATGCTGTATAATCCCGTATCGATTACTTTTTGCCCCTCTTGTACTTCAATAATGCGACTGAGATATGCATTTTCTCTGATTACCTCTGCATATAAGAGATATGCAAGCAAAAACACGGCTACTGCGCCAAACACTACGCCTTTTGGCAAGGAATACCACTGAAATCGAACTCCTAGTCCGGCAACGATAAACCCTGCTAAAAACATAATTCCGCTTAGAATTACAACCAATTTCTGCTTTGACTGTTTTTCTTTTGCATTAAGTCGCTTTTTTAGTAATTCAGGATTTTTAAACATCATTACAATCCCTGCGAAAAACATTGGAGCAAACAAAATTCCCATAAATAGCCAACCATTGAAGAAAGAAAGCGTACCGGCAGGCACAAATATCATGAGCCCAATTAAAGCCATTCCGAAAAATATTTTAGTTATTGCCTGTATAAATAGTTTTATTGTCATAATAATATCTCTTTCCAAAACAATAGAATCATAATAAATTCATGTTTTCCTTTTACAAAAATTAATTATGATTTTTTCCTAATGACCCAGTAGCAAATCCAATAAATAATTACAAGAACAAATTGAGAGTATCCAATCCATTTTGCAACATCGGGCATATCAATTAGTGCTGTAACTATCACTACTGCGCAACTGATTAAAAGATATATAGAAAATGTTGCACTTTTTGCTTTTTGAATAATTGATAGATTTCTTTCATCAGTTTCGTTGATTTTTTGCTTTTTAATACTATCCTCATTCTTTGTGATTTTCAAATATTGTATAATGCGTGCTACGCCTACCATTGCTACCGCAAAACCGAAAGCGGAAATATATTCATTTTCAGATTTAGTCGCAGTTACTCCGATGATCATTATTACACCAAGCACAATGCATATAACACCATAATGTAATCTTTGTTTAAGTTTCTTTTTGTAATCCATTTTAATCCTCCTCAAAAATAAATAAATCTTCGATTTTTGCTTCAAAGTATTTTGCCAACTTGAAAGCAAGCTGAAGTGAAGCTATATACTTCCCATTTTCAAGCGAGATAATGGTCTGCCTTGTAACATCAACTGCTTTCGCCAAATCATCCTGTGTTAATTTTCTTTCTTTTCGGTATTCTCGTATTTTATTATTCAAGAAATCACCTCCGCATACAGTAAAGCATACTTTACATTTTTATTATATACCATACAAAGAAAAATGTCAAGTATATTTTACATTTTTACAAAAACAAAAGATGTGACCGAAAGCCACACCTTTGTCAAATTGGAATTTACTTACTGCAATACACCGCAATTGCTTCACAGATAAACGTAGCAGTCCCGTCAGCGTGCTTATCAATGTTGTTCGTAAAGCGCTCGTCCGCTACATACATCTGACCGAGACTTGCCAGTATTTCGTTTGTACAAAGATAGTAATTCTCGGTGATATGGTTCTGCAGCATTTTTACAAGGTCTTGTGCTTCAGTGGAATCAGGACTTTCGTCCTTTCTCATGCAGAGTGCAAACTCTGCCATAATATGGTCCATTCCCTCGGCAAGGTCATTCCACTTCTGCTTGGAGTAGTTCTTAGTCCGTTCTGCATGTTCCTTGTATGC
>JAZSDN010000021.1:0-1775 GCA_045531205.1 Clostridia bacterium | reverse complement strand
AAAAATGCTATGTAAATTCTTATGATTGGAGAAGAAAGTTCTATAATGCTGCAGGGTTTATTACAGAAGATAGCATCGGTTTTTGGCACAAAACAATAAAGTGAAAATCAGTTAGACAAATTCCAATTTATCGAGCTGAATATTTCGACTGCTCTCCTTGTGAGGGCAGTTTTTTTGCCGTTTTGCTTCCCTCTACTATACTTAATACGGAAAAAGTGCGATTTCTAACGGAATACCGCAACAACCGTAAAACGATAAACGCAACAATACCGCAAACCTTCGTATATAAGCCTATATAATCGTTTTACCTTTTTTGAAAGCGTTCTCTGCAACAAAAAACATCACAAATTTTTAGAATAAATATTTTTCCTTTTGCAAGTCCGTTTTTTAGGACTGAAAATCTTTTAAAATGATATTGATAGAATATTTATATTGACAAGCGAACATTTGTTCTTGTATAATGTATGTGCTTTTAATTCTTTATTAGGTGGTGAAACAATGCTTTTCAGTGCAGATTACAGAGACGGTATAGTTACGATTGATAAGAAGCATTACGCAGGCTTTTATGCTATGAGTTTGCTGAATCAGTATTACAAAAATGATAATGCTGCTCGTATTGCAGTTTTTCGTGAATATTTGTGGCACGTCAGAGAAACTCTTGCTCTCGGTTATTTGAATGATACCGACTTTATAAAAGCCGGGGAAGAAATACAGATGATGCTGAAAACTCTGCCTAATATCAAGCCTTTCAACACTTGCGATATCGGAGCTGAAAGGGAAAGAATATCTTATCTTTTCACAAAGGCGAATGCTGATTTTATTTCTGAATATTTCCGCCGAAAAGCAAAGGTGCAGAGCATTGATACAGCTCAGGCTGTGTTGGATATTTTACCGCCCGAATATGATAAAGCCTTTTTCAAAACGGCAGAGGATTTACTTGAAACAGTAAACGAAACCATAAACTTTTATGATAAGCTCCCTGAAGATATGGAGAAGGCACATAGGAGTCTATTGAAGTTTGTTTTCCGTCTTGATGAAGCAGAACGGTTTGACGAAGCTCATCTGTTGCCGATTGCTATGCAGATTTTTAATAAGACTGATTGTAATATCAGGACGGAGTATGTTGCAGTTACCAAGAAAAAGGAAGTTGCCGTTGCAAAACGGCTGACCTTTGAAGATTATTATTCCTTTATCGTTATAGATTTCTTTGAAGGGTTACATTACGGTCACTACCCGAAACAATGTGGTATCTGTAACAGATATTTTCTTATGACCTCCGCGCGAAAACAGAAATACTGTAACGGCTTTGCACCGTATATGCTACGAGGCAAGAGAACAACCTGCCGTAAATATGCAGCATCAATCAAACGCAAGGAACGTGAGCAGGATAATCCCGTTGTGGCTGTTTATGAAAAAAGAGCCTCTGCAATCCGAACAGAGAAAAGCAGAGGCACAATAACGGCAGAATTTGCAAAGATGGCTACATTCATAGCGAAAAACAATATGCTGCGGGCACAGGAGAATCACGAATATTTTGCTACACATTACACAAAGGATATGACCCGTAAAAAGCTGTATTATGACACTAAAAAAATGTTGAGATAAAAAGGACGGTGAGTGCCGTGAAGGATTGGGAAAAAGAATTATATATTTACAAGCTGAAGCCGGCACCGCCGAAAATGCATTTACAGGAATACATTGAGCTTTACCTTAAAGAAAAGGATGACAAATATCTCTCTTGGTTTTTACACTATTATGAGCCGACACTGAATAAC
>JAZSDN010000018.1:0-84172 GCA_045531205.1 Clostridia bacterium | reverse complement strand
TAAAGAAATTTACTCAAATTCTTAAGGGTATTTTTGCAAAAATTCAGACCGACACTTTTCAATGCCGGTCTATTTGTTATGCTGTTATTTAGTTAAAACCTTTTTAAAATTTTCTCTTGACTTTTTTTAGCAGGTCTTTTTGTTTCTATTATTTTCTGAACATTTCGTTTGCATTAGGATAGTACATTCTTGTACCGCTCCAGCAAAATACATCATTTAAAATTTCGTGCAGAATAAAACCACGATTACCTGCAGGGAATTTTTCTATTCTGAAAACATCTGCATATTTTGCAGTTCTTCCGTCACGGGCATTTGCTATTCCTGTTGCCATTTCATAACCTCTGAATTCTGCCGCCATTTTCTTTTCATTCCACAAGGGGCTTACATCTATCCCTATGTTGCCAAATGCCATTATACTTTTTTCAAGTTCATCCATAACTGAATCTATGCATATATGAAAATGTGGGCGGAAATTACACATTGTCTGATAAGGTCCTGCTTCGAGAGAATAAACTTCATTAGGGGAAACTCCTCCCGCACCTACAGATGCTGCAAAAAGCGCTTCTTTAGTTGTTTTTGCACATTCTACATGTTCCATGTGATTATCTTCAGGATACATCATAAAAACCATATCGGGATTTATTTCGCGGATTACTTCTTCGGTTTTACGTACTGTATACTCGTTTGTACGATAAAACTTTGTATCATAAGGATAGTCAAGTACTATTTTTTTAATACCCAAAACACCTGCTGCCGCTATACTGTTTTTTGTATGTTCTTCTACATTTTCAGTTAAAAGGTCGGGAATTATATTTAATATTGTTACATCACAACCTCTGTCTTTTAAAAGCTTAAATGTGCCTCCTATGGAATATTCACTATCGTCTGCGTGAATGCCTATTGCAAGTGCTTTTATCATAATTTTTCCTCCTTAATACACAAAAAATATTATTTTTGTTAATCTTATCATAAACGTATTTTTTTTGCAATAGTAAAGACTTAAAGTATACATAGTTTTTTTCTATAACTTTTAAGCATTTCTGCTTGACTTTTGTATGCTTTAAGTATATACTTTTAAAGAGAATTTTTAGAGAGGAATGGGTTTTTAATGGATTTCAACTCTTTGGACTACAAACGTTCACGAAATGCTTATACGGCACAAGCCGCTTTTGAGTATTTTATTGCACTTTTAATAACCGATGTTTTTTTGGCTAAATTACTTTCAAGCATTGGGATAAGCGACGCTTCAATTGGTATTATTTCTTCGTTTGTGTCTTTGGCATTTATTATGCAGTTAGCGTCCATTTTTCTTCTCCAGCACAAAATAAGTGTAAAGAAAACTGTTATAATTTTTGACACGTTAAGCATTTTTCTGTTTGCAGGGTGTTATATTGTTCCATTTTTACCTATAAGCAAAAGTGCTAAAACTGTTATTGTTATTTTAGCTATTATAGTTGCTTATTTTTTAAAATATATTATAAGCTCAATTTATTTTAAATGGGCAAATTCATTTGTTGAACCTTCGCACAGAGCAAGATATTCTGCAACCAAAGAAATTATTTCGTTATTCTCGGGTATGATTTTTACTTTAGTTATAGGGTATATTGTTGACAAATTTGAAAGTCTTGGCAATTTAAACGGTGCTTTTCTTTTCTTATCTATAGGTATTCTTGTTCTTAATATATGTAATTTCATTTCATTGAGTATGATAAAAAAAGAAGTACAGCCTGAAAAAAATGATTTAAATTTAAAGGATGTTCTTCACAATACTCTTGGAGTGAAAAATTTCAGAAGTGTTGTTTTATTGATAACATTACATGATATGGCAAAATACTTTACCTTTGGTTTTATGGGTATATACAAAACAAAAGAGCTTGCTTTATCGGTTTTACTCGTCCAGGTTATAAATATT
The DNA here is from genome assembly GCA_045531205.1 of Clostridia bacterium. GTDB lineage: Bacteria > Bacillota > Clostridia > UMGS1883 > UMGS1540 > JAZNQL01. The sequence goes on along the minus strand of JAZSDN010000018.1, from coordinate 82,260 downwards.
ATTTCAAATCTTTCGAGAATGTTTATTTCAAAACCAATTGGCCGATATTCTGACAACACAAGTTTTACAAAAGGTTTTAGGTTAGGCTTGGTTATTTTGGGAATTGCATTTTTTATAAATATATTTACTACCCCCGACACATGGTTTTTTGTAATATTATTTACCATTCTTTATAACTCTGCACAGGCAGGTACAAACGCAAACTCGTTTAATATTATATACAGTTATGTAAATACAGACTATTTTACCCAAGCTATGGCAATTAAAAACTGCATCTGCGGTATTTGCGGGTTTTTTGCCTCCATTATGGGCGGTAAAGTTCTGGATATGGTACAGAACAATTCTAATATGGTTTTTGGAATACATATATATGGTCAGCAACTATTATCACTTATTTCTTTCATGTTAGTTTTAATAGCTATCATTTTCTCGAAATTTGTTCTTGAGAAAAAAGAAATCAATATTCAATAAGGCTTTGCGGCACCTTGCAAAAAGGTGTCGCAATTTTATTTAAAAAACTATTGACAAAATAAATTTATTATTGTATAATAGCTATAACGAACATTCGTTCGCATTAAACTTAGGAGGAAAGTTATGTTAGACGAAAAGCAAAAAGCTCTTGATATGGCCTTGAGCCAGCTTGAAAAAAGTTTCGGTAAAGGTGCCGTTATGAGACTTGGCGAAAATCCTTATGTTAATATTGAAGCTATTCCCACAGGTTCTTTGGGTCTTGATATTGCTATTGGTATAGGCGGTGTTCCGAGAGGTCGAATTGTTGAAGTTTTTGGTCCTGAATCGTCAGGTAAAACTACCGTTGCACTCCATATGATTGCAGAAGCACAAAAAAGAGACGGCGAAGCTGCTTTTATTGATGCAGAACACGCTCTTGACCCCGTTTATGCTGCAAACATAGGTGTTGACATTGACAGACTTATTGTTTCTCAGCCCGACACAGGCGAACAGGCTTTGGAAATTGTTGAAGCTTTGGTTCGAAGCGGTGCTTTGGATATAGTTGTTGTTGACTCGGTTGCGGCCCTCGTTCCAAAGGCTGAAATTGAAGGCGAAATGGGTGATTCTCACGTAGGGCTTCAGGCAAGGCTTATGAGCCAGGCTTTAAGAAAGCTTGCGGGTATTGTTAATAAGTCTAACTGTACTGTTATATTTATAAACCAGCTTCGTGAAAAGGTTGGCATAATGTTTGGTAACCCCGAGGTTACTCCAGGTGGACGTGCGCTTAAATTCTATTCTTCTGTTCGACTTGATGTAAGAAGAATTGAAAGCATTAAGTCAGGTGCCGACGTTATTGGTAACAGAACTAAAATTAAGGTTGTTAAAAACAAGGTTGCTCCCCCATTCCGTGACACTGAATGTGATATTATGTACGGAAAAGGTATTTCAAAATCAGGAAATATTCTTGACCTTGCCGTTAAATATGAAATTATACAAAAAGCCGGTGCGTGGTTTTCTTATAACGAAACACGCATAGGTCAGGGACGTGACAATACAAAAATTTATCTTGAACAGAATCCTGAGATTATGAATGAGGTTGAACAATTAGTCAGAGAAAAAGCCGGACTTTTTGAAAGCGGATACCCTGAAGAAGAATAATAAAAATATAAAAAGTTACTGATTTTTTAATCAGTAACTTTTTTCTTGTTTAAATCTCTTTTTATATTTTAAGGGAGTTATTCCGTAGCTTCTTTTAAACAGAGAAATAAATTTTGAATAATCCGAAAATCCGCTGTATTCCGAAGCCTCAGCTACAGAATAATCTTTTGAAAGAAGTTTTACGGCATTGGCAAGGCGTTTTTTTTGCATATACCCTGCAGGTGTTATATTAAGAGTTTTTGCAAAATGTCGTTCTAAAGTATTTATGCTCACATTAGCTCCCTTTGCAATATCTCTGATGGTTATGTTTTGCGTAAAGTTTGTGTTTATATAATTTATTGCAAATATAACATCCTCGGGATAGTCTCCATTTAAATTTTCGGCAACATCTGCATTTTGCAAAAGGTTTATCAGTTTAAAAAAATTATAAATCTTACGTCCTTCATTTTCTTCTTTCCCTGTCATTTTATGGCAAAGTTTAATAAGCTCTTCGGTATATTCAGAAGATAAAGTAAGCTGATTGTCCTCCCCTAAAGGTCTTTTATAAAAAATATCCAAAAGTTCTTCATTCCCTTTTGATGAAAATAATATCCAAAAATGCTTATGCAGTTTGTTACTGTGATAAATACAATGATGATATTCAAAGGGTCTTGTAATTATAATATCGCCGGGTTTGACAGGATATATATTATTTTCCACCATAAAAGAAATATCACCGCTTATATTTATATAAATTTCACATTCTTCGTGAATGTGGGAATCAAAAACATTTTCGGGCGAAGAATAATCAAGCTCATTATATGTAACTCTCATATCAAATGGCTTGACTCCTGCAAAATTTTCTTTATTATCAATAATCATAAAAACACCTCTTTTGGTGATTATATCATATTTTTTGGTGAAAAAGCAATATAAAATATGTGTTTTTCTATGATAATATAAAGACAAACCCTATATTCAGGGTATTTTGTGTAAAGGAGCAGAATAAAATGGATTTTTTAAAAAACAACAAGCGTTTTTCGTTTAAGCTTGACGGGAAAAATATTTGGGATTCAAAGTATACAAGTGAGTGTTTTGAAAGCCAAAACACTCTTACCACTGTATACTCTTTTGAAGGCGGACTTAAGGTGACAAACATTGCAAAAAAATACGAAAAGTTTGGTGCTTATGAATGGGTAAATTATATAGAAAATACTTCCGATACACCAAGTGGTATAGTATCGGAGCTTTGGGACTGTGACGCAACATTTCCTATAGAGCACGAAAATCCAAGAAAATGGGAAGCTTATTTTCCTGATGTTAATAAGGCAACTAAAATATATTCTCCCTCGGGTTCTACTTGGACAAAGGATGAATTTCACTGCAACGTTGACGCTATAAAAGATAACCAAAGAGTAAATCATATATACCCCGGTGATACAAAAAAATATTCTGCTTTTGGCGGTCGCTCCAGCGACAGAAAAGCTCCTTTTTTCAATATTCATAAAAACGGAAAAGGATATATTTTTGCAATTGGCTGGACAGGTCAGTGGAACTGTGAAATTACAAGAGGCGAAGATGATATAACTATTAAAACTAAAATTGAAGATACTAATTTCAAGGTTTTGCCGGGTGAAAAATTCAGAACATCGTCAATTGTAATTATGCCCTATGAAGGCGATTTTATATCTTCGCAAAACAAATGGCGCCGCCTTGTAAAAGAACATTTTTCGCTTATAGGAAGCAAAGGAAGAGATAAGTATGGTCCTCTTTGTGCAGGTATATGGGGAGGTATGAAAAGTGAATCTGTACTTGAAAGAATAGAAAAAATAAAGGAAAATAATTTGCCGTTTGAATATATTTGGATGGATGCAGGCTGGTATGGCGAAAGCACTGCTCCTACTCCAGACGAGTTTGAAGGTGACTGGCCCCAGCGTACAGGCGACTGGGAAATCAGCCCTCTTATACATCCAAACGGACTTTTGGATGTGTCGAAAGCAACCCATGATGAGGGAATGAAGTTCTTGTTATGGTTTGAGCCAGAACGTGCTTTTGAAACTGCAAATATAATGAAAAAACACCCCGAATTTTTTGTTTCGGATGGTTCTGCAACTAAAAACAGACTTCTTTATTTAGGTAACCCCGATGCATGGAAATACTGTTTTGATTTATTATCTGATATAATAGAAAAAGTAGGCATTGACTGTTACAGACAGGACTTTAACTTCTGCCCCCTTTCTTTTTGGCGTAATATTGATAAAGAGGACAGACAGGGTATAAGCGAAATTAAGCATATAAACGGATTATATGCACTTTGGGATGCGTTGCTTGAAAAGTTCCCGAATTTAATCATTGACAACTGTGCTTCAGGCGGAAGACGAATTGATATTGAAACACTTCGCAGAAGTATACCTCTTTGGAGAAGTGATTATCAATGTCCTGCAAATTATGATATTGAAGCCAGTCAATGCCATAATATGGGATACAACACTTGGATGCCCTATTCAGGCTCGGGCAGCGGAAGAGGATATGATGAATATCGTATGAGAAGTGCCTACGCTGCTTCGATGACTACAAACCATTCTTTTTCGGAAAGAGAGTCTTATTGTAACAGCAAAGAAAAGGTTGATTTCTTGAAAAAATATACTGAAGAATATTTAAAGGTTCGTCCCTATTTTTCGGAAGATTATTATCCTTTGACAGATTTTTCTGATCAGCTTGATACATGGTATGCTGCTCAATTTGACAGACCTTTGAAAAAAGACGGTATTGTTCAGATTTTCCGTCGCGGAAAAGCTCCGTACGAAACGGCAAGCTTTTTACTACGCGGATTAAACGAAGAAAGCAATTATCTGTTTACAGATGCTGATGGCGGCGAATTCATTTTAAACGGCAAAGAACTTATGGAAACAGGTTTTAAAGTGACTATTTTAGAAAAACCGATTGCAAAGCTTTATTTTTACAAAGAAATATAAAATAAAAAACGGCTTTTCAGCCGTTTTTTATTTGCTTATTTCATCAAAAAACTGTTTTGCAAAAAAATGATGTACTTTTTCGGTGTAATGAACTTTATCTTTTGCAAAAACTCCTTTTAATTCATCAAAGGGTTGCCAAAGGTCTGTTTTATCAATCTCTACAAAATAAGAGTTTTTATGTCTTGTTACCTGACGGAATAAATGCTTGTTTATTGCGTCTATATTTTCCTGCGGGTATTCGTCTTTTGCAGGAAATACAAGTTTATAAATATAAAGAGGGCAATTATCCGCAAAGGAAAGTATATCGTCAAAGAAGTTATCAAAAAGCTCACAGGTGTTTTCGTTTGACGAGCAGTTTATATGTGTATCACTTTCGGAGCCTATCCAGTGAAGACCGAGTATAAGCGGATTATTAAATTTTTGTTTTAAGCTTTCAAGTGCTAAAGGTATTATCTTTTTTGCTAAAGGATACAGAGAAATATTAACCTCCCAAAGCTGTCCTGGTTTGATTACAGGGGCTCTATCAGGGTTCCACATACCTTCAATTATTCCCTGACCGCCTATCGAAAGCTGTACTATATAAAGATCAGGCAAATTTTTTCCGTTATCTATTGCTTGTTGCCACATTGAGGCAACGTAATATGCGAAGCTTGTTGTATGGTCTAATGTTTCGCCTAAATTTTTGCCTTCTGTTGTAAAACCAGACCATGTGACTTTATCTATATTAAATGACTGATTTTCTTTTCTGTCAAGCGAGAAAACATTTTTTAAAGGAGTAGTTATTCTGTCTTTTGCAAGCAAATAACTTTTTGCGGCGTGAGCATTTGACTGACCCATAATAAACAAAACTGCCGCATCTGCACTTTTTAAATTATTTTGCATTTTCTTTGCACCTCTTTCTTTTGTAATTATAAGCCTTTTTTATAGGTTTTGTCAATAAAAAAGCGAACAGAAGTCCGTTCGCTTTTTTAATATATAACCTCTATATTATGCGTTTTTTTGTCGTTCACAAGTGTTATTTGTCCCGTCTTATTTTCGCCTTTTGAAAGTGTGAAATTATACTCTGTATCAAAAAACTTATAGCTTAACGAAAAGCTTTTCCATGAAGATGGAACGCACGGGGAAAAGGTTATTTTATCCCCTTCTTTTTTCATACCTAAAATATATTCTATTCCTGCTCTGTAAAGCCAGGAGGCGGCACCTGTATACCAGCTCCAGCCGCCCACTCCTTCAAAGCCTTTTTTAGAATATACATCGGCACAAAGGGCATAAGGCTCTTTTTTATATTTTGACACATCTTTATTTATGGGGTTTATAGTGTCAAAATACTGCATCGCTCTTTCGTTATTACCTAAAATCGCTTCGGCAATGCATGCCCATACTGCTGCATGAGTATACTGTCCGCCGTTTTCTCTTACTCCTGCAGGATAGCTTTTAATATATCCGGGATTTCTTACACATTTTTCAAAGGGCGGGTCTAAAATTTTTATAATTTTATTTTCCTTGTCAAACAGATTTTCATACACGGCATCCATTGCTTTTTTTGCATTTTTTGCACCCGCAAAAACTGACCACGACTGGGTTATTGAATCTATTTTACATTCTTCGCTTTCTTTTGAACCTATGGGAGTTCCGTCTTCATAGTAAGCACGGCGGTACCACTGGCCATCCCACGAATTTTCGCCTGCTGATTTAAAAGGGTTATTATCCATATTAAAGCGTGACAATATAACAGAAATAAACCATGCAAGCCACACACTTTCGCCAAGCACGTTGTTCATTCCGTCGTTCCAGTCACCCGTTCCTATAAGCGGAAGACCATGCTCACCTTTTGTTTTTGAAATTTCTATTGCTTTTTCACAATGTTCTTTTAAGGTTCCCTTTTTTGTAGAAAATGATACTTCTGCATACCTCTCCTCTTCTCCTTCTTTTAAAACGGGGGCAGAAAGATATGGGATTTCTTCTTCTAAAATTTTTGTATCGCCAGTTATTTTTATATAATCCTGTGTAACATAGGGAAGCCATAATCTGTCATCAGAAATGCGTGTACGCACCCCTTTTGGGTTTTCTGCACTGTGCCACCAATGAAGGGCATCCCCTTCCTCAAACTGATGGGAGGCATGAAGCAATATTTGTTTTTTTGCAATTTCGGGATTTGCATACATAAATGCCATTACATCCTGAAGCTGGTCGCGAAAACCAAATGCACCGCCAGACTGATAAAAGCCTGTTCGTGCGAAAAGGCGTGAAGCAAGGGTTTGATACATAAGTCTTCCGTTTAGCATAAGGTTCATGGAGCTTGACGGAGTGTTTACCTTTAAAGTGCCGAAAAGATTTTTATAGTACTCTAAAACCTTTTTAAATTCTTCCTCCGCATTTAAGCTTTCTCTGTTACAGATGCCTAAATTAAATATTATGGTTGCTTTTTCTTTTGGTTTAAGTGTTATTTCTTCAAATACAGAAATAATATTTTCGCCACCTGCTGTGTTATCTCCTACACGTTTTTTGGTGTATGCGTTAATTATCTCCCCTTTTCCATTACTGCTTGTAAGCTCTACCTTAAAAGAAGAAAATGCATTTTCTGCGGATACTCCGTTTTTTACATAAGCATATTTTTTTAAGCCTCTTGTTTTATAAGAATTTTCGCCAAGAACAGGGCAAAGCGAATATGCAACTTTTAATTTTACCTCGGTATTTCTTCTATTTAAAAGTTCTGTTTTTATAATTTTTGCGGGAGCGGACAGGGGAACAAATTCTGTTACTTTATGATGAATTCCCCTTGTGTTTCGGCTATACTCTGTAAAGCCAAAGCCGTGACGGACAAGGTAATTTCCTTTCTCGGAAAATGCACCAGACATTGGTGACCATATATCATCGTTTTCGGAAACTGAAAGGATTTCGGTAACGGGGTCCCGAACTTCATCATTTTCCCATTCTGTTATTCTTTGCTCATGACAGTTTTTATAAAAGGTATATCCTCCGCCATTTTCACTTGCAATAAAACCAAAGTCTTTGTTTGCTATAACATTTATCCATGGTGCGGGTGTTTTTTCGTTATCTTTAAGATATATAACATAATCGTTACCCGAAAAACCGCCCCATTTATTTTGAAATTCAAGTTTTTCGGTCAGTATATCCTCGTCATTATTTTCTCTTTGTTTAATATCTTTATTTTCCAAAAGCAAACTTTCGGGAAAAGACGATATTCCGCTTAAAGCATCAATATAAACGCAGCTTGCAGCCAGCAGAACATCCATAGCCTTTTTGTCGTTTACTATATATACTCTGCCTGTGTTGCCCGCGTTCTTTTTTATAACCTCCTCTAAAGGATTTGTATAGCCTTTTGGTAAGTTACAAAAAATTACAAGGTCGTTTACTATTGTTCTTCTTAATAAATATTTATGAATTTTTAATATTTCTTTAAGGCATGGAATGTTTTCTTCGCTTGCAATATCAAAAAGTATTATTGGAAAATCTCCTGAAATTCCGTATTTCCAAAGCTCGGCTTTTGTATAATTTCTTTCCTGCAAAGCTCTTGTTTTTTGATTTGATAAAAAGGGCGACCATATTATTCCCGGAAGGATTGAAAATGCATTTTGGTACTCATTTTTATATAAATAAGGCACCATACTGTGCACAGATTCGTATGCATTGTGCTCCATCTGTGATGGAGGAATATTTTTGATAATACTTACCGCTTTTTCTGCATCTTTTTTTGTTTCTTCCATTCCCGAAACAAAGGTTACAGATGCACTTTCGCCATTTTTTATATTTATAACTGCTTTATATGCAAAGCAAGGCGAGTGTGAAGGGGTATTTAAAAGCTTTTCTTTTGAAAAAGCTTTTGCATTATATACGCTGTTTCCTCTGCCTAAAAATTCTTCTCTTGAAGATGTATGGGAAAGCTTTTTACATTCACCCTCAAAAAACGGCAGGGTATATCCTACAAAGGTTTTTTCTGAATCGGAACGTTTTCTTCTTTCTGCATAAAAAACATTGCCGTCATTTTCGCATTTTACAAACATATCCGAAAAGGCTTTATGGGCAAGCTGTGCATCAAGTTTTGCAAGAGATATTTCTGTATAAAAATATACTTCAACATCTGTATCTGCCCCTTTGTTTGTTATAGTTACTCTGCGGCTTTCTGCATTTACTTCAGGCAAAACGCATACAGATGTTTTTATACTCATATTTCCAAAGGTGTTTGTATATTCTGCCTTATGATTTGTAAAAACGGTTTCTCCGCTGTATGCACTTATGATTTTACCGTCTTTTTTTATAAAGATAAGCTGTCCCGCTTCTTCTGCGGGGTTATGATAAAATTTGTTAAAACGAATATTACCTATACTGCTGTAGCCGTTACCATTAGTATCAACAATAACATTATAGGAGCCGTTTGACAGATTGTGCAGGGGCGGTGGCATTAGTTTATTTTCGTAAACCCTGACACATTCCTCAAACAAAATTTTTTCTGTCTTTATGGGGGTTAATCTTTCTTTATATTCTTTTGTGATACGCACTCTTACGGGGACTCTTTCTTTAAGCAGGGGTTCTGCACTTTGAACAAGTGAAAGGTCGTGAAAACGTTTTTGCAGAATATTATCTTTTAATACATTGCAGATAGAGGCAAGGCTCATTCCCTGATGATGTGCCATATAACTTTTTACTATTCCTGTGCCTTGTACATCTTTTGGCGAAAAATCTATTGCCTCAAAAAATCCGTACTCCGAAAGTGCTCCAAGTTTTTCTATCTTTTGCATATTTTCAAGTGCAGCGCCTGTATCCTCCATCAAAGCAAGCATTGTGGCATAGGGTGCTATAACTGCATCCTCTGAAAGTCCGTGTTTTAAGCCGAGCTCGGGGATGCCGAAGGCTTTATACTGATAGTTCTGGTCTGCATCAAAGCTGTAATATCCCGATTCCGAAATCCCCCACGGAATATGTCTTTTTTTGCCGTACCTTTTCTGGCAAAAAAGTGTAAACCAATAACTTTCTGCTAACAGTGTGTTTTTATATTTTTTCATAACTATGTTCGGCATAAGATATTCAAACATAGTGCCTGTCCACGAAACAAGTCCTTTATACCCGTTGCTGGTTGTAAGGCTTCTGCCAAGGCGGAACCAGTGTTTTTGCGGCACTTCCCCTCTTGCAACAGAAATAAAGCTTGTTGCCCTTGCCTCGCTTGCAAGTAAATCGTAATAGGAATTTGTAAGGCAGTTTTCGTCTGCATTATAGCCAATGGAAAAGAGTTCCTTCTTTTCTGAATATAAGGGTGACAATTGTGTGTTATCTGCTATTTTTTCAAGTCTTTTTGCCAAAGCCTCTTCCCCATATTCTCTGACACCTTGTGAAACTGTTAAAAGATAGCATATAAAATTCCCGCTATCGACGGTTGATACATATCTTGGTTTTAATGGTTTTAGTGTTTTTGTATCGTACCAGTTATAAAGATTTCCTTTCCATTTTTCAAGTTTCTCTATAGTATCTGTCATTTTACAAAGGCGGTTTATCATTTCGTTTTTATTTATAAAACCTAAGTCCAGCGCACACAAAACAGAAAGCATACCGAAACCTATATTAGTAGGACTTGTGCGGTGTGCCACGCCTTTATAGGGATTTATCTGCACGTTATCGGGCGGAAGATAGTTTTCGCCTTCGTTCATATATCTATCAAAAAAACGCCATATTCTGCTTGCTATTTCATATAAGCTGTCTTTTTGTTTTTCCGAAATGTGATATGGTGTTTCTTTTTTCTCTTTGCTTATAAGCCATGCCACACAAGGGGTTGCTGCCCATATTATTGCAAATATCAATGATATTCCCATTGTATTTTCTAAAAATATAATTGACAAAAGCAATGTTACAACTGATATTGCAACACTCGGAAGCATTTTTTTATAATAAAAATATAAGGAATCTTTATTCCCCTTATCTGCATCTTGTGCTGTTACCCACTCGAGTGCTTTGGTTTTATTTATACGTCTGTACAGTCCTAAAAACGCGGCATTTAAAGAAATTACGGCGGTATATGCTAAAAGTATTACAGAAAGCGTACTTTGATAAATATACGCCTTTACTCCGTAAACTATATCGGCATTTATTTTATCGCCTATATAGATATAGCTTTTTGACAAAAATGCATCAAAAAGGTACAAAAGCATAGGAAGGGTAAGAGAAATTAGGGCTGTCAATATCCATACAAACTTATATTCAAAAAGAAAACTACAGGCAAAAACTATAAGTGCTACCAAAAATGCGGGATTAATGCTTCTTCTTAAATTATCAAAGATTTTCCATTTTGAAAGGCCTGAAAGTTTTTTGTCTGCAAGCCATGTTATTATTTGCCAGTCTCCTCGTATCCATCGGTGCATACGAGTGGTATAAGATAAAAAGTTGTGAGGAAATCCGTCATATACTTCAATATCAGATGCAAGTGCACATCTACAGTAACAGCTTTCTAAAAGGTCATGGCTTAATACTGTGTTATCGGGTACTTTTGAATCCATACATTTTGCAAACACATCACTGTCATAAATTCCTTTACCTGTAAACACAGACTCACCAAAAAGGTCTGTATATATATCGGGCACAGTGGAAGAATATGTGTCTACCCCTCCCTGACCTGCGTATACAGATGCAAAAAATGATTTATTGGAGCTTAAAAGCTCTGTACTTATTCTTGGTTCTATTATTGCATAACCTTCACAAACAACACCGTTTTTTACCTTGGGTTTGTTTAAAGGATGAAGCATTGCTCCTAAAAGCTTTAAGGCTGCATCTTTAGGTAAAAATGTGTCAGCATCAAGGGTAAGAACATATTTTATACCTTTTATTTCCTCTGTGTTACCTTGTGTATATTTAAAGCTGTATTTCCCACGCAAAAATCGGTTTAAATCCTCTATTGCACCTCTTTTGCGTTCTCTGCCGAGCCATTTTTTCTGTACGGGATTAAATGTTCGTTCTCTGAAAAGAAGATAAAAATGTTCTCCGTGTTTTTGATTGAGCGAAGCTATACATTCTTTTGCTGTGCTTATTATTTCATTGTCAGAGGGCATTTCTTTTTTATCGGCATCACGAAAATCGCCCACCAGGGCAAAGCTGATGTTTTCGCTTTTATTTGCAAGATATGCTACCTCCATATTTTTACACATTTTCTGTGCATTCTTTTTGTCACCGAGCAGTACGGGATATATTACAAGCAGGGGTGTTTTTTTGCAGGTTTCCCCTTGAATCCTTGGAATATGTCTTTGCGGTACAACCTTTAAAATAGCATAGTTTACAAGATTTATACTTATATCAAAAATGGGTAAAAAAGCAAGTATTGTTCCCAAAATCGATTTTGTGTAAATATATACGGGTGACAAAATAAAAGCGGTAAGCAAAGCTATCATTAAAAAATATATTTTTTTTGCGTGCCTTTTTTTAAGCTTTTTTCCAAAGCTCTTATAGAGTAATGATTTTCCACCAGAAAGAAGATAGTAGCCAACATGTCCTTCTTTTTCTTTTTTATTTTTACAAAGCTCTATTGCTCTTGATGCTATATCTTCTTCAGGAACATTAAGGGTTTGTGAAAGATTTTTTATTTTTTTACGGTAATAATTTTTGCTTTCGTCGCACATTTCCTTGTATGTGCTGTCGGAAGATAAAATTTTATCGGTAACACTTTGGTTTGCAAACATACTCTTCCAGTCTATATCCCTTATAGCGCAAAGAGATTTTATTGCGTTGCTCATTTTTTGAGCATCCAAAAGTCCCATATCTGCTATTTCGGATATAACTGCCACCTTTAAGGTTTCGGGGAAAATTTCGAGTTCTGACAAGGAAAAAGGTTTTTCCTTCTGCTTTAGTGAAAGAAAATCCGAAAGGTCGGATTCGCTTACAAGCAAATTGTTCTCTCTTAAATATTCATAGGCTTTTGGAAGTATTGCTTCTTTTTTCTTTTTTGAAAAAACTTTTTCATTCTTTAAGCTTTGCATAAGACTTTTGGCATCATCTTCTATTATATAAAAGTTATCCACAAGCCACTCTTCTGCCGAGGCAGGCTTTATATTGCTGTTTACTCTTTTTTCGTATTCACAGCTTATATATTTAAAGCTTCTTTTAAGTATTTTTCTCATAATGCCTCCTTATAAGAAAAGCAGCTTTTAAGCTGCTTTATATTGGTTTAATGTTTTTTTATTTCGTTTATTTTTTCTCTGTATATTTCTGTTATGGCTTCGGCATATTCTTCGTTTGGTGATTCGCAAATTATTCTGCACAAAGGACGTGTTGCGTGAGGTATTATTAAAACCCTTGCGTTTTCTTCTTCTATTTTTACGCCTGTATCGCTATTTTGCTTACTTTCTTTGCTTATTTCTTTTATTATTTTCCCCTTATCGCCTGTTTTGCAGGGAACTTCTTTTCTTACAACATAAAATGCCGGTATTTCGGACACGAGCGAAGAAAGAGTTATATTTTCGTAGTTTAAATAGTCAAGTATTTTTATTGCGGCACCCGGGGCATCAAAGGCAAATAAAAACTCTTCACGCATTTCGCTGTTCTCCTTATCGTTTGACATTACCTGCATTATATCAAGCTCTGATTCCTTTGTTCTTAGTACCCTTGCTGAATATTTTTCTGCAAGCTTGTCAATTACACCTGGTGCAGAAACTCCTGCAACAATTAAAGGATTTTTGTATTTTTTCATTATAATAAGCGACGTTACTGCTTTGTAAAGGTCTTCGTCTATAATGCTGCCTCTGTCGTCTACAAGTATCATTTTTTCGCAAAATCTGTCAAAAACAACACCAAAGGCACAGTCTCTTAAAACTGTCTCTTCTGCAAATTTTTTAACGCTTTCTTCGTCATTCAAATTTACATTTTCTTTAAAATAAAAGGTTGCTCCAAGCTCTTCTGCCGCTGACAAAAGAATTTCTTCTACTCCCTGTTTTATACCTGAAAAACCAAAATAAACCTTTTGATTTATTTTTTCGCATTTTAAAGAGCTTAATATATTTTCTAAATAATAAAATTTATATTCTCCTATATATGCAGGCTTGTGGATATTATCGGGGTCTTTCATTGTAAACTCTTCAAAGTTTAATATTCTTTCCATCTTTCGTTCTTCCTGAAAGCTTATATTTGAACCGTTTGAATCAAGAATATCAAGATGACATGCCCCGCCTCCTGAATCACAGTAAGAGCAAATGTGTATACCGCCGCATAAATTATGGGAATAAACTCCTGCTCTTGTAACGGGGATTTGTTGTGTTCCAAAATCAAACACCTTTGCACCTGTTGACATAAGTCCCGATTTTACTGCCGATTTTATCATATCGGCAGCTCCGCTTCCGTCGGATGCTAATGCTATTTTCCCGCCTTTTTTCATACTGCCGAAGGCTGCACCTATTTTCGCTGCAAGAAACGGACTTATATCTGTATTTATTTCCCCTTTTATTCTTATTTCGTCAAAAAGTCCGCTTCTTAAGGAATTACCCCATATAACATTTTCGCTTACTACTTCCCCATCAGAAACAACTTTATGGGGCCATATTTTTACACCTGGTTTTATTTTTGCATCTTCACCTATAACACTGTTTTCGCCTATTATACATTGCTCGTATACCGCACCGCCCTGCTTTATTATGCTTTTTTTGCATATTACGGCACCTCTTATTTCGGTGTTGTGACCTATAACACATCCGTCATATATTATACTTCTTTTTATGGATGCTCCGGGGTATACAGTTACATTCTCGCCTATTACGCTGTAAGAATCTATATTGGCACCTTTTTTTATAACACTGCCCCTGCCTATAAGAACATTTTTGCCGATTTTTGCTCCTTCTTCTATTTTATATTCATCAGAGCTTGTTTCGATATTAAGTTTATGGTCAAGTATATCATAATGACAGTGGCGGTAAGCATCAAGGTCGCCTATATCACACCAGTAGCCGTCTGTTAAAAAGCCGTAGATGGGTTTACCTTCACTTAAAAGTCCCGGGAACACATCTTTTGAAAAATCACACGGGGTAGTATCTATCATATCTAAAACTGACGGTGAAAGAATATATATACCTGTATTTACAGTATCGCTGAAAACCTGACTCCACATAGGTTTTTCAAGAAAACGTATAATTCTCCCTTCGGCGTTTGTTACCACTACTCCATAAGGAAGCGGAACCTCCATAGACTTCAAAACAAGGGTTGCACAGCTTTGTTTTTCTTTATGATAATTTATACATTCATTTAAATCTATATCACAAAGAGCATCTCCGCTTATTACAAGAAAATCGTCATCAATAAACTCTGCGGTGGCTTTAACGCTTCCTGCAGTTCCAAGCGGCTCCTTTTCGCAAAAATATGATATATTAACCCCGAACTTTTCGCCGTTGCCAAAGTGTTCTTTTATTTCTTCGGGCATATACATAAGTGTTACGCCGATATCTGTAATATCATATTTTTTCAGGAGATTTATAATATGCTCCATTATCGGTTTGTTCATTACATGCGCCATTGGTTTTGGCATTGTACAGGTAAGAGGTCGCAAGCGTGTTCCCTCTCCTCCCGCCATAATTATTGCTTTCATTTTTCCTCCTAAAAAATATTTTCGGGTATAAGCTTTTCTTTATGAGGAATATGCTCTATAAGTTTTTCAAGCTTTGCAAGTTCGCTCATAAGTTCAGGCTTTTCTTCATATTTTGTAAATTCTTCAAGACTTGCTAAAGTTGTCATAATATTATCAAGTTCTTCGTGTTCTATAAAGCAGGAAAGCCATCTTGTTTTTCTGCCCCATTCTTTTTCCAGCTTTTGTGTACTGTTTTGTGCTTCCTCCCAATTATCATTTTTTACATATTCCCTTACTTCGTTTACGGTTTCCTTCATTTCGTTTTCAAAGTCAAAAAGAAGATTTATGCTGTATACCATTCCAAAAATAAACAGTGCAAGTATACAGAGAGATATTATAAAGCTTTTCATTTTTTTACGTCCCCCTTTGTAAGAGGTGCAGCTTTATCTTTTGGGAATGCACTGAAGCCTCCGTCTGTTTCCAATATTGCAAGAGCTACATCTTCTATATTCTGAATATCCTTTTTTCGTATTTCTTCTTTTAAATCATCAAGAGTAAATCGAAGGCTTTCCATTTCTTTTTTGTTTACTTTTCCGTTTTTTATTAAAATGCTTGGCTTCCCTACTAAAATTTCTTTGCTTTTTTTACTTTTTAATGCTAAAAACGAAAAGAATATTTCCAAAAATGCAATGGTAAAGATAGGGACAATGCCATTTAAAAGCGGTATCCCTGTATTCTGCATGGGAACAGATGCCATATCACTTATCATTATTGTTACAATAAGCTCCATGGGTTGCATTTCCCCAAGCTGACGTTTTCCCATAAGTTTCATCGCCAGCATTACCGAAATGTACAAAATTATTGTTCTTACAAATGCTATAATCATATAGCTATTATTTACTGTTTTTATTTTATTATGCTTTTTGGGCATAAAAAAAAGACAGACTTTCGTCTGTCTAATTAATTCAATATTGCTATGCCAGCATTCAAATACAATGCTATAAACAGCCATATATTATAAGGAAGCATCAATATACCTGCTGTTTTATTATCTTGCCAGAAAAGTACTGTAGTTATTATTGTTG
This sequence comes from Clostridia bacterium, assembly GCA_045531205.1. Taxonomy (GTDB): domain Bacteria; phylum Bacillota; class Clostridia; order UMGS1883; family UMGS1540; genus JAZNQL01. The sequence goes on along the minus strand of JAZSDN010000018.1, from coordinate 66,067 downwards.
CTATAATTAAAAGTATTAACCAAAATACAGAAAAGCCTATAAGATGAAATCCGAAAAACAAAAATACCCACGCATAATTCATAGCAAGCTGTAAATAAAAAGCAAACATTGCTGTTTTATTATCCCGAACAAGATATGACGCTATGCCCATAAGCAAATAAAGCACTGTCCACACAATAGGAAAAACTATTGGTGGCGGTGCCAGCGGTGGCTTTTGCAACGGTTTATAAAAAGAATCGGTTTCTCCTATAACCTGCGTTACAACAAAGCCTAAAACTACAGGCAGCAAAATATAAAACGCTGCCTGTAGAACTTTTTTTAAATTAAATACTCTGAAACTGTTCATCAAAACACCGCCTATAAATTTTATATCATATTTATATGCAGTTTTTGACTTAATTATTCTTTATCTGCGAAGTTCTTCTCTGCCGGCTTTTATTTCTTCAGCCTGACGGATAAGTCTTTCTTCAAGGCTTGTTAAAAGATTTTCAGCATACTGTCTTGCACCAAGACGGATTTCTCTTGCGTTTTTCTGTGCATTTGTTATAATCTCGTTTGCCTGGTCGTATGCTTTCTTTGTGATTTCGTGTTCTTCTACCATCTGTGCAACCTTTTCTTCTGCATCCTTTACGATGTTTGTTGCTTCCTGGTGAGCACTTGCGATGATGCCGGATCTTTCGTCTTTAAGCCATTTAGCCTGCTTTAAATCTTCTGGTAAACGAAGTCTTAAATCACTTAAAAGCTCCATTATATCATCTCTGTCAATAAGTGTTTTTCTGAAAATGGGTAAAGTAAAGCTGTTCTCAACGATGTCCTCAATCTGGTCAATTACATCAAAAATTTCCACGTGAATTTCCTCCTATTTTATTATAAATATCTTTTTGTATGCATTCGGGAACAAGTCCGTCCAAATTCCCGTTGTATCGGGCTATTTCTCTTACAATACTTGAACTTAAGTACTGTACGCCCGGGCTGGACGGCATAAAAAGTGTTTCTGCACCGTCGTACATTATGCGGTTTGCGTGTGCCATCTGAAACTCATATTCAAAATCTTTACTGTCACGCAAGCCTTTTATTATTACATCGGCATTTACCTGTTTTACAAAATTTACAAGCAATCCTTCAAATGCAACTATTTCTACATTATCAAGATGCCCCAGGACACGCCGTAGCAATTGTTTTCGCTCCTCCATTGTAAACAGAGGCTTTTTTTCGTTATTTATAAACACGGCTACATAAAGTTTATCTGCAATTTTTGCACTGCGTTCTATAATATCAATATGGCCTTTTGTAACCGGATCAAAACTGCCGGGATACACAGCTATTCTCATTTTTTATTATCCTTCAATATTGTAATAAAAGTTTTTCCGTATTTTCTTTCTTTTAATACTTCGTAATCTTGTGTTTTAATGGGTTCGTCGCTTTCTAAAACCAAAATTCCGTCATCTGTTAACACGTCTTTTGAAAGTGTTAAAACCTGCTCATAAAGTCCTGCCTTATAGGGCGGATCTACAAATATTATATCAAACTTTTTATCGGTTTTATTTAAAAAATCCAAAGCGTCACAAAGTGAAAAATGTGCGTTTTCAAAGCGTGAGGCTTGTACATTTTTTTTAGTGACAGAAAGTGCATCTGCAAAATTATCGACAAATGTGACTTCCTTTGCACCTCTTGACAAAGCTTCAACCCCCAGTGCACCGCTACCTGAAAATAAGTCAAGCACCAATGCATCGTAAACATACGGGCTTATTAGATTGAAAAGTGATTCCTTTACTCTATCGGTTGTAGGGCGGGTATGCTCCCCTTCAAGGCTTAAAAGTTTTTTTCCTCTTGCTGTGCCTGATATAACTCTCAAAGTCACACTACCCCACTTTCACTTATATATATTTTATAAATATATTGACTAAAAGTCAATAGCTAAAACGCATTTTTTTAATATTTTTTATTTTTGGGTATTTTTTTATATTTTTTGTACAAAATAAATTTACCATATTTTTTAAGGAGGTTCATTTTTATGACCGCAAAAGAACTTATGTATCTTGAAGATTCTTTGAACATGGAACAGCAGCTTCAGACTCAATGCAATGATTATGCAAGCAAGGTTTCTGACGAAAGCTTAAAAAATGTTCTTACAGAAATGTCGATGCAGCATGCACAGCATTACAACTGCTTACTTTCACAGTTAAACAAATAAGGAGGCTTTTTTATGGCAGCAAAACAAAATATGACAGACCGTGAATATATGGATGACGTACTTTTAACAAGCAAAACGCTTTCAAATCTTTATCATTCTGCTGTTACTGAATCTTCAACAGATGAAGTGCATTACAGCTTTAAAGATGTTTTAAACCAGTCACTTGAAATGCAGCACCATCTTTTTTCGATTATGCAGCAGAAAGGCTGGTATGCTCCCGAAGGTGCAGAACAAAGTAAAATAAATCAGACAAAAACAAAATTTTCTGCTAACTAATCTGTAGGCTGTGGTTTTCACAGCCTTATTTTTTTAGATTGTTTTGTAATGCTTCTTTTAACAAGTGCACATTTGCCTTTTTATTTGATTTTTCCATTGCCTTGCCGAGCAAAAACGAGAATGCCTGTTTTTTGCCTTGGTTATATTCTAAAACGGCTTTTTGATTTTCTGACAGGGTTTTTAAAACTATTTCTTCTATTATTCCGGCATCTGTTATTTCGGCAAGATTATTATTTTGTACTATTTTTTCAGGGTCTTCTCCTGATTCAAACATTATTTCGAGTACTTGCTTTGCTATTGTTTTGTTTATTATTTTTTTATCTTGTAAACACAAAAGCTTTGCAAGCTTATCACCGCCAAAGGTAAGCTTTTTGCCTTCGTTTACAAGTTTACTTATATCCCCTAAAATAAGATTTGCAGTATCTTTTGGTAGAGCGCCGTTTTTAACCGCTTCTTCAAAAAGGTTTGAATTATTCTGGCTTAAAAGCTCGGCATCATATTCACACAAAGAAAACTCTTTCATATATCTTTGCTTTTTCTGCTCCGACGTTTCGGGCATTTTTTGTTTTATTTTTAAAAGAGTTTCGGGACTTATTTTTACAGTTGGAATATCAGGTTCTTCAAAGTAATGGTAATCTGCCATATTTTCCTTTTTTCTTAATATGGTGCTTTCTTTTGTTATATCGTCCCACCTTCTGGTTTCGCGTTCAACTTTTCCGCCAAAATTTAATATTTCACTTTGGCGTTTAATTTCATATTCAACTGCATTAACTGCTCCTTTGAAGGTATTGATATTTTTATATTCACATCTTTCTCCGGGGGTATTGTCGCCTTCTTTTTGCATAGAAACGTTTACGTCGCAGCGCAAAGAGCCTTCCTGCATATTGCAATCAGATACGGCTATTGATTTTAAAAGCTTTTTTAAGCTTTGCAAAAATTCATTTACGTGTTCTTTTGAATGCATATCGGGTGCTGTTACTATTTCTATAAGCGGAACTCCGCACCTGTTATAATCTATCAAAGTTTCGTTATTGCGGTGAATCAGTTTTCCTGCATCTTCTTCGATATGTATATTCAAAATACCCACTCTGCCGTATTTTGTGTCTAAATATCCGTTTTTACATATTGGATTTTCTGATTGAGATATCTGGTAGGCTTTTGGCAAATCGGGATAGAAATAATTTTTTCTTGCCATAGAAAAGCTTTCTGAAATTTCGCAATTTAAAGCTAAGCCTGCCATAATACAAAGTTCTACCGCTTTTTTGTTTAAAACAGGAAGTGTTCCGGGAAAACCCATACAAACAGGGCAACAGCGGGTATTTTCTTTACCGCCAAATTTATTTTCACAGCTGCAAAAAATTTTTGTTTTACTTAACAGTTCTGCGTGAATTTCAAGCCCTACCGACATTTTATAGCTCATTACACAGCACCTCCAGTTGTTTTGCAGCATAAAGCAAATCAAAATCAGAGTTTTCAGCACCTATAAGCTGCACACCTATCGGAATTCCGTTATAATATCCTGCATTCATTGATATCGCAGGAAGATAGGCAAGATTTGCTCCTACAAGACATATTTCCGAAAAGCGTTCAGGATATTTTTCAATATTCCATGCAGTGCGGTGTACCGAGGGAGTTAATAAAACGTCATATTTTTCAAAAGCTTTTTTAAAGTCAAGTCTTATTTTATTTCTTGCCATAAGTGCTTTTTTATAATAGTTATCGTAATTTTCTCCGCTTAAAACAAAGTTGCCAAACAATATTCTGCTTTTTACTTCTGTGCCAAAGCCCATACTTCTTGTTTTTATAAGGCTTTCTTCTGTATCTTTTCCGTTTTCGCAAAGTCCATATCGTATACCGTCAAATCTGGCAAGGTTTGAGCTTGCTTCTGCCGAGGAAATAATATGGTATGTACTCATATAATATTCTGTTGTTTTTAAAGAAAAAAACTCTATTTTATGACCTGTATTCCCCGCCTTTTGTGCCAGCTGAAAAAGCAACTGTTGTATTGATTCCTCGCACTCATTAAGATATTCCATAGGAATTCCTATTTTAAATTTTTTTATTCCCTTTGCAGGAGGAAGTGTTTTTGATGTCATATCTTTTTCGTCTTTTCCTAAAATGTTTAAAAACACTTTTTCTGTGTCCCTTACATTGCTTGCAAGTATTCCTATACTGTCAAGGCTTGAGGCAAAAGCAATAAGCCCATATCGGGAAATTGCACCATAGCTTGGTTTAAACCCAACACAGCCACAAAGTGCTGCAGGAAGACGTACAGAGCCGCCTGTATCGGAGCCTAAAGCAAACGGCACCTGTCCCGATGCTACAGCCGATGCACTGCCACCTGATGAACCGCCCGGTGTTTTAGTTATATTGTGAGGATTTTTAGTTTCGCCAAAGTAAGAATTTTTACAAAAGCTCCCCATACCAAATTCGTCCATATTTGTTTTACCCAAAAGCAGGCTTTGTGACAGCTTGTCTATAACATGTGCATTATAAAAAGGAACAAAGTCTTTTAACATATTTGAGGCACAGGTTGTTCTTATACCTTTTGTGCAAATATTATCCTTGCATGCATAAGGAATTCCAAAGAGGTCTGTCCTGTTTTCTTTTTGATTATCAAGCTCTTTTGCTTTTGCTAATGCTTCTTCGTGACATATTGTTATAAAACTGTTCAGTTCTTTATTTTCTTCTATTTTCTTAAAATAATGTTCTGTTATTTCTTTGACAGAAATTTTTTTATTTTTAATAAGGTCTGATATTTCGCACACAGAAAACATTATTTCACCACCCTTGGAACAACAAAACAATTCTCGCTTTTTCTGCTTGCATTAAAAAACACTTCATCGGAGGATGATGAAGGATGTATTTCGTCACATCTTAATTCTTCACTATAAAAAGAAGGACAAAATTCTTCCTCTGAAAGGTCTTTTATTTTGTCCATTATTTCTAATTTTGTATTTATTCTTTCTAATATAGCTTTTTTTTCGTGTTCAAAAATATCTATTTTTGAATCTTTTGCAAGTTTTTCTATATCCATTGCATTACTCCATAATTTTTAAAGGGTTAAACTGCAGAAAATCTGCAGAAACTAAAATATCTCTTGAATTTATGGGTCTTGTATCCCACGATGGTTTTGTATGCAAATGCCCGAAAATACATTTTTCTACCTTATATTCTTCCAAAACTTCGTTCATCCCTACTTCAGGCGGGTAATGAAGCATTGCTATTAAACGGTTTGAAAGCTTTAAGCCTTCTTCAAGCGAGAGGCGAAGTCTTATAATTTCGCGTTCGTAAATTTTTTCATCTTCTTTTGAAAAATCTTTATCAAAAGGCGATTTCCATCCTCTTGCGGCACAAATAGCAACATCCTCATAAAGGTATGCATTGTTATTCAAAAAAACTACGTCATTTATGTTTTTTTCTTCCAAAAACTTGTTAAGCTTTGACATTGTTGTCCACCAATAATCGTGGTTACCCTTGGAAATTATTTTTTTACCCGGAAGATTTGATAAAAATTCAAAATCAGCTACAGTATCTTCAAGATATGTAGCCCATGACAAATCACCGCAAAGTAAAACGGTATCGTTTTCTTTCACGGTTTTTTTCCAGTTTTCTTCAATTCTTTCAACATAATTTTCCCAAGATTTAAATATATCCATGGGTTTGTTTTTCCCGAGTGGCAAATGTAAATCGGATATTGCATAAAGTGACATAGTAATTTTTCCTTTTTGAATATTTGAAAAAAAGAAGTACAAAATAATTTTGGGGGAAACCTAAATAATTTTATACGGAGGTTTTTTATGAGTTGTTGTAAACCCGAAAAAACAGGCAAAGCTATATGCGGTGTAAAATGCACGGTTGACAGCTGTTATTATAATAACTGCGACGGTTGCTGTACCGCAAAAAGTATTGATGTTAATGTAAAAAACAGTAACGGCGAAAAAATTGCTGACTGTACAACCTATACTCAAAGATAGTACGAAATATTTTATGCACAAAAGGGCTTTTTTATTAAAAAGCCCTTTTTAATTTTATTTTATTTTCAAGATATCTGAAACTGTTTTCTTCATATCCGAAGGATTACAGCATTCTGTAAATCTTACAGGCTTTGTCTTAAGTTCCCCAAGTGACTTTGGTATTGGAAGCTCGCTTGCCTGATACAAGGTTTCAAGATTTACAAATTCATCTTCTGAAATGGTTTCTGAAAGTGCTTTTAACACACTCTTTCCAAACTTATAAGGACTTGCTGTTGATGCTATTACTGTTACGTGCTTGTCCCCTGTTTTTTCTTTGTAATCGTTATATACTTTTACGGCTACGGAAGTATGAGTATCAACTACATAGGAATAGTCTTTTTTAGTATCTCCTATACAGTTCATTGTTGATTCTTCATCGCAACAGCCTGCGTACATAAGTGACTGGATTTTATTGCGTGTTTCTTCGTCTATCTCATATTTTCCGTTTTCTTTTAAGTCCTTCATCCATGAATTTATTTTATTTGTATCATTATCTGTAACATCATACAAAAATCTTTCGAGGTTACTGGAAATCAATATATCCATTGAAGGTGAAACTGTGAGTTTGAAGTCACGGTTTCTGTCGTAAATTCCTGTATTTATAAAGTCGGTAAGAACATTATTGCTGTTTGATGCACAAATAAGCTTATTAACCTTTACACCCATTTTCATAGCATAGTATGCCGCAAGTATGTTACCAAAATTACCTGTAGGAACAACAATATTTATTTTATCTTCGCCATTTATTGCACCCTCTGCAAGCAGTTTTGCATAAGAACGCACATAATAAACTATCTGCGGAACAAGTCTTCCCCAGTTTATGGAATTTGCTGAAGAAAGTATTATATTGTTTTCGGAAAGTAATTTTGCGTAATCAGAATCGGTAAAAATAGCTTTTACTCCGTTTTGGGCATCATCGAAATTACCCTCAACTGCACAAACACCAACATTATTACCTTCCTGTGTTACCATCTGCAGTTTTTGAATATGACTTACACCGTTTTGAGGATAGAATACTATTATTTTTGTGCCGTCAACATCACGGAAGCCTTCAAGTGCTGCTTTACCTGTATCGCCACTTGTTGCAACTAAAATTACAACGTCTTCTTTAACACCTGTTTTTTTCATTGAGGTGGTTAAAAGGTGAGGTAATATCTGCAGTGCCATATCCTTGAATGCACAGGTTGGACCGTGCCACAGTTCAAGCACATATTCGTTGTCTGAAAGCTTATGCAAGGGTGCAATATCCTCCCCACCGAATTTTTCGGCAGTATAAGCTTTGGTTACACAGTTATTTACTTCTTCATCGGTAAAATCTGTAAGATATTTTTTTAGAACAAATTCTGCTGTTTCGGTATAGCTTTTTGTTCCTAAAAGTTTAAATTCATCATTTGAAATTTTGGGAAAGCTGTCTGGAACAAACAAGCCGCCATCCAAAGCCAAGCCTTTTACTATTGCTTCTGATGATTTAATTGTTGTTTTGTTATTTCTTGTACTTTGATAGTTCATGGATTTTTCCTTTCGGACAAAATAAAATTAAACTAAACCTACCGCCCGAAAGCGGCAGGTTTGGTTTTTAATTTTTTACTTTATCAGAGATATTTTTTAATAGTTTCGCTTGCTTCGCTTTCTTTCATAGAAATTGTTGCACTTACGCTGATTTTTTTTGCTTCAGCTAAAGCTGAAATTTTATTAAGACATTCATCAAGCTCTGCTTCTGTGCCTTTTGCAATTTTGGTTATGCTGTCAACAAAAATTGATGTTACATCATAGTTTTGTGAAAGAATGCCTGCGATGAGACCATAAAATTCTCCGTATGTAGAAATTAAAGCCTCCGAAGCATCTATAAGTCTTATTCTGTAGCTGATGTCAAAGGTGTGACGATCGCTTGCTGTGATAAATACGATATCACCTTTTTCGTTTGCTTCAGCTGCGTGAACTCCGTCGATTAAATTTTTGGTTTTACCTGTTCCTTTTTCTCCGATGAATAATTTTAACATAAGTTTTTCTCCTTTCAGATTTTATTTAGTTAATGTTTACAGTCTTTTTATAAGCTCTTCCCTTTCTTTTTCGTAGCCGGGTTTGCCTAAAAGTGCAAACATATTTTTCTTATATGCTTCAACCCCAGGTTGGTCAAAGGGGTTTACGCCAAGTAAATATCCGCTGATAGCACAAGCCTTTTCAAAGAAATAAACTACATTACCAAAGCAATATTCGTCCATTCTTTCAACATTTAATACAAGGCTTGGTACTCCGCCATCTGCGTGTGCCAAAACAGTCCCGAGATATGCCTGATTATCAACATAATGCACGCTTTTGCCTGCAAGATAGTTAAGTCCGTCTAAATCTTCGGCTTCTTTTTCTATTAACATATCTCTCTGTGCGTTTTCTATATTTATAACGGTTTCAAAAAGATTTCGAAGTCCGTCCTGAATATACTGTCCCATTGAATGTAAATCGGTTGAAAAGTCAACTGCTGCGGGGAATATACCTTTTTTATCTTTACCTTCGCTTTCGCCGTAAAGCTGTTTCCACCATTCTCCAAGATAGTGAAGCGCACTTTCGTAATTTACAATAATTTCGGTTGTTTTGCCTTTTCTGTAAAGAGCGTTACGTGCTGCTGCATATTTATAACAGTCATTCTTTGCAAGGTCACGTTCTGAATATGCTACCATTGCATCATAAGCACCCTTCATCATAGCATCTATATCTGCACCTGTAACTGCTATGGGCAAAAGACCTACCGCTGTTAAAACAGAGTATCTTCCTCCAACGTCATCTGGAATAACAAAGGTTTCGTATCCTTCGGTTTTTGCAAGGTTAAAAAGTGCTCCTCTTGCTTTATCTGTTGTAGCAAAAATTCTTTCTTTTGCACCTTCTTTTCCATACTTTTCTTCAAGTAATTTTTTGAATACACGGAAGGCAATTGCAGGCTCTGTTGTTGTACCTGATTTTGATATTACATTTACCGAAATATCTTTATCGCGTACAAGCTCTACTAAATCGTAAAGGTATGCAGAGCTTATGCTGTTACCTGCAAAGAATACCTGCGGGCCACGTCTTTTTGATGAATCCTGATTATTATAAAATGTATTATTTACAAAGTCAATTGCTGCCTTTGCGCCAAGATAAGAACCGCCTATGCCTATAACTACCAAAACCTCTGAATTATTTCTGATTTTTTCGGCAGCTTTTTTTATTCTTGCAAATTCTTCTTTATCATAATTTTCGGGAAGGTTAAGCCAACCAGTAAAATCACTGCCGCTGCCTTTACCTGTATGTAACAAATCGTGTGCTGCACCTACAAATGGCGCAAGCTCCATTATTTCTTTTTCTGAAATAAATGCTTCCGCTTTTTTAGAGTCAAAATTAATTTTAAGCAATTTGCGTCTGTCCTTTCATTTTTTTAAAATACAAACAGCCGTAGCTGATATACCTTCTTCTCTTCCTTCAAAGCCAAGCTTTTCTGTTGTTGTTGCCTTTATATTTATATTTTCTATATCAGTATGTAAAACCCCTGCTATATTTTCTCTCATTTTTTGAATATGAGGTAACATTTTGGGTTTTTGTGCCGTTATAACAGAATCTATATTCCCTACAGCATATCCTTTTTCGGTTATTAAAGCATATACCTTTTCTAAAAGAATCATACTGTCGATATCTTTATAAGTATTGTCTGAGGGTGGAAAATGCTTCCCTATATCTCCAAGTGCCGCTGCACCTAAAAGTGCATCCATTATTGCATGTACCAGTACATCTGCATCAGAATGTCCCAATAACCCTTTATCGTGCTCTATTAAAACGCCGCCTATTATAAGTTTTCGTCCCGTTACAAGTTTATGTACATCATATCCGTAACCTATACGCATATATTTACCTCTTTTCAAGAAGTGCTTCCGCTACCATAAGGTCGTGCGGGGTTGTTATTTTTATATTTTGGTATTCTCCCTTTGTAATCTTTACACGAACACCTGTTTTTTCTACCAATGCGGCATCATCGGTTGCACTCTCGCCCGTTTCGTATGCTTTTTTTAGTATATCAAACTTAAAGACCTGCGGGGTTTGTATTGACCAGAGTTTTGTACGGTCAAGTGTTTTTTCTATAAAATCTCCGCCTTCTTTAATAGTGTCTGTAACAGGTACTGCTACTATGGTTGCACCCGTCTGTTCTACATCCAAAAGAGTTTGTTTTATAACTTCCTCTGAAATAAAAGGTCTTGCACCGTCGTGCACCATTACTATATCTGTTTTATCTATTGCTGAAAGTGCTGCATAAACTGATTCTGTTCTTGTCTTTCCGCCCTGTACTATTTTTTTAACCTTTTTAATTTTTTCGGTTCTTATAATATCCAGAATACTTTCCATATCGGTTTGTGATGCTGATATTATTATATCGCTTACAAAACGACATTTTTCTAAAGCCAATATAGTATGAGCTATAAGCGGTTTGCCCGATATTTCTTTTAAAAGCTTATTGTAGCCAAGTCCCATTCGTTCCCCAGAGCCTGCAGCTGCAATTATTACAGTTGTTTTTTTCACGGTAAAACCTCCCGTAAAAGGCATATATTAAACAAGGTTGTTCCCTAAAGAACAACCCCTTTTTTATCCCATCTCTTCTATGAGAATTTCATCCAGACGTGCTTCAACATCTTTTTCGGAGTCGCCGTTAGCTAAAACAAGCTCACTTATCAATATCTGTTTTGCGTTTGAAAGCATTTTTTTCTCGCCTGTAGATAAGCTTTTTTTCATATCACGGCACATAAGCATTTTTACTACTTTTGCGACTTCGTATATATTTCCGCTTTTTATTTTTTCCATATTTTCTCTGACACGCTTGTTCCAGCTGAGCAGAGGCTCTGTTACATCCTCGCGAAATGAATCGTAAACCTTTTCCACTTCGTTCTTATCAATAACATCTCTTATGCCGATTTTGCTTACATTGAGTACGGGTATCATTACCTTCATATCTCCAAAAGGAAGCTTCATCACATAATACTTCTGTAATTCGCCTAATATTTCTTTCTCTTCAATTGATTCTATCACGCCGGCGCCGTGCATTGGATAGACTATCCTATCACCAATGCTGTACATAAACGTCACATCCTCGTTTTTTTATTGCAAAAATCAACATACTTAAAATGTTATTTTACAGTTAATATTATACAATATTTTTACGCATTTGTCAAAGTTAATTTCCAAAACAAATGAAATTTTTTTATTTTTTTAAAAAACTTGGATTTATACGGTCAATATATGTATATTCCTGCATTAAAATAATAATGCAATGCTTTTGTTTTATTTTATTATATAGTTAAATATATTACTGTGCTTTGAAACCAAAACTTTTACATCTTTTAAGTTCTTTTGTATAACATCTGCAAAAATATCAGCAACAAAATGCTCGCTCTCAAAATGCCCGAGTTCTATAAGATTAAGCCCTTTTGCATAAGCATCAAGAGCATGATGATACTTTATTTCTCCTGTAATATAAACATCAGCTCCTGCTTCTTTTGCATATAAAAGCAATTCATCGTCGCTTCCGCTACCTGAGCAAAGTGCTACCTTTTTAATTTTATCGTCTTTTTTGCCCGTATAGCGTACTGCCGGAACAGAAAATTCGCGAATTACAGTGTTGCAAAGCTCTTCCATAGTTGTATCCAAAGTTCCTACTCTTCCTATTCCGCATCCTTCGGGATGAGGCTCTAAAGTGGTTACATCCTGGAGTTTCAGCTTTTGTGCCATTACATCGTTTATCCCGCCGTTTGTACTGTCCATATTTGTATGAGCCGCATAAACAGCTATATTATTCTTCATAAGATAAACTATTATTTCTCCTGTAACAGTGTCCGCTGTAATTGATTTTTGCGGTGCAAAAATCAAAGGATGATGTGTAATTATAAGTCCTGCACCCATTTTTGCCGCTTCTTTTGCAACTTCCATTGTTACATCAAGCGTTGTAAGAACGCAGGATACTTCTGTTTCTTTATCCCCTATTAAAAATCCTACATTGTCAAAATCCGATGCCAGATTTTTTGGGGCAAACTCCTCTATCACTTTAATTATTTCTTTTATTTTCATAGGTGCATCATCTCTCTTTATTAAAATATATTATTTATTATTTGTGTGAATTTTTTATCAAGTGAATCAAAATCCATTGCCGAAACATAAAAATTTTCTATAAATCTGTGTGCCGCTTTTGCTCTCTCAAACTGTGCTGACGCCATTTTTATAAGCATCTCTGTATAATCCTCTTCCCTTGCTGTTTCAGGTATTTTTGAACATGCATATTCATCAAGGTCATACATTTTACTTTGATAATGATGATAATAATTATATGTTGTTACTGCTATGCCGAGTTTGGGAATTAAAAGATGTTCATACTTTTTGTCGGGCTGCATAGGACAGGAACACAAAATTGTATCAAAGCCTCTGCCCTCTGCTTCCTCTGCAAGCTGTTTTATAATATAACTTGTAAACGCTCCGCCCTTTATTGCTGTTACGGAATATTTTTCAAAGGTCTTTTTTAAATAGTTTTTTACACCGTCATAACATACTGCACTTAAAAAGAGTTGTCTTCTTTTCCCTGCATTATCGTACAAATCCTTGAATATGTTTTTTGAAAGCTCTTTTTGTATTTTATAGACTTTTTTTATATTATATTCTTTTTCGCATGCCTTTTCGGTGTCTTTTATAAGTTTTTGTGCCGACTCAAGATATGCATATCCTCTTTTAAAGAATTTTGCTTTTTCTTCCATAAAAAAGTTTATTTCTTCTTTTTTGTCATACACTTTTTCTCCGTCCAAAAACTCTGCCGTATTTAAAAGAGTTCCTGTTACTCCGGCAAATTTGGGGTCTGAAATATGAGGCGAAGTAGCATCTACTAAAGCTACTTTGATTTCTGGAATATTTATTCCGTCAAGCGAATCGTAATCCGACGAGCAATGAAAAAGCTCGTAATCAAGCCCTTCGTCTTCGGCTTTTTTTGCAACTCTTTTCATAAAGGATGATTTTCCCATTCCCGAGCCGCCTTTTATATATATTTTTCTTGTGTCATAGTCACTTGCGATATCATCAAAATGAGAATAAAATCCGTTTGGGGAATTTACTCCTGCAAACCATTCTGTATACATAAAACATTCCTCCTTCAAATCTATGATATTAAAAGAGGAATATTTTTGTTACAAAGTTTTCATTATTTCGGTAAGCCTGTCCTTTGTAATCATATATTTATTGTTACAAAAATGGCACACTACTTCTGCATTTATCTGTGTGTCTATTATATCCTGAATTTCCTTTTTGCCTAAAGTTGCTATTACTTTTTCGATAAGTTCTTCCGAACAGTCACAACGGTATGCAGCTTCGTGTTCAGTCATTGTATATGAGCTGAAAGAAGATAACGCATAAGAAATCAAATCTTCACAGGTTGCACCTTCTGCAAGGACTGTGGAAATTTGCGGCATATTTTTTACCATTTCTTCAAGCTGACCTATTTGTTCGTCTGTAGCTTCGGGCATAACCTGCAAAATAAGTCCACCTGCCGCTTTTACAGAAAGGTCTGTATCTACAAGCACTCCTACAGCAACTACTGCGGGAATCTGCTCGCTTTTTGCGTAATACATAGCAATATCATCGCCTATTTCTCCCGAACAAAGCGGAATTTTGCCAATGTATGGGTCTTTTAAACCTAAATCCTGTATAATTCCAAGAAATCCGTCTGTTCCGACTGCTCCGCCAACATCCAGCTTACCGTTCTTTAAAGGCAAGTCGCAAAGAGGGTTGTCAACCGAACATTTTACATTTGAATTACAATCGCTTATAGCAGTTATTCTTCCTATAGGTCCGCCACCTTCTATCTGAAGGGTAAGCTTATCTTTTTCGCCCTTCATCCAGCCGCCCATTATTGCTGTAGCGGTTAAAAGTCTTCCTATTGCTGCGGTAGCGGTTGGCATTGTTTCGTGAAGTTTGCGGGCTTCTTCAACAAGATTTGTTGTTATTGCTGCTGCACATCTTACTGCTCCGTCACCTGTAATTGCTCGTACTATACGATCTTTCATACTTTTTCTCCTTTTGCAAACATCATATAAATAAGATTATTGTCATACATAAATTTTAATAAATAAGACGAATTTATCTGTGTTATAATAAATGAGTTTTCGTCTAAAAATCCTTTGGCTAAAATCAAAAGAATATATGTAATAAAAATTATTACTATGCCGCTCCAAAGCATACCGAGCGTTCCGTTAAAAAAGTTTAAAATGGGGAGTTTGAATACACCTTTTAGCAAAAACGAAAGTATCTTTATAGCTATCATACTTACTAAAAATATTATTGCGGTAAAGGCTGCCGACATTATGCCGTTTGCAGTTTGTTCTATCCCCTTTTCCTTTATATCTTCAAGTATTACACTGTCTGTAGTTCCTGCATGCTCGTTAAGTTTTAAAACTACAGTTTCTCTTAAATCGTTATACATTTGTGTGTTTTCTATATTTTCTGCAAAAACATTATGCAATGTTATTGCAAGCAAAATTGCAAGCAACGTTGAACCGATGCCCAAAAGGACCGATACTATTCCTCTTTTTTTACCTCTTATAATAAAAAATATTAAGAACAGCACAAAAAGAATATCAAGAATCATTTATATTCCTCCAAAATATCGTTATCCTGCAATATTTATATAAACTGAATTACCTGTCATTGTAATTATTTTTTGCCTTCCCCAAACTAAAAAGGCTTTCGCAGGCTTATTGTCAAACATAGCTTGTGTTACAACTTTGCCTTTTAAGTTTATAACTTTTGCTTCGTTTCCAAGATTCATAAGAATATACGAACCGAGTCGGTCAATATTCTTTATATTTTTTTCTTCAAGATATTCGCCACGTTTGTTGCCTGATGTAGAGTAGCTTTCTATTTTTGTACCTGCGGGGTCAGAAAAAGCAAAGGTTATTCCGTTTTTATCAGAAATATAGTTTTCAAGAGTTTTTTCGTTATACTCTATTCTCCATCTTTCGGCACCTTTTGAGGAAAGCGAAAATGCGGCTTTATCCCCTGTTGCGATTACGGACGAGCCTGCATAAGAAACATCAAAAATCATATTTTCGTTTCCTGCGGGGCAGTAAATATTTTCGTTTTTAGAAAAGTTAAATAAAAGTACAGCACTTATATTGTTTCCGTTTTCTGTTTCTAAAACGGCAATGCTCATAAAACGGTTATTTTCAGCCAGGGCTATATCTGTAACAATATAAGATGATGTATGCCAGGTATATACTGTTTTACCCTTTGAATTATAAACTGTTACCTTTGCATGGTAGCCTTTTTCGTTTTCTGCAATTGCATAGTAACCCGAAGAATTTACAGCTCCTGTTATAATCTTTCCGTTTGTTACATTGCTTTGCTTTATTTCTCCCGAAGATATAAGCATATACTCATTTCCGTCAAGGTTTTGTGCAAATACATATCTGCCCGAAGAATCAAGCTTTGGGTTCTGATATTTTAAAGGTAGATTCCATATCTCTTTTCCGTTTTTATTCATCCCTATAAGGCTGTCATCACCGAGGATTGCCATTCCGTCTTTATATTTTACTGCAATGCATTCGCCCGAGGAATGTGCAGCAATCCCTGTATCTTTAACAGAAGGTTTTACAAATAAAAGCCCCGTGTTTGAAAGATAGGCATATACTGCTAAAAACACCAAAACCACTATTACAAATACTATTGTGCATATAAGGGGTATATTCTTTTTCTTTTTAAACTTAATAACTTCTCCCATAGTAATTCTCCGAATAACTTTTTAATATGTAGCTCTTTCAAGGAAAAGGCCCTGAGGGGGTGCTGTTATGCCCGCTAAAGTTCTGTTACCTGATTTTAATATATCTTTTATCTCTTCAGGCTTTATTTTTCCTATTCCTGCATAAACGAGTGTACCTGTTATTATTCTTACCATATTGTACAAAAATCCGTTAGCGGTAATTTCAATTTTAATAATGTCGTTTTCTTTTGTAACATTTAAAGAATATATTGTACGAACTGTTGTGGAAACATTTGAACCGCTTGCCATAAATGCCGAAAAATCATGTTCCCCCAAAAAGTTTTCGGCTGCTTTTTTCATAAGCTCAACATCAAGCTTTTGTGGATAAAACCACGCATACCTTCTTTCAAAGGCATTATTTATTTCTGCATTTAAAATTCTGTACGAGTATGTTTTTCTTTTTGCTGAAAAGACGGGATGAAAATCATCGTCTACAGCTTTTGCAGATATAATACGTATATCATCTTTTAAATGAGTATTCAATGCTATGGGCATTTTGTCAAGAGGAACAGCAGAGTTTGTGTCAAAAACTGCTGTATATCTTTTTGCGTGAACTCCTGCATCGGTTCTTCCGCAGCCGAGAACGCAAACCTTCTCTCCTGTCATTTTGTATACTGCATTTTCTAAAGCTTCCTGTATTGTTATTCCGTTTTTCTGACGCTGAAATCCGTGATAATCGGTTCCGTCATACATAAGAGTGAGGGCTATACGCAAATTAAATCATTCCTGTTCCTATAACTGTTACGGCAAAAACTATGCCTGCCAGCACTGAATATAAATCAACCCTTGAAAATTTTAATTCTTTAAGGCGTGTTCTTCCTTTTCCTCCGCGGTAGCAACGGCACTCCATTGCAAGTGCAAGCTCGTCCGCTCTTCTGAAAGCACTTATAAAAAGCGGTACCAGTATGGGTATGAGTGCTTTTACTTTTTTTATTATGTTTTTATCTGCAAAGTCAGCTCCACGGGCGGTTTGTGCCTTTATTATTTTATCGGTTTCCTCAAGTATTGTGGGAATAAATCTTATAGCTATTGTCATCATCATGGCAATTTCGCTTGAAGGTAAACCTATTTTTGAAAAAGGTGAAAGAAGCTTTTCCAATCCGTCTGTCAGCATAATAGGTGAAGTGGTTAATGTTAACAACGATGATGCTACAATTAAAAAGAATAATCTTAATATTATTTTTAAAGCATTCAAAACACCTTCAAGTGTTGCTGTAAAAATCCACCACGAAAAAAGGACTGTTTCTCCCCCTGTCATAAAAATGTTTATAACAGAGGTAAATATTATAAGGAAAAGCATTGCCCGAAGTCCGCTGAATATATGTTTTATGTGTATTTTACTTAAACAAACTATTATAGCGGTAAAAATAAAAAAAGCAAGAAATCCTAAAAAATTATTTACGCAAAAAAGTAATATTATATAAATTAAAAGTCCTATTATTTTACTTCTTGGGTCAAGCTTATGAATGGCAGAATTGCCGGGAAAATACTGACCGAGAGTGATATCAGTTAACATTTTTCATCCCTCCCGAAAACAGTTTTAAGAGTTCTTTTTTTGCTTCTTCTATGGTGTAAATATCTCTTCTTATATCAATGCCTGCATCTGCAAGCTTTTGTATTACAAGGCTTATCTCGGGGATATCAAGTCCCATATCCTGAAGCTTTTCCGCTTTTGAAAAAACATCTTTTACACTGCCTTTCATGGCAAGTGTTCCCTTGTTCATTACCATAATCTCATCTGCTGTTTTTGCTACATCCTCCATACTGTGAGAAACAAGTATAACCGTATTTTTTGTTGTGTTGTGCAAATTTTTTATCTTACCTAATATATCGTCACGGCCAGATGGGTCAAGCCCCGCTGTAGGCTCGTCCAGAATTAAAATTTCGGGATTCATTGCAAGAACGCCTGCAATGGCCACTCTTCTTTTTTGCCCGCCAGAAAGCTCAAACGGGGATTTTTTGTAATAGCTTTTATCAAGTCCTACAGTTATAAGTGCATTATGCACCCTTTCTTCAATTTCTGTACCCGAAAGTCCTAAATTTTTAGGACCAAAAGCCACATCTTCAAAAACTGTATCTTCAAAAAGCTGATGCTCGGGATACTGAAAAACAATGCCAACTTTTCCTTTTTGCAAGGCGTTCTTTTTGTCAGCAATATCAACTCCCGAAACAATTACATTTCCTTCTGTAGGCTTTATAAGCCCTGCCATAATCTGTACTAAAGTTGTTTTTCCTGAACCTGTATGTCCTATAAGTCCGTAAAACTTGTTTTCTTCAATTTTTACATTTATGTTGTGAAGTGCCTTCTTTTCGAATATGCCACCCGAGGAATAAACATATTCGAGATTTTTAATTTCTATCAATTTTTATCTCCCTTTAATGCCGATATAAGTTTTTCGGCACATTCTTCTGCGTTTAAAACATCGGTGTCAACATTTATTCCTTCTTCTGAAAGTGCATACATAAGCTTTGTAACATAAGGTGTTTCAAGCCCTAACGCTTCAAGCTTTTCTTTTTGTGACATAATTTTTCTTGGCGAAGCATCCATTACAATTTCGCCTTTGTCCATAACTATAATTCTGTCTGCTCTTACTGCTTCATCCATATAATGAGTTATCATTACAACGGTTTTTCCAAGCTCGCCATTAAGCTTTTCAATAGTCTGTATTACTTCTTTTCTGCCTTTTGGGTCAAGCATTGCCGTAGGCTCGTCAAGCACTATACATTCAGGCTGCATAGCAATTATTCCTGCTATGGCAACTCGTTGTTTCTGTCCGCCAGAGAGCATGTGCGGTGCCTGTTTTCTATGCTCATACATTCCTACTGCTTTTAAGGCTTCATCCACTCTTTTTCTTATTTCTTCCTGCGGAATTCCCAAGTTTTCGGGTGCAAAAGCAACATCTTCTTCAACCACGGTTGCTACTATCTGATTATCGGGATTCTGAAAAACAACCCCTACCTTACTTCTTACATCATATATATTTTTTTCGTCAGAAGTATCTGTCCCGTCAACTAAAACCTTTCCTGATACAGGGGTATAAATTCCGTTGAACTGACAGGCAAGAGTTGATTTTCCTGACCCGTTTCTGCCAAGTATAGCAACAAATTCACCTTTATTTATCTTTAAATTTATGTTTTTTAAAATATTTTCTTCTTCTCTGTACGAAAAACAAAGGTCATAAGTTTGTATCATTTATATCATTCCTTTTCCCAACGACCCGACGAACCGCAAGGCAACACTATACCAAGCGACGAAATGGGAAGTCCTACTTCATCGGAAGTTACTTTTCCGCCGAAGCGTTTTTTTACTGTCATTGTAAGTATGTTTCCTATAACTGCCGGTGCAAGACCTGTAGTATAAGAATTTATAAGGAAAAATAATGGGTCATCTGATAAAAGTTTTGCTGTTTTTTCTACAAACGGGAAAATTTTATCCTCCATTTTCCATATTTCTCCGCCTGGGCCTCTGCCGTAAGAAGGCGGGTCCATTATTATTCCGTCATATTTATTACCACGGCGTATTTCTCTGTCTACAAGCTTTTCGCAATCTTCTGTAAAAAAGCGGATATATCTGTCGGTTAAACCTGAAAGCTTTACGTTTTCTTTTGCCCATTCTATCATACCACGGGATGCATCAACATGTACAACATCTGCTCCAGCATAGGCTGCTGCCAAAGTAGCTCCGCCTGTGTATGCAAAAAGATTTAAAACCTTTGCATTTTTGCGGGTTTTAACTTTTTCGATAATAAAGTCCCAGTTTACTGCCTGTTCGGGAAAAAGGCCTGTATGCTTAAAGCCTGTCGGGCGTACGTTGAACTTTAAATCTCTGTACGAAACTGTCCATTTTTCGGGCAATTTAGTTGCAAATTCCCAGTTTCCGCCGCCTTTGTTGCTTCTGAAATAATGGCCGTCAGGATGCTTTTTTGAAATTGTAGGGCTTTGCCATATAACCTGCGGGTCGGGTCTTAAAAGGGTGTATTTCCCCCATCTTTCAAGCTTTTCGCCGCCTCCTGCATCAAGTATTTCGTAATCTTTCCATTTATCCGAAAGGAACATTTTTAAATCCCCTTTTTCTATAGTTTTACCATTTTTTAATAAATTTTTTTGTTATATAGTCCCAGGTTAACGCAACCGCACCACCCGCTGTATCTACTAAAACGTCTGCTATTTCGCCCGAACGTCCTAAAGAAAACATCTGGTGTAATTCGTCTGTAATAGCATAAACCAATGTAACCAATATTGCCGTAATATAACGGTTATGGTTTGTTGCTTTTGTTACAAGTAAAGCTAACACAAAGTACAATGTAAAATGTGCGGTTTTTCTTACTATGTAAACAAGAGCATGTGTTTGTGAAATATTAAATAGTTTAAGAATAAAGTCAACTACACTTTTACTCGTTTCGGATGAATCTTCTGCCGTTTGTGCCGAAAAACAAAAAATTATAAACAGCCATATTATAACGGCAATTACAGATAAAGTTTTTTTCATCTTAATCCCCCGTATAAATTCTGGGAATACGTTTGCTTATACCGCAATATACTTCATACGAAATTGTGCGACAAAGCTTTGCTATTTCTTCAACCGAAATAATATTTTCGCCAAATAATACTACTTCATCTTCTTTTTGAGCATCAATTCCGTCAATATTAGCCATACACTGGTCCATACACACTCTGCCTATGATTTTTCCGTATTTTCCGTTTGAAAATACCGGTGCACAGTTTGACATACTGCGTGTATATCCATCTCCGTAACCAATTGAAATTGTTGCGGTTTTTTCTTCTTTTTGTGTTATATAGGTTCCTCCATAACTTACAGGAGTTCCTTTTTTTAACGTTTCTATTCTTATTATTCTGCTTTTTAAAGCCATTGCTTCGCGCAAGCTTGCTTTTGTATTATTCTTTACATATTCAGAAGGATATGCTCCGTAAATACATATTCCCGGTCTTACCATATCAAGATGCATATCTTTGTACAAAAGCGTTGCCGCACTGTTTGCTGCGTGCTTTATAGGAATTTGTATTCCTTCTTTTTCGAGAAGGTCTGTAACTTTCAAAAACAATTCAAATTGTTTTTTTGCACCTTCTGCATTTTCTTCATCCGCGGTTGCAAGATGCGTGAATATGCCACAGATTTCAATGTTTTGAAGGTCTGCTATTTTTTTGATAACATCTATAACATCTTCGCTATACGCGGGTATACCTATTCTTGACATACCGGTATCAAGCTTTATATGTATTTTTGCTTTTTTTGAAAGCTTTTCTGCTTCGTTATTTATAAATTCAGCATCAGAAGTATCAAAAACTGTCATTTCAACGTCATTTTCGATAAGCTCTGAAACCTTTTCTTTGGCACTGTAGCCTACTATAAGTATCTTTGCAGATATATTTTTTGATATAAGCTCCATTGCCTCCCACGGGCAGGCTACACCAAGATAATCAGCACCGCATTCAACTACGGTTTTTGCTATTTTTTCTATTCCGTGACCATAAGCATCGCTTTTAACCATTGCCATTATTTTGACATTATTACCAACGGTTTTTCTTATCTCTGCCATATTATGTCTTACAGCATCAAGATTTACTTCTGCCCACGCTCTGTCTGTTTTGTTCATTTTACCACCCATTTCTTAAAAAAGGTTAATAAATTACATCATCATATTCCGAAATAGCTATAAACTCAAAGTTTCTTTCTGCAAATTCGCTTCTTTTTATTGCACGCTTTGCCTGTTCTATAAAGTAAAACTTATGAGCATATTCCTTTAAGTGTACTAAGGTTCTTCTATTAAAATAATATTTATCGTCAACTTTTATTACGTAAATTTTCTGTTTCATTTATAACATTCCTTAAAGAAAGATTTTTCCTTTTCTTATAATAGTGTTTATATCAAGGTTTTGAAGCTTCTCTATATCGTCGAAGGATTTGATTTCAGTTTCGACTATTGCACCCGTGCAATAGCGTGTAAAATACAAATCCGCTATTTTCTTTTTAAAATTTTTAACATAAAACATACAATACGGAAGTTCTTCTCTTATTTTGTCTATATATTCCTTTTCGTTCGATTCAACAACACAGCCTATATTACTAAAGCCCGACATACCAAGGCTTTGACCGGCTATCTCCTGTATAAGTTCTTCATTATCGTTTAAATAAATGAAAAGATCTTTATTATAACGGTTTGCGGTAAATATAATCTGTTGTAAATCGCTTTCTTCAAAAAAGGTAGTTATACTTACTCCGTCAGCCCATTCAAAGTGTCTTAATAAAATTTTTTCGGCATCCATGGCTTTTAATGATAAAACCGAATCCGAAAGAACATACAAGCCTTTGCTTTTTGCATATTCTGCCGCATCGCGAACAAATTTTTCGCTGTACAGATTTATATTAAATGCCACAGCCGATATATAATCTGCCGCGGCATCAATTATACTTTTATAATCTGTTTCACTATAAAACTTTATAGCCGCAGGTAGGTTTCTTTCTGAAATTACTTTTGCAAGCATTATTACTTCTGCCTTTTTCTTAAATTGTTTAATATTTTTTCAAATTCCACGGGTAATGGTGCCGAAAACTCCATATACTCTTCACTCTCAGGATGGATGAACCCTATTTCCCCCGCGTGAAGAAGTTGCCCTTCAAGGTTAAATTCTTCTTTTTTTATGCCGTAGGTTTTATCTCCTAAAACAGGGTGCCCTATATGCTTCATGTGAACACGTATCTGATGTGTTCTGCCAGTCTGCAAACTGCATTTTACAAGGGTATATTTTTTAAATCTTTCGCACACTTCAAAGTCTGTTATAGCTTCTCTGTCGCTACTGTCGTGCGATACTGCCATTTTCTTTCTGTCGGCAGGATTTCTTGCTATAAAGGTTTTTACAGTGCCCGAATCTTCTTTTATATTGCCGTGAACTATTGTATAGTAATGGCGTTTTAAGGTGCGGGTTTTAAGCTGCTCTGAAAGATTTTTGTGTGCTGAATCGTTTTTTGCAACAACTAATAATCCTGTTGTATCTTTGTCAAGTCTGTGTACTATCCCGGGTCTTTTTACTCCGTTTATCCCCGAAAGCGTATCGCCGCAATAGTAAAGCAAGGCATTTACCAAAGTTCCTGTAAAATTACCGTCAGCAGGATGTACCACCATATCTGCAGGCTTATTTATTACAAGCAGGCAATCATCCTCATAAACTATCGAAAGAGGAATATTTTCGGGCAAAACATCAAGAGTCTGTGTTGCGGGCAGATTTATTTCTACCTCATTACCCTCGGTTGTTTTATGGTTTGCCTTTACTGTTTTTCCGTTTACAAGCACACACCCGTCATCAATAAGGGTTTTTACATAAGAACGTGTAAGTTCGGGAAAATATGAAGGGATTACTTTATCAATTCTTTCTCCAGAAAACACACTTTCAACTTTGAACGTCTTCTTCTCCATCATTACCTCTTTTTTCTTGTTTGAACAAAAGATATATACATAAAAGAACTGTTCCAATTACTACAAGACAGTCTGCCACATTAAACACGGGAAAATTTATAAGTCTTACATCTATAAAGTCTACAACTTTTCCGTACAAAATGCGGTCGATAAGATTGCCGCACGCACCCGATATTATAATGGAAAGCGATAATTTAAGGAACTTGCTTTCGGGCTTATTTTTTATTATATACGCAAGAAAGGCTATAATAATAAGTACTGTAACAATAATTAAAAACAGGCGTTGTCCTTTAAAAATACTAAAAGCTGCCCCATCATTCAATACGTATGTTATATGAAATTTATCTTCGATAAGAGAAAGTGTTTCTCCTAATCTGAAGTTATTTGTTATGTAAAGTTTTGACAGAATATCGGCTGCCAGTCCGAGTGCAAAAATTAAGCACCAAATCATTTTTTTGCTCCTGATTAGTTGGCTACCGACCGCAAACGGTCGGTAGCCCTGTGTTTTAATTTATTCTAATACTTTGGCACAACGTTCACAAAGTGTGGGATGTGTGCTGTTTTTACCTACTTCATCGCTGTACATCCAGCAACGTTCACATTTTTCTCCGTCGCACTGTGCAACAGAAACCTTTACAACTTCGCCCGAATATGCATTTTCGGGTGCAGTTTCTTCAACGCACACCTTTGATACTATAAAGAGTGTTTTAAGGTCTTCGTCGAAGAAATCAAGGTTTGCTTTTTGCTCTGCATCTGCATAAATAGTTACTTTAGCACCTAAAGAGTGACCGATAACTTTGTCGGCACGTGCTATTTCAAGTGCTTTTGAAACGTCTGCTTTAATTGCAAGCAGTTTTTCCCATTTTTCCATAAATGCATCGTCGGCTTCAACTTCGGGTGCTTTGGGGAATTCATTATACAAAACTGCACGACTGTCATCTTCTGCTCTATGTGGCATAAACTGCCATATTTCTTCCGATGTGAAAGCAAGTACAGGTGATAACATTCTTGTAAGAGCATCCAAAATAGTGTACATAACTGTTTGTACTGCTCTTCTCTTTTCGCTGTCAGCCTTTTCGGTATATAACTTATCTTTTACAATATCAAGATAGAAGTTACTCATATCTACAACGCAGAAATTGTGAATTGCGTGATAAATAAGGTGGAATTCGTAGTTTTCGTATGCATCACGTACCTTTTCGATAAGCTTTGCAAGCTTTGCAAGTGCCCATTTATCAAGCGAGCTTACTTTTGCAAAGTCTACAGAATCCTTTTCGGGGTCGAAGTCTGCAATATTACCAAGGATATATCTTGCAGTATTTCTTATCTTTCTGTAAGCTTCTGAAAGCTGTTTTAAGATATCTTTTGAAATACGCATATCGGTTTTATAGTCAGCCGAAACAACCCAGAGTCTTAAAATATCTGCACCGTATTCTTTTATGATATCAAGAGGACTTATACCGTTGCCCTTTGATTTTGACATTTTTTGTCCGTCGGAGTCAACTATCATACCGTGGGTAATTACCATTTTATAAGGTGCTACACCCTTTGCGGCAATTGATGTTAAGAGTGATGACTGGAACCATCCTCTGTACTGGTCGTTACCTTCAAGATACATATCTGCGGGGAAGGTTAAACCTTCTTTCACTTCAAGTACTGATGAGTGGCTGGAGCCTGAGTCAAACCAAACGTCCATTATATCGGTTTCTTTTTTGAACTTTGTGCATCCGCATTCACACTTTGTACCTTCGGGTAAAATTTCGGAAGCGTCAAGTCTGTACCACGCACCTGAACCCTGCTCGCCAAAAAGTTTTGCAACTATTCTGAGGCTTTCGTCATTTACGTATTCTTTTCCACATTCTTCACAGTAGAAAATGGGAATGGGAACGCCCCATGTACGCTGACGGGATACACACCAGTCACTTCTGTCACGTACCATGGCGGTAATTCTGTCTTCACCCCATGAGGGAAGCCATTTTACGTTCTTTATAGCTTCGCAAGCCTGGTCTTTTATGCTTTCAACAGATGCAAACCACTGTTCAGCCGCACGGTAAACAATGGGTTCGTGGCATCTCCAGCAATGAGGATACTGGTGGATTATATCTTCTGTTGCAAAAAGACATCCTACAGTTTCAAGCTTTGCAAGAATTTTTTCGTTTGAATCGTTATAGAAAAGTCCTGAAAATTCGCCTGCAAGGTCGTTTAAGTAACCTTTTTCGTCAACAGGTACAATTACTTCTACATCGTAATTTTTGCATGCAATAAAGTCTTCAAGACCGTGACCGGGTGCTGTATGAACGCAGCCTGTACCAGCTTCAAGTGTTACATGGTCGCCCATGATAACAAGTGATGTTCTGTCTACAAAGGGGTGCTTACACTTAATATATTCAAGCTCTGCACCGTCAAATTCAGCAATTGCAGAATATTCTGAAATTCCGCCTGCACGCATTACATTTTCTATAAGCTCGGTTGCTATAACAAGATTGCCTTTTTCTGTTTTTACAACGCTGTATTTAAAGGCAGGGTTCAATGCTATTGCAACGTTACCGGGTAATGTCCAGGTTGTTGTTGTCCATATAACAAAGTAGGTTTCTGAAAGGTCTATACCCTTTGAAGAAAGAACTCCTTTGTCATCGCTTACAGGGAACTTTACATATATTGATTTTGTTTTATCTTCTTCATACTCGATTTCTGCTTCAGCAAGTGCTGTTTCGCAATCAGGGCACCAATATATAGGCTTTAAGCCTTTGTAAATGTAACCCTTTTTAACCATTTCCCCAAAAATTTCTATCTGCTTTTCTTCGTATTTGGGGTCTAAGGTTATATATGAATTATCAAAATCGCCCAAAGAACCAAGACGTTTTATCTGATTTTTCTGATTTTCAACATAACCAAGAGCAAATTCCTTACAAACTTCTCTGAATTCGTTTACATCAGCCTCGTGACGGTTGATACCCATCTTCTTTATAGCCTGTCTTTCAATGGGCAGACCATGAGTATCCCAACCGTGAATATAAGGTGCACGGTATCCGCTGATATTTTTGTATCTTACTATAATGTCTTTTAATGTTTTGTTAAGAGCGTGTCCCATGTGCATATCGCCGTTTGCATAGGGAGGTCCGTCGTGCAATATAAACAAAGGTTTATCTGCATTCTTTTCCATAAGACCTTTATATAAGTCATTTTCTTCCCACATTTTTAAAGTGTCGGGTTCACGTGCGGGGAGATTACCTCGCATAGGGAACTCGGTTTTTGGAAGATTTAAGGTTTCGCCGTAATCCATTTAAAATCAATCCTTTCCTTCGCTGCCTTGCATATTGGAATGAGATGAAAGTACTTCTTCAAGCATTCCGTTTAATATATCTATCTGTGTTTTAAGTACAGCTATATTTTTTGTAACAAAAGCTGCGGTATTACGCTTCATATCATCCTGCTTTACAGCAATTTCACGTACCTTTTCTTCCGCTTCTTTGTTCATAATATCTATTTTGTTCTGTGCTGCTGCTATCATCTGGTCAGCCTTTTCGGTTGCGTTTTTTAAAGCAGCTTCGCTTGTTGTTTGCGCAAGCATCAGGGCACTGTGCATCGAATCTTCCATAGATTTATACTTGCTTACAAGCTCTTCTAAAACGCCCACTTTATCTTTATAGGCTATATTTTCTTTATACAGAGTTTCATAATCTTTGCAGAAAACACTCATAAAGTGATCAACACTTTCTTTTTTGTAACCGCCAAGCTTTGTTTCAAACTCTATTTTTTCAAGTTCTAACGGAGAAAACATTTTGTATACCTCCTTTTATCTATTGTTTTTTAAAATCCAAATGGGAATATTCCTTTTCGAAGTTCGTCCTTAACGTCGCCTGCGATGGTTACGTTATAAGGAGCGATTAAGAATATGCCGCCTGAAACTTTTTGTATATCACCTTCAAGTGCATATACTACACCGCTTACAAAGTCTAAAACCTTTTTAGCTTCTTCGTGGTCTAAAGATTCAAGATTTATAACAACTGCTCTTTTGCTTTTGAGTCTGTCTGCAATATCTCTTGCATCTTCATAGGAATGAGGCTGCAATACTGCAACTTCAAGCTGTGTTGTTGCATGAATGTTTACAACTCTGTCGCTCTTTTCTGCCTTTCTTTCGGGTCTTAAAGGTTTTTTCTCTACTTCTTTTTCCTCGAACTCTTCAAAGTTATCGTCATCTTCGCCAAAAATCATATCGCCGAGTTTTCCAAAAATATTAGCCATTACCATTCAATCCTTTCTATGTATAATTAAATTTTAATAATTACGTTTTCCGAATATGGCGCTGCCTATGCGTACTATGTTTGCCCCTTCTTCGATTGCAATTTCATAGTCACCGCTCATCCCCATGGAAAGATATTTCATTTTTGTATTTTTAAACTCTTTTTGTGAAAGCTTTAAAAAGGTTTTGTTAAGAGATGAAAAAACTTCTCTTACCTCGCTTTCATCAGAGTTTGGGGCAACAGTCATAAGTCCGTCAATTTTTACATATTCTCTTTCTTCGTTGCGTTCTATTATCTCTTCAAGTTCGCTGGGAGATATCCCAAATTTTGATTCTTCTCCCGACTGGTTCACTTCGATAAGAATGTGGGCGGTTATGCCGTGTTTTTTTGCCTGATTTTCTATTTCACAAATAAGCTTTTCACTGTCAACCGAGTGGATAAGTGATGCTTTGTCGATAATATATTTTACCTTGTTTGTCTGCAAGTGGCCTATTAAATGCCATACTGCTTTATCACTTACAGAATCGTATTTATCGCAAAGCTCCTGAACACGGTTTTCGCCTATATTTATTATCCCTTGTTCCAGCACCTCATTTATTCTGAACGGGTCAACTGTTTTTGTGGCTGCTAAAATCATAATATCTTCTGCCCTTCTGCCTGATTTTTGAGCAGCCAAAGATACTTTTTGATGTATGCTTTTAAGATTTTCTGCTATAAGGCTCAATTTAATTAACCTCTAATCAATTATTATATTATCGTACATTGCAAGAGGTTTTTCTCCTGCAGGTTTTGCCATTACATAGTTTTCTGTTTTATAAATGATTTCTATCTGTTTAAATTCCCGTCTTCCAAGCGAATCTACATACACGCCCGTAAGTCCTTCGTTATTTCTTATTGCTGACATTGGGATTTTAAAGCCTTCATACATACTTTTTATTATTTCTGCTTCTGTTTCTCTTGCAGAAATTAAAACACCTATATCTTCTGTGCAACTGTAAATTATAAGAGTTTCTTTATCCCCTTGCTCGCTTCTTACAAAATGTGCGTTTACAAGCTTGTCCGAAATTTCTGAAAATCTTACTCTTACCGATTTTTCGCCCAGTTCTTTAGCTTGCTCGTTATCTACAACGAAAGCTATATAAAATTTATGATTGTTTATTATTTTGTATCCATTTTGTTCTTTTTGATTTTTAAGCTGGGTTTTAAGAGTGTCGGCTGTTAAGGAATTTATTTCTGAAAAACCTAGTGTTTGTTCAAGCCCGTCAAGACCTATAAAAAGTGTACCTGCACAAGGTGCATATACTGTTGCCTTTTTGTTTGCCAGAATAATGTTTTCAAGCTCGGTTTTTCTTGTTTTAAGTTCAGCTAAAACTGCTGAATTATCCTGATTTGAGGCTGCCGCTTTTTCGTTTATAAGAAGCAGTATTTCTTTTTTTAACTCAAGAGTTGTTTTTATATCTCCTCTTGCATTATAGTAAATAATCTGATTATTCTTTTTCTTTATTTCTTCTGATAATAAAACTGCGTTTTCAGGAGTGTCTGCCGCACGTTCTATTGCTTTGATTCTTTCGTTTATGCTGTCAAGCTCGTCCTGTGCAGAAGTATCTCCCCCGTTATCAAGCAAAGCCAGAATTTCCTGACCCTTGGCAACTCTTTCGCCTTCGTTGACATAAAGCTTTGATTTTTCATCTTCAATTCCCGAAAGTATGGTTTCCTCTTTTATAAGATATGCCGTTTTTGAAAATGAATCCTCTATTACACTGTAAACTGCCTGCTGTGTTTTTGCATCGTTTGAAAAAAGAACAAAAACATTGAAAGCACCGAAGCATATTATAAATATTAAAATTATTTTCCAAACTTTACCCAATGCTTTCCCATTCCTTTCTTATTGTGAGAAGCATATCCTCAAGCGGCTTTTCTGCATCAAGCCATATAATATCTTTATTGCGTCGAAACCACGTAAGCTGTCTTTTAGCATAGTTACGGGTAGATTTTTTTATAAGCTCAACTGCATCGGAAAGTGTTGTTTTGCCGTTAAAATAATCTATAATTTCTTTATATCCGAGTCCTTGAACGGCAGTTGTGTTTTCCCCTAAAACGTCTTTTAAAGAAGCAACTTCTTCTAAAAGTCCTTCTTCCATCATTTTATCTACACGTATATCTATTCTATTATACAAAATTTTTCTGTCTAATGCAATAGCAAATGTTAAAGAGTTGTATATTTTTTCTGTTTTTTTTGACTCTTTGTCAAGCTCTGTTTTTGTTTTGCCCGTAATAGCATAAATTTCAAGTGCACGGATAATTCTTTTATGGTCATTTACGTGCAGTTTTGCTGCTGCGTCGGGGTCAATATCGCAAAGCTTTTGGTACATATATTCTTTGCCTTTTATTTCGGCTTCTTCTTCAAGCTTTTGTCTTATTTCTTCATCAAATGAATTTTCGGAAAGCTTTATATTATTTAAAACTGTATCAACGTAAAGACCTGTTCCGCCCGCTATAATGGGAACTTTACCGCGTGAATGTATGTCCTTTATTAGTCTGTGTGCCTCTTTTGCAAAGCGGTCAACAGAAAAGCTTTCCCCTGGTTCTGCCACATCAAGCATATAGTGAGGTATACCTTCCCTTTCCTCCATTGAAGGTTTTGCCGTTCCTATATTCATTTTTTTATAAATCTGCATAGAATCTGCCGAAATAATTTCCCCGCCAAGGTCTTTTGCAACCTGTACGGCAAGTGCAGTTTTGCCCGATGCTGTGGGCCCCACTATTGCAATTAAAGGTATCATCAAACTATCCTCTTGAACTGTTTTTCTATTTCTGTTTTGGTAAGTCTTAAAATTATAGGTCTTCCGTGCGGGCAGGTTGCACTCTTTTCAAGCCTTAAAGCTTCTCGCACAAGCTGCTGTTGTTCTTCATACTTCATAGTATGTCCCGCTTTTATTGCCGCTCTGCAGGCAACTCTGTAAAGAGCATATTCCTGCTTTGCCGTTTCTTTTGCTTTGTTTGAATTTGAAAGAGCGTCAATAATTTCTACAATGGCATTGCCTGCGTTATCGTCTGCCAAAGTGGCTGGAAGTGCCGAAATTTTTATTGTATTTATGCCAAATTCTTCAGCTTCAAAGCCTACACTTTCAAAGAATTCTGTATTACTTTGAAAAACTGCAAACTCCGATGGTGTAAGCTTTTTTATTTCGGGGATCATAAGCATTTGCGGAGAAGCTGTTTTTTCGTCTTTTTCTTTTTTTAGCTTTTCGTATATTATTCTCTCGTGTGCTGCATGTTGGTCTATAAGCAAAAGAGCTTCATCCTCGCACAGAAGATATGTATCAAAAAGCTGTCCTATTATTCGGGGTATTCTTTCAATTTCGGTTATTTCTTCCTGCGTTGTTTCTTCAACACTTTCAAAAACTTCTGTGTTTTTTTGCAGATAATCAGTTTTAACCTTTGGTTCCTCTGCCAAAAACACTTTGCTTTCCTCAAAAGGAATAAAAGGCTTCTCTGTTTTTTTAAACGGAATAAAGCTTTTTTCAGGAGCGGGTTTTTCCTCAAATACTTCTTCATCCTCTACTGTCGGCGGTATTAACTTTTCAATAACAAATTCTCTGTGTTCATCTTGTGCATAGAGGGCATTTTTTGCAGCCCAGTATACTGCATCATAAACTATTTTATCGTTTGAAAATTTTATTTCAGCCTTTGACGGATGCACGTTTACATCGCATTGTGCGGGATTTATTTTTACATTTAAAACGCAAACAGGGAATCTGCCTGTCATTATTTTGTTTTTATAGCTTTCCAAAAGTGACATATAAAGACTTTTGTTTGTAACGCATCTTCCGTTTACATAGTATGTCTGCATACTGCGGTTAGGACGTGAAAGTGATGGATTACCTACAAGTCCCCAGACTTTAACACCATCTTCCTCGTATTCTGTTTCAAGCATTGCAGAGGCTGTTTCTTTTCCGTATATTGAGTAAACTGTATTTTTTAATATGCCGTCACCGCTTGTAAAGAAAATTTCTTTTTGGTTGTTTATGAACTTAAAAGAAATGTCAGGATTACCAAGAGCTATTTTTCTTAAAATATCTTCTATGTAACCCGCTTCAACCGAATCTTTTTTTAAAAACTTCATTCTGGCAGGAGTGTTAAAAAAGAGTTCTTTAACTGTTATTGTTGTGCCTGACGGACAACCTGTTCCCTCAAGCTCTTCTACATTGCCTGATGTTATTTTTATATATGTTCCTTCGGTATCCTCGGGACGTTTGGTCATCATTTCAATAGTAGAAACTGCCGCTATACTGTGCAAAGCTTCTCCTCTGAAGCCGAGAGTCAAAATACTTTCAAGGTCGTCTTTTACCGATATTTTACTTGTGCTGTGACGCAAGAAGGCATTTTCAACATCTTCGGGTGCAATGCCGCATCCATCGTCGGTAACTCTCATATAAGAAACTCCGCCGTTTTTTATTTCGCAGGTTATATGTTTTGCACCTGCATCTATTGAGTTTTCTACAAGTTCTTTTATAACAGAAGAAGGTCTTTCAACAACCTCACCAGCTGCTATTAAAGCCGCAACCTCGGAATTTAAGACATTTATCTTTCCCATTACTCGGTCTCCTTCGCCATCTGTGAAAGTTTAAAAAGTTCACTCAACGCTTCTATGGGTGAAAGCGTGTTTACATCTATCAGTTTAAGCTGATTTATGATTTCTTTTTCTCTTATCGAGTCAAACCCAAGTTGGTCTTCGCTTGGCTGTCTTTTTTGTGCTCCTCTTATTTTAATTTCACCTTCGCCCGATTCAAGCCCTGCTAAAATCTTTTTGGCACGGTTTATTATTTCGTTCGGAACACCTGCAAGCTTTGCTACTTCTATACCATAGCTTTCGTCAGCTCCGCCACGCACTATTTTACGTATAAAAATTATATCGTCTCCGCGTTTTTTTACGGCAACACGGTAATTCAATACACCTTCCATTTTATCTTCTATATCGGTAAGCTCGTGGTAATGTGTTGCAAAAAGAGTTTTTGCTTTAAGCTTTGATGCACAATATTCAAGCACAGCCCACGCAATGGACAGTCCGTCAAATGTACTTGTGCCTCTTCCTATTTCGTCTAAAATAAGCAAGCTTCTTTGTGTTGCCCCCGAAACAATTTCGGCAACCTCGCTCATTTCCACCATAAAGGTACTCTGTCCTGCATTCAAGTCATCCGATGCACCGATACGTGTATAAAGCTTGTCCACTATTCCCACTCGGCAGGATTTTGCAGGCACAAAGCTTCCCATCTGTGCCATTATAGCTATTAGGGCTATCTGTCTCATATAAGTTGATTTACCCGCCATATTGGGGCCTGTTATAATTGCAAGTCTGTTTAAATCACAGTCTAAAATAGTATCATTCGGTACAAAGAGGTCTTGTGTTACACGTTCTACAACAGGGTGTCTGCCCTCTTTTATAAAAAGCTTGTCCGATAAATCAACCTCAGGTCTTACAAAATTGTTTTTTGCGGCAACGCAGGAAAGCGATGCCAATGCATCAAGCACGCCTATTGCACGGGCGGTCTTTTGTATTTTATCAACATAAGATGCTATTTTTTGTCTTATATCCTGAAAAAGCTTATACTCTAAAGCTACACTTTTTTCAGATGCACCTAAAACGCTGTCTTCAACCCTCTTTAAATCTTCGGTTATATAACGTTCTGAATTTACGGTTGTTTGTTTTCTTACGTAATGCTCGGGAACCTTGTCTATATTTCCTTTTGATACTTCTATGTAGTAGCCGAACACTTTGTTAAATGCTATTTTCAAGTTTTTGATGCCTGTTTTTTCTTTTTCGGCCATTTCAAGGTCTGCTATAATGCTGTGCCCGCCATCGCGAATCTTTTTAAGCTCGTCAAGTTCTTCCGAAAAACCCTCTTTGATTATTCCGCCATCACGCAAAATAAGGGGAGGCTCGTCAACAATTCCTCTTTCAATAAGGTCTGTTATTTCAGAAAGGTCTTCTATTGCATCATTCTGGTCCTGCAAAAGTCTTGATGTTGCACCATTTAAAATTGCCTTTACTTCAGGAAGATAAGAAAGCGAAACTTTAAGTCTTACCAAATCTCTGGCGTTTGCAGTTCCCATAATTATTCTGCCCGTAATACGTTCAACGTCCATAATGTTTATCATTGCTTCACGCAAATCTTCACGCATGGGCATATTATTTATAAACTCTTCAACCGCATTTTGTCTTTCGTTTATTTTTGAGCAATTCAAAAGCGGTCTTATAAGCCAGCTTTTTATTGTACGTGAGCCCATTGTGGTTTTTGTATCATCCAAAACCCATAAAAGCGAACCCTTTTTCTTTCTGTCGTGCGTGTTCTCTGTTATTTCAAGATTTTTGTGTGCCGAAGTGTCAATCTCCATAAACTGTGAGGATTCATACACGTCAATGTCTATAATATGGTCGGGACTCATCTGCTGGGTCTGTTTTAAATAATAAAGCAATGCGCCTGTTGCTATGCTCATAAAAGAATTTAAATCTGCACTTTTTGAGGCAAACTTTGTATATGTTTCTTTTCTTGCAAAATCCTCGTCAAAAAAAGTGTCGTTTAAAAGTTCAAGACGAACGCTGTGTTCTGCTGTATATTTTTTAAGTGTTTCGTTTTCATAAGCCTCGATATTCACTACTGCTTCAACGGGTTTAAATCGGTACATTTCTTCTGCAATCTTTAAAAGATTTTTGTCGTCCTCAAAGCTTGTTGTCATAATATGACCTGTAGAAAGCTCGCAAAGTGTTATTCCGCTTTGCTCTCCTTTTTTGTACACAGAACACATATAGTTTGTTTTACGTTCGTTCAAAAGGTCTTCGTTTAAAACTGTGCCGGGTGTTATAACTCTTGTAACTGTGCGTTCCACTATATTTTTTCTGCCTTCTTCCACTTCACCCTGCTCGCATATTGCAACTTTATACCCTTTTGCTACAAGCTTTGCTATATATGTTTCTGCCGCATGATAAGGGACTCCGCACATTGGGGCACGTTCTTCCTGTCCGCAGTTACGGCCGGTTAAAGATATTTCAAGTTCTTTTGACGCTACCTTCGCATCGTCAAAAAACATCTCATAAAAGTCACCCAAACGGAAAAAAAGGATAGAATCCTTGTATCCTTCCTTTATTGCCAGATATTGCTTCATCATTGGTGTCATTTCATTTTTATCTTTAGCCATATAATCGCCCCGAATCAATAAATTATATATAAATATATTATAACATAATAGCGTTTATATGTAAAGTGAATTTTTAGTAAGATTTACAACTTTTTTTGACAAAATTATAAGTGCAAAAAGATTGGGTATCATCATAAGTCCGTTTAAAATATCGGCTATGTCCCACGCAAGTGAAATTTCGAATACAGAACCGGGAATTAAGGCAAAGGAAAATAAAAAAACATATATTTTTCCGCCCATTTTTCCAAACAGATATTCACTGCAAACCCTTCCGTAATAAGACCACGCAACAATGCTTGCAAATGCAAATAAAACCGAGGAAACGGCTATAAAAGGTCCGCCGAAAAAAGGCATTATACTTTCGAATGCATTTATAGCCCCGCTCATTCCTCCAAATGCAAAGCTATCGGTTACAATAAGGGTAAGTGCTGTCAGGGTACACACAAGTATTGTATCAACAAATACCTCAAAAATACCCATCATACCTTGTCCTACGGGGTCTTTTTCGGAAGATGATGCGTAGGCAATTGCGGTACTTCCCATACCTGCTTCATTTGAAAAAAGGCCTTTTGAAATTCCTTCTCTCAAAGCTAAGCCTGCACCTGCCCCCAATAGCGAATTTCCGCAGAAAGCTTCTGTTATTATTTTTTTAAATGCTTCCCCTAAAATGTCGGCGTGTAAAAAGAGAATATATACGCATCCCAAAGTGTAAAAAAGTGTCATATAAGGCACAAGCTTTTCCATAAAGCCTGCTATCTTTTTTGCCCCTCCGATTAAAACTGTACCGCAAAGTAAAAAGAGCAAAATGCCCGTTAAAAATGGCGGCACAAAAAATGTTTGTTCCATTGCCTCGGCAACAGAATTTGCCTGCGTTATATTACCCACTCCAAAGGATGCCAAAGCTCCCGCCAAAGCAAAAATTACAGCTAAAGTTTTGCAGTTTATGCCCTTTTCTATGTAATACATAGCTCCGCCCGAAAATGTAGAGTCTGCATTTTTCTTCCTGTAATGCACTGCCAGAACGGTTTCTGCATATTTTGTTGCCATTCCTAAAACTGCCGATATCCACATCCAAAAAACTGTCCCCGCACCGCCTATGCTCATTGCAGTTGCAACACCTGCAATGTTGCCTATTCCAAGGCTCCCGCCAAGTGCCACAAGCATAGCCTGACGTGAGCTTATTCCGTCGTTAGTATCTTTTTTGAACAGATTTTTTAAAACTTTCCCGAATTTTCTTATCTGGAAGAAGTTGAGCTTGAATGTATAATAAATTCCTACAAAAAGCAAGAGAAGCTGTACAGGCAAACCGCAAGTTATTTCTTTTAATAAAGCCAAAAAAATCACCCTCCGAAAACATTATATTTTTGGAAAGTGATTTTTAAAACTTCAATTTTATTCTGCGGGAGTATCAAGTATGGTCATTTTTTTCCACTTACCGCTTATAAAATAAATAAATCCTATTATAGTTGCTATTCCCGATGCCACAGGGGCACCTGACCCAACTCCTTTTAATCCATATCCAAGTACCATTCCGAATATGTAAGAAGCAGGTATACGGCATATAACCGCTGAAAGTGCGTTATTTACAAGCGAAAATACTGTGTGTCCTGCACCCGTGAAAAGTCCGTTCATACAGAAAAGGAAGGGCACTATAAGATAGTCAAGACTAAATACTTTCATATACTCAACCCCGCAGGCAATCATCTCGGGGTCTTTACCGAAGGCACGTAAAAATACTTCTGGGAAAAGGTTTGTAAGTATGTATATAAATGCACCTATACAAAACGAAATTATTATTCCCGTTGCCATTGTTTTTACTGCACGTTTGGTTTTGCCTGCACCTATGTTTTGTGCACCCATTGCCGAAACAGAAGCACTCATTGCAAGGGTTGGCAAAATAGCAAAGCTGTTTATTTTACCAACTGCACCTACTGCTGCCGATGCTGTAACACCTATTATATTTACAAGTGCTGTTAAAAACAAAAATGAAAAGCTTGTTGCTACATTCTGAACAGAAGTAGGTACACCTATTTTTAATATCATTTTAAGACTTTCTTTTTTAATCTTAAAAGAAGACGGCTTAAAGTCAAAAACAAAGTTGTTTTTTGCAAGATAGATAATACAAAGGATTACACTTATCGCCTGCGAAGCAACTGTTGCTATGGCTGCACCCGCTGCTCCCATATTGAATTTTGATACCAAAATAATATCAAGTACAATATTACAAACACAAGCTATTGCAACAAATATAAGGGGATTTTTGCTATCGCCCATTCCTCTCATAACTGCCGAAAGAGCGTTGTAAGCAAAAATAAATATTGTGCCGAGCATTGTTATTGTAAAATAAATTTTTGTTTCAGAAAAAGATTCTGCAGGTGTTTGAATAAGCTTTAAAAACGGGGTTTGAACAGATAGCATAACAACAGTAAGTACTGCCGCCAATATTCCGAGCACAGAAAAAAGTGTGCCTATAATATCCGTCATTGCCTGTCGGTTACCTGCACCAAGATACTGTCCTATTAAAACAGTGGCACCAACTGATAAGCCGAACACCATATTTGTTATTAAAAATGATGCCTGACCTCCTATATTAACGCCCGACATACTTATTGTGCCTGCAAACTGACCTACAATTATCATATCTGCCACACTGTATAAGGACTGTATGATGTTTGAAATTAAAAAGGGTAATGAAAACAAAATAAGTTGCTTTACCACACTGCCCTCTGACAGATTTTTCTCGAATTTACTCAAAGTGACTTTTCTCCTTTGTTAAAATTTCTACAGCATATTCTGCGTTTAAAAGAGCTTTTTTTGAAAGTTCTTTTGCTTTTTCTTTCAGGTTCTCTGAAATTTCATTTTTATTGGATATTACTTCATCTGCATAGTTTTCAAGCAATGAAATGTCAAGGTTTTTTGCACTTAAGATTCTGGGCTGTCCTATATAATTCAAAAAGCCCGAAACTTTGGGGTCATATACAATACCTACAGTTGGAACTGCAGAGCCCATTGCGTATATTAAAATATGCAATCTCATACCTAAAATCATTTCCATTTTAGATGTGATACTTACTATTTCGTTTACGCTGTACTGCTTTTTAAGAACATGGCAAGGACTTAACATAAGGTTTGCAATTTTTTCGCTGAATTTTACATCATCAGGGTATTTCATAGGAATAAACACTGGCAAAAGGTTGTGTTTTTCGTATATGCTATCAAGTCCTTTTGCAAGTTTCTGGCAAAACTGTTTATCTTTATTTTGCCAGTCACGCACAGAAACTCCTATATATTTACCCTTCTGTACACCTTCGTCTGCCAGAAGTTTATCTGTATTTTCGGTTATTTTTACCCTTATTGCAGGGTCTGCCGTTACCTCAATTTTAGAGTTTTCAAGGCCGAGTTTCTTTATTTCTTCAAGCGAAAGCTCGTCCCTTAAAGTTATAAAATCTACTGTTTCAAGCACAGCTTTGGTTCGTTTTATATTACGTTTTTTTATTGGGCCTATTCCGTTTGCATATACAAAAACAGAAAGCCCGCGTTTTTTTGCCATTTTCATAATTTCAAGGTAATACCAAAGCGATTTTGAGCTGGTTGCATCCTGAATAAGACTGCCTCCGCCGTTTATAAGCATTCTTGATTTTTTAAGCCCGCCTATTATGCTCCATGGTAAAAATCTGTTTTTGGCATCCACTTTATACATAGCTTTTGTTTCTTTAGGTTTTTTTGAAAGAACTAAAGCTCTTATATCGGGCTTATATACTCTTAAAGCGTCTAAAATTTCAAACAGCAAGGCATCGTCACCGCTGTTTTTAAAGCCGTAATATCCTGAAAAAACAACGTCATATTTCTTTTTATCATAAAAATCACGCAATATGGCATTGTATATTTCAATATGGGTTTGGGCAAGATTTTCGTTTGAAAATTTGTTTGTGGCAAGATTATATAAATTTTCGCCAAGCTGTTTACTTTTTTCGGTATTTTCGGCAAGCTCAAGTATTTTTTGTGCAAATTCTTCTGCGTTTTCGTTTTCAAAAAGCAAGCCTGTTTGTCCGTCGCAAATTAAATCGGGAATACCTCCAACGCACGAGCTTATGGTAGGCTTTTTCATTTTTGCACCTTCTAAAAGTGCGTAAGGAAAGCTTTCACATCTTGAAGAAAGTGTATTTATATCAACAAAGTTTAGAAAGCTGTAAATATCATTTAAAAACCCAAGATAAATTATTTTATCTTCCATACCGAGTTCTTTGGTAAGTTTATATAAAGAATCGGTATCTCCGCCATCTCCTGCTACAACAAAGCGTAGGTTTGGATTTTTATCGGATGCTATTTTAGCCGCACGCACAAAAATATCGTGTCCCTTTACATAATCGTGACGGCCTATTATACCTACAAAAATATCGTTTTCGGATACATCTATAGAGAATTTTTTTGCAAAATCTTCTTTTGATAAAAATGGTGTTTCTTTATCAAAATCCATACCGTTATAAACTTCAAAAACACTGTTTGGTCTGAACTTTCGCTGAATAAGCATATTGCGGAAGCTTGACGAAACTCCTATATAATAGTCCATCTTGCGAAGTGCCATTACATTAAGAGTTGTATACACAATTTTTCGGTATATACCGTCAAAATCCAGAAGGTAGTCACTATGAACAGTAGTAACAAAAGGCTTACTGCAACGCTTTTTTAAGTAGGTTGCAACAAAGTTTGCTCTTGCCCCGTGACAGTGAATTATATCTATATTTTTTTCTCTTACAAGCTCAAGAATTTTGTCGGCACTTGACATATCAAATCTGCTTTTTTGTTCAAACAGAATTGTTTCTTTTGGGAAAAGCTTTACCGCTTCGTCATAAAAAACGCCCGCAGTAAGACAGACAAGGTAGATTTCTGCCTTGTCTGTAAGCTTATTAAGCAAATTAAAAACATGTGTTTTTGCGCCGCCAGAATCACCGCCGCTTATGAGATGTAATACTTTCATTGAAGTGTTTCTTCCCTTCCTGCAATTGCCATTGTTATGCCTGCAACAATAAAGAAGGCAAACATAACTCTTGGGTAAAACCAGCAATATTCAAAAAGTCCTATAAAGCTGATACCCGCAATGGATGCCGCTCCCGCAGCAGCCATATTTTTTATTTTTACAGAGGTCGTTTTTATTACCTTATCAACAGAACGTTTTATAAGTGCTATTGTAAACCACAAAAAGCTTATAAGACCTATAATACCTGTTTCTATCAGGATTTCTAAAAACTGCATGTGAGAATGTGCGGCAGTTACCGCTCTTGCGCACGAATAATCGGGATATATTTCGGCAAACGCACCCGGGCCAAGACCTATTCCTGTTACAGGATAATCCTTTAACATATCAAGGCATGCTGTCCATATATCTATTCTGTACGAGCTTGATGAATCGTTTATATTGCCTATTGTAAGTATACGTGCCCATATACTTTGTGGTAAAAGAGGCACAGCACAAATACATATTACCAAAAATGCAGGAATCCATTTTCTTTTTGCAAGCAAAATAAATACTATTGTTGCAACCGCAAATGCCATCCACCCCGAACGTGAATATGTCATTAAAAGGGACACTAAAGGTATTGCCATAAGCAAAATAGCAAATGTTTTGATTTTTTTATCTTTAATATTTAAGGCGTATGCAAATGCAAACGGCATAAACATTGTAAGAAATTCGGCAAAATTATTAGGGTTGCCTAAAGTAGAAAATACTCTGCCCGGCATATCGGCATTAAGGTTAACATCAGTAAGGGCCGGGTCAACCTCTACTCCTAAAAATCTTTGTATTATACCAAACGCACCGCATATAAATATTGCAACATACATTGCACCTGTAAACTTTGATATTCTTTCGTAAGAAGAAAGTGTTCCCTCTATAAGAAGGGTAAAAATAAACGATGTTACAAAAAATACGGCTATTCTTATACTGTCGGTTATATTATAAGAAATTATAACACTGTACACAATTGAGAATACAAAAAGCAAGAACGGGAGCCATATTTTTAAAGCATTTTTCCCAAGCTTTTTGCCTCCTGCAAGTGCTATAACATAAAACAAAGCAAGGAAAAGTGCTATAATAAGTGCGTACATATTGTTCCAAAGCTTATGAGGTATTATAAATACAATGCTTATAAGTATTGCAAGCATATTTTCATACCGCAAAATAACCGATTTTGCAAACACTTTATTATAAACATTTTCTGTTATACTGCCGGCACTTAATTTTTTTATAAAGTTATATATGTTTTCTGTTATTTTTATAAAAATGTTTGCTGTTTTTTGAATAGCTTTATAAAACAAAGACCCTTCTTTTTTATTTTCAAGCAAGGTAATCTTTGTTAAAGCTTTCCAGAAAAGACTTGTTTTTAAGTCTTCTGCCAATCTGTCAAGCATCGAATTTATTGAGCGATAAAACAGACTTTCTTTGAACGCAAGACATAGTTTTATAAAAATACTGATAAAAATACTGTTCATTAAATTATTCCTTTACAGAAATATTGTAAACTCTTAAATACATTTTTGCATCGCCTGCACGAAGTACCATAGAATGTCCTACGCCGTACTTCTGGTTATCTATTGTGGCACCTATGCTTGTTTTTTCGCCCTGAACTTCACCCGTTATTAAAAGCGAGCTGAAGCCTTCACGCGAGGTCTGTACATACTGCCCTTCGCTTGTGCCACCCCAGGAAACTGATTCTTTTCTTTCTATATCAACAACTTTACCTAAATTTACTTCTGCGTTGTCATCGTACAAATCTGCACCTATTTCCACCTGGTCTGCAACCCAATCATCAACTTCTTCGATGTAATACTGAATAAGCAATGTGGGATCGGGTTCTGTGTTTGCTTTTTTTGTTACTGCAACGCCTGCAAATGCAATGCCTGCTAAAATTACAATAATTATTAAAAGGTCTATTACATTGATTTTCTTTTTCATATTTATTTCTCCTCGCCTAAAACTCTTTTATAAAGATTGAAAATATCCTCGTGTAAAACGTCAATATTAAATACTTCTTTAATTGCTTTCTTTGCATTCTGGGCAAATTTATCGTACAAAGCTTTATCTTCCATAAGCTTATTTATAGCCTGTGCCATATCTTTTGGATTATCGTATTCAACTATAAATCCGCAGTCTGTTTTTTCGTTTATAATATCGGGATTTCCGCCTATTCCTGTTGCTATTACAGGAAGACCTGTTCCCAAAGCTTCAAGTATTGCAAAGCTTAATGCTTCAAAGCATTTTGCAGAGTTTATAAAGATATCGGAACCGTTTAAAATGTTTTGTGTGTCACGTCTGAAGCCAAGCTGTAAAATTTTATTTTCAAGTCCGTGAGCGTGTATTTTTTCTTTTATTTCTTCAAAAAGCTCACCGTCGCCCGCTATTAAAATACGGAAATCACGTTTTGCTATTTTTTCGAGTTCTGCTATAGAATCAACAAGATACGGAAGTCCTTTTGCTATATGATATCTTGCCAAGGTTGTAGCAACAAAGGTATCTTCCCCTACTCCTATTTCTTCTCTTATTGTAGAGGTTCTGTCTACTTCTTCCTTATATTCAAGTCCGTTGAATATAACCTCGATTATATCGGCAGGAACGCCGTTTCCTATCATAAGGTCTTTGCCATTATTGCAAACTGATATTATTTTTGCGTTGTGCTTTGTTACTATTTTATTGCAAATTTTCCAGAGGAAATTGGTTTTTAAAGTTAAGTGACAGGTATAAATAACCTTTGTTTTCTTTCTGAAAAGTCTTGATAAAATTGCTATATAGTTTTCACGCGGAAAATGTGTATGAATAATATCAATATCATTTTCTTCACATATTTTTGCTATTTTCTTTGCAGCAGCAAAGTCAAAAGGATTTCTCATTTTTACCCAAAAATCAGGAACTCCTTCTTCTCTCATCTGTTCTAAAAGCAAGCCTTCTTCGTTATAAACGAAAAAGCAGTCTGCTCTGTCCTTGTATGCCTTTGCAAGATTTAATACGTATTTTTCTGCCCCTGCCTTGCCTGCATGGTTTATCATGTAAAGTATTTTCATATTTTCCTCTCCGTTCTCATTTTTATAATTTTAGCCGGATTTCCGCCTACTACAGCATAATCCGTAACATCTTTTGTTACTACTGCTCCTGCCGCTATAATGCATCCGTTGCCTATTGTGACACCAGGCATTATAAGTGCATTTGCACCAAGCCAAACATCGTCACCTATTGTTACACCAAATTTAGGTGCTGTTTGTAATCTCATTGGAATTGTTAAGTCCTGCGTTTCGTGATTTTGAGTAAATATCATAACAGACGGACCCATCATAACATCGTTACCTATTTTTAAAGGACCTGTTACACGGCAATTAAGACCGAGTCCTGAATTATCGCCTATTTCTATTCCTTTTCCTGATGCTAAAAATGCCCCATGTTCTATATTTACATTTTTTCCGCATTTGTCTATCATACCGCGGACAAAAAATCTTCTTATATGCTTTGCAAAAAAGCTGTAGGGTAAATCAGAGCAAGGAAGATGCCTTGCAAAGCAATAATAAAATATATAACATATTCCCGAAATCAGTTTTTTCATTTTTTTATCCTCTTTAAAATTGGTGCTTTAAATATTATAAGCATTATTCCGTACACTATCACACCCGCAACACAAGGCATAGCAAGGTTTATAAGACGGACTAAAATGCTATCTCCACTAAATGCTGCAAACTTGTTTATTAAAAGTACCGCTGCAAGCATTATTGCCGAAGCCGATACGCTTTTTATAAGATTGATCCAGAAATTTTCGATAAAATTGCCTATATTGCGTCTTAACATAATCATAAGAATAACCATACCCGTAAGCGATGCAACAGAATATGCAAGCGGTATTCCGTAAGGGCCTATGAATTTTATAAGAACAAGGCTTAATATTATATTTATTGCCATTATTATAAATCCGTTTATTGCGGGAAGTGCAGTCTTTTTAAGGGCATAAAAAGCACGGTCGAGTATTTCTTTTAAGCCTATACCAAGTATTCCTATAGAATACATAGCTAAAAGCTTTGCTGCAACCAAAACATTTTCGTCTGTTATTTTACCCCATTTTGTTATAAGTTCTAAAAGCTCTCCTCTTACAGAAATAAGCCCTACTGTCATAGGAATTAAAAGATACATAACCGTTGTTAAAATACTGCCTAAAGTATTTTTATATTCCTTCATATCCCCTGTTGCGGCAAAAGCCGAAAGCTTTGGATAAATAACTGCGGTTATTGAATAAACAAAGGCAAGCACCATATAAAGCACTATGTTCTGAACATAGGTAAGCAAGGTTACCATACCCTCAAAATTTGCCATCATGGTAACGTTATAGAACATATTTATCTGGTATGCCGACACACCAAGCAAAACAGGTATTGACATTTTACCCGCACGTATTATATCATGGTCTTTAAAGTTTAAAGAAGGGGTGAATCTAT
Organism: Clostridia bacterium; assembly: GCA_045531205.1. Taxonomy (GTDB): domain Bacteria; phylum Bacillota; class Clostridia; order UMGS1883; family UMGS1540; genus JAZNQL01. The sequence continues at coordinate 21,434 of JAZSDN010000018.1, read as the reverse complement.
AGCTTGTTTTAAAAAGCGGAGGTATAAGTATTAAAGCCTGCAGGCTTAAGCCTACTAAGGTTGCTACTAAAAGACCTGTTATTCCGTATTTATCGCCAAGCAAAAATACATAAGCTATTACAACAAGACTGCTTGGAACACTTACAAAAGCAGGCCAGCCGTATTTACCGTGAGATTGCAAAATTCCCTGAAATATATAATTGAGTCCGTAAAAAAGCATTACGGGCATCATTATCATAATTGCTTTTACAGCAAAGCTGTAACCATTATCTTTAAAGGCTGTAAACTTTGGAATTATGGGCGAAAGCAAAAGACCTATAAGTATAAGTGCCAAGGTTAATAAAGTGGTAATAGTTATAAGATTATCGCCGAATTTTTTTGCGTTCAAAGTATCTTTTTGTGCTATGTAGCCTGAATATATTGGAATTACAACAGTTCCAAGTGCTGTTCCAAAGCAATTAAAGATAATATTGGGCAGAGATATAGCGTAGGAATATATATTCATCTCAACGCTTTCTGTGCCGAAAAACGACATATATATCTGCACACTTACAAGAGAAAGAACTCTTGCAAAAATCATTATTAACATTACATAGCTTATTGAGCCTGCAGTATTATTTTTTTGCATTACTGTCTCCACTCTACATTTTCTTTTATAATTTTTGCAGGATTACCCGCTACAAGTGCTTTTTCGGGCACGTCTTTTGTTACAACGCTTCCTGCACCAACTACTGCACCGTCGCCTATTTTTACGCCCTTTAATATAAGCACGTTACAGCCTATCCATACATTGTTTCCTATAGTCACAGGCTTTATAACCTCTGTGTCACTGCAAAGTTTGTGATAATCTCTGTCTAAAATATTGCAGTCCCAACTTATAACTGTATCGTTACCTATTGTAACACTTTCTCCTGCGTGAATTTCTGTTCTGTCCCCTATAGCGGTGCCATTACCTATTTTTATTGTGGCTTGTCCCTCTGTACCCCACGCAGAAAGTTTTACTCCGCGGTGCAACTGAACTTTATCGCCAATTTCAATAGTGCAGTTTTTCTTTAAAACTCTTACACCTTTTCCTACGCGCAACAATTTACCGCAGGAAGAAAACTTTCCACGATAAAAAATGCCACGCAAAAGCTTTGAAAAAATATCGGTATATTCACTGAAATTTCTCATATTATTTTCCTTTGTTCTATATTTATATACTATTCTACCACATTTTTATATAAATGTCTATTAGTATTTTATTTTTCTGAGTCTTAATGCATTTGTTACAACACATATTGACGATGCAGCCATTGCCGCACCTGCAAACATTGGGTTTAAAAAGCCGAATGCTGCAAAAGGAATACATATTGTATTATAGGCAAATGCCCAGAACAGATTTTGTTTTATATTTTTAATTGTCATACGGCTTAAACGTATTGCCTTATAAACTCCAAAAAGATTTTTGCCCGATAAAACAATATCGGCACTGTCAACCGCTACATCGGCTCCTGTTCCTATTGCTATGGCTGTATCTGCAGTTACAAGGGCCGGGGCATCGTTTATTCCGTCTCCAACCATTATTACATTTTTACCCTCGTTTTTAAGTTTTTCAACCTCTTGTGCCTTTTTTTCGGGTAAAACCTCTGAAAGAACTTTTGTTATTCCTGCTTTTTTTGCAATTGCCTCTGCTGTTGATTTATTGTCGCCTGTTATCATTATAATCTCAAGTCCCATTTTTTGAAGCTTTGCCACAGTTTCTGCCGAGTCGTCTTTGATTACATCAGAAATAGCAGTTATTCCTGCAATTTTTCCGTTGCACGAAAGGTATATAAGGGTTTCTCCTCTATTTTGAAGGTCTTTTGCACATTCTTCTGCAGAAGAAAGGTCTATATCAAACTCTCTCATAAGTCTTTCGTTGCCTGCAATTATTTCGTTATTTTCTATAATTGCTTTTATTCCTTTACCCGCAATGGCAGTAAATTCACTTGCCTTTTTTATTTCAAGCTTTCTTTGCTCTGCTGCTAAAATTATGGCTTGTGCCAAAGGATGCTCCGAAAGTTTTTCTGCCGACGCGCATAAAGACAATACTGTTTGTTCATCATATCCGTTAAATGCAAAAACTTCGCTTACTTCAGGCTCGCCTTTTGTAAGAGTACCTGTTTTATCAAATACTACTGCATTTGCATGGCAGGCATTTTCAAGTGCTTCTCCGCTTTTTACTAAAATGCCGTCCTCTGCACCTCTGCCTGTTGCGCACATTATTGCAACAGGGGTTGCAAGTCCAAGCGAGCAAGGACACGCTATAACAAGCACAGATACAAACGCCGTTAATGCTTTACCTGCATCGTGCGAAATTGCAAGATGCAAAATCAAAGTTACTAAAGCCAAAAGCATAACACAGGGAACAAAAACTCCCGATATTTTGTCTGCCATACGAGCAATGGGTGCTTTTTTACCTTGTGCCTCTTGTACTATTTCAATTATTGAAGATAAAACTGTATTTTCGCCTACAGCGGTAGCTTCTATTACAATACTGCCGTCACGGTTCATACTTCCGCCAAACACTTTGTCGTCCACACCTTTAAAAACGGGCAGACTTTCGCCTGTTAAGTGTGCTTCGTCAACGCTTGTTTCGCCTGAAATTACTTTTCCGTCAACGGCAATTCTTTCTCCCGGTTTTATTCTTATTAAATCGCCTTTTTCTATCTGGTCTGCGAGTATTTCAATTTCTTCCCCATTTCTTAAAACAACAGCTGTTTTAGGGATAAGATTCATAAGGTCTCTTATATTCTGCGTGGTTTTGTTTTTGGATTTTGCCTCTAAATATTTACCAAGCATTACAAGAGCTATTACAACAGATGCCGATTCAAAATAAAGGTTATGAACAAAGTGTACATCGCCAAGAAAAATTTTGACAGTGGATACAATGCTATATATAAATGCACTTGCAGTTCCTATTGAAATAAGAGTATCCATATTAGGATTTTTGTGTAGTAAAGCTTTTACGCCTTTTATAAAAAAATCTTTACCTGCAAAAAGTACAGGGATTGTGCAAATAAACTGTAAAAGTGCAAAACGTAAAGGGTATTTTTCCATACTTAAAATTTCGGGCAATGGAAAATAAAGCATGTGCGACATTGCTACATAAAATACTACAAACGCAAAGCAAAGAGCCACAACAAGTCTTGCTTTTACAGAGGATAAATCCTCTTCTTTTACTTCGTTATTCCAATGCTCTATGCCGTAACCCAAGTCCTTTACTGTTTTGAATATTATTTTTTCGGTTTTTATATCGTCAATTTCAACGGTTAACGATTTTGCAACAAGGTTTACGCTGCAGCTTTTAACAGAGGGAATTGCTAAAACCCCTCTTTCAACCGCTGCAGAGCATGCTGCACAGCTCATTCCTGTAACTTTATATTTTTTATTCATTTCCGGCTCCGTTTCTCACTTTAATTCAACTATTGTAACTCCGTTTTCTCCTTCGCCATACTTACCGTCACGGAAGCTTTTTACCGAAGGATGTCTTTTTAAATCCTCCTGCAAGCCGGCTCTTAATATGCCCGTGCCCTTGCCGTGAACTATTGTAACTACACTTAAATGTGCCAAAACTGCATCGTCAATATACTTGTCCATTACAAGGCTTGCTTCGTCAAGTGCCATCCCACGAAGGTCTATTTCGGGTTTTACTGCATTAAGCTTTATATTTGTTCTTGACTTTTTAAAGTCACGCACAACTTTTTGAACATTAGTATCCAAAACCTTCGACAAATCGCTTATATTTGTACGGAGTTTTATAATTCCTACCTGAACCTCTAAATTTCCGTCCTTATCGGGTTTTGATAATGCTATACCCTTCTTTTGCATAAGATTTACAAATACTTCGCATCCGGGTTTTACATCAGAAGCTTTAAGGTTACCCTTTATTGCTTTTACGGTGCTATCATAAAGCTGGTCGCTTAATATATTTTCTTTTGATTTTAACTTACTTTTAGCTTCCTCAAGGGCTTTTACCCTTTCCTGTGCAGAAATAGCCTTTATTTCTTTTATTTCTTCTTCTATTTCCTTTTTAGCATTGGTTACAAGGCGTTTTGCCTCCTGCCTTGCATTGTCCATTATCTTCTGCTTTTCTTTTTCTATTTTTGCACGTTCTTCTTCAAGCTCTTTGCGGAATTTTTCAGCAGCAAGGCGTGCACGCTCGGTTTCGTCGCGGTTTTTCTCTGCCTTCTGCCCCATTTCTTCTATTTTATTTACAATGTCTTCAAACTCAATTTTCTGGCTTGAAATAGTGTTTTTAGCATTTTCAATTATATAATCGTCCATACCGAGTCTTGATGCAATTGCAAATGCGTTACTTCTGCCAAGTGCACCAACTAAAAGTCTGTATGTCGGGCAAAGCTTTTCAACATCAAACTCACAGGCTGCATTTTCTATACGGTCGGTTGAAATTGCAAGCAACTTTATTTCGCTATAGTGAGTTGTTGCCGCAGTTTTTGCACCCTTACTCATTACATCCAAAAGTATTGCTCCGGCGAGTGCTGCACCTTCTGTTGGATCTGTACCTGCACCAAGCTCGTCAAACAAAACAAGTGAAGAAGAATCTACATTTTTTATAATATTTACAATGTTGACCATGTGAGCAGAAAAGGTTGAAAGTGACTGTTCTATGCTTTGCTCGTCACCTATATCGGCAAAAACCTTTTCAAATACTGCCATTTTTGACCCTTCTTTTGCAGGGATATGAAGTCCTGCCTGAGTCATAATTGTAAAAAGTCCTAAAGTTTTTAACGATACAGTTTTACCGCCTGTATTGGGACCTGTTATTACAAGAGTGTCAAAATCCTCGCCAAGTCTTATATCGATAGGAACTGCTTTTTTCTTGTCAAGCAAAGGATGTCTTCCTTTTTTAATTTCGATTATTCCGTCTGCGTTTATTTCGGGGCAGGCAGCTTCCATTTCGTCTGCAAATCTTGCTTTTGCAAAAATAACGTCAATATTTATAAGGGTTTTATAGTTTGTAATTATTGTTTCAGCATTTTCTGAAACCTGTGCACTGAGTTCTGAAAGAATTCGGTTTATTTCTTCTTTTTCCTCGCTGTCAAGCATACGAATCTGGTTATTTGTTTCCACAACCTTCATAGGCTCAACAAACAACGTTGCCCCTGTTTGGGATGAATTATGCACAACACCGGGAATCATTCCCCTTTGTTCTGCCTTTACGGGCACAACATAACGTCCATCCCTTATTGTTACAATCGGGTCCTGCAATGCTGTAACAAGGGTTGGAGAGTGAATTATGTCATTTAAAATATCTTTTATTTTGTTTGTAAGGTTAAATTTTTTCTTTCTTATTTCAAAAAGTGCAGGACTTGCATGGTCGTCAAGCTCTTCTTCGCTGATTACTGCTTCAAATATATTTTTTTCTACATCTCTTACCGCTTCAAGACGTGAACAGATATAGTTAAGTGCAGGATAATCTGTTTCAAAGTCACGTATATCAATATACTGCAAAACCTTTCTTGTAATACGCAAAACGTGGGCAATACACAAAAGCTCTGCACACGAAAGCATTGCCCCTATCTGACTGCGTTTTACTACAGGTACCGCATCAGCAACAGGAGCAAGAGGTGCACTGCCGTATTTTACCGATATACTTCTTGCTTCATCTGTTTGGGAAAGCAAGGTTCTTACCTTTTCTAAATCGGTAAAAGGCTGTATTTTTAAAAGTCTTTCAGCACTAGCGTTCATTACTGCTTTTTTTGAAAGACGTTCTCTTATTTTATCAAATTCAAGAATTTTTAAAGTTTTTTCTTCCATTATATTTATCACCAGCATAATTATAGCAATTTTTCAAAGAAAAAGCAATAGTTTTAATTTGTAATATCAAGCACAGTATCCTTAACTGCATCATTTACCTCGGTGACATTTGTATAATTTTGAGGAACACCGCCGATTATTACTGTTTCTCCAATAGGAACATTGGTTGCAGCCGTTGCAGAAGTTGAAAAGCCAGGCATTATAACCCGTATTGTTGCATTAACATCCAAATAAAGCTGATGCTTTGTCTGATTTATACCTGCATCAACAAAGGATGCCTCCATATTTACCTCGGTATATCCTATTGGCATAAGCTTTATTTTTACTCTTGGGCCTCTGCCCGACAAAATACTTTGATTAAGAAGGGTGCCGAGAGGAATGCTTAAGCTCAGCTCTTCTTTTTCTCCAAGGCTTGCCTGTATTTTTTCTGTAATTTCTGCTTTTAGTTTGTTCATGTGAATAACATTTGATACAAGGGCTGTTACTCTTCCCTCGGAATCGGTTTTTAAAGACATTAAATCCTCGTATTTTATATTGTTTTCGGACATTGTATCGTTTACAACATCATTTATTGTTCTTACTGCAACGCCTTTTGCCATACTCTCGGCAACACTTTTTACAACAGGTCTTATATTTATCTCTATGTATACAATAAGAAAAATAATAAAAATCAGCAAAAATGAAAGTTTTATAATTCTTTTGCCTTTTTTGCTCACAAAAATCCCTCCCCTTTAATATATGCAAAAGTATCGGGAGGGATAAATATTTTTATAATACATCTAAAAAGCCGTGTCCGTTACGCAAGGGAATTCCAGACTTTATTCTGTTTAATATTTTTTCCTGAAAAGAGTTTTGAGGCACCAGCATTTCTACAGGGCAAACAGGTTTTTCGAATATATGCTTATAAAGCGAATAGCTGTTTACGGTTATGGATATTGGTCTGAATCGTTTTTGAAAGGCAATAATATTTGATGTTTCGGACATAATCTCCTGCAAGGCGGGGTCTATAAGCCACGAGGTTGATACCAAGGCTTTTGGCAAATAATCTTTTTCTCTTTTTACAACCTCTTTCATCATTTCAAAAGCTTTGTCGATATCCTCTTTTATAAGCCTTCCTTCGCCTGGGATATGCACATAAAGCACAGGGTCGCCTGCTTTAAACAGACAAGTGTATTCCGAAAGCGGAATTTTTACTGTGTCGGGACAAAGTCTGCCATTATCAAAATAGGTTTGTCCGTACAAAATATTATTTTCTATTTTATATATAGGTTTTTGACCTGCCTGCACTCCTTCTGCTATATATCCTTCATCGGTATAAGAATATATTGGCAAAGCTATTTTTATATAGCTGTCGCCCTTTTTATATACTTCCATATAGGGTTCGTAAGGCTTTTTTTCAAAAATAAGACGACCTATACGCAAGATATCGCCTATAGCATAAGAATGAACAAAATTTCCGTACTCCACAAGTCCGTATGTGTTATGTGCAATTTTATTTTCGTGCATAAAGGTACGAATTTTGTTATAGTAACTTTTTTCGTCTATAAATTCTTCAATATTATTTTCTTTAATATAATTTAAAAAGTTTTCTTTTGCAGCAAGACCTATTACAACCTCACAAAACCCTGGGAATTTTTCTTCTGCAAGAGAGTTTTGAGGTAATTCGTTATAAGCATAATTTTTAAAACTTTCTCCACTTTGATATACTGTATAATAACGCAGGTACAAGTATTTTTCTACCTCTTCATTTTCTCCTGCAAAATCCATAAAAGAATTAAGGTCTGATATCATTTTTTTATCAAGCTCGGCTTTATATGCACGCTCCATTATTTCAGCTTTTGAAAAACGTTTACCCTCTTTCCATTCTTTTTCTGCTTCTTTCCTATATTTTTCGTAGTACATAAAATCCCCTCGCTCATATTTTTCTTATAAATAATTGTAAATGCATTTCAAAAAATTTGCAAGTGTTATCAACTCTATTTTTAGGGGTAGTTATATAAAAAAACGAAGCCGAACCCAAGGTTCGGCTTCGTTTTTATTAATGATTATATCTCTTTGTATAGTGAGTATGAAGCAATTCGTGTGCTTTATGTGAACAGGGTTTTTCGAAGTATTCAGCATAGAGCTTCTGGATGTAGGGATTTTCATGTGATTTTCTGATTGCTGATGCTTCATCTTCGGAGTAAAGAGCCTTTGCACGGAGTGCTTTAACGTCTGTGATAGCCTGTGTCTTTGCATTAACTATGGGCTGTCCACCACCGCAAATACATCCGCCGGGGCAAGCCATTACTTCGATAAAGTCGTAATGTTCGCCATTCTTTACTTTTTCAAGGATTGTTCTTGCATTCTTTGTTCCGTGAACAACTGCAACCTTTACATCCTTGCCTGCTACCTTAATTGTAGCTTCCTTAACACCTTCAAGTCCTCTTACAGCTGTGATGTTAAGGTTTTCTAAAGGCTTACCTTCCAAAATTTCGTATACTGTACGTAAAGCAGCTTCCATAACACCGCCTGTTGTACCGAAGATAACGCCTGCGCCTGTAGCCATACCGAAGGGTTCGTCAAATTCTTCGTCAGGAAGTTCAGCAAAGTTAATGCCAGCCTGCTTAATCATTCTTGCAAGTTCTCTTGTTGTGAGTGATGCGTCAACATCCTGTGCACCGCTTGAGGAATGTTCAGGTCTTGCAGCTTCAAATTTCTTTGAAGTACAGGGCATAATAGCTACTGAATAGATATCCTTTTTGTCGATGCCTGATTTTTCGGCATAGTATGACTTAATAACTGCAGCAAACATTTCCATAGGTGATTTTGCTGTTGAAAGGTTATCCATAAATTCAGGATAGTAATGTTCACAGAATTTAACCCAACCGGGGCTACATGAGGTAATAAGAGGAAGGTTTTCCTGCTTTGTGAATCTTTCGATAAATTCTGTTCCCTCTTCCATAATTGTGAGGTCTGCAGCTGTATCTGTGTCAAATACCTTGTCAAAACCAAGACGACGAAGTGCTGCTACCATTTTACCTGTAACAGGTGTACCGATGGGAAGACCGAATTCTTCGCCAAGTGCTGCTCTTACAGCGGGAGCTGTCTGAACAACAACGTGCTTTTCGGGATTATTGATAGCAGCTGTAACCTGAGGAATAGCTGTTTTTTCATAAAGAGCACCAACGGGACAAGCTGTGATACACTGACCGCAGTAAATACATCCAACTTCGTCCATTGTTTTGCCGAATGCAGCGCCAACTTCTGTTTTGAAGCCTCTGTTTACGCATGAGATAACCGAAATTTCCTGATTATCACATGCTGCGATACATCTTCTGCAAAGTACGCACTTATCGTTATCACGTACAAGTGATGTTGAAAGATTGTCAATAGCGTGAGGAATATTTTCGCCTTCGTAACGGATAAAGTCTAAACCGAGATCATCTGCTAAATCCTGAAGTTCACAGTTTTTGCTTCTAACACAAGTAAGACATTCTTTTTTATGGTTTGAAAGAATAAGTTCAAGAGTGTTTCTTCTTGCTGTTCTTACTTTATCTGTGTTTGTGAAAACTTCCATTCCTTCTGAAACAGGATATACGCATGCTGCCTGAAGAGCTCTTGCTCCTTTAATTTCAACTACGCACATTCTGCAGGAACCGATTTCGTTCATATCCTTTAAATAACATAAGGTAGGAATGTCGATACCAACCTCGCGAGCTGCATCAAGGATAGTATATCCTTCAGGTACGCAAACATCCTGACCGTTTATTTTTAAGTTTACCATCTTATTCATTCCTTTCCTTGATTACTTCTTTATAATTGCATCAAATTTACATGTTTCTACACATACACCGCACTTGATACATTTATCGGGATCAATAACGAAGGGTGACTTGATTTCTCCTGAAATTGCCCCTACAGGACACTTTCTTGCACAAGCACTACAGCCCTTACATTTGTCAGCAACGATTTCGTATCTTACAAGGTTCTTACATACGCCAGCGGGACATTTCTTATCACGTACATGGGCAATGTATTCATCCCTGAAGTACTTAAGTGTTGATAAAACGGGGTTAGGAGCTGTCTGTCCGAGACCGCAAAGTGAAGAGCCTTTGATTACGTGACAAAGTTCTTCAAGCTTGTCGATATCTTCCATTGTTCCTTTACCGTCTGTGATTTTGGTTAAGAGTTCCAAAAGTCTCTTTGTACCGATACGGCAAGGTGCACACTTACCGCAGGATTCGTCAACTGTGAATTCGAGGAAGAATTTTGCAATATCAACCATACAGTTGTCTTCGTCCATAACTATAAGACCGCCAGAGCCCATCATTGAGCCTATTGCCATAAGTGAATCATAGTCAATAGGTGTATCAATAAGATGAGCAGGGATACATCCGCCGGAAGGACCGCCGGTCTGTGCTGCTTTGAACTTTTTGCCATTAGGTATACCACCACCGATTTCTTCGATGATTTCACGCAAGGTTGTACCCATGGGAACTTCAACAAGACCTGTGTTGTTGATTTTACCGCCAAGTGCAAATACCTTTGTGCCCTTGGATTTTTCTGTACCCATAGTAGTAAACCATTCTGCACCGTTTAAGATAATCTGGGGGATATTTGCATAGGTTTCAACGTTATTTAAAAGTGTGGGTTTGCCCCAAAGACCCTTAACTGCAGGGAACGGAGGACGGGGTCTGGGTTCACCACGCTTACCTTCGATAGAAGTTAAGAGTGCTGTTTCTTCACCACAAACGAATGCACCTGCACCAAGACGAATGTCAAGGTCAAATTCGAAATCAGTTCCTAAAACGCCTTTGCCAAGTAATCCGTATTCTCTAGCCTGTTCGATAGCTATTCTTAATCTGTCAACAGCAATAGGATATTCAGCTCTGATATAAATATAACCCTGATTTGCACCTATTGCATAAGCAGCTATTGCCATAGCTTCGATTACTGCATGGGGGTCACCTTCCAAAACTGAACGGTCCATGAATGCACCGGGGTCACCTTCGTCGGCGTTACAGCAAACATATTTCTGGTCGCCCTGTACCTTGTACGCGAAATCCCACTTCATACCTGTGGGGAAGCCGCCGCCTCCACGTCCGCGAAGACCTGAATCCTTGATTACCTGAATAACCTGTTCGGGTGTCATTTCGGTAAGAACCTTACCTAATGCCTTATAACCGTCAAGAGCAATGTATTCATCAATGTTTTCGGGGTTTATAACACCGCAGTTACGAAGAGCTACACGGTGCTGTTTTGCATAGAATGTTGTTTCATTCAATGATTTAATGTTGTCGCCTTCAACTGTTTCGCTGTAAAGAAGTCTCTTTACTATACGGCCTTTTAAAAGGTGTTCAGAAACGATTTCTGCAACATCTTCAACCTTTACTCTGCTGTAGAAAGCGCCTTCGGGATAAACAACCGCGATAGGACCTAAAGCACAAAGACCGAAACAACCTGTTTCAACAATTTTTACTTCGTTTTCAAGACCATTTGCTGCGAGCTGATTTTTAAATTCTTCCTGAAGTGTTTTTGAACCGGAGGAAGTACATCCTGTACCGCCGCAAATAAGTACATGTGATCTGTATATATTCATTTTATCTCGCCCTCCTAATTATTTTGTTTCTGCGCCAACTGTATATTCAGCAACGGGCTTGTTGTTGATAAGATGTTCAGCAACAACTCTGGCAACCTTTTCTTCTGTCATGTGAATATAAGTTACCTTTTCTGCTCCCGGTACGTAAACTTCAACAATGGGTTCGTAGCGGCACATACCGATACAGCCTGTCTGTGTTACTGTTACGTTTGCCATATTACGTTTTTCAACTTCCCCAAGAAAAGCATTGAGTACGGGACGTGCACCTGCTGCTATACCGCATGTTGCCATACCAACAACAACTCTTATGCCGTCTTCACGATCTTTTCTTAAGTTTACCTGATTTAAAGCTCTGTCTCGAATTGCTTGCAATTCTGCCAAGGTTTTCATAGTAGACCTCCTTAAATTTTTTAAGTTTTATATTTTATAACCTTTTTTATTACTGATTTATTTCTCCAAGACCTTCGTTTATATAGCCTTCTATCCACATAAGAACCTCGGGGGTATCAAGAGGAACATCCCCTAAAACCTGCTTTAATTCCGCAGTGTCCATTGTAAATGTTTTTCCGTTTTTTGTATGCGTGTATAAAAAATCTATTTTGGGAGAACCTGATATAAGGGTTTGCATTGTGCTTGCCATATCACCAAGCGGTGCACGGTCGATATGATTTAATTCAAAGCTTGCACAAAGCCTTGTCCCAACTCCAAGCTGTGATGTAATATCAAGCTTTCCCCCACACTGCTTGGCAGCAGCTTCAAAAAGGGATATCCCCATACCAACCTTTCTTGTAGTACGGGTTGTTGAAAATGGGTCTTTAACTGTTTTTAAAAACTCAGGACTCATTCCGCAGCCGTTGTCATTGATTTGTATTGAAAGAAAGTTTTTTTCTTCACTTTCGTCAATAATAATCTCTATGCGGTCAGCCTCTGCTTTTACGGAATTTTTTGCGATATCCAATATGTGAAGTGATAATTCTTTCATTAAAATTCCTCACATCTCTTTGAAAATGTCTGTCACGCTCTTTTTATCTATATACGCCGTTTTTTGTGATATATCAGCAAGATAATGAGCATCTGAATCACGGAAAATGTTATATTTTTTAAGCTCTGGTCTTGAATCAAGATATGCTTGCAGGTCTTCAACATATTTAGAAATTTCTATATTCTTTATATTAAGTTCCTGCGGTATAAAACCGAGATTTGTTAAAATGCTGTAAGAATGTCTGTCTACATGGGCAGGGATAAAAAGTCCGCCCGCCTCCTTTACCATACTGAAAAGGTCTTCAATCTGAATTGATGTAGGCGAAATAAGCATTTTTTCTTCGTAACCTGTAATCTCGTCTTTTTCATTCATAAAAAGCTGTTGCCCAAAAATATCTTCTCTGTTTTTTATATCGGGAAGTGCATTATACACTTTTTCTGCTACATATTCTGCAGCCTTAATATCGGGATAAAGTGTAAGAATATGAACTTCTTCCGCTGTTTCAACCTCCATACCGGGGATAACTTTTACGCCACATTCCTCCCCCACAAGCATTGCAGATAATACATTGCCTATTGTATTATGGTCTGAAATTGCTATTGCATCAAGACCAGAAAGAGCTGCCATATTTACTATGTTATTAGGCGTCATATCATTATCACCGCAGGGCGAAAGCGCCGAGTGAATATGAAAGTCATAATAAAACATTTTAAATTCCCTTACTTATTTTACAAGCTGCTTCGTATGCAGTATCGCTGCATTGAACAATTACTACACCCTGTACATCAGCTTTTTCAATTACTTCGCTGTCAAGGCTTACCCCTTCGCACAAAATTATGCATGCTGCATCTGTTAAGGTTGCAACGGCTACAATATTTATATTGTTCATTATTGTAATCCACGCATCTCCCGAGTTTGCCTTGCCCATTACCCAGCTTAATAAGTCGCCTATATAACAGCCGGTAATATCTCTGTCGTCATAATCAGCTTTTGTTATAAGTTTAAAATTTAATTTTTCTGTAAGATCTGATATTTTCATAGCTACACCTTAAATATCGTTGTTTTTTAAATCATAGTTCTGATTAAGCTCGAAAAGCTCTTTTGCAAGCTCGCTTACACGTTCTCTCATTATGAACACACAATCATTTTCGTTTGCAAAGCCGCGGGCTATATCTTCTGCCAGTGCTTTACATGTTGGTGCTCCGCACGAACCGCAATCAAGTTTTGGAAGCCTTTCGTAAACTTCGTCCATGATTTCCATTTTACGTATTGCCTTTTCAAAATCGTCATCAAGTTTTGATATAGGCATACTTTCTACTTGCTTTTTCCATAAAACCTTATCTATATCTAAATCTTTTACTTCTTTTACGCCGTTACTTTTTGCCTGCTGTGAAATTCTTCGTGCCGCCAAAAACGGATTTACAAAATTCATAGCACCACCTGCACAACCACTTGTACAAGCTGAAAGCTCGATAAAGTCAATAGAATTTACCTTGCCGTATTCTATTTCCTCCAAAATATTTATTACATTCTGGATTCCGTCAACAGCTATATAATCTTCTACGCCTGTGCCAAGGCACTCTCCACCGCTGCTTGCCCATATAATGCCTTCTGCTCCCGAAACCGAAAGCGGTATTTCTTTTTCTATAGTTTCTATCATGGGGCGGATTTGCTTAAAAGCGTCTTTTGCTGTTATTACTCCGCTTACATTTGATTTTTCAAGTGTGAGCGGGGCTTTTACACTTGTTACTTTAGCAGGGCAAGGCGAAATAAAGAATACCCCTATTTCGTCATCCGAAAGTCCTGTTTTCTCTTTGGCTTCCTGCCTTGCAAGCATTGCAGCTACTTCCATTGGAGAAAGTAAGTTTAATACGTTTCCGAGAAGGTTTGGAAATCTTTCTCTTATAAGTCTTAAAACTGCAGGACAAGCCGAGCTTATAACAGGCTTTTTTAAATTGCCTTCCGAGAGTAATTTGCGTGTTGCCGCACTTACATACTCTGCACCTCTCGCCACTTCAAATACATGGTCAAAACCTATCTTTATAAATGCAGTAAGTATTTTGTTAACACTGTTTTCTGTCCTGAACTGTCCATAGAAAGACGGTGCAGGCATAGCTATATTGTACTTAAAGTTTTTCAGCATATCAAAGCTGTCAGCTGCAACTATTTTTGCATGAGACTGACAAACCTTTATACATTCGCCACAGTCAATACAACGTTCTTTTATTATCTTTGCTTTACCGCCCTGAACTCTTATAGCCTCTGTAGGGCAATGAGATATGCAGTTTGTACAACCATGGCATTTGCTTTTATCGAGTGTTACGGAGTGAAAATACTGCACTATATATCACCTCATATATTTATAACAAGTGTCACTGTAGTTCCCCTACCTATAGCTGTATCTATTTTGAAATCATCTGTATAACGTTTTATGTTTGGCAGTCCCATACCTGCACCAAACCCAAGCTCCCTTATTTTTTCGGTTGCTGTAGAGAAACCTTCTTTCATTGCAAGCTCTATGTTTGCAATACCGGGACCCTGGTCACGGAATATAACTGTGATACAATTACCCTCTATCGAGGCTTCACATTCTCCGCCTCCGCCATGGATAATGGTATTGATTTCAGCTTCATACATAGCTATAGAAATACGTCTTATGATATCCGGTGCGATACCAAGCTTTTTAAGTATCATCTTAAAACTGCTTGAAGCCTCACCTGCGGTTGAAAAGTCTGTTCCGGATATTTCGTACTTTTTAATCATTGCAACGTCCTCTTAATCCTTCAGAATAAAGCATTCCGCAGGCAACATATAAGGGGTAATTTGTTCGAAGAAGCGTTATATCCTTTTCTTTTGCAAGCTCTATAACATCTTCTGTAGGGGTTTTTCCTCTTACAAAACAAACTGCTACAATATCCATCATTTCAGCTGTTCTTATTACCTGTGCATTTATAAGTCCTGTCAGCAAAAGTGACTGGTCCTTTACAAAGGCTAAAACATCGCTCATAAGATCGCATCCGCAGGCTGTATGAATATCTTTTTTATTGAGTTGTTCTTTATCTTCTCCGCTTAAAACCTCGGCGTCAAGAATAGATTTAATATCAGATAACAACATAAAGGTTGCTCCTTAATCCATATATTTAGCAAGTATATCGTCAACATCGTCTACGGTAAGTCTTCCGTAAACTTCGTCATTTACTGTTAAAACGGGTGCAAGACCGCAAGCACCGATACAACGTGTTGCTTCAATTGAGAACTTACCGTCGGGTGTACATTCACCAACATCGATACCGAGTTTTTCTTTTATTTTATTAATTATGTCGCCTGAACCCTTTACATAACAAGCTGTACCAAGACAAACTGCTATATTATATTTTCCTTTGGGGTTAAGTGAGAACTGTGTGTAGAAGGTTACTATACCATAAACCTCTGCAAGGCTTACGTTAAGACCTTCAGCTATCATTGTCTGAACTTCGATGGGAAGATATCCGTAAATCTCCTGTGCTTTGTGGAGTACGGGTATTACCGCACCGTCCATATCCTTATGGCTTTCTATAACTGCCATAAGCTCTGCTTCCTGTTCCTTTGTTCCTTTAAAAGGAATCGTTGATTGTGCCATAACAAAACCTCCTTGTTAAACTTTTAATAGCTTGCCTGTCACAGGATTAATATACTGTTTTCAGTAAACCTATGACACCACCAAACATTATACCACGAAAAAACTAAAAAATCTACAATTATTTTTAATTTATTTATAATTTTTTTGTTTTTTTCACTTTTTTCTGCCTTTTATTCTAATTTGTAACATATTTTTTGTTGACTTGGCACTTTTTGAATGTTATAATTTTAATATGAAATTCAAAAATTGTGATTTTAAAACATTTTTTACAGTAATTTTTATCATCATTTTTTGTATGATAATTTTAGATGTTACCAAAATCGGATGTGTTTTCAGATATTTTTTCCATATTCCCTGCCCCGGTTGCGGTATGACCCGTGCATTTGTTTCTCTCTTTCGCGGCGAAATAAAGAATGCATTCTCTTTTCATTGTATGTTCTGGTCTGTCCCTTTAATTCTGTTATTTATACTTTTTAAAGGGAAACTTTTTAAAAACACTTTTTTAAACTATTTTATTTTAATTTTAATTGCAACAGGTTTTATAATAAATTATATTTTCGTTTTAATATAAGGAGGTTTTTTTATGTATTGCAGAAACTGTAATTATCAAATGGATCCAAATGCCGTAATATGTGTGAAGTGCGGTGTTCCGGCAGGACAGGGCACAAACTTCTGTCAGAACTGTTCAAGCCCTACAAATCCTCACGCTACACTATGCGCAAACTGCGGAGTTGTGCTTGCAAAGCCTGTTCCTGCTAACGCAAAATCAAAACTCGCAGCAGGTTTGCTTGGTGTTTTTCTTGGCGGATTTGGTGTTCACAATTTTTATTTAGGGTACACAGGTAAAGCCATTGCGCAAATTATTCTTAACTTCTGTTTTGGAATAGGCAGTATTTGGGGCTTTATTGAAGGTATTTTAATTCTTTGTGGAAATATTGACAAAGATGCAGATGGTAATCCTTTAAAAGATTGACTTCATACATAAAAGACCGGACGAAAATCGTCCGGTCTTTTTTAGTAAAAATCAGGTATAAAACTTTCTTCTGCGCTTTCGCCTTCCTGTGTAAAGGCATTTTTTATTCCAAGCTTTAATGCAAAATTGCATAACGATTCATATTCTTCTTTTCTTACTTTGTTTTTAAGTGTAGGATGCTCTGCCACCTGCGGAAGGGGTGTATATTGGCTCATAAGGCTTATATAAATTGAGTCTTCATAAGTATTATAAAGATATTCAACAATTTTTCTTGCATCATATAAATGACCCGGCAAGAGTAAATGTCTTACTATAATTCCCCGTGTCATAATATCGCCGTCAAATTTCATTGGCAAAACTTGTTTTGCCATTTCATCTATTGCTTTTTTTACAATATCGGGATAATCAGGCGAGAGTGAATATTGCTTTGCAAAATCATTTCTCCAGTATTTAAAGTCGGGCATATATAAATCAATATATCCGTTTAATGCACGCAAAACTTCTGTATCTTCATATCCGCTCGTATTATAAATTACAGGAATTTTAAGCCCGTTGCATTTTGCCATATCAAGAGCTTTGATTATTGAATGTACAAAATGAGTAGGTGTTACAAGATTTATGTTGTGAGCGCCCATATTCTGAAGCTCTAAAAATATATCGGCAAGCTCTTTTTCGCTTATCTCTTTGCCGCTTTCCTGTGTACTTATTTTAAAGTTCTGGCAAAAAATACATTTCATATTACAGTGCGAAAAAAATACTGTTCCCGAACCGTTAGTTCCTGAAATGCAGGGTTCTTCCCAAACGTGCAAACCATAACGACCTATTTTTACTGTAGCAGATGCACCGCAAAATCCCTTTTCACCTAAAAGTCTGTTTACATGGCATTTTCTCGGGCAGGCAACACAATCCCTAAAACTTAAAACACTCATTATTTTTGGTTTAATCTTTCTATAAGATATGGCAATGCCTTTTCAAAACGAACACCATACCAATGTTCTTCTTCTGTTGCTAAAATGCTTTCACATACAAAATCTGCCGCAATTTCTGCAGACTCATTCATCGAAAATCCTCTTATAAGAGCCCCCACAAAGGATGATGCATAAACATCTCCCGTTCCGTGAGACATTCTTGATATCTTATCATTAAAATAATAATATATTTTTTCTCCGTCATAGCTTGCAAAACCCAAAGACTTATCATCAAACGATACGCCTGTTAAAATAACATTCTTTGCCCCAAGACTATGTAATTTTTTCAACAGATTTTCTATATAGTTTTTTCCATAACCCGAAAGAATACATTCTTCGCCTGTCAAAAATGCCGCTTCTGTAATATTGGGCAAAAGATAATCTGCATTTTTACAAAGCTTTCTCATTTTCTGTGGAAAATCAGGTGCAAAGCCCGTATATAGCTTTCCGTTATCAGCCATAGCAGGGTCAACAATTTTTAAGCCGTTTTCATTTAAGCAGGTACTCATTATATGAATGATATGGTCTATCTGACTTTCGCTTACATAACCTGTATAAACAGCGTCAAACTTTATATTTTCTTTTTGCCAGTGCTGTTCTATTTTAGGCATATCATCTGTTAAATCACGGAAAGTAAACCCTTCAAATCCACCCGTATGAGTAGAAAGAACCGATGAAGGAATAACCGCCGTTTCAAGTCCACATGCTGATATTATAGGAAGTGCCACTGTAAGCGAACACTGTCCCACACAGGATATATCCTGAATTGTTAATACTCTTTTTTCCATTTTGTTTACCTCCTGAACATATCTGTTGAAAGATATCGTTCCCCTGTATCGGGCAATAATACCACTATGTTCTTTCCTTTGTTTTCTTCTCTTTTTGCCACTTGTTTTGCAGCATAAAGTGCTGCGCCCGATGAGATTCCGCATAAAATCCCCTGCTTTTGTACAAGCTCTCTACCCGTTTTAAAAGCATCTTCCTCAAAAACAGTTATTATTTCATCATAAACAGAGGTATCCAAAACCTTGGGCACAAAGCCTGCCCCTATACCCTGTAATCCGTGGGCTCCTGCTCTGCCTTCCGATAAAAATGGGGAGTTTGCAGGCTCTACGGCTATTACTTTTATATTTTTATTTTTTGATTTTAAATATTTGCCTACCCCTGTTATTGTTCCGCCTGTTCCAACGCCGCAAACAAATATGTCAACCTTGCCATCGGTATCTTCATAAATTTCGGGGCCTGTAGTTTCAAAATGTATCTTTGCATTATCGGGATTATCAAACTGCGAAGGTATAAAGCTTGAAGGATATTCTTTTGCTAGCTCTTCTGCTTTTTTAATAGCCCCTTTCATGCCAAGGGATGCATCTGTCAGGATAAGCTCTGCTCCGTATGCTGATAAAAGCAGTCTTCTTTCCATACTCATATTATCAGGCATTACAATTATAACCTTGTAGCCTCTATTTGCCGCAACTGCGGCAAGACCTACCCCTGTATTTCCGCTTGTAGGCTCTATAATTACAGTACCCTCTTTTATTTTTCCTATCTTTTCCGCCTTTTCTATCATTGCATAACCAACCCTGTCTTTTACACTTCCTGCAGGGTTAAAATATTCAAGCTTTGCAAATATATTGGCACAAAGATTGTTTTCTTCTTTTATTTTTGTAAGCTCCATTAAAGGGGTTTTTCCTATAAGCTCTTCTACCGATTTAAATACATTCATTAAACTTGCCTCCGCAATTCGTATAATTAAAAAGTATAATTATTCTTATTATTTTTGTCAAGTGTTTAATTCAACATTTATAACTGTGAGGATTTTGTCTTTCACAACAAATCTTATCTCAAATTCCGAAAATAAAAATCCATAACTTCTTTCCTCGTCATTCTGATATGATGGGCGTGGGTCTTGAGAGAGAATTTTTATTAAGGCATCTTGCTTTTCTACAGGTATTTTTTTAAGCAAATCCTGTGGGAATATAACCTCTAACTTATAATTTGCAAATTCATCAGCAAACCCGCCTTTTGCGTCGGGATGACTGTCAGTATAAGCAAGATATGGCTTTATATCATATATCGGTGTATTATTTACCATATCGGCTCCCGTAACATAAAGCACAGTGCCCAAAGTATCCGAAATTTCTGTTCTTATAAGCTTTACAGACGAAAGGCCTATGGGGTTTGGTCTGTATGGTGAGCGTGTTGCAAAGACACCGACCGATGTGTTTCCGCCAAGCCTTGGGGGACGTACTTTAGGACTTTTGGTTTCTCCTTTATTTTCAGAAAAGCCCCATATAAGCCATAGGTGTGAAAAGTTTTCTATCCCCTGTACAAAGTCAGGGTCACGAAAATCTTTTTCAAATATTATTTTAGACTCCAAATTTCCAGATAACCCGCTTTGTCTTGGAACTGCAAATTTTGTTTTAAAATCATTATATATTCTTGCAACTATTTTCATATAAACACCCAATTTAACTAAAGGTCAATGTGAAACCACATCGACCTCTTTAGCGTTACTTGTTAAGGCTGAATTTAGGAATCCAATCCTTCTCAACTATAAGTTTTTTTACATTTACATTTACTTTTCTTACGTTTATGTTTGTATAGTTTTCGATGGCGTTTGCAACTGATTTTATTACTTTGTCGGAGCATTTTGTTATATTTATTCCGTACTTCATAGAAAGTTCAATATAAATTTCTATTCCGTCACGCATATTTATAACAATGCACGAGCTTACCTCTCCTACACCACGTACACGCCCAGCTTCATATTTTGATATATCAACCAATACTTTTTTTGATATATTGTAATCACCAAGATAAGAAAATGTGGGACGAACTATACTTTTTTCAGTATTTCTTTTGGTAATACCAAGTGTTCTTAAAGCTTCAACAAAATATCCGGAAAAGTCCTGTCTTATCTCAAAAGTAGGTACAGGTATTACATGCTTTCCTTCCTGATTTCTTGATTCGCTTGCCTGCAAAATTTCTTTTTCGCTTGCAACATCGGTAATATTTATAAAGCTTTCAACCTTTGGCAACCCTAAATTTTCGGCTATGCGGTGTACCATTTTTTCGCTTGTTCCCAAAATAAGAATACTTTCGGGCGAGTTTTTTTCTATAGCTTCTTTCATTTCTTCAGCACGTGGCTCCCGCAAAAACAAAGCTGCAATTACAGCTTCAAGCTTGCTATGCTCTTTTTTTGCAGAATGTCCCGCAACAATGCGGTTATCGCATATCAAAAGTCCGTCATCAATAACATACTGCAATTTATTTTTACGTGCAACATTCATTGCCCTGAAGCTTTTTCCCGTACCCGAAGGGCCCACAAAGCCTACTACTCTCATTATAAAATCTCCTTTTAAAGGATAACGTTTTGTTAAGTTAAATGAAAATTGAGACCTTGAACTCCTTATGGTATAATAGTTTCACCACAAAACCAATTACCTCCCTGAAAATCAGAGAAAGGAGAACAAGATCTCATGGTAAAAATTATATCACATTGTTGCCCT